>NZ_CATZBU010000006.1:0-300848 GCF_958405935.1 Ralstonia psammae
AGCATTCCGCCTCCGAACACTTGCCCTTGTCGGCGCCAGCATACGGAATGTGGAGATTCGGCCCACGGAATTCTTCGAAGAACCTTTTTTTCTTGAAGCGGATGCAGCACCTCAGTGCGCGTGGCCGTGCAAACCTTCGGTCAGCAAAAAGATCATCGCGATGCCCGCTGCGATCAACGCGACCTGCACCGCCGATTCTTGCCAGCGCGGCCGGCGCTTCATCTGCGGCATCAGATCGCACACCGCGATGTAAATGAAGCTGCTCGACGCCACCACCAGCACGTACGGAATCCACGACGTCAGGCGATCCAGCAGGTAGTAGCCCAGCACCGCGCCCACCAGCGCACAGACGCTGCAGATCAGGTTGTAGACAAAGGCGCGCGTCTTGGAGAATCCGGCGTTGAGCAGCACCATGAAATCGCCGATCTCTTGCGGGATTTCGTGCGCCGCAATCGCCAGCGCGGTGACGATGCCGACCCGGGTGTCCGCCAGAAACGCCGCGGCGATCACGATGCCATCGGAGAAGTTATGCAGGCCATCGCCCACCAGGATCATCAGGCCGCTACGGCCAGCTTCCTGTCGATCATGGCCATGGTGATGACCGTGCCCGTCGCCCTCGTGGTGGTGTGAATGGCGGATCAGCGAAATCTTTTCCAGCAGGAAGAAACCCAGCAGCCCGGCCAGCAACGTGGCGAACAGCGCGTGCGTATTGGGCTCGATGCCGCGATGCGCTTCGAACGCCTCCGGCAACGAATGGAGCAGCGACGTGGCCAGCAGCACGCCCACCGAAAAACTGACCATCCGATCGACCATGCGCGACAGCACCGTCAGTGACAGCACGGCAGCGCCTGCCATGCTGCCGATGCCAGACAGCGCGGTGGCCAGGAGAATGCCAAACAGGGTGGTATCGAAGGTCATGCGAAGGTGACGCAGCGGGAGCCAATAAACGCAACAGAGTTGCAAGAAGGGCGAATTGTATGCCGCTTTATCCACCTTTGCCAGTGCACGCAAAAGAAAAGGCCCCAGGGCAACTCCTGGGACCTGTTGTGTTCGACGTGCTGAGGGACTACACCACGCCGTGGTCCTTGAACCATGCCAGGCACTTCTTCCAACCATCTTCCGCGTCGGCCTTCACATAGCTCGGACGGTAATCCGCGTGAAATGCGTGGCCGGAATTCGGGTACACGATGATGCGCGATGCATGCGCCTTGGGATTCTTGGATTTTTCCAACGCGGTCTTCATTGTGTCGCGCACGTCTTCCGTAATCACAGTGTCCTTCGCGCCGTAGAGACCCAGCACGGGTGCCTTCAGTTCGTCCACCTTGTCGATAGGCGAAACCGGTTGCAGCGGATTCGGATTGCCCTTCAGCGGCCCGTACCACACCACTGCAGCCCGGATGCCGGGGTTGCGCTCCACGGCCAGCCAGACCTGGCGCCCACCCCAGCAAAAGCCGGTCATGCCGATACGCGCCGCGTCGCCACCGTTCTCCTTGGCCCACGCGATGGTGGCGTCAAGATCGCCCGCCACCTGCGAATCCGGCACTTTGGACACCACGTTGGCGACAGCTTCCTGCACCGTGCCGTACGCGCGCGGATCGCCTTGGCGCACAAACAACTCAGGCGCGATCGCCAGATAACCGAGCTTGGCAAAACGCCGGCAGATATCGGCAATGTATTCGTGTACGCCAAAGATCTCGCTGACGACGATCACCACCGGCAGGTGCGTCTTGCCTTCTGGCTGGGCGCGATAGGCCGGCATCTTGAAGTCGCCCACGGGCACGATCACCTCACCCGCCGTCAGCCCATTGAAATCGGTGTGGATGGTCTGCGCCGACACCGGCAGTACCGCTGCCGCAAAGGCCGAGCCCAGTGCCGTCTTCATGAAGCCGCGGCGGTCAAAGCTGCGGCCGGGTACCAGGCTCTCCACTTCTGCATCAAGCTGCATCGCACTCTCCTCGCGCCCACGGCGCGGTTACGGTGAACGAAGCGGCTAGTCTACCGAAGCGGATGCATTGCTGCCGAGCCAGGCATCCGGCACCCGTATCAAGAACGGCTTAGTGGAGCTTGACCCGCGGATTTGTCTTGCTGCGCAGCCAGTGCATGACCGTATCCACCGACATGCGCACCCAACCGTGCAGCGCCAGCACGTGCATGCGATACAGCGACGTGTACATCAGCCGCGCCATCAGACCTTCGATGAACATCGAGCCGCCAATCAGCCCACCCATCAGGCTGCCGACGGCGCTGAAATGACCGAGCGACACCAGCGAGCCAAGGTCCTTGAACGCGAACGGCTGGACCGGCTTGCCGTCCATGCGCTTGCGCAACGCGTCGAACAGATAGGTGGCCTGCTGATGCGCGGCCTGCGCACGCGGCGGCACGCTGGTCGAGGCCTCGGGCCACGGGCAGCTTGCACAATCGCCAAAGGCGTAGATCGAATCGTCGCCCTCGACCTGGAGCGTGCGCGAGACGACAACCTGGCCCAGCTTATTCACCGGCAGCCCCAACTCACCCAGCACCGACGGTGCACGGATGCCGGCGGCCCACACGGTCAGATCTGCCGGAATGGACTTGCCGCTGGCCGTGTTGACAGCACGGGCGGTGACTTCCGTCACGCGTTCGCTGGTAATGACGTCCACGTCGAGCTTTTCCAGCAGCTTGGTGGTCGCTGCTGAAATGCGCTCCTTGAGCACCGGCAAAATGCGCGGACCGCCTTCGATCAGGTGGATGCGGATGTCATGACGCGGGTCCAGCTTGTGCAGGCCATACGCGGCCAACACGTGGGCGGTATTGCGCAGTTCGGCCGATAGTTCCACGCCCGTGGCGCCCGCACCGACGATGGCGATGTCCACCTGCGGACGCGCATCGCCCACACCGTTCTGGGCGCGCATGCACGCCGCGATGAGCCTGCGGCGGAAGCGCTCGGCCTGCCATGCGGTGTCGAGGGCGATGGCATGCTCGGCCGTGCCCGGTACGCCGAAGAAATGCGTCACGCTGCCAATCGACAGCACCAGCGTGTCGTACGAAATGGCGCGCTCGGGCAGCACCTCGGTGCCGTCCGCGTCAACGCATCCGGACACGATGATGGATTTGGCGACGCGATCGAGGCCCTTCAGCTCGCCCTGCTGGAATTCGAAGCCATGCCAGCGCGCCTGCGCAGCGTATTCGAGCTGGTGAGTGTTCGGATCCATGCTGCCGGCGGCAACTTCATGCAGCAGCGGTTTCCAGATGTGTGTTGGGTTGCGATCAACCAGAATGACCTGCGCCGCGCCGCGCTTGCCGAGCTTGTCACCCAGCCGCGTTGCGAGTTCCAACCCGCCAGCGCCTCCACCGACCACCACAATGCGTGGTCCGTTCGTACTCCCCGCGCCATCCATCTGCCCTGCCATGTGCCTCTCCTGGAGCCGTTGAATCTTTTCGATCACGTGATCTGTCAGGTGCAGTCTGCTGCAACGCAAAATTCGCCGCAACCCCAGATACAGGGATATGGCGAATCATGACAACCGCATGCCCACGCCATCCATAGACTGCCTTGGCAGACAAACTCGCGCCACACCTTGTTTTATGGCGTGGCGCTCGCGCGGCAAGCGATTGCGTCAGTGCGCCTCTTCCCAGTTGGCACCCACGCCAACTTCGGCCACCAGAGGCACCCGCAGCGTTGCGACGCTGCACATCAGTTCGGGCAGGCGCTCGCGTACGACCGCCAGTTCGTCCTGCGGGACTTCGAGCACCAGCTCATCGTGCACCTGCATGACCAGGCGCGAGCGCATCGCTTCGGCTTCGAGCCAGCCTTGCACAGCCAGCATCGACAGCTTGATCAGGTCAGCCGCTGTTCCTTGCATCGGCGCGTTAATGGCGGCGCGCTCGGCAGCCTGACGGCGCGGGCCGTTGCCGCCATTGATGTCCGGTAGCCACAGGCGACGACCGAAGACCGTCTCCACGTAGCCTTTCTCGCGCGCGGTCTGCCGGGTCTCGTCCATGTAGCTCGCGGCGCCGGGGTAGCGGGCGAAGTACCGGTCGATATACAGCTTGGCAGCGTCGCGCCCAATGCCCAAGTTGCTGGCCAGCCCGAACGCGCTCATACCGTAGATCAGGCCGAAGTTGATGACCTTCGCCACACGGCGCTGGTCGGGTGACACTTCCAGCGGCGTCACGTTGAACACTTCCGCAGCCGTGGCGCGATGCACGTCCTGGCCCTCACGGAATGCACGCATCAGGCCTTCGTCCTGCGACAGATGCGCCATGATGCGCAGTTCGATCTGCGAGTAGTCGGCCGACACAATCACGCTGCCCTCCGGCGCGATAAACGCTTCGCGGATGCGCCGCCCTTCTTCGGTGCGTACCGGAATGTTCTGCAGGTTCGGATCGGTAGAGGCCAGGCGTCCCGTCACCGCCGTCGCCTGGCCGTAGGTGGTGTGGACCCGGCCAGTGCGCGGGTTGACCATCTTCGGCAACTTGTCGGTGTAGGTGGACTTGAGCTTGGCCAGACCCCGGTAATCCAGCAGCAACTTCGGCAGCGGGTAGTCTTCGGCCAGCTTCTGCAGCACCTCTTCGTCGGTCGACGGTGCACCGCTCGCGGTCTTCTTGATGACCGGCAACTTCATCTGGTTGAAGAAGATGTCGCCGATCTGCTTGGGTGAGCCGAGGTTGAACGGCTGACCCGCAAGCTTGTGCGCCTCGGCTTCCAGATCGATCAGACGCAAGCCCAGCTCGTTGCCCTGTTTGGCCAGACGATCAGCATCGATCAGCACGCCGTTGCGCTCCATCTTCTGCAGCACGATGGAGGTCGGCATTTCGATCTGCTCGTAGACGTAGCGCAGTTTGTCGTCTTCGGTCACCTTGGGGAACAGCGCGCGATGCAGGCGTAGCGTGATGTCAGCATCCTCCGCCGCGTACTCGGTCGCGCGATCGAGCGGCACCTCGTCAAAGCCGATCTGCGATGCCCCCTTGCCGCACACGGCTTCGTAGGTGATCGTCTGCAAGTGCAGCACGCGTTCGGCCAGTGCGTCCATGCCGTGATTGCGGTGCGATTCGAGCACGTACGATTCGAGCATCGTGTCGTGCTCGATGCCGCGCAGCGCGATGCCATGGTTGGCAAACACATGCGCGTCGTACTTCAGATGCTGGCCGACTTTCTTGCGCGACTCGTCTTCGAGCCACAGCTTCATGCGCGCGAGCACGGTGTCGCGCGAGAGCTGCGCCGCTGCATCAAAGCCGGCCACATCCGGGCCGCGATGGGCCACCGGGATGTAGCAAGCCTCCCCCGGCTTGACCGAGAGCGAAATGCCAACCAACTGCGCGAGCATCGGGTCAAGGGACGTGGTCTCGGTATCGATGCAGGCAAGGTCCACTTCGTCCAGGCGCTGCATCCACGACTCGAGCTGTCCTTCGGTCGTCACCGTCTCATACTTGATCTCGTCGGGCGGCGCTTCCACGTCGAACAGGTTGGCCTGGGCTTGCAGTTGTGCAGCCTCGCCGGCGTAATTTTTCACGGGCGTCGCGGCCTTGCGCGCGGCACCCACGCTGCGCGTATCGGGCAAGGCGTCGCCGGAAGCCTCGCGCAGCCACGTCTTGAAGCCGTAGCGGGAGAAGAAATCGACGAGCTTGGATTTATCTTCGCCGCCGTCGATCAGCGCATCGAATGTCGGCACTTCTTTGCTGAGATCGCAGTCGAGCTTCACTGTCAGCAGTTCGCGGCCCTTGGGCAGCCACTCGAGCGTGTTGCGCAGGTTGTCGCCCACCACGCCCTTGATCTCGCCCGCACGCGCCATGACGTTGTCGAGCGTGCCGAATTCGGTCAACCATTTCACCGCGGTTTTCGGGCCCACCTTGGGCACGCCGGGCACGTTGTCCACGGTGTCGCCAATCAGCGAAAGATAATCGACGATGCGTTCGGGCGGCACGCCAAACTTGGCTTGCACACCAGGCGGGTCGAGCGTTTCGTTGGTCATGGTGTTGACCAGCGTGACGTGGTCATTCACCAGTTGGGCGAGGTCTTTATCACCCGTTGAGACGATGGTCCGAACGCCTTCGCGGGCCGCCCGCTCGGCCAGGGTGCCAATCACATCGTCGGCCTCTACACCTTCGACCACCAAGATGGGCCAGCCCAATGCCCGCACGGCTTCGTGGATGGGTTCGATCTGCGCGCGCAGGTCGTCCGGCATGGGCGCGCGGTGCTCCTTGTAGGCCGGATAGAGGTCGTCGCGAAAGGTCTTGCCTTTGGCGTCGAAAATGCAAGCGCTATACTTGGCCGGGTAGTCGTTGCGCAGTTTGCGCAGCATGTTCACGATGCCGTAGATGGCCCCCGTAGGAAACCCTTCTCCGTTTCGCAAGTCGGGCAGTGCGTGATAGGCACGGTACAGATAACTCGAGCCATCGACGAGCAACAGCGTTTCTTGACTTTCCGACATTCCCATGGACTCTAAAGTGACTGGAACGCCAAAAGGCGTTTCCGATAATGGCGCTTCCGCTGAAGGCGGCGTGGCAAAGCAGGCTTCTGGTGCTTCCTCGGCGGAGGTTTCCGCGGCTGAACTGACGGGGGTGAGCCCCGCGCGCCAGGCCACCACGGCCGACATGGACGTCAACGTGACAGTGGGCGTTGAACACGAGCCCAAAGCTGACGTGTCACATGGCCGTACCGATCGCAAAATGATCCCCAGCCTGCGGGCACTCGCCGACGAAGAACGCGCCACCGCAAAGAAAGCGCGCGCCTCCTGGCAGATGTTCACGATTATGGCAGAGTTCATCGAGGCGACCGAGTACCTCTCGGAGATCCGCCCGGCCGTCTCGATCTACGGCAGCGCGCGCCTGCGCGAGGATTCGCCGTACTACGAACGCACCATCGAAATCGCCCGGTTGTTCTCGGATGCGGGCTTCGCCGTCATCTCCGGCGGCGGCCCCGGCATCATGGAAGCAGCCAACAAGGGGGCGCACGCCGGCAAGTCGGCCAGCGTCGGCCTGAACATCGAACTGCCGCACGAACAGCAAGGCAATCGGTACCAGGACATCTCGATGCGCTTCCGCCATTTCTTCACGCGCAAGGTCACCTTCGTGAAGAACTCGGATGCGTTCATCGTCATGCCTGGTGGTTTTGGCACGCTCGATGAACTGGCTGAAGTGCTCACGCTCGTCCAGACGGGCAAATCGCGCAGCGTGCCGGTGGTCATGTTCGGCAGCCATTTCTGGAAGGGCCTGCTGGATTGGTTCCGCTTTACGCTGCTGCCGATGGGCCTGATTGCCGAGCACGACCTCGACATCATGCGCATCGTCGACGAGCCCAAGGACGCGCTCGACGCCGTCTACGAGTTCTACGAAAAGCGCGAAGGCACCTCGCCGATTCCGCCCAAGGAAGAGATGTTCTACCTGTAACCCCGGGTGTGACATTCGGCGCCATGCGAACGGACGATGGCGGGTGGCTGGACTGCTAGAATGGAGGGTCCCAGATCACTCGCCGGAGTCCATGATGGATTCGCTGCTTCACCCGCCCGCCCCCGTCCACTCCGGCTATGCCAATGTCGCGCGCCTCATGCGCCACGCTGGGCTGCTGGCAGGCACCGTTTTCTGCCTCGCCCTGCCCGCGCACGCCGAGGTGACCTCCGACAGCGCCGGTCTGGACCTTCCCGACGTCAAGGCGATCAACAATCAGCCGATCTCCAAGCCAACCCGCGGCGCGATCCACAACGAGCGCGTCAAGCCGAGCTTCGACTACCGCGACAACGACGGTACGCAGGTCGAGGAATACCGCTTCCAGAAGGGCCAGGCGCCGGACATCCACGTCAAGTCGGGCATGGGCACGTCCTACAACCTGAGCAAGCCCGAAGACAGCTCGCCGCGTATCCGCGAGCGCGGTGATATCGACCGGGTGCCTTCGGTCAACGTCCTGAAGTTCTAAGCCTGTGCCGCAACTGCGGCGCCTGCCAGCCGGCGCCGCCGTGGGCAGGTTGCCTTTCCCTCCACCCGTTTCCCGTTCCTGAAGCATGGCTGTTTTCACCCCGGTCTCCGACGCAGAGATCGCTCTCTGGCTGGATCAATACGATGTGGGCGCGGTGCGCGCATTTCGCGGCATCCCCTCCGGGATCGAAAATTCCAACTTCTTCCTGACCACGGAAAAGGATGGGCAGACGCACGAATACGTCGTCACCCTGTTCGAACGGCTGGCGGTCGAGCAGCTGCCGTTCTACCTGTATTTGATGCAGCATCTGGCGCAGCACCACATCAGCGTACCGGCGCCGATTCCCGGCCGCGACGGCGAGATCCTGCGCACGCTCAACGGCAAGCCGGCGACCATCGTGACGCGCCTCCCGGGCCGCTCGAACCTGGCTCCCACGGTGTCGGAATGCGCTATCGTCGGCGACATGCTCGCGCGCATGCACCTGGCCGGCCGCGACTATCTGCGCCATCAGCCCAACCTGCGCAGCCTGCCGTGGTGGAACGAGGTGGTGCCCGAGGTGGTGCCCTTCGTGCATGGCGACACGCGCGCGCTGCTGGAAAACGAACTCGCGCATCAGCAACGCTTCTTCGCCAGCGCCGACTACGCCGCGCTGCCCGAAGGCCCGTGCCATTGCGACCTCTTCCGCGACAACGTGCTGTTCGAGCCGGCCGCCGATGGCCACCCGGAACGCCTGGGCGGGTTCTTCGACTTTTACTTTGCCGGTGTCGACAAGTGGCTCTTCGATGTGGCCGTCACCGTCAATGACTGGTGCATCGACCTGGCCACCGGCGTGCTGGATGCGGAGCGGGCCCGTGCGATGCTCCACGCCTATCACGCTGTACGCCCGTTCACCGATGCCGAAACGCGGCACTGGCAAGACATGCTGCGCGCTGCGGCGTACCGTTTCTGGGTCTCGCGCCTGTGGGATTTCTATCTACCGCGCGATGCCGAACTGCTCAAGCCGCATGACCCCACCCACTTCGAGCGCGTGCTGCGAGAGCGGGTTGGCGCGGGCGCCCTGACTCTGGATCTTCCCCAACCATGCAACTGATTGAAGTACCGGCCAAGCAAGGCTACGTCTGGCTGCGCCAGGGCGCGTGGCTGTTTCGCAAGAACCCGATCGGGTTCTTGCTGCTGCTGTTCATCTACCTCTTTGCGGTCAACCTGCTGATGCTGCTGGTGCCGCCGATTGGTGTTTTTGCCATCCTGCTGGTGAACCCGGCCATCTTCGTGGGCTTCATGTCGGCCTGCCGCGACACGGTGGCGGGCAAGCGAGTCGGGCCGGCATCGCTCATCGCGGGCTTTCGCGCGTACGGCAAGGATGCAATGCGCAGCCTGCTCAAGCTGGGCGGCATTTACGGCGCACTGGTACTGGTGGTCAGCGGCGTACTGATGACGATGGTGGACGTGGACACGCTCATGACCGTGGTCAGCGACAAGCCGCTCACCGCTGATGCCATCCGCGAGTTCTACCTTGCTATGGTGATGGGCTCGGTGCTGTACATCCCGGTGGCGGTGCTGTTCTGGTTTGCGCCGTTGCTGGTGGCATGGCACGGCATTCCGGTGGGCAAGGCGCTGTTCTTCAGCTGGATGTCCGTGTGGCGCAATCGTGCGGCGTTCATCCTCTACGGGACACTGGTGGCGATCCTGCTGATTGCCGTGCCGCTGTTCATCGATGCGCTGTTCGCGTCGAGCGGCGCCAACAACATCGCCCCGATCATCGCCACGCCGTACCGGATTCTGGTGATGGCCGTGCTGTACTGCTCGTTCTACGCCACCTACCGCGGCTGCTTCAACGTAACGCAAGCCGCCGGCCAGACGACCGATACGACGGCCTGATCGACAGGCCGTTCACTCACCCGACCGGCGCTCAGTTGATCGGGTCCAGCTTGGCGATGCCCAGCGCCAGCACCTTCACCCCGTGGCGGTTGAACTTGATGTGAGCGCGCGCCTCGGCGCCCTCGCCTTCCAGCGTCGTGATGACGCCTTCCCCGAACTTGTTGTGGAACACCGACTGGCCGACGCGGAAGCCCGTGGCCTCCGCGCGCTTGGCGTCGGCGTAGTTCTTGCCGGTGTCCATGCCGCCGGTCGGGCGGCCGGTGTAGGCATCGTCATCGCCGCGCTCGGGGCGCTTGAACCAATCCTTGCCCCAGGCGGAATCGCCTTGCGCACGGCGCGTGGCTTGGTAGCCAGAGTGTTGCGGCGTCAGCCACTTCAGCGTGTCTTCGGGCAGTTCGTCAAAGAAGCGGGAGCGGATGTGGTAGCGGATCTGACCGTGCAGCACGCGGCTTTGCGCAAACGACAGATACAACCGCTCGCGCGCACGGGTGATCGCCACGTACATCAGGCGGCGCTCTTCTTCCAGGCCGTCCTTCTCCATCTGGCTGTTTTCGTGCGGGAACAAACCCTCTTCCAGCCCGGTGATGAAGACGACGTGGAATTCAAGCCCCTTGGCCGCATGCACGGTCATCATCTGCACGGCATCCTGGCCGGCCTGGGCCTGGTTGTCGCCGGCCTCCAGCGAGGCGTGCGTGAGAAAGGCGACCAACGGCGTCATCTCCGTGGGCGTCTCGTCGGTCACGAGTTCAGAGGCGGTATCGGTCTCGCCGCCTTCGATGCGTAGCATGGCGTCGTGGCGCACGGGCAGCGCGGTCGCAATCGCGTCTACGCCGTAGCCTTCTTCGGCAACGAAGGCTTGGGCGGCGGTCACCAGTTCCTGCAAGTTCTCGATGCGGTCCTGGCCTTCCTTCTCACCTTGGTAATGCGTGATCAGGCCGCTGGCGTGAATGACGTGCTGGACGATTTCGGGCAGCGTCATCTGGCGCGTGTCGGCACGCATCTGTTCGATCAGACGCACAAACGCCGACAACTTGGTGCCCGCCGCCCCCGTGAGATACGGCACCGCCGCGGCGAGAGAAATGCCGTACAGTCGCGCCGCGTCCTGCAACAGCTCCAGCGAACGTGCCCCAATGCCACGCGCCGGGAAGTTCACCACACGGCCGAACGCGGCGTCGTTGTCCGAGTTTTCCAGCAACTGGATATACGCCAGCGCGTGTTTGATTTCCGCGCGCTCGAAAAAGCGCAGGCCGCCGTACACCTTGTAGGCGATGCCTGCCGAGAACAAGGCGTGCTCGATCACCCGCGACTGCGCGTTGCTGCGATAGAGGATGGCGATTTCCGAGCGCGACATGCCGGTGGCAATGCGGTCGCGGATCTCATCGACAATCCAACCCGCCTCTTGCCCGTCCGTCGCAGCCTGGTAGACACGCACCGGCTCGCCATGGCCGGCATCCGTGCGCAGGTTCTTGCCCAGCCGACGCGTGTTGTGCGAGATCAGATGGTTGGCGGTATCGAGAATGTGGCCATGCGAGCGGTAGTTC
The DNA here is from genome assembly GCF_958405935.1 of Ralstonia psammae. NCBI lineage: Bacteria > Pseudomonadati > Pseudomonadota > Betaproteobacteria > Burkholderiales > Burkholderiaceae > Ralstonia > Ralstonia psammae. The sequence goes on from NZ_CATZBU010000006.1 coordinate 11,311, forward strand.
TGCTCCAGCTTGATCCGGTGCTCGACGCGGAATTCGCGTTCAAAGTCGACCATGTTGCCCACGTTGGCGCCGCGAAACGCGTAGATGCTCTGGTCATCATCGCCCACGGCAAAGATGGCATTGGGCGTGACACCGGGCTCGCCCAGGCCAGCCAGAATCTTCAGCCAGGCGTATTGCAGCTTGTTCGTATCCTGGAACTCATCCACCAGGATGTGCTTGAAGCGCCGTTGGTAGTGCGCGCGAATGGCGTCGTTGTAGCGCAGCAGCTCATAGCAGCGCAGCAGCAGCTCGGCAAAATCGACCACGCCTTCGCGCTGGCATTGCGCGTCGTAAGCGGCGTAGAGGTCGGCCATGCGGCGGTCGTACTCGTTGGCGATTTCCAGATCGCCCGCGCGCAAGCCTTGCTCCTTGGCCCCGTTGATGAAGTATTGGACGTTCTTGGGCGGGAATTTCTCGTCGTCGATATTGAGCGATTTGAGCAGGCGCTTGACGGCGGAGAGCTGGTCTTGCGTGTCCAGAATCTGGAACGTCTGCGGCAAACCGGCATCCCGGTAATGCGCGCGCAGCAACCGGTTGCACAGGCCGTGGAACGTGCCGATCCACATGGCGCGCGTGTTGATCGGGAGCATGGCCTGCAGGCGGGCCGTCATTTCCTTGGCCGCCTTGTTCGTAAACGTGACGGCCAGCACACCCGCCGGCGATACCCGCGCGCTTTGGATCAGCCACGCGATGCGGGTGGTCAAGACGCGCGTCTTGCCGCTGCCTGCCCCCGCCAGGATCAGCGCCGATTCATCGGGAAGCGTGATGGCAGCGCGTTGTTCGGGGTTCAGATTGGCGAGCAGGTCGGACATGCGGGAGGAGCCTCGGCAGAATCCTGAAATTATACCGGCCGCATTCGCCGCTTCACCCGTGCTGGGCATCGACACGCCGTATAATTCCAAGCTTTCGCCCGCCATTTTCCTGGGCCGAACGTCTTTTTTGCGCCCATTGCGCCCCGTCAGCATGACCGATCAAAACCAGTCCCTCGCCAAGAGTTTCGAACCCGCCACCATCGAGCAGAAGTGGAGCGCGGCGTGGGAAGCGATGGGCGTCTCCCGCGCGACGCTCGAAGCCGGCAAACCCGACTTCTGTATCCAGCTCCCGCCGCCGAACGTGACGGGCACGCTGCACATGGGCCACGCGTTCAACCAGACCATCATGGACGGCCTGACGCGCCACGCGCGCATGGCCGGCGCCAACACGCTGTGGGTGCCGGGCACCGACCACGCCGGCATCGCCACGCAGATCGTCGTCGAGCGCCAGCTGGATGCCCAAGGCGTCTCGCGCCACGACATGGGCCGCGAGAAATTCGTCGAGAAGGTGTGGGAATGGAAGGAGCAATCGGGCTCCACCATCACGCGCCAGGTGCGCCGCATGGGTGCCTCGATCGACTGGGAGCGTGAATACTTCACGATGGACCCGAAGATGTCGCGCGCTGTCAGCGACGTGTTCGTGCGTCTGTATGAGCAAGGCTTGATCTACCGCGGCAAGCGCCTCGTCAACTGGGACCCGGTGCTGGGCACCGCGGTGTCCGATCTGGAAGTGGTGAGCGAGGAAGAAGAAGGCTCGCTGTGGCACATCCGCTATCCGCTGGCCGAACCGGACGCCGTGCACGGCCTGACACACCTGACGGTGGCCACCACCCGCCCCGAGACGATGCTGGGCGACACGGCCGTGATGGTGCACCCCGAGGATGAGCGCTACGCCCACCTCATCGGCAAGTTCGTCCAACTGCCGCTGACCGATCGCAAGATTCCGGTGATTGCCGACGAGTATGTCGACCGCGAGTTCGGCACCGGCGTCGTCAAGGTGACCCCCGGCCACGACTTCAACGACTACGCGGTGGGCCAGCGCCACAAGCTGCCGCAGTTGTCGATCCTGACGCTCGACGCGAAGATCGTTGCCGATGCTCCGGCCGCCTATGCCGGCATGGACCGCTTCGACGCGCGTAAGAAGATGGTCGAGGATCTCGAAGCGCAAGGCCTGCTCGCCGAAGTCAAGAAACACACGCTGATGGTGCCGCGCGGTGACCGCACCGGCGTCGTCATTGAGCCGATGCTGACCGATCAGTGGTTCGTCGCCATGAGCAAGCCGGCGCCGGAAGGCACGCGCTTCCCGGGCCGCTCCATCGCTGAAGTGGCGCTGGACGCCGTGCGGAGCGGCAAGATCAAGCTGGTGCCCGAGCAGTGGGTTAATACGTACAACCAGTGGCTGAACAACATCCAGGACTGGTGCATCTCGCGCCAACTGTGGTGGGGCCACCAGATTCCGGCGTGGTACGACGAAGCCGGCAATGTGTACGTCGGCCGCACGGAAGAAGAAGCCAAGGCCCAAGCGGCCGCCAAGGGCTATACCGGCGCGCTCACGCGTGACGACGACGTGCTCGACACGTGGTTCTCGTCCGCGCTGGTGCCGTTCTCGTCGCTGGGCTGGCCGGCCGATACGCCGGAGCTGAAGCACTTCCTGCCCTCGACCGTGCTGGTCACGGGCTACGACATCATCTTCTTCTGGGTGGCGCGCATGGTCATGATGACCCTGCACTTTACCGGTGAAGTGCCCTTCCACACCGTCTACGTGCACGGGCTGGTGCGCGATTCGGAAGGCAAGAAGATGAGCAAGTCCGAGGGCAACACGCTCGACCCGGTGGACCTGATCGACGGTATCGCGCTGGAGCCGCTGCTCGCCAAGCGCACTACCGGCCTGCGCCGCCCGAAGGACGCGCCCAAGGTCGAGAAGCGCACGCGCAAGGAATTCCCTGAAGGCATTCCCGCATTCGGTGCCGACGCGCTGCGCTTCACGTTCGCCTCGCTCGCCACGCTCGGCCGCAGCATCAACTTTGACCCTGGCCGCTGCGAGGGCTATCGCAACTTCTGCAACAAGCTCTGGAACGCCACGCGCTTCGTGCTGATGAACACCGAAGGCCAGGACTGCGGCATGCAGGAATGCGTCGGTGATTGCGGCCCCGAAGGCTATCTGCACTTCTCGCAGGCCGACCGCTGGATTGTCTCGCTGCTGCAGCGCGTGGAAACCGAAGTGGAAAAAGGCTTTGCCGACTACCGCTTCGACAACATCGCCAACGCCATCTACAAGTTCGTCTGGGACGAGTACTGCGACTGGTACCTGGAACTGGCCAAGGTGCAGATCCAGACCGGCACGCCCGCGCAACAGCGCGCCACGCGCCGCACGCTGCTGCGCGTACTGGAAACCGTGCTGCGCCTTGCGCATCCGATCATTCCGTTCATTACCGAAGAACTCTGGCAGAAGGTTGCGCCGATGGCCGGCCGCGCCAAGGGCGATGGCACCGAAAGCCTCGCGCTGCAGGAATACCCGCGTGCCGCGCTCACCAAGATCGACGAGCAGGCCGAGCAATGGGTGCAACAGCTGAAGGCACTGGTGGACGCCTGCCGCAACCTTCGCGGCGAGATGAACATCTCCCCCGCGCAACGCGTGCCGCTGTACGCCAATGGCGAAGCCGAGTTCCTGCAGGTGGCGGCGCCGTACGTACAAGCGCTGGGCAAGCTCTCTGAAGTGAAGGTCTACACGGATGCTGCCGCCATGGAGCAGGACGGCGCGGGCGCACCGGTCGCCATCGTCGGCGAGAACAAGCTGCTGCTGAAAATCGAGATCGACGTGGCCGCCGAACAGGCGCGCCTGTCGAAGGAAATCGACCGCCTGCGCGGCGAGATCACCAAGTGCGAAGCCAAGCTCGGCAACGAATCCTTCGTCGCCCGCGCTCCGGCCGCCGTGGTGGAACAGGAACAAAAGCGAGTGACGGATTTCAAAGCCACGCTGGCTAAGCTGGAAGCCCAGATTGCACGGCTGCCGGTGCAAGCTGCCTGAACGACGCCCCGAACAATCGATAGCAAGGAAACCACGATGCAACGCGTCACCAAAGCCGTTTTCCCCGTCGCGGGGCTCGGAACCCGCTTTTTGCCGGCCACCAAGGCCAGTCCGAAGGAAATGCTGCCGGTGGTGGACAAGCCGCTGATCCAGTACGCCGTGGAAGAAGCCATGGCCGCCGGCATCACCGAGATGATCTTCGTGACCGGCCGCAGCAAGCGCGCGATTGAAGACCACTTTGACAAGGCCTACGAGCTGGAAGCCGAACTCGAAGCCAAGCAAAAGACCGCGCTGCTTGAGGTTGTGCGCTCGATCAAGCCATCGCATGTGGATTGCTTCTACGTGCGCCAGCCTGAAGCGCTGGGCCTGGGCCACGCAGTGCAATGCGCCGAGAAGCTCGTCGGCGATGCGCCTTTCGCCGTCATTCTGGCGGACGACCTGCTGGACGGCACGCCGCCCGTCATGAAACAGATGGTCGACCTGTACGAACACTACAACTGCTCGGTGATCGGCGTGGAAGAGATCGACCCCGAACAGAGCCGTTCGTACGGCGTGGTCGATGGCCGCCCGTGGGAAGAAGACGGCAGCGTCATCAAGATGTCGGGGATTGTCGAGAAGCCGGCACCGGAAAATGCGCCGTCCAACCTCGGCGTGGTCGGCCGTTACATCCTCACGCCGCGCATTTTCGATCACATCCGCAACCTCAAGCCGGGCGCCGGCGGCGAACTGCAACTGACGGACGCCATCCAGTCGCTGCTGTCGGCCGAACAGGTGCTGGCCTATCGCTACAAGGGCGTGCGCTACGACTGCGGCAGCAAGCTGGGCTACCTGAAGGCAACGGTGGAACTGGCGCTCAAGCACAAGGAAGTCGCTGACGATTTCCGCGCCTATCTCGCTGCACGCGGCTGAGCCCCCACGCGCACGTCGCCATAGAAAAAACCCGCGCAGCGCGAGCTGACGCGGGTTTTTTGTTGCCGGATCGTGTCCCGTCCGTCCGGCGCGGCGTCCCACCCTTTTTGCGAGGAGAGGCTGCAGCCTCTTCTTATTGCGGTGCGGCCAGCGGCTTGATGGTGTTGTTCAGCAGGCTCCAATACGAACTGGTGCTGTACGGCAGCATCTGCTCAGCGTAGTTCCACCAGAAGTAACCACCAATGAAGCGCGGATCCGCTGCCATCGTGGTGGTCCCCATCGGGTAGTACGACTTGATCAGGTTCTGCTGCACCGACAGCGGCGCCGACGTACTGGACGTACCGATCTCACCAAAACCCACCTTCGCGACCGGGAAGATGCTTTCGAGCAACTTGAAATCGTTTGCCCACGACGGATTCAAACCTGGGCAGTCCTGGTACGGGTAGTAGCTGAACAGTGCGTAGTCCGCACCCTGGCGCACACGGGAGGGCAGGAAGTTGGTCGCCCAGGTACGCCACGAGTCCATCGGCAGCTCGTAGCAGTTGGTGCCCTTGCCATCGTCGTTGTAGTACATCGTCACCGACACCAGGCCACCCGCACCCTTCACGATGTCGTAGGCGTTGCCGACCATCTGACCGATCGCCTGTTCCTGCGACGTTGCCGTCGTGGTCGGTCCGCTCGGGTTAGCACGCAGCCATTCGCCGTTGATCTCATTGGCGATTTCCCATACGTCCACGACATTCTTCAGCGTGCTCACCAACTCGTTGGTGCGTGCGCTGTAGGTCGTCGCGTCGACCGGGAAATAGTACGAATCCATCACTTCACCCATCACATAGGCGACTTGATGAAGCTTGACCAGCGGTGCGTAGTAGTCGGCAGCCGATGTACCCGGGTCAAAGACCACGCGCACGGTCGGCTTGTACGGCAGGTGTGTGAGCGAGGCCACGATCGCGTTGATGCTGCTGACGTCATCAAGCGTGACGCCATACATGGGTGCCTTCGGACGCGTGGCCTGCGCCGCGGCGGTTTGTATTCCCAGGCCTGTCAGCGTTGCCGCCGCTGTCAGACCCACCAAAGCGCGCAGGCTCATGCGCGCCGCCCTCTGTGCTGCTTTTTTGGTTTCCAACATTGTGGTTTTCTATTCCCTCGGACGCAAAACGTTACGCCCAGTACTTCGATGGACAAGCGCCGTCCTACCTGTCCGGTATCCCGATGTGGTGTGACTCCGTTGACACACTGAACACCGAACGGGTGCGAGCGTCAGATGACGCCCCGGTCGGCGAATGGATGCGCGATTAGAGGTCCTGCTGAGTCGATGGATCGATCAGCGGCCGTGCGCTTATTGAGTGGACTGGTACAGCTGGCGCGGGCTCACCCGAGGGCAGCACGCGGCTTGACAAATGTGACAAGCCCTGCACTTCAGTTGACTGCCAACTACGTTCCCCCCGTTGGCAGCCAGGGCGGATGATACCGGATGTTGCCGTAAGATCAACGAAATTTAACGCTGCTTACGCAGCAATAATAAAAAAACCGCGGGTCGGGCAGACACGCGGTTTCTTTGAAACGCCCACGGGGTGGACGTCTTGGGGGCACAGCCGTTTTTTACTTGTGCCGGTAGTTGATGCGACCCTTGGTGAGGTCGTACGGCGACATTTCCAGCTTCACGCGGTCGCCCGCGAGAATGCGGATGCGGTGCTTCTGCATCTTGCCCGATGCGTAAGCCCAGATTTCCACGCCGTTTTCCAGTTGCACGCGAAAACGATTATCGGGCAGTGCTTCAGACACCACCCCTTCAAATTCAATCAGTTCTTCCTTGGCCAAACTCGTTCCTTTGTATGCAGCACGCGGCTGCGCCGATGGTTGCAATGATGTGATGACCCACCCGAGCCACGCCACACGCCTCGAGGGGCATGCAGCGGTACGCCGCGATCATCTGCCCGGACAGCGGGCTTGGGGGGTACCGAGTTGCACGGAACACAGATCGCGCCCGCCAATGGCGTGCGCAGTTCCGTGCAAGCGAGAGCGAGGGTGGGTGGCGGTCGCAGATGCGTGCCGCCCGACTCGGCGCGGGGTATTCCCCGGTGCTGGACTCAGCCGCCACCGGCCATGTTTGGCCCGGCGGCGTGCCGGATTCACCCGCTATTCTACCACGGGCGAATTCCGCGGTTTCAGGTGCCGTCGACGGGAAGCGACAGTTCAGGCACGTCGCCATCGATGATGCTCTCCGCAAAGCGTAGTGCTGCAATGCGCGCAGCCCCCACATTGCTGAATTGCCTGTCCCCCGAGAGGCGAAAGACCTGGGTCTGCCCGGGCTCGGGCGACTCCCCCGCCCGACAGATCATCACGGCTGCGTTGTAGCTGCGGTCTTCCCTGGCTTCGGGCCAGCGTGCCGTGCGTTCATGTTGGAAAGCCAACGGATAAATGTCGAAGCCTTTGTATTGGCCCGCCGGCGAAGTGTCCATCTGAAATGCCCCCTTCTTGAACGTCGAGTGCTGTCCGACTATACACCCGTGCGTTTTGCATGGCGATGAAAGCGACGGCGACGTCTGACTTCAGGCACAGCGCAACATGCGCGGGCCGATCGGGGCCCTGGCAAAGCCTTCGAAGCGATCACGAATGCTGGTCTAAAGAAGTTTCACGACGTGCCCCTCCCCAGCGGGGTGCGGCTCGATCCGATTGTGCTAGCTTGGATTAGTGCTTGCCATGGCATTCAACCGGACGCGCACGTGCTGCACAAGACTCCAACTCCAAACTCCCTCAAGAAAGAAAATGCGCCTGATCTCCTCGATTACCCTGGCGGGTGCCGGGCTGATGCTGTCTGCCTGCGGTGGCGGTGATGGTGGTTCGTCATTGAGCCCGCAGACCAGCACTGCTTCCAATGCGGCGAACGCCGGGTCAAAAACCGTGGCCGCAGCTGCCCCAACCACCACACCCGCTTGCGGAGTCAACGGCACCTCCCCGCTGGCAGGCGTGCAGACGTGGATGTATCAGTTGCAGGGAATGACGACCAGCGCGCAAATCGATGCGCTAGACACGCAGCCGTACGACATGCTGGTAATCGAGGCCAACAACACCATCAAGGGGCAGGAGAACTTCAACACCGTCGACATGGTGGCACGCTTGCACACCAAACCCGACGGCTCCGCGCGAAAGGTGATCGCCTACATCGATATTGGCGAGGCCGAAGACTTCCGCACCTATTGGACGTCCAGCTGGAAGGCGCCCACCGCCGACGGCCCCGGCACGCCCGATTTCATCATCAAGGCCGACCCGGATGGCTGGGCCGGCGACTACCCCGTCGCGTTCTGGGACCCGCGCTGGCAAGCGCTCTGGCTTGGGCCGAACGGCGCCGTCGCGCAACTGGCGCGTGAAGGGTTCGATGGCGTCTATCTGGATTGGGTCGAAGCGTACGCCGAGCCTTCCGTAGCAGAGGCGGCTCAGGCCGCTGGCGTCGATCCGGCGCAGGCCATGGTGGATTTCATCGCCAAGCTCCGGGCGGCGGGCCGCGCGATCAACCCGCAGTTCGCGGTGATCCAGCAAAACGCGCCCTCGTTGATCGACGATGGCGGTGGATCAACGCTGCTGGCAACGATTGATGGCATCTCGCAGGAAGACACGTGGTTCGGCGGCACTGCCGGCGCCGCGTGGGGTAGCGCCTCCGGCGGCGACAGGGCCGCGAGCGCCGATGACACGCAATGGACGATCGACCAGCTGCAGAAATACTGCACCGGCAACGTGCCCGTCTTCACGATCGACTACGCGTTGAAGACCGCCAACGCGCAGAAGGTCTACACGGCTTCACGCGGGCAAGGCTTTCACCCTCTGGTCTCCCGCATCGCACTGTCCAAGCCGACGACTACGCCGCCTTGGAACTACTGACCACGCTCAACGATGCACCGCCCGGCGCATCGGCAAACGGCAGGCCGACGTAGTTTTCCGCCAGCACGCGGGCGCCGGCCTGGGAGCTGGTGACGTAGTCCAGCTCGGCGCGCTGCAACCGTTGCATGAATGGCGTATGGTCGTCAAAGCGATGCAGCATCGACGTCATCCACCACGAGAAATGCTCGGCGCGCCAGACGCGTTGCAGGCAGCGATCAGAGTAGCTTGCGAGCTGGACGGTGTCGTTCTCCTTGTAGCGTGCGGTGAGCGCCTGCGCCAGCACGCGCACGTCTGCCACGGCCAGGTTCATGCCTTTAGCGCCAGTGGGCGGCACGATGTGCGCGGCGTCACCCGCCAGGAAGAGGCGCCCGTACTGCATCGTCTCGCAGACAAAGCTGCGCATCGGCGTGACGCTCTTCTGCAGGATGGGGCCTTCCTTCAGGCGCCAGCCGTCGTTGTTTTCGAGGCGCGTGTGGAGTTCATCCCAGATGCGCGCATCGGACCATTCGGCGAGGTTCTCATCCGGCTTGCATTGCAGGTAAAGCCGCGTGATCTTGGGTGAGCGCATGCTGAACAGCGCAAAGCCACGGTCATGGCTCGCGTAGATCAGCTCTTCCGCCGCCGGCTCGGCTTGCGCCAGGATGCCAAGCCAGGCAAACGGGTACACCCGTTCGAACACCGCTTGCCGCCGTGCCGGAATCGCCTGCCGGCAAATGCCGTGAAAGCCGTCGCATCCGGCGATGTAATCGCATTGCAATGTCTGCGGCACGCCGTCGTGGACGAACTGCACCGAAGGCGTAGCCGACTCGATGTCGTGCACCGATACATCATTCACATCGAACAACAGTGGTGCGCCTTGCTCCACGCGCGCCGCAATCAGATCCTTCACCACTTCGTGCTGCCCATACACGGTGATCGAGCGGCCGCCCGACATCGCCGTCAGGTCGATGCGATGACGCTTACCGCCAAACAGCAAGTCGATGCCGTGGTGCACAAGCCCTTCGCGGCGCATGCGCTCCCCCACGCCCGCTTCGTTGAGCACGTCGACCGTGCCTTGCTCCAGCACGCCGGCGCGGATGCGCTCCTCAACGTACGCGCGGCTTTTTGTTTCGAGGATGACGGCGTCGATGCCGTTGCGGTGCAGAAGTTGCCCGAGCAAAAGGCCCGCCGGGCCCGCGCCAATGATGGCGACCTGGGTGCGCATGATGGTTTGTCTCCAGATGGATGTGGAATCGTTCTGGCAACCATTGTTGGCGTGCACCTTGATATCGCACAATGCAATATTGGCGATAAACTTTATCGCTGATTCAGATAGTGCGTTCGCCATGTCCACCCTGCCCGACTTTGATCTGAACCTGTTGCCGATCCTGCTGGCGCTGCACGACGCACGCAGCGTGAGCATGGCCGCGCAACAACTCGGCATGAGCCAGCCGGGCGTGAGCACTGCCCTGGGCAAGCTGCGTGCTGCGTTTGACGACCCGCTGTTCGTGCGCACCTCGCGCGGCATGGAGCCGACGCCGCGGGCGCTGGCGCTCATTCCTGCTGCACGCGATGTGCTGGCGCGTGTGCAGCAGGGCATTCTGGAAACCGGCGCGTTTGATCCGGCCACGACCACGCACACCTTCTCGATCTCGCTGTCGGACGTGGGCGAGATGGTCTTCTTGCCGCGCATTGTCGAGGCGATGGCCCGGCAGGCGCCGAGGGCGTCGGTGCAATCCGTATCGCTGCCGCCGGCGCAGATCGAGCGCGCACTGGAGACCGGCTCGCTCGACTTGGCGGTCGGTTACTTTCCCGATCTGAAGAAGAACAACTTCTTCCAGCAGCGGCTGTTTACGCACTACTTCACATGCATCGTGCGCGCCGATCATCCCGTCACGCGTGACGGCAACACGAAGCTGTCGATGGCGCAGTTTCTGGAATACGGCCACGCCGTGGTGCGTGCAGAGGGGCGCAGCCAGGAGCTGTATGAGCGCTTTCTGGAACGCAAGCGCATCCGCCGCACGCCCGCTCTGCTGACGCCGCATTTCATGAGCATCCCGTTCATCCTTGCGCGCACCGACCTGATTGCGACGGTGCCGCACGCGGTGGGGCTGTCGTTCATGCAATCGCACGCCAACATCTGCGTGATGGAGCCACCGCTGGAACTGCCCAGCTTCGACCTCAAGCAGCACTGGCACCGCAAGTTCCACAATGACGCGCGCAGCCAGTGGTTCCGCGCGCTGGTGTCGTCACTGTTCAACGACGAAGCGGACGAATGGCGCGAACCCGATCATCGGCCTGCCAAGCGCAAACACACCAGGTAAACCGAAACGTACGGTCCGGGCAACGTGTTCACAACACGAACATTCGACGCCTTTTGCAGTCGCTCGTGGAGGTGAAGTCGTACGCCGTCACCTCGGAACCTTTACCCACTTTACCCAGCCACATTGCACTGGGCACGCTCTGAACCGGTCGATCAAACGGCTCTGCGCATGGCCAGACGCACTTCCGGTTCCACTACCACCCATCCACCACGCCCCCTGGAAGCACTTCCAGAAGCCCTTAGAACTGTTGCATTGACCCACGCCATTCAAGGCGCCTAGCAGCCCGCCATCATGAGCCGGCCGATCAGTCGGCGCCCGGCCTAGTGCGACAGCGACATTCCATGCCAGATCAGCACCACCGCAAGAAGCCATAGGTCAGGCGTTCGTCCCATCGAAACAGCCATAAGTTTGGCACTCGTCCTATAGAGAAAGTCTCAGGATAGGCGCTCGTCCTATATCTCAACTTTCAAGTTATTTATAACATCGTCAGCTCACCACTATTGAAAATCCATAGGTGATTGTCGCTCACCCTATGGAGATAGCCCCAGGTTAGGCACTCACTCTATATGCGCACTTCTTGCTCGCACGCTCCACCCTGAAAGGTCGAGATTTTTCACCCTGAGCGTGGGCCCCGCTCTACGAACTTCTTTCTATGAAGGCCTCAACGATCGACGGCTACCGAGCAATATGAATCAGCATTTTATTGGAGGGCAACCAAGAACCCCAAAATCAGATAATACATTTACCCGAATGGCCAACTCTACGGCACCAAGCACGATAAAAATGTCGCGCTTGAACGCGTTAAATTTATTTACAAAGACAAATCAAAATGAAACTGGCAAAATTCTCGCTCTCCATCGCCGCTGCTCTCGGTATGGCGCTCACCTCGGCTCAAGCCTCGGCCACTGACGGCACCATCAGCTTCACCGGCCAATTGGTCGGGTCCACCTGCAAGATCAATGGCAACGAAAACGGCACACGCACCAATGTCAACGTCGCGCTGCCGACCCTGTCGGTCAGCTCACTGCCCGCAGCAGGCGCGACTGCAGGTGTTACGCCGTTCCAGCTGAATCTGACGGCCTGCTCGGGAGCGTCTGCGCAAACGCGCTTCGAGATCGGCTCGACCGTCGATTCGAGCACCGGTGCGCTGATCAACCAGACCGCCGGTGGATCGAACGCACAGATTCAGTTGCTGAACGACAAATACCAGCCGATCAACATCACCACCAACGCGAATTCACAAACGGTAGCGATCACGGCGGGTACTGCGACGATGCAATATTACGCGCAGTATTTGGCCGCCAATGCGCCCGCGAACGCTGGTCAAGTCACGTCGCTAGTCACCTTCTCGATGAACTACAACTAAGCCTCAAATGGCCGCGCTCTTGCGCGGCCATTTGCAGAAGGATTTCAGACCATGACTTTATTAGCTCGCTCGTGTCTCGCGGCCCTCTCTCTAACGGGTGCATTGTTTGCAGCCAGCGTTCACGCCAATGTCGTCATTTCCGGGACTCGAGTCATCTATCCCGCCGAGCAGCGTGAAGTGAGCGTCAAACTCACCAACGAAGGAGATGGTCCCGCACTCGTGCAAGCTTGGATCGACAGCGGCAATGCCAACGAGTCGCCCGAGGAGAGTGTCGCGCCGTTTATGCTGACGCCACCGCTTGCACGCGTCGAAGCGCGCAAGGGCCAGACGCTTCGGCTGGTTTATCTGAAAGAGCCCTTGCCGACTGAACGCGAATCCGTGTTCTATTTGAATATTCTGGATATCCCGCCCAGTGCACGCCCTGGCGATGAGCGCAATCAGTTGCAAGTGGCGTTCCGCACGCGCATCAAGGTCTTCTTCCGGCCCAGCGGTCTGCCCGGTGACCCAGACAGCGCCGCAGAGCAACTCACATGGAAGCTAGTACGTGAAAGCTCCGGCGCGTATGCGCTCGAGTGCCAAAACAACAGCGCTTACAACGTGTCGCTCACCGACGTCCATTTGCCGCACGCCGGACAATCCGAGGAAGCCGGCGTTGGAATGGTTGCGCCTAACGGCACGTGGCGGTTCGTCCTGAAGAGCCTCACAACATTGCCCGCGGGCCCGCTGGAACTGCGTTACACGTCAATCAACGACTACGGTGCCAGTGTCGTACATCAGAAGCAGATCACACCTTAAAGGGCTCGAACAAGATATGGGCGAAGCCCGCAGCGCCACATCGTACGCCGTCAGCCACCTCGCCGAGGAGGAGACCATATCAAGACGATATTCGATCGGCAACTTTGGTAGCTGACGGCATCGCTTCTACCAACGCCAGCCCTCCTTTTGAAATAACCGGGAAGCAGGAATCCCGCCCGAAAATCGCGCACCCCTGACAGGTGACCGGCCGACCCAGGCTGGGCGAACGATCGAAGGCCGGCATCCGGCGTCGGTTGCGCTAGGCACTTCTGACAAACCATCGGGTAGAGACTTTTCTCGAATGATCGCGTACGGCTGCAAGCTTATTTGGCGTTCGTGCGGAACCCGGCATAACTCCAGAGTCTTCCGCTCTTGTGTAGCAGGCTCACAGGCCTTCTGCCGCACACCCCGATCGCTGTGAAACATAACCGATGACGCAAAACTTTATTCACACCTATCAAAATTCATTGATTTGTTTTTAATAATTTTTTTATCCAGAGTTTGATTTGCATCGCCACCGGCGATGAGCGCGCGAATAGATTCCATCTAACACGAATCATCTCGACAAATCTTTAGAAAAGAGAGCTTTCATGCCCGCAACCCGTACCGTCCGTCATCATCCGACTTCCGCACATGGGGTACCTGTCCGCCCTGTAAGCGCGTTTGTCGCGGTGCTACTGATGGGCGGCTTTGCGGCCACGTCGAGTGCGAAGGAGCTATCGATAGCGAGCCGCCCGACGGATTCCGAGGATGGCAAAGCATCGGCTCACCTTGACGGCGCCACCCACGAGTCGGACTTTCCGTCAGACGGCGAAGTGATCTTCAATCCGACGTTCCTGAGAGGTCGACGCGACAACGCCGTCGATCTCTCCCGTTTCGAGCGTAGCGGCCAGACGCTGCCCGGCGTCTACCGCGCCGACATCTACGTCAACGAAAACTGGACATCCAGCGAGGACATCACGCTGCGTGCCCATGCCGGCGAGCCGGCTCAACCGTGCTTTACGCGGGCGATGTTGGAACGTTATGGGGTCAACCTGGCAGGTCTCTCTCCGGAGGCACTCAACCGACTAGCCGCCGCCAACGCATGCGAACGTTTGGAAGAACTCTTGCCAAATGCCACCGCCAGCTTCGATGCAGCGGATCTTCGCCTGATCGTTAACGTACCGCAAGCTGCCATGCGCCGAAACCCGCGCGGGTACGTCGATCCCAAATTCTGGGATCGTGGTGTGAACGCAGGCTTTGTCGATTACAACGCGAACCTGTATAGCACCGACTCGTACGGTACCGCGCAGACCCAAGGCTTCCTGGGCTTGAATGCCGGCGTCAACCTGGCCGGCTGGCAGTTGCGCTCCAACTCGTCACTGAGCTGGCAGACCTCCGGCAGCAGCGATAGCCGCATGCAGTGGCAAAACGTAGCCACCTACGTCCAGCGCGACCTTAAAAGCATGCGATCGCGTATCACGCTCGGCGAAAGCTTTACCAGCGGCGAGTTGTTCGACAGCGTGGGTTTCCGTGGCGCACAGATCACTACCGATGACCGCATGCTGCCCGAATCTCAGCGCGGCTATGCGCCCACCGTGCGCGGTGTGGCGCAGACCAACGCAAAGGTAACGGTGCGCCAGAACGGCAACATCATTTATCAGACAACTGTTGCGCCCGGGCCTTTTGTCCTCGACGACCTGTACGCCACCGGATATGGCGGCAACCTGGATGTGACCGTCCTGGAAGCCAATGGCAGCCGGAGCACATTCAGTGTGCCGTACGCATCCGTTTCTCAGTTACTGCGCCCAGGAGTAGCGCGTTACGCCTTCACGGTCGGTCAGTTGCGTGACTCGAGCCTGCGTGGCAGGGCCCCGTATTTTGCGCAGGGCATCATGCAGCGCGGCATCACCGATCAGATAACACTGTACGGGGGGCTGATTGGCGCCCAAGGCTATGGTGCAACGCAGGCTGGTGTCGCAATCAACACGAAGGTGGGCGCGATTTCGGCCGATGCCACTGCAGCGCAGACTTCCGTACCAGGTGCGTCTTCGATGCGGGGGCAAAGCTATCGTGTCGGTTATAGCAAGCTGCTCGAACGGACCAGCACCAACCTGACGGTGGCCGCCTATCGCTATTCGACCAGCGGATACCTGAGCTTGCAGGACTCCGCGCGCCTGCGCAGCTACGCACGCGCCGGCGAGGACACGAGCGCGGTTTGGCAATCACGCAGCCGGTTCCTGCTGTCGGCCAACCAGCCGCTTGGCGAGCAGCGCGGCAACCTGTATGTGAGCGCTTCCGCGCAGAACTACTGGAATCGCCCCAGCAGAGACGTCCAGTTTCAGATCGGCTACACCAACAGTTGGCGCAGCATCTCGTACAACCTTAGCGTGTCACGCATGCGCAACGGCAATGACGGGCGACAGTATTCGCAGTTCTATGTCGGTGTGACGATACCGCTCGGCCGCGTCAGCCGTAGCGTCGCCACCGTATCGACCAACATGACGCACGATACGCGGGGCAACACACAAGCGCAAACCAGCTTTAACGGCACGGCCGGCGATCTCAATCAGCTCAGCTACAACGTCCACGTTGATGCCAACAAGAGCGCCAACACCGGCAGCGCCGCTAGCGGCGGTGTGAACCTTCAGTATCGCGCGCCGTTCACTCAACTGCATGCCGGCGCCAGCGCAGGCTCGAATTTCCGACAAATGTCGGTCGGCGCGACAGGCTCGATCGTGGCGCACCCCGGCGGCATCACGCTGGGCCAGTCGCTGGGCGACACGATCGCCGTAGTTGAAGCGCCAGATGCCAAGGGCGCCTCGCTGACCAATGCGCCAGGTTTGCGCGTTGACAGGCAAGGCTATGCAATCGTCCCATACCTGACGCCATATAGCCTAAACACCGTCGAAATCGATCCGAAGGGTTCGTCGGCGGACGTCGAAATTAAGGAAACCTCGCAGCAGGTGGCGCCGCACCTCGGCGCTGTAGTGATGCTGCACTATCAAACTGTCAGAGGGCGTGCCCTGCTGGCGCATGCAACCTTACCTGATGGCAAGCCGCTGCCGTTTGGTGCTGAAGTGACTGACCCCAGCGGCAAAAGCGTTGGTGCGGTCGGTCAGGGCGGGCAGATTTACGCCCGCGTGGCTGCCGACACCGGCACGCTCACGGCCAAATGGGGCGAGCGAACCCACCAGCGCTGCAGCTTTGGCTACGCGCTTCCGGCCGCCCCACTTGCGAACGGACTGCCTGCTCGCCTGAGGGTCAGATGCGAGCTGCCAACAATTGCAGCGGCGGCCATCAAATCGGGGACCAAGAACAGAAGATGAGCACCTGATGCCGTTCGGGTTGGCAAAGCGCATCGTCCGCCTTGATGCAAACATCAGAAGTGAGCGGTTTGCGAATACGCTCGCCCCGGGCACTTAGCTTCTATTTTAAAGAAATATAAATTCAATTGAAAATGACTTTTCAAATATCTCGTGATTCGCATCCTAATAAAATTCATAAAGAGCGACCCAACTGGGCAAGTGGATTCCATGCCGCAATTGGGATAGCTCTGGCTTTCGCGAGCCTAACCGCACAAGCGGCAGCGACATGTAGCGGTGGCGGCGCCTTTAGGATGGTGAGTATGCCAGCTACGCTTTCAGTACCTCGTGACGCCTTGTCCGGTGCAAACTTGACCGGGTGGATATTGGGCCCCGTGGACTCCGATGCCTTTAAATGCAATACGACGGACATTAACTCCGCGGGGGCCGGTGTGATGTACGTTGGCTCCGGAACAGACGCAGGCATAAGAATAGTCGGCCCTGGAGGGGGAGCGGCAGACGCCCAAGTTTTTACAACAAACATACAGGGCATCGGATTGGCCGTAGCCGGACGCATCTATAGCAATACCTGCGGCTGGTCCGCATGGACACCCAATAAGCCTGTGTATCCCAACATCATCACAAAAGTCTCATGCAATGGAAGGATTCAACCGAATGGCGGCCAGATAGCCTTTGCCTACGTCAAGATAAACAATTCCATTCCGGCCGGTGGAAATGTTACGTCCGAGACAGCACTGAGTCTGTATCCGCAACATATGGGAAACCAACTAGGTGGAACATGGTCACCTAACTATTACCAGGCCAGCAGCACGCAGATCATTCCGCAAACGTGTCTGACGCCGAACGTCAATGTAGATATGGGTACGGTTCGGACCAATGTCTTTGCTGGCATCGGCACTAAGGCAACATTAAAACCCTTTATCATATCGCTGCTCAACTGCCCAAGCGGAATCAAAACCGTTTCGTATCAGATCGACCCCGTGACTTCGATTTTGGATTCCTCCAATTCCGTGGTGGCCTTGGCATCGGCCGGTGCCACCGGCGTCGGACTACAGTTGATGACCAGCTCAGGCACGCGGCTTCCGCTTCGTCAGCCCATTGCATTCAGTGGCTATAATTGGACCGGTGGCAATTTTTCCATCCCGATGCTAGCCGCGTATTATCAGACTGGCAGTGTTGTGACCCCGGGACCGGCTAATACTTTCTTGCTATTTACAATGACGTATCAGTAGCGCCTAAAAAAAGCGCGGAGATATTTTTACCTGAAAGGTTAAAAGCAAAGGTGGCACGGATACGGCATTGAAACTGGAGCAGGCGACTTGCAAGGGCGTTTGCAACTGACCAGGCAGGGCGTGCCCGTCGAGAGCGTCCGGTTCCGGCGGCAGACCGACTATGACGCGAGGCCGACAACATGCGCGCCACCAGGCCGGCGCGGGCCATGCGACCGGACAGCCTTCCTCGACTGTGATCCAACTGCGGCGTCGCCAGATTGACACTACTGCCATCGGGCCATCCGTGGCGCCAAGCGCTCCGTCCCAACACGAATCGCGGACGCGATGTGTTGCGAAACAGTGGCGGAATGGTGGGATCGGCGCCGAGCCTGAAATGGCCGCAACTTCCGGATGGACGAATCCGTGGAGATATAATCCGTACGCATCAAACACGAGAAGGCGCCTGTTGGGCCCATGCTTCGAGGGGCGGAGATGCGATGGATGAATTTTCGGTTCGAGTAATCGTCGCAGACGACCATCCCGTCACGGGGCACGGCGTAGCGCAGGGTTTGAGCCGCATGCCGACGATCAATGTCGTAGCGGTCGTGTCGGACGCCGACGCCCTGATCGACCGGCTGGACACGACACCGTGCGACGTGCTTACGCTCGACTATGTGATGCCGGCCGCAGGGCAATACGGCGACGGTCAAGCGCTGATCGCATTCCTGATGCGGCGCTATCCGCAATTGCGGATCGTCACGGTCACCATGCTCAGCTCTCCCCCCGTCTTTCGCGCGCTACAGCAGCTCGGCGTGCACTGTATCGCGAGCAAAGCCGACTCGATTTCGCACATCGTCACCGCCGTGCACGCGGCTTACGCGAATGGCAGCTATCTGTCGCCAACGATCGCGTCGCTCCTCGCGCAGGCGGATAGCGGCCCAGGCAGCGCGCTGTCGAAACGAGAAACAGAGATCGTTCGGCTCTTCCGCGAAGGCTACAAGGTGACCGAAATCGCCGAGAAACTGCATCGAAGCAAGAAGACCATCAGCGCGCAAAAACTGGCCGCGATGCGCAAGCTTGGCATCACCCGCGATGCCGACCTGATTAAATATGCGGATTCGCTTGAACCGCTTGAAAGCGGCGAGCTTCCGGCGAGCCACTGAGCCACGCCGACATGTGCAGGTTCCCGCAGATGGCAGCACTGCCCCAATCGTCATGCGCGCCATAGGCAATCCAATCCCAGGCTGATTGGACTGGACTGCCCTCCCCCCTCCCCTTACGAACCCCATCACTTACTGGCTGCGCCCTCCGCGTCCATCTCGGCAAACACCGTCTGCGCCAGATGGAAGGCATGGTTAGCCGCGGGCACGCCGCAATAGATCGCGGTTTGCAGCAGCGTCTCTTGAATCTCGTCGCGCGTCACGCCGTTGTTGGCCGCCGCGCGCAGGTGCAGGCGCAACTCGCCATCGCGGCCTAGCGCGACCATCATGGCGATCGTCAACAGGCTGCGCGTGTGACGCGGCAAGCCGGGGCGCGTCCAGATCTCGCCCCAGGCATAGCGCGTGATGAGATCCTGGAATGGGGCAGTCAGCTCGGTTTGCGCGGCGTTGGCGCGGTCGACGTGGGCGTCACCCAGCACAGCGCGCCGCACCTGCATGCCGGCAGCGTAGCGTTCGCGGTCATCCATAAGCCGCCTCACGCGCAATGCCCGTCGTCAGGAAGCTCACCAGTGCATCGGTGTAGGCGTCGGCCTGTTCCCAATTCGCAAGATGGCCAGCGGAAAGCTCTACGTACTGCGCGCCCGGCACCCCATCCGCGATGAGCTTCGTCTGCGCCGCCGGTGTGGAGATGTCGTGCGAGCCGCCAATCACCAGCATCGGCACACGGATGTTCGGCAGTTGCGCGCGCAAATCCGCATCGCGAATCGCGCCGCAGTTGCCGTTGTAGCCGGCGTCGGGCGTGGACAGCAACATGGCCTTGACGATGTCGACGCGGCTTGTGTTGGCATCGCGGTAGCCCTGCGTGAACCAGCGCTCGAGCACCGTTTCCGTAATGCTGGCCATACCGCCTTGCTCGACCTGCGCGATGCGCGTATTCCAGCTCTGCTGCGTGCCGATCAGCGCGGCGGTATTGCTGACGACCATGCGCGGGAAACGCTCGCCGTGGTACGCGGCCAGCCACAGGCCAGTCAGGCCGCCCATCGACAGGCCGCAGAACAGCGCAACCTCGATGTTGTAGTAGTCCAGCAGCGCGAGCACATCACCGCCGAGCTGTGCGACGCCAAACGGCGCATCTGGCACGCTGGACTGGCCGTGGCCACGCTGGTCATAGCGCAACAGGCGGAAGTGCTGGCGCAGCGCTTCGAGCTGCGGCTCCCACATGCCCAGGTTGGTGCCCAACGAGTTCGACAGCACCAGCACCGGCTTACCCGTGGCGGGCCCATCATCGAATTCGTGATACAGGCGGACGTTGTCGTGTTCAAGCCAGGGCATGGTGTCTCCGTGGAATGCGTGTTCAGGGGTGGCGGCGGGCGTGTTCCGCAAGCACGCGGTCGACAGCGGCGCCCGCATCGCCAAGGTAATGGGTGAGCTCGAGCAGCGTGCTCAGCCGTTGCGGCGCGGCGGCGCCCCAGATGCGCAGGACATCGGCGTCTTGCGCCAGCACGTCATGCAGCGTCTTGTTCTCTTGCACGGCTTTGCGGCTGGCAGCTTCGACCACATGGTGCGCATGCAGGCGACCAAGGTCTGCGCCCAGCGCCAGCATCACGGCTTCGCCGAGGATCAGGCCGCGCGTGAAGTTGAGATTCTCGCGCATGCGAGCCGCATCGACCTGCAAGCCTTCAACAATTTCGCGCATGCGATCGAGCGCGCCGGCCGCTAGGCAGGCCATCTCACGCAACGTCGCCCACTGCGCCTGCCAACCACCGAGGGCGCGTTCGTGCTCCTGGGGCAGCGCAGACAGCAGCGTGCTCGCCAAACCGGGCATGCGCGTGGCCGCAGCCAGCACCGTCGCGCAACCCACCGGGTTGCGCTTGTGCGGCATGGTGGAAGAACCGCCCTTGCCCGCGCCGGAAGGCTCAGCAACTTCGCCCACTTCTGTCTGCATCATCAGCGAGAGATCCCGCGCGAAGTGGCCCAGCGTGCCGGCCAGCAACGCGAGCGTCGTGCCGATGTCGGCGATTCGATCTTGCTCGCCGTGCCACGAGAGCGTCGGCAGCGGCAGATCAAGCTCGTGCGCCAGCGTTTGAGCGACGGCGCGTGCGTGTTCGCCCAGGCTGGCAAGCGTGCCCGCCGCGCCGCCAAACTGCAGCGCAGGCACATGCGCGCGCAGCGCGGCAAAGCGATCCTGCGCGCGATGCGTCGCTTCCAGCCAGCCCGCAACCTTGCGGCCGAACGTTGTCGGCAAGGCCTGCTGCAACCACGTGCGCGCCACCATCGGGGTATTGCGATGACGCTGCGCCAGTGCAGCCAGCGCGTCGGCCAGTTTCTGCAGATCCGCTTCGATCAACGCAGCCGATTGCCGCCACTGCAGCATCAAACCGGTGTCGATGATGTCCTGGCTGGTCGCGCCCCAATGCACGTAGCGCGCGGCGTTTTCATCGTGCTGCGCGACGGCGGCAGTCAGTTGCTTAACCAGTGGAATCGCCAAATTGCCCGCGCTGGCAGCGGCGTTGCCCAGCGCGTCCAAGTCCAGCGTCACCTTGGCGCACACCGCGCGAATCGGCGCGACGGCTTCTGCCGGAATCACGCCAACCGCACCCTCGGCCTGCGCAAGGGCGGCCTCCACATCGAGCATCGCGCGCACCGTGGCCGCATCGGACCACACCGCCAGCATGGCCGGCGTGGAGAATGCGCGATCGAGCAGTCCGCTGGTCATGGCCGTATCAAACGCGTTCGATCACCAGCGCAATGCCCTGGCCTACGCCGATGCACATCGTGCACAGCGCATAGCGTCCGCCGGTGCGTTGCAACTGATACATCGCCGTCGTCACCAGGCGCGCGCCGCTCATGCCGAGCGGGTGACCCAGTGCGATGGCGCCACCGTTCGGGTTGACGCGCGGGTCGTCATCACGCAGGCCCAGCTGACGCGTCACTGCCAAACCCTGCGCGGCAAACGCTTCGTTCAGCTCGATCACGTCCATCTGATCGATCGTCAAGCCCAGTTGCTTGAGCAGCTTTTGCGACGCCGGCGCCGGGCCAATGCCCATCACGCGCGGCGGCACGCCGGCAGTCGCCATCCCGACAATGCGCGCACGCGGGGTCAGGCCAAAGCGCTTGGCGGAATCTTCATTGGCGAGGAGCAGCGCGCAGGCGCCATCGTTCACGCCCGAAGCATTGCCGGCGGTAACGGTGCCGTCCGGACGCACCACGCCCTTGAGCTTGGCGAGTGCCTCCATGCTGGTCGCGCGCGGATGCTCGTCGCGGTCCACGACGATGGCATCGCCCTTCTTCTGCGGAATCGTCACGGGCGTGATTTCCTGCGCGAGCGTGCCGTCTTCCTGCGCACGCGCGGCGCTGGCCTGGCTGCGCAGTGCGAAGCGGTCCTGGTCTTCGCGGTTGACCTTGTAGTCTGTGGCGACGTTCTCGGCGGTTTCGGGCATCGAGTCGACGCCGTATTGCGCCTTCATCAACGGGTTGACGAAGCGCCAGCCGATGGTGGTGTCGTAGATGGCAGCATCGCGCGAGAAGGCGCTGGCGGCCTTGCCCATCACGAACGGCGCGCGGCTCATGCTCTCGACGCCGCCCGCGATCATCAGCGCGGTTTCACCCGAGCGGATGGCGCGCGCGGCGGTGCCGGTGGCGTCCATGCCCGAGCCGCACAGGCGGTTGATGGTCGAACCCGGCACGCTGTCAGGCAGCCCGGCCAGCAACGATGACATGCGCGCCACGTTGCGGTTATCTTCGCCCGCCTGGTTGGCGCAGCCGAAGATCACGTCATCGATGGCCGACCAGTCGACCTGCGGGTTGCGCGCCATCAGCGCCTTGAGCGGCACCGCGCCCAAATCATCCGCGCGCACGGCGGACAGGCTGCCGCCGTAACGGCCGATGGGGGTCCGGATGGCGTCGCAGATAAAGGCTTCCGTCATGATTGTTCTGTCTCCAATAGTTCTAAACACGACGCAACGGCGCCGCCGTCATCGTCTGCAGCGTATCGAAATCGAGGCCGTCGGCCATCTCGCGCACCACCAGCCCCTCGGGGGTGATGTCGATCACGGCAAGGTCGGTGTAGATGGTATCGACACAGCCGATGCCCGTCAGCGGGTACGTGCACGCCGGCACGATCTTGCTTTCGCCCTGCTTGGTCTGGTGCTCCATCATGACAAAGACGCGCTTGGCACCGATGGCCAGATCCATCGCACCGCCCACGGCGGGGATCGCATCCGGCGCTCCGGTGTGCCAGTTGGCCAGGTCGCCCGTGGCCGACACCTGGAAGGCGCCGAGCACGCAATAGTCGAGATGGCCACCTCGCATCATGGCAAACGAATCGGCGTGATGGAAGAACGATGCACCGGGCTTGATGGTGACTGGCTGCTTGCCGGCGTTGATGAGGTCTTCGTCTTCTTGTCCGGGTGCGGGCGCGGGGCCCATGCCGAGCAGGCCGTTCTCGGTGTGCAGAATGATTTCGCGATCGGCCGGCAACTGGTTGGCCACCAGCGTCGGCAACCCAATGCCCAGGTTGACGACCGAGCCATCGGGAATATCACGCGCCACACGCGTAGCGATCTGATCGCGGGTCCAGCGTTGAATCTTGGTGGTGGCTTCGGCGCTCATGCGGCCTCCTTGGCTTGCGCAGCGTTGCCGAGTTGCACGACGCGCTTCACAAAAATGCCCGGCGTGACGATGTGCTCGGGGTCCAGCTCGCCAAGCTCCACCGTCTCGCTGACTTGCGCGATGGTGCACTTGGCTGCCATCGCCATCACCGGCCCGAAGTTGCGCGCGGTCTTGCGATACACGAGGTTGCCCCAGCGATCTGCGCGCAGGGCTTTGATGAGGGCGTAGTCGGCAGTCAGCGGCAGCTCGAACACGTACGGCTTGCCGTCGATGATGCGCGTTTCCTTGCCTTCGGCCAATTGCGTGCCATATGCAGTCGGGCAGAAAAAGCCGCCAATGCCGGCACCTGCGGCGCGGATGCGCTCGGCCAGGTTGCCTTGCGGCACCAGTTCCAGTTCGATCTCGCCGGCACGGTAGAGCGCATCGAACACATACGAATCGGCCTGGCGCGGGAACGAGCAGACGATCTTGCGTACGCGGCGCGCCTTGAGCAGCGCGGCCAGGCCCGTCTCGCCATTGCCGGCGTTGTTGTTGATGATGGTCAGCTCACGCGCGCCATGCGCGATCAGCCCGTCGATGAGTTCCGAGGGCATGCCGGCGGTACCGAACCCGCCGATCATGATGGTGGCACCGTCCGGGATATCGGCCAGAGCGGCCTCCACAGACGGACAAAGCTTGTTGATCACGTGCATTCTCCGGCAAGGGCGCCGCACATTCTCGATGGCTGGCGCGGGGCGGAGCATCGCGGGGGCCGGACATGGCCGAGCCGCAACCGAGCGGCCTGCGAGTCTCCTGTTTGACGATCGGATCGACACAGGCCTTTGCTGTCCGGCCCACGCTTGCTTTTCCCTCATTTGTTCGATATACGAACTCACGTTCGATCCAAGAACTAATCTACGCCTCCCGCAGCAGGGGTGTCAAGGACGTACGCATATCGATCAGCCGTTCGAGTAGCGAAACCGGGGCAATGTCAGTAGTCTTGAGGTCACTCCATTGCTTTCGCCTGTCTTTGCATGTCTGCTGCCGAACTGCCCGCCGAAAAACCCAGCGATTCCTACGTCCAGTCTTTTGCGCGGGGGTTGTCGGTCATCCGCGCGTTCAATGCCGAACGCCCCGAGCAAACGCTCTCTGAAGTCGCCGAGGCCACGGGCCTGACCCGCGCCGGTGCCCGCCGCATCCTGCTCACGCTGGTCAGCCTGGGCTATGTCAGCTTTGAAGGCCGCCTCTTTCGCCTCACGCCCAAGATTCTCGATCTCGGGTTCGCCTACCTCACCTCAATGCCGTTCTGGAACCTCGCCGAGCCGGTGATGGAAGAACTCGTGCAGACGGTGCATGAAAGTTGCTCTGCCTCGGTGTTGGATGGCACGGAAATCGTCTACGTTCTGCGCGTGCCCACGCAGAAGATCATCGCGCTGAACCTGTCGGTCGGCAGCCGCCTGCCGGCCTTCTGTACGTCGATGGGCCGCGTACTGCTGTCGGGGTTGCCCGAGGATCAGCTCGACATCGCACTGCGCGAGTCGGACCGGCGCGCACGCACGCAGCGCACCATTACAGAAGTCGACGCACTGAAGGAGGTCATTGCCGGCGTACGCCAACAGGGTTGGGCGCTGGTCGACCAGGAGCTTGAGGAAGGGCTGATTTCGCTGTCGGCGCCGATCCGCAACCGCGCGGGCGATATCATCGCCGCCATGAACATCAGCGGACAGGCCAACCGAACTTCTGGCAAACAGATGACAAAACAGTTTCTCGGTCCGCTGCAGCAGGCGGCCGAGCGCATTTCTGCCATGGTGCGGGTACGGACCTGACCTGAGTTAAAAGCGGCAGCGCCCAGTGCGCTGCGCGCCTCGCATCCCGACAGTTTTTTCAATAAAATTGTGGCTCCGTGGGCAAAGAGGATGTCTGTGACTCAACACACCGCCATTCACACCGGTCTGGATGTGAAAGGCCGCCAACGCCGGGCGCGTGCTTCGTGCATCCTGGCGCTTGCCCTGCCGTTGCTGTCCAGCCCCGTGTGGGCACAATCGACGTCGCTGGCGACGGCCATGCAGGAATTGACGCCCCTGGCTCGCATGCTGGTGGGCGCCGCCACGGGTCGCAGCACGGCCGCTGCCGGTGTGCCGGCCCTCACGGGCCCCGCCCGCAATGCAGACCGTGCCCTCGCCCAGGCCTGCGCCGAAATCAACCGCTTCACCCCCGTCCCGCTCGACCGCGAGACCGCGCTGGCGCAATGCTCGCTGGCGCAGAAGAAGAACCTCGTCTTCGTCATCACGCTGACCAACTACGCGGCACACTCAGCCGCATCGCAGGGCTTTCGGCTGAATTTCGTGCCGATCCTGCAGAAGAACATCTGCAACAACGGCGACGTGCGCATCCTCACGCGCCTGGGCTTGAGCCTGGTCTATCGCTACCGCGGCAACGACCATGAGACCGTGGGCGACGTGCCCATCAACGAATCGATCTGCGGCACGCTATAAGCCCGCGCTCTGCCCCGGGAATCCCCTGATGGAGCGCAGTCGGCTGCCATGTCATTAATGGCAGACAAAGTCTCAGTTCACCCAACGCCTGCCGGGCCCTGCCTTGCCGCGCCAGCCTTACCGGGCTGCACGCGCGCACCCCGGCAACCCCAACATCCCGCCTGTGCACTGCACCCCCGCCCTGCTTGCCATCCGTCATCTGTGCCGCTTCGGCATGGACTATAGTTGGGCGTCCCGCGCGGGCCTGGGGCAGGCGTTGCGCTCGCCGTCATATGGTTATCCGAAGTCCGCGCATCCAAACCGCGCATACGCCGGTATGCTCGCGGGCGATCCCGATTCGCACGCTGTCCACCACCCAAGTCGTCAAGGAGGAAATCCGATGAAAACACACCGACGTCTGACGCAATTTGCGGGTGCCGCCATCCTGGCCGCCGCAACCCTGGTCGCCACCACCGCCCACGCCGATCAAGTTTCCGACATCAAGAAGAAAGGCGAGCTTGTCTGCGGCGTGCTCGGCACCGACGAGCCGTTCAGCTTCCTGAAAGACCCGATGAGCCGCGAGATCGTCGGCTATGACGTCGACATGTGCGACGCCGTCGCGAAGAGCCTGGGCGTCAAGCCCGTGCTCAAGCAACTAGCCGTGGCCGCGCGACTGCCCGAGCTGCAGCAAGGCCGCGTGGATCTGCTTGCCGCCTCGCTCACGCACAACAAGGAGCGCGAAGCGCAGATCGACTTCTCGGTGTCGACCTTCATCACCGGCCAGAAGGCCATGGTGAAGAAGAGCAGCGGCATCACGTCGCTCTCCCAGCTTGATGGCAAGAAGCTCCTGACGGTCAAGGGTTCGACCATGGAAGCCAACATTGCCAAGACCATCAAGAACGCCGATGTTGTCTCGTTCGACAACAGCCCGCAGGCGCTGCTGGCCCTGCAGCAGGGCAAAGGCGTCGCCTACGTGAACGACGAAACCACGCTGATCGGCAACATGGCCAAGATGGGTCCGGCTGCGAAGGACTATGCGCTGCTGCCGCAAAACCTGTCGACCGAACACCTCGCGCTGGGCATCCGCAAGGGCGAGCCGGCCTTCAAGAAGCAGGTCGACGACGTGCTGCTTGGCATGGAAAAGAGCGGCGAAGCGCAGAAGCTGTTCGACAAGTGGTTCGGCCCGAACACGAAGATGGCCTTCCCGCAGCGCACCTTCAAGATTTCTACCGACAAGATCGATTAATCGCTAAAGGTCGGGCCGCCCGGACGCCGTTCCGGGCGGTGAATCTCCATGCCCCATTTTGATTTGTCGATGCTGCTCTCGGGGCAGTATCACCAGTGGCTCGTCAGCGGTTTCTTTCTGTCGATCAAGCTCTCTGTGCTGGCCTTCGTCCTGGCGCTGCCGCTTGCCATCGTGGTGGCGCTGCTGCGCCTGGCGCCGGCCGCACCGCTGCGCGGCATCGGCCAGACCTTCGTCGAAGCCATCCGCAACGTGCCGCTGCTCGCCCATATGCTGTTCTGGTATTTCGGCGCGCCGCAGATCCTGCCGGAATTCATCCGGGACTGGCTCTACAGCATGAACTACGAGGCCGCGAGTGCTGTCATTGCGCTCGTGCTCTACACGGCCGCGTACATGGCGGAGGATATCCGCAGCGGCATCCGCTCAATCCCGAAGGAACAGCTTGAGGCCAGCCGCGCGCTCGGGCTCTCGTTCTTGCAGGCGATGCGGCTGGTGGTGCTGCCGCAATCGTTGCGTGTGACGGTTCCGCCGCTGGTCAGCCAAACGTTGAACCTGTGGAAGAACTCGAGCATCGCCATGGTGATTGGCGTGGCCGAACTGATGTACCAGGCGCAGCAGGTGGAGAGCGCCACCTTCCGCGGCTTTGAGGCGTTTGCGTTTGCCACCGCCGCCTATCTGACCATCTCGATTGCGATCACGGTGTTCTCGGCCTGGTATCAGCATCGCTACCCTGTCCGGACGCTGTAGCCATGCTCGATCTCATCCAAACCTACGGCATCTACTACCTGATCGGCCAGTACCCGAATGGGCCGCTGGGTGGTCTGGCGCTGACGTTCCTGCTGGCGTCCGCCGGCCTCCTGCTCGCGCTGCCGGCGGGCATCATCCTGGGCCTGTGCCGCGTGAGCCCGATTGCCGCGCTGCGCTGGCCTGCCACGGCGCTCGTCTATATCGTGCGTGGCACACCGCTGCTGATGGTGATCTTCTGGGCGTATTTCCTGCTGCCCTCCGTCACCGGCCAGCGCACGGATCAGTTCAGCACCATGTTGACTGCACTGGTGATTTTCGACGGTGCATATCTGGCGGAGATCGTGCGCGCGGGCATCCAGGCGTTGCCGCGCGGACAGATGGAAAGCGCCCGCTCGCTCGGCCTGTCATACATGCAGGCGATGCGCCGGGTGATCCTGCCGCAGGCACTGCGCAACATGCTGCCGTCGCTGGTCAATCAGCTTGTATCGACCATCAAGGAAACCTCGCTGGGCTACATCATCAGCCTGCCCGAGGTGTCATTCGTGGCGGGGCAGATCAGCACCGCCGTGATGGTCAAGTCCGCCGAGGTGTACGGCCTGCTCGGCATCAGCTACTTCATCATGTGCTTCAGCCTGACGCGCGTGGCGTTCTATCTGGAGCGCCGCCTCGCAGCGCGTGCTCATTAGGGTCTGACGGCACACAAAACCATGAACATGATCACGATCGAACACGTCGACAAGTGGTATGGCGATTACCACGCGCTGGTCGACATCAACGAAACCGTTGCCAAGGGCGAAGTGGTGGTGGTGTGCGGGCCGTCGGGCTCTGGCAAATCGACGCTCATCCGCACGCTGAACCGGCTCGAAGCCATTCAGAAAGGCCGCATCGTGGTGAACGGACACGACGTGCATGCGCCGGGCGTGGACGTCAACGTCCTGCGCAGCGGCATCGGCTTCGTGTTCCAGCAGTTCAACCTGTTCCCGCACCTGACCGTCATGCAGAACTGCACGCTCGCGCCGGTGCAGCTCAAGCGCATGCGGCCGCAGGAAGCGAAAGACTTTGCGATGAGCCTGCTCGAGCGCGTGGGTCTGCCGCACAAAGCCGGCGCCTACCCCGGCGAGCTGTCGGGCGGCCAGCAGCAGCGCGTGGCCATCGCGCGCGCCCTGGCCATGAAGCCGCCCGTCATGCTGTTCGACGAGCCGACCTCCGCGCTGGACCCCGAGATGGTGAACGAGGTGTTGCTGGTGATGAAGGACCTCGCCCGCGACGGCATGACCATGGTGTGCGTCACGCACGAGATGGGCTTCGCACGCGAGGTGGCCGACCGCGTTTTGTTCATGGACCAAGGCCAGGTGCTGGAGCGCGCCACGCCCGAAGATTTTTTCCAGCGCCCGCAACACCCGCGTGCGCAGCGCTTCCTGGCCGACATCCGCTCGCCGTGGAGCGAACCCGCCTGAACCCACGCACCGGGCAAATAAAAACGGGGGACACTGTCCCCCGTTTGCTTTGCATGCGCGACGACGCGGCTTATTGAATCGCCTTGTCGTTCGGGTGCGCGTACAAGTCCTTCATGCCCGCCGTCATCGGGTAGTTCAGGTTCAGGCCCTTGGGCGGAATCGGCGACAGGAACCACTTTTTGTACAGATCGTTCGCCTTGCCCGACTTCATCAAGTCGGCAATCACGTCGTCGGCCACTTTCTTGAACGCCGGATCCTCCTTGCGCATCATGCACGCGTAGGTTTCGGTCTGCAGCGGCGTGCCTGCGACGACCCAGTCGGCCTGGTTCTTGGCCTTGGTACGCTCGCCATACAGCAACGGCTCGTCCATCACGAACGCCACGGCGCGACCCGATTCCAGCGTCAGGAACGCCTGGCCGTGATCCTTCGCTAGGATCAGGTTCATCTTGTCGGCGTCCTTGGCTTCACCGTTCATCTTTTGCAGGATGCGGTCTTCGGTGGTGCCGGCGGTGGTCACAACGGTCTTGCCCTTCAGGTCCGGGAAGTCCTTGATGCCCGAGTCCTTCTTCACCAGCATCAGCATGCCGTAGATGAAGATGTTGTTCGAAAAGGCGACCTGCTTCTGGCGCTCAAGGTTGTTGGTCGTCGAGCCGCACTCGAAGTCGATCGTGCCGTTCTGTAGCAGCGAGATACGGTTCTGCGACGTAATGGGGGTGAGCTTGACCTGCAGCTTCTTGCCCACCGCCTTCTCCACGCCGGCGACGATCATGTTGGAGATCTCTTGCGAATAGCCGGTGATCGTGTTGGCGTCAGCCTGGTACGAAAACGGAATCGACGACTCGCGATAGCCCACCGAAATCACGCCCGACTGCTTGATCTTGGCCAGCGTGTCGTTCGACTGCGCCTGCGCGCCCGTCGACAGCACTGCCAGCGCACCGGCCGCAGCCAGCGTCAGGCCACACAGAATACGTTTGGTCGAATGCAAGGTCTTCATGCTTCCCCTCCTATGGGTGTGTTCGCTCCAGACTACTATGGTTACCAATTGGCGCGGGCCAGATGCAGATCATCAAGCCTGCGCGCTCGGTCTTCTGACTCTCATTCTTGTGTCACGCGGCCAGCGCATACGGCACTGGGGAAATCGCGGGCTTGCGCCCGGCAATCAGGTCGGCCAGCAAGCCTGCACTGCCGAGCGCCAACGTAAAGCCCAGCGCGCCGTGGCCCACGTTCAACCACAACCCTTGCACCGGCGATGCACCCACCACAGGCACGCCCGTTGGGGTTGCGGGCCGCATGCCAGCCCACGGCGCCGCATCGGCACCCGCGTCATTGGCACGCATGGCGCCCGGAAACAGCGCACGGGTTTCCTCATACAGCGTCTGTGCGCGGCGCGTATCAAGCGCCGATGACCAGCCCACCAGATCGGCCATACCCGCCACACGCAGCGTCTGCCCGATGCGGGCATAGACGATCTTGCGCGCAGCATCCGTCACGCTGATCACCGGGGCCACATCGCCCGCCTCCAGCGGCAGGCTGATGCTGTAACCCTTCAGCGGATACAGGCCCGGGTCGATGCGCAATGGGCGGAGCAGCCTGGCGCTGGTCACGCCCGCGGCCATCACCACCGCATCGGCGGCAACGTGTTCGCCATGGGCGAGTTTGAGACCGCGCACGCGACGGCCTTCAGTCCACAGCGCATCCACGCCGGTATTGGTGCGCAGCGTCACGTTCGACATCTCGCGTAACCGGTTGAACAAGCCGACGCAGAGTTGATGGCAATCGGCCACGTCTTCATCAGGCGTGTAGATGGCGCCGACGATCTGGTCGCGCACGCCGGCAAGCGCGGGCTCGTGGGCGATCGTCTCGTTGGCGGACAGCGCATGCTGCTCGCAGCCCAGCGTAGCCTGATAGCCGACCTGCGCGCGGGCAGATTCAAACGCCGCAGCATCGCGATGCACCACCAGCTTGCCGCGCCGGGCGAAGCTGAATGCCAGATCGGGCAACGCCTCCCGCAGGGCTTCCATGCGAGCGCGGCTGTAGAACGACAGCGCAAGCAGCTCACGCGTGGTGCGATCGGCACGATCACGATTGCAGGCCGCGAAAAAGCGCAGCCCCCAGCGCAGCAATGCCGGGTCCAGGGACGGCTTCAGGCGCAGCGGCGAATCGCGGCGCAGCAGCCAGCCCGGCACATGCGAGAGCACGCCGGGGCCGGCCAACGGCGCCACATAGCTGTAGCTCAATTGGCCGCCATTGGCGTAACTGGTGCCCTCGCCCGGGCCCGGATGACGCTCGACCAGGGTGACCTGATGGCCTTCCTGAGCCAGCGCATGGGCCGTGCTGATGCCGATGATGCCGGCGCCGACTACTGCTATTTGCATGAAGAAGCTGCGAGTTTTGGGATGTCGGGTGCAGCTTAAGGAGGCCGGCAGTGCTTGGGCAAATGCGGAGTTGTTGGGGGGGATGTTGTTGGGCTATGGGTTCGAGCACAGGAGCGAAGATCCACGGCGTCTAGATCGGCAGGTGCGTCGTCTGCTTGATTCGCTTGAGCGGAATCTCGGTTTCCACGTTGCGCACCCCTTTTATCTTCGTCAGCGTCTCCATCTGGAAGCGCTGATAGTCATCGAGATCCCGGGCGATCACGCGCAAGAGATAGTCATAGCTGCCGGCCATCAAATGGCATTCGAGCACCTCAGACGCCTTCTCGATCTCGCGCGCGAAATGCTCGACCGTCGCCTTGTCCTGGCGCTCCAGGGTGACTCTGACAAACGCCGTGAACTTCAGATCGACGGCTGCGGGGTTCAGCAGTGCAACGTAGCCATCGATGACACCGCGCTGTTCCAGCAGATGAACCCGCCGCAGGCAGGGCGTAGCCGAGAGCCCGACCTTCTCGGCGAGCTGGGCATTCGTCTGGTTCGAATCGCGTTGCAGGGATCGGAGAATGCGCTTGTCGATCGCATCAAGCTTGGCTTCCATATTTTGCTAGTTATGACCTGTTTTATAGAAATTTGCTCCAATTCTGTGGACGATCATAGCCAAATATGCAGCCAATCTCTACCGCGATGTCCCCATAATTTGAGGGCGCGGACGGCCTGCAAGCGGTGCCATGTTGCAGACATGCGCGGCTCAACGTCTGCCCATTTCACTCAGGAGTTCTGCTTATGTCGCATCTGTCATGGCTGCCGTTCGTGGCAACCTCCCTGCTCATCATCCTGACGCCGGGGCAGGATATGGTGCTCGTGATGTCGCGCACGCTCACCCACGGAACACGGTCCGGCCTTGTCACTGCAGCGGGTGTCAGCGTCGGGCTGACGGTGCACACCGTGCTGGCCACGCTCGGCTTGGGTGCCCTGCTCCAGGCATCCGAATGGGTGTTCACCGCATTGAAGCTGGTCGGCGCTCTCTACCTGCTCTATCTGGGTATCTCGCTGTTCCGTTCATCGGGCAAGCTTGCGCTTGCGCACAGCCACGGTGCGCCGGAATCGGCAGTGCGCGCGTTCTCTCAAGGCGCGCTATCCAACATGTCGAATCCCAAGATCGCGCTTTTCTATCTCGCCTTCCTGCCGCAGTTCGTTCCCGCCGATGCGGCGCATCCAACGCTTTCCGTCTTCACGCTGGGGCTTGCGTTTGCGTGCCTGACATTCCTCGTCAAGGGTCCGGTGGCGATATTCGCGGGCCTGCTCTCGAACTGGCTTCGCCAAAATCCGCGCTTCCTTGCACGGATGCACCGGACGAGCGGCATCGTCATGATCGGATTGGGGCTGAAACTCGCGTTTGAGCCACGCCACTGAGTGCGGCTGCCGACCGCCGGGTCCAGAGCCCCATCGCCCGAGTAAAAGGCTCGGGCTGTCGAGCTCAAAGCTCCATTCGCCGAGCAAAAAGCTCGGGCCGCCGAGCTCGGAGGTCCATCCGCCGAGCAAAAAGCCCGGCGCGCCGGCCTCCGAGCCTCGATGGCGGAGCAAAAAGCCTCGCGGCTGGCGCTTGGAGCGCGGTGCGCGAGGCTTGAACGGTCATGAACGGAGGTTGATGCATCGTCGGCGGGGTTCCGGACGACAGCGGAGGCTGTCAGCCAGCCTTACTGCAACATAAACGTCTCGTACTCCAGCCGATCCAGTTTCCGATCGAGGATCACAAGGCTGGCCATCACGACCAGCAACAGCGACACGGCAAATCCGTATCCGTACCAGGCCGGCCCGAGCTGCAGCGTTATCCACGTCAACACGCCGTTGAGCGCCACGAACGCCGCCGTCAGCGCCAGCACCACGCGGCGCCGGTCCAGATAGAAGAAGATGTTCACCACGCCCAGAAACACCACCTGCAGGCTGGCGGCAATGGTGTCGACATACAGCAGCGGCAGATACAGCTCGGAGATCTGCAGCACGCGCAACACCGAAGCGCCAACGGCAAACAGCACCAACGCCGCCATCGCCTGAATCTTCACGATCTCGTACAGGCCCGCGCGAATGGTCTGCACCATCGTGTTGCGCATGTCTTCGATGTGCTCAAGCGATGCCCCGCCCCGCACGGCGTCGTAAAACGCGTCGTAGTACTCGACGAAATCCGTCTCGATGCGCACCAGGAACACGGCCATGCCGGGAATGATGCCCAGGTATGCAAGAAACACAGGAATGTCATAGATGACCGACGCATTCAGCGGACCGATCACCCGCTGCCCCGTGCCCGGCGCATACCAGAACATGAACTTGTCGAGCCAGATGCCGAGGTTGTACAGCAGCCCGATCAGCATGAGCGACGGATACGCGAACCGCTTGTCGAACACCTCGAACGACAGGAAGCGCCGGCCGCTGAAGTTGCGGTAGATGAGCGCGGCCATACCGATGAGCAGGCACAGCTGCCCCGTCACGAACCCCAGCAGCAGCCCTTCCAGCCCGAGACGGTTGAACAGCAGCGCCAGCAGCACCGTGAGCGTGTAGCCGATCAGGAAGATCCACACGATCGCCTTGTACTGCTTCATGCCCGACAGGAAGATCACCGCGATCCAGATATTGGCCATGACCACGAAACCGGCCAGCATCAGCAGCCGATAGATGGCCGATTGCTGAGGAAATGCGATCAGGATGACGAGCAGCCCCAACCCGCCCGCAACCAGCGTCATCACGAGTGACACGGCGTGGTAGTTGGGCAGGATCAGGTCGTCGCGCTTCTCGAACAGGCGGTCGGACGTGAAGCGCGTGAAGGCGAGTTGCAGCGGGCCGGTCAAGATCAGGCTGACCGCAATCAGGTAGGTGACCGACACCTGGAACTGCGTGATGAGCGAGCCGGGAACCACGAACGGCAGGCTCAGGATACCGATCAGCAGAATCCCGACGATGGAGAGAATCCACGGCCCGGAGCTGATGATGCCGGCGTAGGTGTAGGCGCGCAGCAGCCCGAGCAGGCTGTCGCGCTTGAGCATCTTGCGCAGCTCGAAACCAATGCCGGCCATCAGCGGGCTCCCTTTTGCGGCTTGTTCTGCTGCTGGTTCTGCTGGGTGTGGTGCGGGCAGGCCGCGGTGGCGGCCCTGGCACCGTGCTCGGTACTCAGATCGGGCAACGTCTGCAGGCGTGTGTACAGCTCGCGGTAGCTGCCGACCATCATCTCCTGCGTGTAGTAGCGCTCGACACGGGCGATGCCGGCGGCCTGGGCTGCATGCCAGCGCGTTTCATCGCGCAGCAGCGCGAGCACTTCGGCGGCCAGCGCGGCGGGGTCGGCAATGCGCACCACGGCGCCGGCTGCGCCCAATGCAGCGTCTTCACCTTCCAGGCCGAAAAGCAATTGCCGGCACGAACCCACATCCGTCGTCACGGACGGCACGCCCGCAGCAAACCCCTCGAGCACCACCAGCGGCAACGCCTCGCTGATGGAACTCAGTACCAGCACGCCCACCTTCGGCAGGATGTCGTCAATCTTCTGGAAGCCCAGGAACTTGATGCGGTCGCCCAGGCCCAGGCTTTCGGCCAGGCTGTGGCATTCCTGCGCGTATTCCGGATCTTCGTCTTCCGGGCCGGCAATCCAGCCTTCAGCATCCGGCATCTCGCGCGTGATGGTCAGCATGGCGCGGATGAATGTCTTCACGTCCTTGATGGGCACCACCCGGCCGATCAGGCACATCACGCGCGGCACGTTGGCCGGCCGCTTCTCGCGCAGCGGCGCCAGGCGCGGCAGATTGATGCCGTTCGGAATGCTGCGTGTCTTCTCGGCCGGCGCACCGTCGATGACCTGCCGCTGCCGATTGCCTTCGTATAGCGCGACGATGTCTTCGGCAGCGTCATAACAGACCCGGCCCATGGTTTCGAAAAAGCGCACCCACAGATCGCGGAAGTAGCTGATCTGCGCGATGTCCTTCTCGAAGATGCTGCGGTTGTCACGAATCCACTGACTCTGGAACAGGTCGATCTTGCGTTCCTTGGTGTAGATACCGTGCTCGGACACCAGCAGCGGACGCCCACGCTTGTAGCGCAGCAGCGCGCCCAGGAAACCGGCATAGCCGGTCGAGATGGTGTGGAACACCTTCACCGGGATGAGGTTTTCGGCAATGCGCACAAGCTGCCACAGCGGCTTGTGCATGATGCGCACGGTCCAGAAGTAGTCCGTGAACGACGGGTCGGTGCAGTAGCGCCGGTAGTAGTCCGTCATCATGTTCCACGCGCGGTGGCTGTAGAGGAACTGTTCCTCGGCAAGCGGGCCATCGTCGCGCAAGTCGGCAATGGAGGCGCGAATCAAATCGGCCGTCTCTTCCTTGTTTGCTGGATTGCGCAGCGCGTCGTGCAGCTTGCGCGAGCGCTCGAACGCCGCGGCGTCGCCACCGCTGGCTTGCACCAGCGGCGGTGGTGGAAAGTCGTACAGGTAGTGGCACTCCAGGTGCACCACGTTGTCGGGAATGGCGTAGACGGGCTTGCCATAGTCTTCGCGACGGCTGCCGATAAAGACGACGGCAAACCGGATGTCCGGAAACGCCCGGATCATCTGGTTGACCCAGCTCGACACCCCGCCGCTCACGTAGGGAAAGGTCCCTTCGAGCAGCAGCGCAACGTCGGCAGACTGGGCGCGAGGAAAGTTGTCGTTGCTCATGATGTCCAGTAGCGCAACAGCGGGCGCAGCAACGGCAGCGGCGAACGGCTGGAGAACTGCGCCAGCGCCGCGCGCGCGCCGGCATAGTCGCGCCGCAGGTAGCAGGCTTCGGCCAGCGGGGGCAGCAGGCGGTCGCGGGGAAAGCCGAGGGATTCAGCACGGCGCAGGTGGGACTCGGCCACATCGGGCTCGCGGCGCGACAGGGCAAGCCGGCCGCGCATGTACCAGAGCGCGGCGTTGTCGGGCTGGATGTCGAGCGCCGCGCTGGCGTAGCGCTCGACCTGTTCGGCGGTGTAGCGATACACGTCACCCTGCACGAGGTTCTGGTAGATCAGTTCCCAGTACAGGTCGGCCAGGCGCTTATTGATGTCGTAGCGTGCCTCGGGTGTGGTGGCTTCTTCCAGGCGCGGCAGCTCAGCCAGGATCTTTTGCGTGAGCACCTTCTCGGCGTTGTCGAGCATGCCGTAGGCCAGCAGGCGGATATCGTCCACCGGGTCGGCCAGCAGGTCGCGCAGCACAGGGCTGGCGGTGCGCGTGGGCATCGACTGCATGGCCACCAGCGCAGTCATGCGGCTTTGCACCGGCGCGCGCTCGTTGCTGAGCTGCGCGCGCAGCCGCGCACCGCCGCCGTGCGTGACGCGCGAGATCAAATGTGCCACGAACACCGGCAGGCCGATATCGGCGATGTCCTTGTCGTCTTCGGGCTTGGGGAACAGCTTGCCCAGCAGCAAGCTGCCAAGCACCAGCAGCCCGCCCGCCACCGGCACGAAAAAGCACAGCGCGGTCAGGTAGCCATACGTCCACACGAACGGCACGCGATAACGACGCGGCAGCAAGCGCCACGCGGCAAGGCCGATCAGCGCGGCGGCGGTGCCCTGCAGCATCAGGCACGACAGCAGCAGCGCAAGGCTGTTGCCGGCATGCAATGCCATCGCCACTGCCGCGATCTGGGCCGAGATGCCGCCGAGCGTGAGCTTAAACATGGTCAATCCGCATGGCCTATCCGCCCCTATGCATCGAGGTGGCAGCGCGAGAGGAACCGCTGCAGCGCTTCGCCCGGATGCTCGCCGGTCACATGCAACGTCTGCGCGCTGATGCGCCCGCCCTCGAAATCCACGCCGAACTGCGCGCGCAGGCTGTCTTCGATACGCACCAGATAGGCCGACACCGCACCCGCGCCCGACAGCGGCATCAGCGTGACGATGGCGCGCCGGCCCTTGCCGCTCGCTTGCCAGACCACGTCCAGCGCACGGCGGCTGCGCAGCACGCTCTCGAACAGCGCATCGCTCGTTTCATCCTGATCGAAGATGAGTGCCACCACCGACGAATCGATGCCCGTATCGCGATGCAGGCGCGCCAATCGACCAAGGTCGAGCGCGAACTCGTACGGCGCGTCGGGCACGAGATCCAGAATCTCGGAGCTGACGGTGAGGTGGCGCACGCCGTCGGCGTAGTAGCCGAGCAGCACCAGCAGGAATTGCAGGTTCTCGTACGACAGCGAGAGGAACGGCATCTGATGCACAACCACCAGGCCGATCAGCTCATCCGCACCCGACAGCACCGGCGCGCACGCCACGTAGCGCGAGCTGTCTTCCGTGCGCAGCTCGGGCGCCTGCGGGTGGCCCAGCGTGTGGGTGTCGATGCAATGGCGGATCAACGGATCATCGGCGACGATGTCGAACGGCGTGCCCACGCGGGCCACCGGTTCGGTATCGATGCGGTTGCCCGTCACGCGCACCATGGCCGCCACTTCCAGTTGACAGGCCTGCGCCGCCCATTGCAGGAACGGCTCGGCGCCGGGCAGTTGCGCCACGTCAGGCTGGTTGTCGCCCGTGCCATGCTCACGCGCGGCCAGTGCGATATTGCGCAGCTGCGTGAGCGTGTCGCGCAGCGTGGTCGGCTTGGCCAGCAGGTCGTTCTCCAGGCGCTCGTGCGACAGCCGCAGCAGGAAGTGGTTTTTGGTGAGCGCTGCCAGACGGTCGTTCAGATAACCGTTGACGGTGCGGGCGCGTGACAACCGCGCGCCCCAGATGTCACCGAACTGCCCGCCGATCAGCACCAGCATCAGCCCCCCAAGAAAGTACATGCGCGGGAAGCTGCCGGCGGCGGCCGTCTGTCCGTAGAACACCGCCCAGGCGCCCAGCACCACCAGCGCCGCAAGCGC
The DNA here is from genome assembly GCF_958405935.1 of Ralstonia psammae. Classification (NCBI taxonomy): domain Bacteria; kingdom Pseudomonadati; phylum Pseudomonadota; class Betaproteobacteria; order Burkholderiales; family Burkholderiaceae; genus Ralstonia; species Ralstonia psammae. Next base: position 49,858 of record NZ_CATZBU010000006.1, read on the forward strand.
GCCGAGCAGCGTGCCGTAGCGCAGCGCCAGGATGAGCGGCACCAGCCAGATCCACGGAAAGCCATAGCCGAGCAGCAGCGGATTGTCCGGGGCGAACAGCCAGACGACACCGATGGCCACCACCACCGCACCCAGCGTTTCGAGCACCGCGGTCGGGCTCGAAACCGCAGGGGCAATCAGGCGCCCGTACCGAGTCGACGCGCCAATGCCCTGCGCGTTGCGCCGACGCTCATTTCGTCCACCCTGCCCACGCGCTGCCGATTGCATGGATTCTGCCGAACCGGTTTTCATCAGCCCCGGCCCAGCGGCGAGAGCAGCTCGCGCAGCAGCTTCTGCGCCACCGCCGACACGGCATCGCGGCTCCAGCCGGTGCGGCTGCCGGCCGCGCTCCAGATCACGTTGCCGGTCTGCACGTCAATCACCTGCAGTGTGATGCCGACGGCGGGCTCGCCATCCACGCCGACCTTGTAGCGCCATTCATCCACGGCGCCGGTCAGGGCATAGCGCGCCTTCTCGCCGCGCGCCCAATCCAGTGCACGGGCCACGGCCTCGCGCTCGGCGGGCTCGAACAGCGATTCGCTGTTCAGGTTGGCCGGATACTGCTTGAGGTTGGAGAAGCCGCGCGCCTTGAGGATGCTTGCCGCGATCGTTTCTGCACGCAGGCCCGCCTGCGGCGTTTCGGTGTAGTTGACGATGGGCAGCACGACCCACGCGTCAGACGCGCTGGTGGCCGGCGCACGCGCGCTGTCGACCACCGCGCAGGCCGACAACGCAAGCGCCGCACCGACGCCCGCTGCCAGGGCCAGCCAGCGGCGGCGGCCCGCCTTCATCGTGTTGAGCAAGGGTGTCATCGCGTTCTCCCTGGAGTCTTCCGTTATGTGCTTCATGTCGTTCGTTCCCCGTTGCATTGTTCTTGCTTGTCTCTTGCTTGTCAGTAGAGCCAGCGGTAGCGCAAGCCGATCTCGGTCATCGGCGCGGTACCGGCGCGCGTGATGGAGGCATGGTTGAACACCAGCGCCAGATGGTCGTTGCCGAACACGCTGCCCGCCACCCCGAGCTGGATTTGCGTGCCCCACCCCTCGCGGTTGTCGTGCAGCAGCCCGACATCCATGAACGGGCGCCACGCACGCGTATAGCGATCAAGATAGTCCGTGCCAAAGCCGAACAGCAGGCCGAACTGCGTGAACGACTGCGGCATGAAGGCGCTGGCATCGGGCGCCGTATCCGCCGTGGCCACCGAAGGCAAGAGCCGCCCCAGCAACGCGCTTGGCGTGCCGGAGGCGCTGTAGTTCGCCCGCGTGCCGACCACACGGATCGTGTAGTCGGGGTACTCCACGCGCAAGCGGTAGCCGGCCTCGGCGTCAAACACCATGCCGCTGCCGAGGAATGCACGGTCCTGGCCGTAGAAGCGGTTGCCCTCGATGCGCGCGCGGATGTACTCGCGCTGCGTCAGGCGCCAGTTGCCGCCAATCGACACCAGATCCTTCACGCCACCCACGCGCAGTTGCGTGGTCTCGTCGGCGGGCTGGTTGCGGCCGACCGACAGCTCGGTACCGAACGGGCCGACCTGCCCCAGCAAGCCATCCAGCCTGAATGCGTAGAACGACGCCAGCCCCTGGCGCCAGCCAACCGTGCCTTTCCACTGGCTGTCTTGCGTCTGGTACTGCGAGATCCAGTCGACGCGGCGGTCCTGCGCCGGCACACCGGTCAGTTGCGTCTCGTCGGTCGAGCGCTGGTTACGCTGGGTGGCGCGCACCAGCATGCTGTAGTGATCGGTCAGGCGGATGCCGGCGGCGGCACTGCTTTCAAAGTACGTGAGCGGCGCCTGCTTGAACCACGTTTCGCGCGGCTCCAGCGCCTGCGCGTTCGTCAGCAGGGTCTCTTGCACGCGCTGGTGGAGCTGCTCGTCGTCAGGCGCGGTGGTCAGGCCTTCGAAAGACAGGCGCTGCGCCTCGCCCAGGCGGTCCGTGAGTGTGTTCGCGTCGATGCGGTTGTAGAGCGGAATGCGGTCAGGCGTGTCATCCAGCAGGCGGTTGAGCGTTTGCAGATCGCGCTCGGCCAGCGCGATAGAGATCTCGGCATAGGCGGGGCGCGTCATCCGGCGAGCGTATTGCTGCAGCAGCCACGCGCGCGCCAGATCGTTCGCCTCCTGCGACAGCGCCCAGCCAAGCGCGGCCTCCTTGGCCACGGCCGAGACGAGCTGGTCGCTCACGCGGGCGTTCTTGCGCTTGTCCGCGGGGGCCTCGGGTGGCTCCGGCGGCAACGTATCGATGTCGCCCAGCTCGGATTTCTGCACCGTGGCCCTGCCGCCTTCGCGGGCCTGCTGCGTGGCGCGGCGGTCATCGCGCAACAGCTCGATCAGTAAGCGCTGCGCAAGGTCGCCTGAGCCAAACGTCTGCGCCAGCGCGATGCGGCGGGCGCGCAGTTCGGTACGGGCGCCGTCTTCAAGCGGGACGACATCGTTGCCGTCAGCGTGACTGCCCACGACGACACGCGTGCCGACGCGGCGGTTGGCGGGGGCCTTGTCCTTGGTGTCCTTGGTGTTCGTGGCATCGGCACCCTCGCCACCATCGGCACGCCACAGCAGCCACCACGCCTCGCGGCGCAGGCGCCAGGCGGCGTCGGCTTGCCCAGCCATTTCACGCGCATCGGCATAGGCCAACAGCCAGAGCGGATCGTTGCGCATGGATTTGCCCTGGCGGCCGAGGAAGCGCAACGCGAGATTGGCATCGAACAGTTGCAGACCGGCGGCGGCATAAGCGCCCCAGTAGGCGGAATCGTTTTCGGCCTCGCCGCGCCACAGGGTCAGCGCGCGTTTCAGTTCGTCGTTCTGGCCGGAATCGAGCAGGCCCCACAGGAAGGCGGCTTTCACGTCGCTGCCGGCATCCGGCAGCGAGACGGCACGGCGCAGATCGCGCATGGCGAGATCCCACTGGCCGCTCTGGCGGTAGTACTCGGCGCGGGCGCCGAGCACGCCAGGAGATTGCTCGGCGGCGCGCCGCTGTTCCTGCGTCAGCGACGCCAGCAGCCCGTCGATGCGGCGAATTGCGCGGGCGCGCGTGTAGTAGTAGATGGCCTGCTGCAACGAGGCCATCGTCCCGCCCTTATGGAAGGCCAGTTCGGCCAGGCGGCCGGCATCGATGGGGCTGGCATCGTAGAAATCGATCATCGCCGACAAATCGTCCGGCTGCGCATTGCCGCCGATCAGCAACTGGCGATAGGCTTCGCGCGACAGGTCATCGCGCTGGTTCAAGCGTGCTAGCTGGGCGAACGTGCGCCAGTAGAGATCGTCCGTGGGCGACGCCACTTTGCTGGCGACTTCCATGACTGACAGCGCCTGCTCGAACTGCGCCCGCACGTACAGCATGTTGGCGAGCTTGAGCGCGTAGCGCGCATTCGGGCCGAACTCTTTCTGCAGGCGCACGTAGGTGTCGTAGGCCTGATCGTCCTTGCCGGCACGCTCGGCCAACATGGCGTAGCGCTCCAGAATCGCCTGGCGATGCGGGCCACGCGCAATGCCATTCAGGTAGGCCAGGCCTTCCACCGGCTCGCCCAAGCGCTCGTACGCGGCAATGACCTGATCGAGCAATTTCATGTCGCCGGGCTGGCGGCTGGCCTGGTAGCGCAGGCCGGCCAGATAGGCGTGGTCTTCGTTGAGCGCGGGCGCCAGGCGCAGCACGTTCTGCCAGGCCGCGTCGTCGCCGGTCGCCTGCGCATAGGCCAGCCAGTACTTCAGCGCAGACATCGGCTGGCGGTTCCACTCGGATACCTGGGCGGCGCGCTCGGTCCAGATCTTCAGGTCCGGGCGCTGGCGCACGGCGGCCTGGGCCACGCGCATGGCGTCGTTCAGATTGCCGCTGCTCATGAAGACGCGGTACGCGAGGTCGTAATCGTCGGCATTGAACGGCGCGATACCGCGTGCGATGGCCTCGGTGCCGGTGGGCTGGGCGGCGGGTGCGCCGACATCGTTCACCTTGTCCGCCACGCGGCGGATACGCGCCGCATAACGCTGACGCCGAGCGAGCCCTTCCGGCCCATCCATGAACACCGCGTCCGAGGAGGCTGGCAACGGCTCCGGCCGCCCCGCGAATGTCCAGTCATGCCGGACCGCGCCCGCCGCCAGGGCAATGCCCTCTTCCGATTGCCGCCACGACAGATGCAGCAGGCGGCGCGCATACTGATCGGCCAGATCCGGCCGGTTGCACGCCAGGGCCAGTCGCGTGAGGAAGCGCAGCGTTTCGGTGTCGTCGAGGAGCGGGCCCGCGCGGCGCGGCGCTTCGGCCATGGCTTCGTCGAGCAGGTTGCCACCTTGCAGCGCCTTGAGCCCGGCGATGAAGTAGCGGCGCTGTTCGTCGAGCGATTTGGCGCTGGCCTGCGCGGCAAAGTTGGCCGCGGCGGCGGCGCGGTATTCGCCCACGCCCAGCGCAATCTCGGCTGTGCGCGCCTGCCATTGCGCGGCGCGTGCGACGTCCTGCTTGGCCAGGCGCTGATAGAACTGCACGGCAATCGCGCCCTGATCCAGCGCACGCGCCTTGCCGGCCAGGATCTCCAGCTCGGCGGCAGTCCAGCGGTAGTCGAGCGCCTGCTTGAGCAGGCCACGCAAGTCATTCAGGATCGACGCCCGGCGCGGGTCGTTCGGCTGCAGCGCATAGGCGCGCTGCTCGCGAATGGCGATATCAAGCAACAGCGCTTCGCGTTCGAGCGACTTGTCATGCAGCGCGCGCATGCGGTTGAGCATGGCTTCGGCTTCGTCCAGGCGGCCGGTGCGCACGTACTGCGCGGCCAGCACGCTCAGGAATTCGCCATCGTTGGGGCGCACGCGCAACCAGGCTTCCAGGTATGCCACCGACAGCGCATCAACCTTGCCGCCTTCCAACAGGCGCGCTTCCAGCCGCTCGCGCGGGAACATGAGCGCGAGCGCCAGCCCGATCAGCGCGCCAAGCGTGCCGATGAGCCAGGGCGGAAGCAGCCGTTCGCGCGGCGTCAGGTCAGCAGACCACATCGATACGTTGGTAGGTCACGGATTGGGCGGCAACGCCATTCAAGTCCACACGCACCGTATCGCCTTGCGCACGGGTCGTGTGGGCCGGCGCGCCGTTGACCTTCACGCGGCACGCGCCAACGTTGGCCAGGCGGACAAACGGCTTGTAATAGCCGCCAGCTTCGAACGACAGGCCGTTGCCGCTACGCGTGAAATCACGCACAAAGGCCGCGGCTTCAGCAATGTAGGCAGGCTTGGCCGGCTCGCCGGCGGGCGCCATGGCAAAGCGTGCGGCGCCGTCGCCCAGGTGGATGTAGATGCCGCCTGCGGCCTTGTCGTAGCCGGCCACGCCCAGGGCATCGGCCAGACGCGGCGTGCCGGGCGCCATCCAGCGCAGTTCGCGCAAGTCGCCGTTGCCGCGCACGACCCAGGTGTCATCATCGCGGGCGATGGCCATATCGCGGAAGTCCATCACCTTCGCGACGTATTCCGTGGAGTAGATGGGAAACACCGGTTGCGAGAGCGCGTAGTCATAGTCCTTCTTCAGGGCCTTGAGCGACGCAAGCTTGGTGCCCGAATACATGTGGTAGTAGATGTTGATCGGCTTGAAGCGGTACGGCGTGTCCGTCATCTGCATCGTTTCAATCAGGCGTTCAAAGCCGTAGTACGGCCCCGTCCAGTCATTGGTATAGACGTTTTCGTTCTGATTGGGCGCAAATACCTGGTACGCGCCGGGGCCCTTGTCGATGCCGATGGAGGCAATGTCCGTCCACGAGGGCGAGCTGCGCGTGATGACGGTATCGCCCCCGTTGATGTTGACCACACCGGCCTGCCATGCCATGCGCACGGCCACTTCGGGCGGACGGCAGTCGCCCGACCACTGCAGGACCTTCACGCGCTTGCCCGGCGGCGCCAGACGTTCGTCGATGTAGCGGATGGAGCCGGCGATCTCGCGGTCGAGGCTGAACTTGTAGCCGGGAATAGTTAGCGTGAAGGCGGTATCGCCGCCGCCCGCATCCTTGCCGGGGCCCGCCGTCGGGCTTTGCACCGTGCGGCTCCAGTCGAACGGGTGCGAATACGTATGGGAGCCCAGTTCGACATACGGCAGCGCAAACATCTTGCGGGCAATGCCTTCCAGGCGCGGCGAAATCTTCGGATACAGGCCCGTCGGGCCTACCTCGCCTTCAATGACGGAAAGCGTGGTCGGAACGCGGTACTTGTCCCACACCTCCTGTTGCAGCACCTCGCCGGAATATTCGGGGCCCGGGAATTCCGCACGCGAGGCAAACCCGTCGCCGTCAACATGCACAAGCATCAGCCGGCGGCCGTTTTCGCTGGTCACGTCAGGGATGGGCATGTCGGGCAGCGCCAGCGCGCGGCGCAGAAACTCGATGGGTTGCACCACCCAGCGCGCCTGGTCGATGGTCTCCAGCGAAAACACCGCGAACGGGTACATCACGTAGCCGCCCCAATCTGTGATGGCTGCGGCGTCAAACTCCTGGCTGCCGGACTTCAGGCGCAGCAACGATTGCGCGGATGCGCCGGCACGGATGGGCACCGTCTCGCGCGCCAGCGGCCGGGGCGGCATCTCGAAGCCCATGATCTTGTCTTGCGACACCACCGAAACCGGCCCGCCATTGCCGGTGCCGGCATTGGCCATGCCGCGCACGTATTGCAGATGCAGCATGTCGGCCAGGCTGCCGTCCACCGGCATGCCGAAGCGGTTCATGAAGGCAATGCGCACGCCGTCGCGCATGCGGGCCCGCACCCACGCATTGAGCGCCGCGACCTGCTTGACGGGACTCGTATTCACCCACACCACCACCCCGGCATAGCGGTCGGGCGGCACGTCGGCGGGCAGCGGTTGATTGATGTCGGCGTATTCGACGTCGTAGCCGAGAAAATTGAGCGGCATGGCGACAAAGCGCACGCCCTCGCTGGTCTCGATGGTGGTGCGCGGGGCGCGTTCCTGCAGGATCAGCACCTTGCGCGGCATCACCTCGATCCGGCCCACGCCGATGGTCGACAACGCCGGATCGGTCACATAGGGGACCAGCCCCTGAGCCTTGATGCGCTTGGCGGTGTCGCGCGCGCAGGCACGGTCAGCCGGCGGGCAATAGTCGATCGAGATGACCGGCAGGTGGTATTCGTCGCGGATCCTGCGCGCCTGGCCCATCAGCCATGCGCGGTCGGCGTCGTTCACCTCTTTGTATTGCTTGGCGCCCTGGTCCCAGCCGCGATACAGCGATTCAAACGCCACCGCATACACCTGGTCATGCACCTGCGGCAGGATTTCAAAGCCACGGTTGAAGATCAGCTTGGCGTCCGGATAGCGCGCCTTGATCGCGCGAATCACGCGCACCATGCCGGCTTCCTGCGCCGCGCGCGAAGCATCGTCCTTGGCAACAAGCTGGTACGAGTCGAGCGTATCGAGGAAAAAGCCGCGGTAGCCCTTGTCCCACAGCGGCTTGATGACGTGGTCGACATAGAACGCCGGCCACTCGGGCTGGGCCTGGTCGACCACGCGGGAGGCCCATGCGGCGTTGTCGCCGAGCAACCACGCCTTGGGCAATGCCTTGAACCAGCCGCGCTCGGGCGTGACCTCGCCCAGGCTCACGTAGGCGAGCCACTGCGTGCTGGGCGTCTTGAATTGCGTTGGGTCGAAGCCATGGCCCGGCTCGACGACGACGGCATCGAAGGCGCGCAACTGGCCCACCGGCGGTTTGTCGCCGTAGTACCACGCGATGTTCGGCGCGCTGGCCGAGACCGAAGATGCAACCGCAGACGCACCGGACCCGGTGGTGGCAGACGTTTGCTGCGCAAACGTCATCCAGGGCATCGATACGGTGGCTGCGACAAAAAGCCCTGCCAACCGTGCGATCGTCCCCGCCGTATTCCCCCGTTTCCCCCCGGTGCGCCGCTGTAAACGGCTGAGAACCCACATGAACTGGCACTCCGCTATGCAACTATGTGCATCAATTAGGCCGATCTGCGCCGGCACTGAAGATCGGCGCCTGTGCTTGCGCCGTCCGGAACCGCTGTTTTTCTTCCCGGTCACCGCCCGCAAACGCAGGCCCCGCAAGGCATACCGAGACAATGTGTCCGAAGGTGGAGTATCGCCGATGCCGTGGGTACACGGCAAACCACATTTTTGATGGCCGCATACCCTCCTCGGACATAAACAATTGTTTGAGATCGCCAGCGCACGCCGTGGTTTGACAAAGCGATCGGGGCTGCACCATGATCAGCCGAAGCCACATTTCACGCGACCGTGCAGTTGTCGCTGCGCAACGACGCGACTTGCCCGGACGGCTCCGCCCCCATGTCCGCCCTCATCCTTGCCCTGCTGATCCTGATCAGCGCCTTTTTTTCCGCTTCCGAAATCGCCCTCACGGCGTCGCGGCGCACGCGCCTGCAAACCCTGGCCGACGACGGCGACACCCGCGCCCTGCGCGTCCTGCAGCTCAAGGACATGCCCGGCAACTTCTTCACGGTGGTGCAGATCGGGGTGAATGCGGTGGCCATCCTGGCCGGTGTCATCGGCGACAGCCAGATCTCCGGGCCGCTGGCCGCGTGGCTGAGTGACTGGCTGCCGGCCGCCCGCGCCGAACGCATCGCAAGCATCGTCGGCTTCATCATCGTGACGGGGCTGTTCATTCTCTTTGCCGACCTGCTGCCCAAGCGCCTGGCCGTGCTTTACCCCGAGCGCTGCGCAATGTCGATCATCGGCCCGATGCAGTCGTGCCTGCGCGCGCTGCGGCCGGTGGTGTGGCTGTTCAATGGGGCGGCCGACATATTCCTCAAGCTGTTTGGCGTGCCAACGCACCGCGTCGACCAGATCACCACCGAAGACATCGCCGCCATGATGGGCGCGGGCGCCGAAGCCGGTGTGCTGCGCAAGCACGAGCTGGCCATGATCGAAAACGTGTTCGAGCTGGAATCGCGCACCATCGCTTCAGTGATGACCGTGCGCGACGAGGTGATCTACTTCACGGTGGACGAGTCGGTGGAGTCGATCAAGATGAAGATCATTGCCCAGCCGCACGCCGAATACCTCGTCTGCCGCGAAGGCATCGACTCGGTGCTCGGCTTCATCGCGTCCAAGGACATCCTGCAGCAGATCCTGTCGGAAGAGTCCTCCGCCGTGATCCGCAACATCAGCAAGCACTACGACAAGAACCTGCTGGTGCTGCCCGATACGCTCAACCTGTCACAGGCGCTCACGCGCTTTCGCGAGATGCACGAGCGCTTTGGCGCGGTGGTCAACGAATATGGGCTGGTGGTCGGTGTAGTGACCCTGGACGACATTGTCGGCGCGGTAATGGGCGACATCCTGTACCTTGGCGAAGACGAGCAGATCGTGCGCCGCGATGACGGCTCGTGCCTGATCGACGGTGTCACGCCGCTGGGCGACGTCAAGCGCGCCTTCGACCTCGATGACCTCCCCGGCGAGCACCACGTCGAAACCCTCGCCGGGCTGGTCATCTACGCGCTCAAGCGCATTCCCAAGAAGAGCGAAAGCGTCGATATCGGGCCGCTGCATATTGAAGTGCTCGACATCGACAACCACCGCGTCGATCAGTTGCTGGTTTCGCGACGCATCGATCCGCCGGCCGCGGCATCGCCTTCCGCCTCGTGAGCGGCAAACACTTCCTTGGCGGCGAACATGCCGTTGAGCGCTGCCGGAAAACCCGCGTATAGCGCCATCTGCAGGATCGTCTCGGTGATCTCCGTGCGCGTGAGCCCCACGTTGAGCCCCGCCGCAATGTGCACCTTCAACTGCGGTGCGGCGTTGCCCAGGGCCGTGAGCGCGGCAATGGTGGCGATCTCGCGCTCGCGCAGCGCCAGGCCCGGGCGGCAATAGACATCCCCAAACCCGAACTCGACGATGTAGCGGCCGAGGTCGGGCGAGATGTCGGCCATGGCCTCGACCACGCGCTCGCCGGCCACATCATCGACTTCCTTCAGCTTTTGCCAGCCCCGTGCGTAGCGGTCGTCCTGCAGGTTGGCGTGGTTTGCGGCTTGTGCGGTGTGCGTGGTCGGGGTCATGCGCGTCCTCATTCGGTTGGCGTTTCGGCTGGTGTTTCGATTTGGGAGATGAGGAAGCAGAGCCCTTCGCGCCTTCCACGGCTTCAATCTGTGCCCGGATGCCGTCGTAGACGACGAGTTTGGCGCGCAGCACGGCCAGCGTTTCGGCCCGCGCGCGCAGCTCCGCTTCCAGCGCCGCAGCATGCAACTCCAGCAGGCGTTGGCGCGCCGACACACTCTCCAGACTGTCGCCCTGCCGCCGCAACGCGGCGTACTGCTGCATCTGCGCGATCGGCATGCCGGTATCGCGCAGGCGCAGCAGGAAGGCCAGCCACGCCATGTCTTCGGCACGGAAGACGCGATGGCCGTTATCGCGCCGCTGCACGCTGTCGAGCAGGCCGATGCGCTCGTAATAGCGCAGCGTATGCGTCGACAGGCCGGTGGCTTCTGCAACCTGGGCGATGGTCAGGAATGTGGTCATGAACGGAGCTTAGAAGTTAGAGCGCACTCTAAGTCAAGCGACTTTACGCGAATTTTTCTGACCCGCACAAAACAAAACGCCGACCTCCTGTGAGAGGTCGGCGCCTTGGTGTGCAGAGAAACTGGCGGGCCGCCGTGGATCAACCGCCCACGCCGTACGCGCTCTTGTCCTGCTGCTTCGGACGATGGTCGCGCTTCTTTTTCTTCTTGTGATGGTGTGCCTTCTTCTCGCCTGCGGCCGGTGCCGATGCCGCAGGTGCGGGCGCGGCGGCGGCAGGTGCAGCGGGTGCCGGTGCTGCCGGTGCGGATGCCTGCGCAAATGCGCCGGCGCTGAAGACTGCAGCCACGAGGGCAGCCAGGAGCTTGTTCATCGTGTTGTCCTTACAGAAGAGACTGGTTAGTGGCGCGTTCCGGTTATCGGAGGGAGCGTGACCCAATGCGCTCCCGCGCCTGCTCTGCAATGCGCGAACCCACATCGAAATGACCCGCGCATCAGCACGCAGTGTGGTGTAGACGCCAGCGGTTGTCCACCTGAAGCCTGACGGTACGCCGATGCGCGGGGCGGTGCCTTGATGTGTCTCAACCCATCGCAACAGCCCCCGGAGGCAGCGAAACCTGCCTTGTTACGCGCGCTTACACCGTGGGCAGAACGCTTACAAACGGCAGTCATCGCGCGCTCTATGTCAGGCGTTTTTGGAGGCATGGATCGCAAATGGGACGAGATCCATGTATCTGGAGTCCCAATATCCCGCTTGTACCTGATTGATTAAGGAGTCTCACATGAAAGTCGCTCAATCCCTGGCCGCTCTGATCGTTGCTGGTGCCTTCGCAGCCCCCGTGTTCGCCGCTGGCACCGCCTCCGCACCGGCTGCCGCACCTGCACCGGCCGCGACCGCTGCAGCGACGACCACCGATGCCGCTTCGGCACCGAAGGCTGAAGCCAAGCACGAGAAGAAGCACGCCCACAAGAAGGCCCACAAGGCTGCAGCCAAGTCGGAAGCCAAGACTGACGACGCTTCGGCACCGAAGGCTGCTGCGCCTGCCAAGCAATAAGGCAGTCGCGCCATGAAAAACGCCGGGACATTCCCGGCGTTTTTTTTATTGGAACCGCATCCATGCAGATGCGGCAGACGCTCCGCGCCTTCGATCTGCGCCGCCTTGCAGTTCGTGCGGTTCGACCGGTTCCACTAAAATGGCGTGCCCGCCGTTTCCTTCAATCACGTTCCTTTCGAATTTCCGCTCTCTCATGCCGCTGTCTTCGCGTGCCCTGCCCGGTTTTGCGCTTTTCCTCCTGATGGCCTTCGGAGCATTGAGCGGCACCGCCCGGGCACAGACGGCAGCTGTCGCCAACACAGAAAGCAGCGCGAAGAACAGCACAGAAGCCAGCGACTGGAGCATCGCGGTTGGCCCGGCGATTTACGTGTCGCCCAAGTATCCGGGCGCGAAATCGAGCTTCGTGTTTCCGTGGATCGATCAGGAAATCGAATACAAGCGCCGGTTCTTTTCCAAAGGGATGGACTTTGCCGGCGTATACCTGGCCAACGACGACACGTGGCAGGTGGGTGGCAACTTCCAGTTTGACCCGACATGGCGCCATGCGCACGACGACGCGCGCCTGAATGGTCTGGGCAATGTCAACGCCACGGTGCGCGCAAAGGCGTTCGCGCAGTACACGGTGTCGTTCCTCACGCTGTCCACCGATGCCGAGCAGGACATCCTCGGCAACCGCCAGGGGTTGATCGCCAATGCCGATGCCTACGCGAGCGCGCCGGTCGGCCGCTGGCTATTCAGCCTTGGCACCGGCGTGTCGTGGACGAACGGCCAGTACATGCGTACGTTCTTTGGCGTGGACGATGGGCAGAGCGCGCGTTCGGGCCTGCCGGTATTCGCCACCCATGGGGGGCTGCGCGACATCCACTTCAACGCCATCGTCACATGCAAGCTCGATGACCGATGGACGGCCAATGGGTCGCTCACGGTTGCGCGGTTGCGCGGGGATGCCGCAGACAGCCCGGTCACGCAGCGCCGCCAGCAGACCACGGCTATGGCCTCGCTCACGTACCGATTCCGCTGACTCCGCTGACATTGCCGCCAACATCGGGCGCCAGGCGGTGCGCAATCGCTTGCGCAGGTTAGGTGACGTCTGCCTCGCAAAGCTATGTACACGAGGCAATCAGATGATGAAACCAGAACTTGACCCGCGCGCCTCTCACCCAAACGGATCATGCTTCCTTTTCACAACAGGCATGCACGTGGACTAGCGCAACCGCCCCACTTTTTTTGCTAGTCTGTTTGGCAAGCGGCGATCACTTCCGATCAATGCGCGGGCAGTGAACGGTGTCTTCCCACCGGTGGCGGACACCGCAAGACAGGAGGGCTTGACCATGTTGCGGTGGATTGCAAACTGGGCTTTGAGCCACGCACCCTCTCCCGAGAAGCAGGCCGAACGCGCGCTAAGCGAATTGCGCATGGAGCTGTACCAGGCAGAGCAGCGCGTGATGGATGCACAAATGCACGCGGACTATTACCGCGCCCGTCTCATATTCCTGGAAGACGTCGTCAAGAAAGGCATCGAGCGCGTCTCCGACCAGCGCAAGGGCAAGCAGGAAAGCGCCCACGCATTGCGCGCCGGTCTCAAGTTCACGGCCGAGCTGTGGCGCGAATCGCAATCGCGCGACTCACACATGCTCAAGCGCCGCACGGCGATGTCGTTCATCGACCCGCACGACGCACAGGCCGACGACTCGCACGCGCCGAAGATCCACCACTTCTCGAAAATCCCCGTGGATTCGCAGTTCGACGACAACGTGAGTGCGCTGCCCTCCAAGCACGCCGCGGCGGAGAAGGCGTAGCGCGTGAGCTGGCCGGGGTGGCCAGCCCGCAGCGCCAGCGCATCAGGTACATCGACACGTTCGGCTCCGTGCACGGGTGGTAGCAGTGGCGGTGGCGCCTACGGTGCCACCATCGACACGCCGTACTGCGCAAAGATGCGCTGCAGCTCGCCGCTGGCGCGCAGTGCATTGAGCGCGGCCTCCAGCGCCTGCGCCAGTTCACGCTGATCCGCCTTGACGGCCATGCCGATCGCCCAGCCACGTGCGGGCAACAGCGGCGACTGCAGTTCGGTCGCCACAAAGCGTGTGGCAGATTGATTCTGCGTCTTCAGCGCACTTTCGTATTGCGCCCGCGTCACCATTGCCGCGGCAATCTGGCCAGAGAACAGCGCACGTAAGGCCTCGTTGGCCTCCGGATAGATCTTCACCTTGTTGCGCAAGGCGCCGTTGGCGCTGGACAGCAGCGCGCTCGCGCCGCCCGATCCTTGCTCGGCGCCGGTCGCCTGGCCGGCCAGGTCTTCGAAACTGCTGACCCTGTGGACGCGCTCGCTGTCGTACACCAGCACATAGCCTTCGCGAAGGTAGGGCGCGAAGATCAGCACCTGGCCGTTCTGGCGAATGAAATTCGGGTCGACCGGCACATGCAGCATCACGTCGGCCGGGCCATACCCCAGGTAGTGCCCCTTCCAGACCATGTTGCGCAGGTCACCCGACATGCCGTCGTCATCCGCATCAAACGGCAGCAACGACGCCGACAGCCCCATCTGCTTGCCGAGCGCATTGGCGAGCGCCACGTCGATGCCGCTGAATTGCCCCCCGACGTTGTCGGAGAACGGCGGCAGGCCCTTGTACAGCGCGACCTTCAGGGCGCCGCTCTGGCGGATCTTCGCCATGTCGGCATGTGCCGGTGCGGCGCTCGCCACCACGGCTGCCGCAGCAAGCAGAAGGCTGGCAAGGCGACGAAAAACCCCGACCGCGGCCAACCGAAAACGGGCGTTCATGAGACATCTCCTGGCGGAAAAAAATGAGCAAGCCGATGCACACGAAGGCAGGGACAGCATCGGCTCGCAAAGCTGCCAACAGGGGCAGGCCGACCTACTACTCCTGTACGCGGCGCGATTCCAGATACGTCTTGATCGACCAGACCGCTTCCTGGCTCAGCACACCGTCAAACGGCGGCATGTAGACACGGCCGTCGCGGGTGCGGCCGTGGCGGACCGTGGCGGTGAAGTACTGCGACACCTCGCCGTAGCAGGCCTCCTTCTTCTTGGCGTCGGCCAGCGACATGCAGTCGGTGTCGAGCTTGCGCAGGTCGGGCGCGATCCCACCGGAGATAGCCTCCAGCCCATGGCAGCGCGCGCAGTTCTGGTTGAACGCCGAGGAGCCGATACGCAGGGCTTCGTCGTGTGCGGGGCTCGTCCGGTATGGATTGTCCTGACGCCAATCGGCCCCGAGTTGCGGTAAGGTGTGCGTGTCTACGGCCTGTGGCGTGACATCGCCGTGAGCGGATGCGGCTGCGGGCAATCCCCCGGCCAGAAGTGCGCAGACAGAGAGCAGCGCGAGCAAGTTGCGAGGCGTTTTCAAGAGTGTCTCCTTGGTGTCGTTGAAACGATTTTTGGAGGCATTTCTGCAAGAGCCATACCAAGGCGCAAACCTGCCGGCAAACCCGGCCAACATCCGCCAAGCGCTCCGGATATTCGATGCGCCGGTTGGCACAGGTGCTCAGGAATGCAACACCCTGGCAAGGGTCTTGCTTCATGGCGCAACACTTCCGGTTCGCACCCGAGTTAAATGAGGCGATCCGGGCGACCCGCACACAGATTGCGGGCGAGGTTTAAGGAGACACACCATGACCCCTCACGCGGCAGCCGACCCGCGCGCTTCCGAGATCGCCCCAGCCACACTCGGCGACGCCCCGAACGATCAGCCCGAACTGATCGCGCAGTCCCACGAGCGATCCAAGTCTTATGGCTTGCGGCCTTATGAGTCACCCGACTTCTGCCCGGTGCTGCATAACGAGCTGAAGACCGAGATCGAGCGCAGTCAGTCGCTGTTCACGCACGCGCTGCCCGTGATGGAGACGCTCTACAGCCAGATCGTCAACACGCAGAGCATGGTGATCCTGACCGACACGTCGGGCCTGATCCTGCATTCGCTGGGGGATGACGACTTCCTGGCTCAGGCCAGCAAGGTGGCCCTTCAGCCCGGTGCGCTGTGGTCGGAAGCGAGCCGGGGCACCAACGCCATCGGCACAGCGCTGGCCGACGGCAAACCGACGCTGGTTCACGGCTCCGAGCACTACCTGCAGGCCAACCAGTTCCTCACCTGTTCGTGTGCGCCGATCTTCGATCCGTACGGCGCCACGGTGGGTGCGCTCGATGTGACGGGCGACCATCGCGGCTTTCACAAGCACACCATGGCGCTGGTGCGCATGTCGGCGCAAATGATCGAGAACCAATTGTTTGCCAACACGTTCCAGGACGTGGTGTGCATCCACTTCCACTCGCGCCCGGAATTCATCGGCACGCTGGTCGAGGGCATTGCGGCCTTTACGCCGGCGGGGCGCTTCCTGTCGGCCAACCGCAGTGGTGAATTCCAGCTCGGGCTGTCGATCCGCGCGCTGCATGCGCATACTTTTTCGTCGCTGTTCGGGCTGTCGATGTCGCAGTTGATCGACCGTGAGCGCAGCGCCGCAGCAGGCATCATGCAGTTGCAGTTGCCCAGCGGCGTGAAGGTGTTTGCGCGCGTCGAATGGAAGCGGCCGGCCAACCGCATGGTGGGCGGCGCGATGGGCACCGATCTCTCGGCCGAGCGCGACACGGCACCGCGCCGGGCCTACATCGAGCCCTCCCGGCAGCCGGCAAGCCTGGAGGCGTTGGATACTGGCGACGCGCAGATCCAGACTGTGATCGGCAAGCTGCGCAAGGTCATCGGCAAGGACATCCCTGTCATGGTCCTGGGCGAAACCGGCACCGGCAAGGAGCTGCTCGCGCGTGCCATCCATGCCGACAGCCCGCGCCACGCCGGCCCCTTCATCGCCGTGAATTGCGCATCGATTCCGGAAGCGCTCATTGAGTCTGAACTGTTCGGCTACGAAGAAGGCGCCTTTACCGGCGCGCGCAAGAAAGGCGGCATCGGCAAGATGGTGCTGGCTAACGGCGGCACGCTCTTCCTCGACGAGATCGGCGACATGCCGCTGCACCTGCAGGCCCGCCTGCTGCGCGCGCTGCAAGAGCGGGCGGTCTCGCCCCTGGGCAGCAACAAGCTGATCCAGGTGGATGTGACGGTCGTGTGCGCGACGCACCGCAACATGCGAGAAATGGTGGCCAGCGGGCAGTTCCGCGAAGATCTGTATTACCGCCTCAACGGCCTGGTCGTGCGCCTGCCGGCGTTGCGCGAGCGCAGCGACCTCGACGTGGTGGCCAACAAGCTGCTGAAGCTCGAACAGGCCGACGCGCCCCCCATCAGCGAAGCTGTGATGCAGATGTTCCGCAGCTACCATTGGCCCGGCAACATCCGCCAGCTCGGCAATCTGCTGCGCACTGCCCGGCTGATGGCCGAAGGCGCTCCGGAAATCACCGAAGACCATCTGCCCGACGATTTTCTTGAAGACTGGCAGGCGCGCCATGGCGGCCAGCCGGCTGCGGACAATGCAACGGCAGCGGCTGCACCGCCTGTCACCCAAAACGTGGGCGGCACCCACCCCAAGCGCCTTGCCGATGTGGAGAGCATGACCATCATGGCGGCTGTGAAGGCCCACAACGGCAACATCTCCGCCGCTGCGAAGGCGCTCGGCATTTCACGCAACACGATCTACCGCAGGATCGACGAGGCCGGCGGCTTGCCCTCAGACACCGACTGACCACGCTGACGCACGGATGGCGGTGCCCAGCGCTTTCGCCATCTCCCCCACCGCCAGGTGCCCGCCCGGCACCCACACCAACCGCGCATGCGGTATCGCTGCAGACAAGCGCAGCGCATTCCCGGGTCGGCAAACGTTGTCTTCCCGCCCATGCAGCAGCGTCACGGGTAATCCCCTGGCGCCGATACGCGCAGCCGCGCGCAACAACGCGGATTTCCCGAGTCCCGCCCGCCGATAGAGGTAGTGCGCCTGTAACCGGTACTTGCGCACCAGGGCCACGTGCTGTTGCCGGGATGGGCGTCGCGCCTGCGGCCGCAGCCCCAACAACCGATGCTCCGCACGCTGCCACGCCCGGGCAATGCTCAATTTCTGAACAGTTGTACCAAGCTGCAACATGTCTGTTGCAATGAGAAGGCGACCACGGGCCGCGGGAAAACCCTCGCCTCGCCGATCAATGCCTCGCAAGAGATCACGACCGGCACCGCGCGCGTTGAACAGCGCCTGCACATCGTCGAAACCCGTCAGGAAGGTGCCGCGCAGCACCAGCGCCGATATGGCATCGGGAAAGCGATCGGCGTAGGCCAGCGCCAGCGCCGCGCCCCATGATCCGCCGACCACGCCCCAGCGCTCAATGCCGAGCACGACGCGCAGTTGCTCAAGATCGGCCAGCAGCGCCGTCACCGTATTGCGCCGTAGCGTACCGGCCGGGCGCGAGCGCCCGGCGCCGCGCTGGTCTGGCAGCACAGCGCGATGCCGCAGCGGATCGAACCACGCGGCCATCGAAGGCGCGCACCCGCTGCCCGGGCCGCCGTGCAGCACCACCCACGGTTCGCCGCTGTCAGGCCCGCATTGGCACACATGCAGGCAGTGGCCATCGGGCGTGCGCAGATTGAAGCGGGCGGACGTGGCTGGCCAGTCGGAAATGGAAATGGAAATAGGCATGGATGTTGCCTTGATGACGGTGCGGCTGCGTTCGGCACACGCCTGCGTCAGCCGCAGAACACCGCAGTGCACTCACTAACTATGCCAACCCTCAAGGAGGAGACATGAACTGGACGACGCCCGCCTACACCGAACTGCGACTCGGGTTCGAGATCACCATGTACATCGCCAACCGCTGATGTTGCGCGGCTGAGCACGCAAGGCTTGGCAAGCCCGCCGGTTCTTCACGGCGGGCTTTTCTTTTGCCTCGAGGCTCGCCTGCCTTCTTGCCATCTCCTGGCCGACTTCTTGCTCAATCCGCCCGACACATTGGATTCGCATCATGACGATACTCAGGGTTCTCGGCTCGGCTGCCGGCGGCGGTTTTCCACAGTGGAACTGCAACTGCCGCAACTGCGACGGCGTGCGGCGCGGCACGGTGCGCGCCACCCCGCGCACGCAGTCTTCCATCGCGCTGGGCGATGGCCAATGCAACTGGATCGTGGTGAATGCCTCGCCAGACATCCTCGCGCAGCTGCGCAACTCGCCGGCGCTGCAACCGGCGCGCACGCCGCGTGATACGGGCATCGTGGGCGTTGTGCTGATGGATGCGCAGATCGATCACGTGACCGGCCTGCTGATGCTGCGCGAGCACCGGCAAGCACTGCCTGTCTATGCCAGCGCGGCAGTCATTAGCGATCTGTCCACCGCCTTCCCGCTCACGCGCATCCTGTCGCACTACTGCGGGCTCGACACGCGCGCGCTGGCACTGGACGGCACAGCGTTCTCGGTACCTCCGCTCGACGATTTGGCGTTGACGGCGATCCCGCTGGAGAGCAAGGCGCCGCCCTACTCACCCAGCCGCAACGCGCGCCGCGTGGGCGACAACATCGGCTTGCGCATCGTCGACCGAAGGAGCGGCCGGCGGGCGTTCTACGCACCCGGTCTCGCTCGCGTCGAACCGCATGTGTTCGACGAAATGGGCGCGGCAGACGTGGTGCTGGTGGACGGCACCTGCTGGCGCAACGACGAGATGCTCACCCTTGGTTTCTCCACCAAGACGGCAGCCGACATGGGCCACCTCGCGCAATCCGGCCCGGGCGGCATGATGGAAGTGCTCGACCAGTTGCCGGCAACGCGCAAGGTGCTCATCCACATCAACAACACCAACCCGATCCTCGATGAAGACTCGCCGCAGCGGCGGGAGTTGGAGGCGCACGGCATCGAGGTGGCTTACGACGGCATGGAAATTTCGCTATGACACACCCTGTTGCCTGGACTGCCGAAGACTTTGAAGCACGGCTGCGCGCGAAGCAGGCGGGCTATCACATCCATCATCCGTTCAACCTGCGCATGCGCGCCGGTGAATGCACGCCGGAAGAGATCCGCACATGGGTTGCGAACCGCTTCTATTACCAGGTCAACATCCCGCTCAAGGATGCGGCCATCCTGTCCAACTGCCCTAACCGCGCAACGCGCCGCGAGTGGATCGTCCGCATCCACGACCACGACGGCAACGAAGCGCAGCCCGGCGGCATCGAGAGCTGGGTGCGGCTGGGCGAAGCCGTGGGCCTGACGCGCGACGCACTGTGGTCTCACCGGCATCTGCTGCCGGGCGTGCGCTTTGCGGTGGATGCGTATGTGAACTTCGCGCGCCGCGCGCCGTGGCAGGAAGCGGTGTGCTCCTCGCTCACGGAGATGTTCGCGCCGGACATTCACAAGGAACGGCTGGCCGGCTGGCCCGAGCACTATCCGTGGGTGCAGCCGGAGGGGCTGGCGTACTTCCGCTCGCGCATTCCCCTGGCCTCGCGCGACGTCGAGCACGGCCTGCGCGTGACGCTCGACTACTTCCGCACGCCCGAGCAGCAACAGCGTGCGCTGGACATCCTGCAGTTCAAGCTCGACATCCTCTGGTCGATGCTCGATGCCATCCAACAGGCCCACGCCCATGACCCCGCCCTTGCCTGATCCCGCCCACCCCATGCTGCACCGGACCTTCCGGCTGCAATGGGAAGACATGCAGCAGAGCTGGGTGCTGCTGTACCCCGAGGGCATGGTCACGCTCAATGACAGCGCCGCCGCAATCCTGCAGCGCTGCGACGGTGCCCATACCCTCGACATGCTGATCGACGACCTGCAATCTGCCTTTGGCGTGCAGGGCATCGCTCCGGAGGTCCACGCCTTTGTCAAACATGCATTTGAACGCGGCTGGCTCGTTTGAAGCCGAATCGCTGCAACTGCCGGCGGCCGCGCCGATACCCGGCCCGCCGCTCTGGCTGCTGGCCGAGCTGACCTATCGCTGCCCGCTGCATTGCGCTTTCTGCTCCAACCCGGTCGACTACACACGGCACGATCTGGAACTCACTACAGAGCAGTGGTGCGATGTGTTCACCCAGGCGCGGGCGCTGGGCGCGGTGCAGCTCGGCCTGTCGGGCGGCGAGCCGCTGTTGCGCAAGGATCTCGAAACGCTGGTCGCGCATGCCCATGGGCTCGGGTTCTACGTGAACCTCGTCACATCGGGGGTGGGCCTGACCGATGCGCGCCTTGGGGCGTTGCGCGCTGCGGGGCTCGACCATATCCAATTGTCGTTCCAGGATTCCACGCGTGAGCTGAATGACTTTCTCTCGAGCACGCGCACCTTTGACCTGAAACGCCGGGTGGCGGATCTGATCAAGGCCCACGGGTATCCGATGGTGATGAACTGCGTGATGCACCGGCACAACCTGCCGCACGTGGGAGCCATCATCGACATGGCGCTGGAGATCGGTGCCGAATACCTGGAACTCGCTAACACGCAGTACTACGGCTGGGCATGGGAGAACCGCCAGGCGCTGATGCCGACCCTGGAGCAACTGCGCGACGCTGAGGCCGTGGTGAACGACTACCGCAAGCGCATCGGCAACCGATGCCAATTGCTTTACGTCGTGCCCGACTACTTCGAGCAACGCCCGAAGAAGTGCATGAACGGCTGGGGCACCACATTCCTCGGCATTGCGCCGGATGGCGTTGCGCTGCCCTGCCACTCTGCACGCATGCTCCCGGGGCTGGAGCTGCCCAACGTGCTCAGCCAGCCGCTGCGCGACATCTGGCGAAGCAGCGACGCCTTTCAACGCTTTCGCGGCACACATTGGATGCCGGAACCGTGCCAGTCATGCGAGTCGCGCGAGGAAGATGCGGGCGGCTGCCGCTGTCAGGCGTATCTGTTAACGGGCGATGCGACGCGCACGGACCCGGTTTGTGGAAAATCGGCAGATCACGGCGCGCTGCAGAAGGTGGTGCTACAAGGTCGGATGGCTGCGATGAACGGGTTCGGGCAGATGCGCGACACCCGCACCGGTGAAGTGCCCATCGTGTTCCGGACCGATGCCAATTCGCGCTGGCTCACGCGGCCATAGAACGCAGTCATAGAACACCGTCATTGAAAGAGGGCCGGACAATGCCGGCCCTCTTCCCTTGCGAGCGACGCGGAAGCTCAGGAGCCTGAACTCAACACCCAGGCCACCAGTTGCTTCGCTTCGTCTTCCTTGAGGTTGGGATGCGCAGGCATCGGAATGCGGCCCCACGCACCCTTGCCGCCATCGCGCACCTTCTGTGCCAGCTTGGCCGCCGCGTCTGCATCGCCCTTGTACTTGGCGGCCACATCGGCGAAGGCCGGCCCGACGATCTTGGCATGCATGCTGTGGCACGAGAAGCAGCCGCTCTTCTCGGCCAGGGCCTGCATGTCGGGCGTGGCGTGGGCGGGCGCCGCCCCGATTGCTGCGGACGCGACGGCCAGCAGCGAGAACACTCCATTGCGCATGATCACGATCTGAAACTCCATGAAGCTGTACAAGAGGCTGCGCGCCGCAAAGGGCGCACAGCACTCAACCACGCAGGTCAGTTCCTGTGCAGTTTGAACACCCAAACCGAACCGCCCTGCTCCAGGAAGTTCACGCGCTTGGCCACTTCACCGCCCCACAGCGGCACTGCACCACCCCAGCCCGACACCACGGCCACGAACTGCTCACCGTTGTCTTCCCAGGTGACCGGCGGCGCGACGATGCCGCTGCCGGTCTGGAATTCCCACAGCTCCTTGCCGGTCTTGGCATCGGCTGCCTTCAGATAGCCCTCGGGCGTGCCCCAGAACACCAGGCCGCCGGCAGTCGTCATCACACCACCCCACAGCGGCGCGTTGTTCTTGATCTGCCATTCGATCTTGCCGGTCTTCGGGTTGATCGCGCGCAGTGCGCCGATGTAATCCTCATTGAGCGGCTTGATGGTGAAGCCTGCACCCAGATAGGCCGCACCCTTCTTGTAGCTGACGGGCTCGTTCCAGATGTCCATGCCCCACTCGTTGGCGGGCACGTAGAACAGGCCGGTTTGCGGGCTGTATGCCATCGGCATCTGGTTCTTGCCGCCCAGGAAGCCCGGCTCGGCAAACACCGCCTTGCCCTTCTTGTCTTCACCCGTGGCCTGGGCCGGATCGCCTGGACGGTGGTCCGCTGTGTAGTTCGGGCGGCCGGTCTTGAGATCAATGCTGGTGGCCCAGTTGACCTTCACGAACGGGAACGCGTTGAGCAGCTTGCCGGTCTTCGCGTCGTTCACGTAGAAGAAGCCGTTGCGGTCAGCCTTGCCGCCGACGCGCTTGCCGTCCATGTCGAACGTCACGAACTCGTTCACGCCGTCGAAATCCCAGCCGTCGTTCGGGGTGTTCTGGTAGTGCCAGACGATCTTACCGGTGTCCGGATCGATGGCCAGCGTCGACGACGAATACAGGTTGTCGCCCTTGCGCAGGTGGCTGTTCCACGGCCCCGGGTTGCCAGTGCCGAAGTAGACCAGGTTGGTCTGCGCGTCATAGGTGCCGCCCAGCCACGTCGATGCGCCACCGGTCTTCCAGGTCTCGCCGGGCCAACTGGCGTTGAGCGTGCCCGTCATGCCGTTCTCGGTCTTGTTGCCGTCCTTGTCGTACTTGTAGCCCATGTGGCCTTCGACCGTCGGGCGGGACCAGATCAGCTGGCCGGTCTTGGCATCGCGCGCTTCCACACGGCCCACCACGCCAAACTCGCCGCCAGACACGCCAGTCAGCACCATGCCCTTCACGATCAGCGGTGCGGCGGTCGTGGAGTAGCCGGCGGCGTAGTCTTCGATCTTGTCTTTCCAGACGATCTTGCCGGTGTCCTGATTGAGTGCGATCAGTTGCGCATCGAGCGTGGAGAAGATGACCAAGTTGTCGTACAGCGCAGCGCCGCGGTTGACGACGTCGCAGCAGGGCATGATGCCTTCGGGCAGACGCTGCTCGTACTTCCACAGCTTCTTGCCGGTCTTCAGGTCGATCGCGTAGATGCGCGAGTACGACGCCGTGACGAACATCTTGCCGTTGTAGATCAGCGGCTGGGCCTCCTGCCCGCGCTGCTTCTCACCGCCAAACGAGAACGACCATGCCGGCACGAGCTGGCTGACATTCTTCGTGTTGATCTTGGTGAGCGACGAGAAGCGCTGCCCTTGCGTACCCATGCCCCAGGTCAGCACGTCGTTCGACGATTTCGCGTCGTTCTCGATCATGGCATCGGTAACGGGGGGCGTTGCAGCGTGCACGGCAACACTTGCAGCCGCCATGGCAGCCGCAAATGCAATCACTCGTAGTGTCCTCATTCTTATCTCCTCTACCTCTCTTTATGGTCCGGGTCCGGCAGTGTGATGTCACACCGGTCGGACTCAGGGCAAATCCCGTGCCATCAAAAAACACCGAGAAATCGCGGTTTCAAGAGCGTTCCGGCGCCATCTTGCGTGCCATACCGGAACACATCGTTTGTTCTGTTGCGAAATGGAGCAACGCATTGGACGCAGCCCGAGCGAATATCGCGCCGGCTCAGAGCGCGCGCGTGCGCCGGCCCGGCAACATGCGCTGTACGCACCGCTGTGCATCGAACCACTGGTGCTTGATCACCCCGGCAACGTGCAGCGCAACCAGGCAGAGCAGCAGATCGGCCGTCGTGCCGTGCACCGTGTAGAACATGTGCTGCAGTGCGTTGTCGACCCAACCCCAGCGCGGCAGCGGAACGCCCCAGAAGCGCGTTCCGTATTGATTGAACGAAGACCCGAGGTAGCCCGACAGCGGCATAACGACCATGCACATGTAGAGCAGCCGGTGGGTGACGCGCGCCAGCTCTGTCTCCCAGCAATGCAGCCCCGGGATCGACGGTGGCGCAGCTTGGCGGACACGCACAACCACGCGCCACGCAATCACCAACGCCGCTGTCAGGCCGAGCGATTTATGCAGGTTCACCCAGGCAGCCTTTCCGGGCGCTCCCTTGGCCAGACCGGTCATGTAGTAGCCCAGCGCAAACAGGCCGCATAGCAGCAAGGCGCTCACCCAATGCAATGCGATGGGCAGGCCCGCATAGGTCGACGCGGGTGCGCGGAGGATTCGATCAGCGCGGCGCATCGAGGCTGCCCACCGAGGTTGGATAGGTCACGACGCCCCAGGGCAGCTTGTAGCCCCGGAGCGTATCGACGACCTCGCGCTTCTGCGCGTCGATCACCTGCACACTGTTCGAGCGGCCGCAGGCCAGCAGCAGCTTCTGTTCGCCGGGCGTGAAGCTGAAATGCCAGCAACGCTTGCCGACCGGAATGGCGGCCACCGGCGCAAGGGTGTGTGCATCAAACACCTGCAGTTGATTTGCGCGGCTGGCTGCCACCCAGAGGTACCGGCCCTCGCGGTCGAACGCGATGCCGTACGGCCCCTGCCCGGTCGGCACGGTCTTGATCGGCTTGAACCCGGCATCCAGCAGCAATAGGTTGTTCGAATTCTCCAGCGTCACCGCATAAACTTTTCCGTCGGGAAATATCTTGATGCCGCGCGGCCGATTGCCGAACGGCGCGACATCCACCAGCCGGATCTGCTTGAGCGTGGACAGGTCGTAGACGCCGACCGTGTTGTCACCCTCGTTGGCCACCAGCAGCAACTTGCCGTCCGATGAAAACTCGATGGCTTCGGTCTCGCGTGCGGCCTTGATGCGGCCGACCACGGCCCATTGCGTGAGATCGATGATGGCGACTTCGGCGGGCGCTTCATCTTTCTCGCCCTTCTCGTCTTTCTCGTCTTTTCCGGCGCGGTCGTTCTTGCCCGGCTGCCCGCCTTCCGACGCAGGTTCGTAAGTGACGAACGCCCGGCGGCCATCCGGCGCGATGCGCATGAATTCGACATTCCTGCCGACCGCGATGCGCTTGACCTCTTTACGCGTACCCGTATCGACCACCGACACATCCGCGCTGCCCTGGTTGGCCGTCAGCAGCCAGCGGCCATCGGGGGTGACGGCAAGGCCGCGCGGGTCCTTGCCCACGGCAATCTCGTCAATCTGCTTGAGCGTGCGTGCATTCAGCACGGTCACGCCACCGCCTTGGTTCGTGACATACGCGATGGGGTCCGGCACCTCGGCAACCGCCTGGAGGGTGGCTACCAAACCCACGCAGATCAACGTGGCAATCCGGGTGTAGTAGGTCAAAGCATTCATGATCGTCTCTTCTGCGGTGGGCTCAATCCTTGTCGGGGCCGGAGGCCTTGCCTCCAAACGAATACGTCAGGCCAATCCAGATCGCGCGCGACGGAGCGGGTGTCATGAACTGCTGCTGCGTCAGCGAGTAGATGCTCCTCACGCCCGACAGGCCGTACGTGGAATAGCGCTTGTTGAACAGGTTGCTGATGTAGGCCGAGATCTCGAGGTTCTTTGTCGGCTTGTAGTGCAGGTTCAGATTGACGAGGCCGTAGCCGGCCACCACGCCGTTCGGGTCGGCATTGTTTTCATTGCCGTGGGCGATCTGCTTGCTGACCAGGATCACGTTCCCGCCCATCGACAGGTTCGGGCTGAAGGCGTACGACGCGCCGAGCTTGAGCGTCTTCGCGGGGATACCCGGGATCTTGTTGCCGCTGACCACGTTCTGCCCGCTGGCCGTGGTGAATGCCGACTTGTAGATCGCATCGACATAGCCAAAGTTGGCCGACAACGACCACTTGTCGATCTTCGTGCTTGCGCCCAGCTCAATGCCGCGCCGTTCGGTCTTGCCAACGTTGGCGAAGTAGCCGTACGTGTTTGAAGTGGCGATGAACTGGATGTCATTGCTGAGCCGCGCGTCGTAGACAGACGCGCTCCAGTAGGTGGACTTGCCCAGCTTTCCACGGCCGCCGAACTCGATGGTTTTGGCCACCACCGCTTTCAGGTCAGGGTCGCCGTTGAACCCCGTGGGGAGCGAGCACGGGCTGTTCGGATCGGCGCAAGACAACTCGATCGATGTCGGTGCGCGCATCGATTCGCTATAGCTGCCGAAGATGCCCTGCCCGCCACCTAGGTCGTAGTTGAACCCGAGTGCCGGGTTGAACCGGTGGTAGTGGTGCGAGCCCGCCAGGCTGTTGGTTTCGGGCCCCGCCACGGCCCCTGCCGGAACGCCGTTCGCGACGGATGCGGCGCCCGATCCGGAGTTCGAATACCGATAGGCGTTCGCGTAGTCGGGGTTGTAGTACGACACGCCGGATACGTCATCCGTCCAGGAATAGCCGCCGTCTTCGTTCAGGTGCTTCTTGTTGGCGCCGCCCTGGTTGAGCGTGGTGTAGTTGAAGCTGCCGGATGCCGTCACGCTCAGCTTTTCCGTCACGCTGAACGTATCGGTGAAATACGCGCTGAAGTTGTTGACGTAGGACGACAGGTTAACCGCGCCGATGACGTTGCTGCCCGTAAACGAAGCGGAATTCGATGTCGACGGCGCCAATCCATTCGCGGTGAATCCGTACGTCTGATTGGGGATCACCACCGTCTGGTAATTGATCAACCGGGCCAGGTAGGTGGTCTGGTCATACGTAATGCGCGAATGGTCGAACGTCCCCCCGAACGTGAACGTATTGTTGTGCCCCGCGAGCTGGCTGAAGTTGGACCACTGCAGGGACGAGCCCACCGTGTCTTCATGCGTGGCGGAATCGACGACACTGGTATTGATGGCGTTGGTCCACCGGCCGTAGCCCAGTGCCAGCGCATTGGCACCGGTGACGGCATTCACTGCCGTGCCGTTCGGCGCCTTGTTCGCGCATTTGTAGGCGGTGACGCCACCTGCGGTGGTCGTTGCCAGCGAGCCGTCGTCGTTCAAGCAACCGTCATCCAGCTGCGCGTTACTGTTGACGTTGTGCAGGTTGGCCTTGCGGTAGTAGACGCTGGCGGCCAGTTGATTGGTGTCGTTCAACCAATGGCTGCCTTTCAGGTTCAGCAGCGCCATCCGGTTTGAGATCGTGTCGGGCCACGTATAGGCGGCGCTGCGGGTGGCCATCATGTCCATCGGCAGCGACTGCGTACCACTGAGCGAGGTATCTGCGAGTGCGGCCGACAGCTCCAGTTGGGTCGCGCCGTCGTTGCCGTGCCACCGCGCCTTTCCATACAGTTGCTTGACCTGGGAACCCGAGTGGTCTCGAAAGCCGTCCTGCCGATCGAAGTTGCCGGCGACGAAGTAGTCGGTGCCGTGTGCCTTGTCGACGATGCCGGTCTCGAAGCTCAGGGCGCGGCGGCCCAACGACCCGCCCAGGGCTTCGACCGACGTGCCCGCATTGTCCTTTCCGTTCTTGGTGTTGACGACGAGCGCGCCGCCCAGGGTGTTGAGGCCGAACATCGGGTTGGAGCCCGGCAGGATGTTGACACTGGACATGGCGTTCATGGGAATGAGATCCCAGTTGACGATGGAGCCGAAGGGCTCATTCATCCGCACGCCATCAAAGTAGACCGACACCCCAATGGGCACGCCCAGCAACGAAGACACCTGAAACCCGCGGTAGTTGATGTCGCTCTGGTACGGATTGCCCGACCCGTTGCTGATGCTGACCTGGCCAAGGTTGTCGTTCAGCAGGTCGGCCAGGTTCGCACTGCGTTGCTCGCGGGCATCCTTTGCGCTGATGCGCTGCGCATTGGCAGGAAACTGAGACAGCGGCACGCCAATGCTGTCGATCGGGGTGGAAGCGACGACCTGCGCGGTGGGCAACGCCACCGCAACGATCTGGTCCTCGGCAAACGCCGGCGCGTACAGCCCTGCGGCAGCAAGCGCAGCCGCTCCACCGGCAAGACACGGTGTGGCGTTGCGCAGACAGCTGGCGCGCTTCCGCGAAGGACTGATATTGAAATGCACAACGTGTCTCCCTGGTGTTTCTCGCTCGCCGTGCCGGGGTGCGTCAATGGCGCATCCCAAGGAACAGGCATGGCGATGCCTAATCCCGGCAGGAAATCAGCGGCAATGGGGTGGACACCTGCGCGCGTCGCGGCAGTGCATATGGTGGGCGCATGGTCATGTCTCCTCTTCTTTTTCGCCCGCGGGGTCTTTGCCTCGCAGGTCAGCGGCTGGCGCACGGGTGTCGATGACCATGCGCCAGCCGTCCTGCTACACCATCAGAAGAAGCCCAGCGGCTTGGTGTCGTAGCTCACCAGCAGGTTCTTGGTCTGCTGATAGTGGTCGAGCATCATCTTGTGGGTCTCGCGGCCCACGCCCGACTTCTTGTAGCCGCCAAACGCCGCATGCGCCGGATACAGGTGGTAGCAGTTCGTCCACACACGCCCCGCCTTGATGGCACGGCCAACGCGGTAGGCGCGGTTGATGTCGCGCGTCCACAGACCGGCGCCCAGGCCGAAATCGGTGTCGTTCGCGATCTGCAGGGCCTGCGCTTCGTCCTTGAAGGTCGTCACGGCAATCACCGGGCCGAAGATCTCTTCCTGGAACACGCGCATGCTGTTGTCGCCCTTGAGCAGCGTCGGCTTGATGTAGTAACCCTTCGACAGATTGCCGGGCAGCACTTCAACATCACCGCCGACCAGGCATTCGGCACCTTCCTCCTGCGCGATCTCCAGGTAGCTGCGGATCTTGTAGAACTGCTGCTCCGAAGCCTGCGCGCCGACCATGGTGTCGGTGTCGAGCGGGTCTCCGCGCTTGATGGCGGCCACCTTGGTCATCACCGCATCCATGAAGCGGCTGTAGATGGATTCCTGAACCAGCGCTCGCGACGGGCACGTGCACACTTCACCCTGATTGAAGAAGCCCAGCACCAGGCCTTCGGCGGCCTTCTCGATGAAGCTAGGCTCGGCCTGCATGATGTCTTCGAAATAGATGTTGGGCGACTTGCCGCCCAGCTCCACCGTCGACGGGATGATGTTTTCGGCCGCGCACTTCATGATGTGCGAACCCACCGGCGTCGAGCCCGTGAAGGCAATCTTGGCGATGCGCTTGCTTGTGGCCAGTGCCTCGCCGGCTTCCTTGCCATAGCCGTGCACGACGTTGAGCACGCCTGCCGGCAGCAGGTCACCAATCAGCTCCATCAGCACGCAGATGCCCAGCGGCGTCTGCTCGGCCGGCTTGAGCACCACGCAGTTGCCGGCAGCCAGCGCAGGCGCCAGCTTCCATGCCGCCATCAGCAGCGGGAAATTCCACGGGATGATCTGGCCGACCACGCCCAGCGGCTCGTGGATGTGATACGCCACGGTGTGCTCGTTGATCTCGGCGGCGGAACCCTCCTGCGCGCGAATGCAGCCGGCGAAGTAGCGGAAGTGGTCTACGGCCAGCGGGATGTCGGCGTTCAGCGTTTCACGCACGGGCTTACCGTTGTCCCACGTTTCGGTTACGGCCAGCAGTTCGAGGTTCTGTTCGATGCGGTCGGCGATCTTCAGCAGGATCAGCGAGCGGTCCTGCACCGAGGTGCGGCCCCAGGCGTCAGCGGCAGCATGCGCGGCGTCGAGCGCGCGGTCGATGTCTTCAGCGGTCGAGCGCGGGAACTCGCCGATCACCTCGCCCGTCACCGGGGTGGTGTTCGTGAAGTACTGGCCCTTGACCGGCGATACGAATTCGCCACCGATGAAATTGCCGTAGCGCGGCTTGAACGAAACGATGGCGCCGGGAGTGCCGGGATGGGCGTAACGCATGGGTTGTCTCCTGATGTTTGAGTGATGACCTCAGCGTCGTGGTCTGCGCTGTGTCCGGTCGTCATCTGCAAAACCCGGGCCATCCCTCGTGGCGGATGGCGCATCCCCTTCGGATCGGCTGTTCAGCCTAATCGGCCTGCGAAACTGCTCCAGAATGGAACAACAGGTGTTGCAAAGCTCAACGCCCCGTCGCCTGAACACCGGATGGACGCGCCTGCGCGCACACAACTTGCATGGCACGACTTTCGCAACGCCGGCCTTTCATCCGAACCCGCCAAGGCACACGATGAGAACGGCCCCACTCCATGCTGCTGCCGCGCTGGCCGTTGCGTGCCTATCCTGGCCGGCCTGCGCCGATACGAACATCGACCCTGCTGGCTCGCCGCTCTGGCCGACGATTCGTGAGGAGGTATTTGGCGCGGCACGAACAACGTTCGACAGCCGCATCAGGATCACCGGGCCGGCGTTTGCGGAAGACCCGATGCAGGTGCCGATTGCGTTTGATGCGTCGGCGCTCGGCAAGGTGGAACGCATCATCGTCGTGGTCGATCGCAACCCGATCCGCAAGGTACTGGAATTCGCGCCGACGCACGTGCGCCCGGCGCTGTCGTTCCGCTTCAAGCTGCAGGAGGCCTCTGCCGTGCGCGTGGCGGCCCGTACGCAGGATGGTGTATGGCATGTTGGTACGTTGCAGGTGGATGCCACCGGCGGCGGCTGCACGCTGCCGGGCGCCACACGCCAGGACGCCACGTGGAGCACCACACTGAACCAGGTGGAGTCGCGCGTGTTTCCGGGCTTCAACGGCGCGGGCAGTCGCATCCGCCTGCGCGTGATGCACCCGATGGACACCGGCCTGGTGGCGGGCATTCCGTCTTTCCATATCGAGCAGCTCAACCTGCTCGATGCCCGGCGTCTGCCGATGCTTGAACTGGCGCTGTACGAGCCCGTGGCCGAGAACCCGATCTTCTCGTTCGATCTGGACGGCCCTGTTGAAGGCGGCATCAGCGTGGCCGGCGTCGACAACAACGGCAACCGCATCCGCGCACAGGTGACACGATGAGCCGACAGCACCAGCGGTTCTGCCTTCTCGTATGCCTTGCGGTGTTGACCGCCATCGCACGCGCGCAAGGCCCCGACTACCACCTCGTACCGCACGCGGTTGCGCCCGACGTCTGGGTGCTGGAAGGCGCCAACGCGGATTTCTCTTCACGCAACGGCTGCAACATCATCAACACCGGCTTCATCGATACCGGCGACGGTGTGCTCGTCATCAACACGGGGCCGTCGATGCTGTACGGCGCGCAGCAGCGCCAGGCCATCCGCACGGTCACATCGGCGCCGGTGCGCTGGGTGTTCAACCTCAACCTGCATCCCGACTACTTCTTCGGCAACCAGGCCTACGCGGATATCGGTGCCCAGGCGCTGCCGGGCACTATTGCCGGTGCGCAACGCGAGGGCGCGGCCTATGCCGACAATCTCTACCGCATCTGCGGCGTGTGGATGCAGAACACGGTATCGACACCGCCCGGCGCGCCGTTGACGCCTGGCGCACGCACCATGGGGCATCACCACATCGACCTCATCCGCCTCGACGGGCATACCGATGACGATCTCGTAGTCGTGGACCGGACCAGCGGTGTGGTCTTCGCCGGCGGCATTGCCTTTCGCGACCGGATTCCCACGACGCCGCACGCCAACCTTGCGCATTGGCTGGCCAGTCTCGATCAGTTGCAGAAGATCGTTGCCGACAGCGGCGCGCGCGTGTTGATCCCCAGCCATGGGCCCGCACTCGGCAAGGCCGATGCCATCGCACAGACACGTGCGTACCTGCAGTGGCTCGATGCGCGCATGCGCCGCGCGGCGGCAGAAGGACGCGATCTGGCCGAGGTGATTGCGATGCCGGTGGACGCACCCTACGCGCAGTGGGGCGGAATGCCCGCGGAGTACGTGCGCAACGTGACCCGCTTCTATCCACGCTACGAGCACGCCGCGCTGGTGCCCTGACATGGCGCCAGACCCCGCCCGGCGACGCTGGATGCGCATCATGCTCGCGACCCTGATCAACCCGGCCCCAACGGTGTCTGCGGCACCCGCACGCGTCACGCTGTTGCGCCTGCAGGACGGCCTGTACGCTGCGCACGCCGCCAACGCAGAAGCCTCACGCGCGAATGCCGGAGAAGTCGTGCCCACGCTGGTACACACGACCGGCAACGGCGTGCTCGTGGTGGACCCCGGCCCGCACGCACGATGGGGCAACCGTCTGATCGCGGCCATCCGGCACATCACCGTCGAGCCGATCCGCTGGGTGGTCAACACGCACGCGCACCCAGAGCATGTGCTGGCCAACGCAGCGTTCGCGCAACTGCAGCCGCGTCCGGCCTTCCTAGCCTCGGCTGCCACCGCCGACCTGATGCGCCAGCGTTGCGAAACCTGTCTGGCGAGGCTGACCGCCATGCTGGGTGCGCGCGTCATGCATGAAACGCAGATCGTCTATCCCGAGCCCGCATTGCGCGATGGCGATTGGCTGCACACCGGCAAGACAGCGTGGCAAGTCCACGTTTGCACGGCTGCGCACAGCGCATCCGACACGGTGCTATACGCGCCGCAGCGGGGGGTGCTGTACGCGGGTGGCCTGGCATATCGGCAGCGCATTCCAGACCTGCAGGACGGCTCGCTGGTTGGGTGGCAGCAAGCGCTTCATGCGCTGGTGCAACTGCCCACCAACCTCGTCGTCGGCACCGCAATCGGCACGCCGGCGCAGATGCTGCGCCCGACGCTGTCCTATCTCGACATGCTCGACAGCGCAATCACGCACGCCATTGAATCCGGCGGCGACGCAGCCCGCGCGCTCGACTACGTTCCTGGCGACGCTTATCGCGACTGGCGCAACTTCCATCCTCGCCATGCGCTGAACGTCGGACGTGCATGGCGCGAGCTGGAAGATCGCTGGATGCAAAGCGCGCCGACAGCCTGATCGCCCCGCTGCTCCATCGCTGAACAGACGGCGGACATGTGTTGCATCGACTGTCTCGCCTCGCCACATCGGTGGCGCACGCGCTGGTGTCCGCAAACGTTAATCAACAGACTGCAACTCCGTGCAATGCACTGCGAACGTCGTGGTACGCATATTGCAATGTCCCGCCGACGTTGAGTGCGCCCCCGCGTGTTCAGCGCCAACACCGCATGCGTTCGAGCCAATTCACTGGACGCATCACACAACGACAATACGGAGACAACATGCAGAACACACGCCTTCGACCCTGCGTCCTGACCGCCATTGCAGCCACCCTTGGCTGCGCAGCGAGTGGCGCCATCGGGCAATCGTCGGTCACGATCTACGGCACCGTCGATGCCGGAGTCCAGTATCAAAACCGCAGCGCAGCCGGCGGCAGCATCACCGAGCTGCACTCGGGCGGCATCAGCCCAAGCATCTGGGGCCTCAAGGGAGCGGAGGACCTGGGCAGCGGCCTGAAGGCCAACTTCAACCTCGAAGGGCATTTCAGCAGCGACACTGGCACGCTCACCACCGGCCCCGGCTTCAGCTCGGAGCTGTTCCGCCGGCAGGCGAACGTCGGCCTCAGCGGCAACTGGGGGGCAATCACGCTGGGGCGCCAGTACAGCCCAGCGCTGCTCGGCACGATCGGCACGGAAGCGCGCGGCTTCAAGGAGCAGTTCTCGAACCTGTACGGCTGGGCCTACAACCAACTCCCCGCACCGGGCAACGCAATGGGTGCCGGTTCCAACCCCGGCAACGACGTGGGCGTGTTCGTGGGCAATGCAGTGCAGTACTCCAACAACTTCGGCCCTGTGTGGCTGGGCGTCGCGTATTCATTTGGAGAGACCGCCGGCAGCTTCAAGCGCGGCAACGAACTCTCGCTGGGTGCCACGTACACGGGCCCGGTCACGGTCGGCCTTGGCTATCAATCGACGGCGGACAGCGGCACGGGCGAGACCCTCAGCCGCTTGTGGAGCGCGGGTGTGGCCGTACCCTTCGGCGCCTTCGCGGGCAGGGTGAACTACATCGGCGTCACCAACAACGCCCCGAGTGGCCAACGCGTATCGGATGTCAAATCGATTGGCGCAGGGCTCGACTACAAGTGGAGCCCCGCCAATACCGCCACGCTGGCCGGCTACTACAGCAAGTACGAAAGCAGCGCGCACGACAGCACTACCAAGTCAGTCGTGCTCAGCAACGACTACGCATTCTCCAAACGCACCACGCTGTATGCGCAGCTCGTGTATGTGAATGCGGGCGCAGTGGGTACGGCCGATCCGCTGGAAAGTCTCAAGACCTCCATCGTTGCAGGCGGTACGGCGCCGGGTGCGAAGACCGTGCTGGCGGGTGTGGGGCTGAAGCATTCGTTCTGAGTGGTACTTGAGCAAAAAAGCCCTTGGCCAACACCGAGGGCTTTTTTTCGCCCCGCAGATACGAAGCATGAATCCTGACGTAGCGCATGGTCTCGGCGGGCGATCCGCGCTACGCTCGGGTATCCTCAACATCACGATTCCTGCCTGCCGAAGCCACCTTGGCGGGCGCTCATTGGAGGTGCCTTGATTCGCGTCCTGCCTGCCTTTGTACTGGGCACGCTTAGCTCAATCTTGCTGGCGGTGAACACGCTGTTCTGGAGCGTGCCGCTGTTCGCGCTCTCGGCGTTCAAGCTGCTGGTGCCGGCCGCGGCAGTCCGCCGCCGGATCGATCCCATGCTCAATTGGGTCGCCACGTGCTGGATCGGTTGCAACAATGCCTGGATCGGCGTGCTGCAACACGAACCGTGGAACGTGGAAGGCGCCGACAACCTGCGCTACGCGGGCTGGTACCTGGTCAATTGCAACCATCGGTCGTGGGTGGACATCTTTGTTCTGCAGCGGGTGTTGAACCGGCGCATCCCACTGCTGAAGTTCTTCCTCAAGCAACAGTTGATCTACGTGCCGGTCATCGGCCTGGCTTGGTGGGCGCTGGATTTTCCGTTCATGCGGCGGCACTCCAAGGCGGCGCTGCGCAAGCACCCCGAGCTGCGCAACCAGGACCGCGAAACCACGCGTCGCGCCTGCGCCAAGTTCGCCCACGTGCCGACGAGCGTCATGAACTTTGCCGAAGGCACGCGATACACCCCCGCGAAGCACCAGACGCAGTCGTCCCCCTATCGCCATCTGCTCAAGCCCAAAGCCGGCGCCCTGGCCTTGACGCTCAACGCGATGGGCGAACGGTTCCAGTCACTACTCGATGTCAGCATTGCCTATCCGGACGGCACACCAAGCTTCTGGCAACTGGCCAGTGGCCGCGCGGGCCGCGTCATGGTGCATATCCGCGAGCTGCCGATCCCGCCCGATTTCTGCACGCACGACTACTCAACCGACTCCGTTTTCCGCAGCGATTTCCACCGCTGGCTCGCCCAGCTCTGGCAAGAGAAAGACCAGCAGATCGAAAACATGCTGGCGCAGGCGGCACACCGCGTGCCGTAGCCCGCACGCCGGTGCTTTTCTTGCGGCGCAGAGCAATCCAGAGCGAAGGGACACAATGCGACATCGCCCGAAGAAAGTCTCTGGGTTGACTTTTACTACTCCGTAGCCGAATAGCTACCGAACACATGGAGTTCGTCGATACCGGAACTACCGAGGGGCGTGGCAGGAGGTGTCGACGCGGTGACCTGTGCCGACGCCTAGTAGCATTTGACACACGCCGTGCCGGATAGACAGCACGGGCATGTCCGGGCTCGGGACTGCCGGCCCGCGCCCACAGCAAAAAGCGATGCGAGGTGGGCTCCGGCTTCAGTGCAACCGGTAGTCGATCTCCTGCCTTTGATCGCCCTGGGTCAGGGTGACATGCGTGATCGCGATGCGGGGGTCGTCAGGGTCCTTACGGTACGCGAAGGTGGCAACCGGGCGGTTGCGCGGGGCCGATAGCGTCACGCGATTTTTGTCGTCGTAGGTCATCCGGCTCCTGGAGTCATCGATATAGATGATGGCCGTCATGTTGTCGCGTTCGTCGTATTCGAAGCCATACGCGTTCCCCTTGGGATTGGACTCGCGTACAAGCCGTCCTTTCGCGTCGTACTGGAACCGGACCACCCCGCCCTTTTCATCCTGAACGGTAGTCACCAGCCCCGTGGCGGGATCCCGGGTCGTCGTCAGGGCGCCGCCTGCCCGGCCGTCCACGCGGATGCACACACCGTTGAGGGTGTAGGTTTCACGGGCGATGCCGCAACCTTCTGGGTAGGTGCGTACCAGGTTGTTGCCCTGGCGCACGATCCGGCTTTTCCCGCGGCAAGCATCGCCCTGGAACGTGTTTTTGACAACGAACACCGCGCCGTCAGGAATCACCGGCGCCATCGATGGGTAGGCCGGATCGCGCAGTGAACTCTCGCTGAACGGCTCCACCTCGCGTCGCTTCACCGCTTCCTTGTAAAGGTCCGTCTCGACGATTTTCCTGCGCTTGGCAACGCGGTCGTATTGAAATCTGTATTCCATCTGGATATCGATGCGGCCCTTCTCCATCGTCTTGCTTCGCTCGCTGCCAGGTCCCCCCGGTTGGACGACATACTGCGTGGTCGCAGCGACGCCGTTCTCCTTCAGGTCGAGAGCAAGATCCTCGCTATATTCCGCGAGCTTGATCCGGCTATCCATCACCGTCGACCAGCCCAGGCCGTAAGCGCTCTGATAATCGGAGAAGGAGTTGTAGACGCGACGGAAGGGTTCACCTGCGGGATCGTCCGCGTCCCTCAGCGTGCTGAAGGTGGTGGAGTAATTGCCATTGCGCACATTTACGCCGTTGACGACGTAGAAGCTGCCATCGGGCACGTCGACCACGCGTGTTGCCTGGGCCTGAGCGTTGCCGAGCATGGCGAGGGACAGGCAGCCAAGAAGAAGAGAAGGTCTGAGCATGGTCGGATTTATCCGGTAGCAGTTGAAAAATTGGATCGGGTTACGGCTCGCGACGGTCGCGAGCACAGAATGAACATGAGCAGCGGCCACTCCAGCCACGCATGGAAGCCTGCCGCCACCCCATACAGCTGGCGCGCGTCGCCAAAGCGCTGCACGAAATAGATAGCCAGGCCAGCAGTCAGCAGCACGGTGCACGCACGCAGCCAATACGGCACGGGCGCCCGGCCGGTGCGTTGCTCCTCGGCGCGCGGCAACACCTTCAGCACGTAGTAGTAGTGCAGACACTGCGCCAGCACCGCCGCGCTGAGCAACGCAGCGCGCAGCGTGCCGCCAGCGGTGCCAGAAAGGCCGGGGACCTGCCCATCCAGCCAGCCCAGACCCAGTCCAGTCAAGGACGCTGGCCACCCACCCACGGCTCCCAGCGCAACCACTGCCAGTGGCAGCATGAAAACGAGGCCCGCCACCTGGGCTTGCGGGCGATAGTGCTGGTCGTCGCGGGCCATGTCCCAGGCAAAGGCCATGGGCGTGAAATTGTGCAGCAGCGCCAGCACCAGCAGCACATCTCCGATGCGCCCCCATTCCAGCGCCGCCCACACTGAGCCAGAAGCCAGTAGTGCCACCAACCGAACTGGCCAGCCCGCTCCCTTGGGCGCGGCAGCCACCGCCAGCATCAGCGCTGCAAGGGCCAGCAAGTCCAGCACCTGCTGGGCTTCCATTGACACCTTGCCCAACCAGGCCAATGCCCGGAGTGCAGCGTGCGCCAGCAGCACCAGCATCAACACTCCCCACCAGCCCACAGGCCAGCGAGCGAAATACCGGCTGCGCAGAAAGCCCAATTCCCAGATCACGTGGGGCAGCCCGAATACCGCCAGCGCGCACACATACAGCGGCCCTGGCGCCACAATCGCCAGCGCGGTGACAAGCACCACGAAGCCACCCAGCGAGCGGCTCACCATAGCAGCCACCCTGCCGTGAACGACCCCAGATTGGCCACAGCCGATGCCCCCAACGCTGGCCTCCATGCCCTTGTAACACCTAGCCGCAGCACCCACGCTTCCAGCAGCACGACGCCCAGTTCGATCGTCCACAACCCCTGCGTGTAGTCGTGCGGCGACAAGTAGCTAACTGCCCGCCATGCGACCGGGTGGCTCAGTCCCGTGGCCAGCAGGCCGAACAGGCACACGCGCCCCACGCCCCGGCGCCACAGCAACGCTAGCAGCAACGGCAGTTCCACCAGCCAGGACAGCCCCATCGCCTGCCATTGCGACACACCACGCTCCGCTTATTGCCACAGCTTGTCCAGCCAGCTGGCCGGACTGAACTGGCGTTCGAACGCCTGCGGCGACGCGCAGGTCATGACCTGCCGCAGGGCCTCCCGGGAACCCCTGTAATAGAAGCGCTGGCTCTGCCACTCACTTGTGCAAGCGCCCGGAAATTGCTCCGCCTTTCCGTCCACCCGCATCTCTACGGCGCAGGCATCTCCGGCGGCCTTGCCTTTGCAGAAACGGTCGGCAAGCGGCTGAGCCGGAGGCTTGCAGTCAAAGGGCAGCTCGGGCGCGGGTTCGGCAGGGTCGTTGCGCTGTACCCAATCGATATAGGGCTTGCACAATGCCGGGCTGGCCACGAACCCACCAGACGGAACGCCGTTGTCGATCTCCACGCGTGTGGTGCGGACACAGGCTCGCTCGATTTCGCCTCGGGCATTGACCGACGATCGGCACACACCTGCCCCGCCGCCCTGCAACGGGTTACCCGGCAATTCGCAGGCGTCATCCAACCGCTTGCCACGGCAGAACTGGTCTGCCTGGTCGTAGGTTTTCGGGTTGTTCCGCAGTCGAGTCCATGCATCTGCAATGTGGGGTGGCGTCACATCGGCATGCGCCGTGGCGAACGCCAGCACGCCCCACGCCAGAATCAATACGAACCCACGCCCCACGCTCAACGTTTTCTGCATTCTCATCACCTTGCAACCCGGCTTCACTCAGCAAGCCGGCACGGGCCGCGCATCCACCTTGAAGCGGTAGGTCTTGCGGGCGGCGAACAGGCCCGCCGGCACAGACTGGAGTTCAATCACCCCGCTGTGCACCGATCGCCCAGCCTCCAGAAACAACCCAACCCTGGGGTCATCGCCATCCGGCATGGCCAGTTGTTCCACCCGGATCAATGAGAAGGTGGTCTCATCGCCCGAAGTCATGCGCCATCCGTCACCCACCTGGCCTGGCAGGCTCAGCCACAAAGTGTTGTTGTTGGCATCGACGGTAAAACTCGGCTCGCTGCCGCTGCTGGCGACCTCTAGCCGCTGGGGCTCACCCACAGGTTGCTCGTGCGGATAGATCATGCCCAACACCACGGCATAGGTCTTGCCAGAAGGCGTGTTCAGGCGCAATTCGGCCTTGCCGTAACTGGCAGCGTGCACATAGACCCACCGCTGTGCGAGCGGCCCATTTTTTTCCACCGGATAGCCCAGGCGCTCGACCGTCTCCTGCGTCAGCACCTCCAACGGAGGGCTTATGCCTTGCCGGATCACTCGGACGCTGGCGACTGCCCCTTCAGGTGCCAGATAGGCAAAAACCGCCCCGACGGGCATACGTTGCTCCAAAGGCGCTGGCTGGGCCGCCAGCTCAACCAGCGGCGGCTGGATGCGCGGCACTGGGGGCTCCTTCACTCGATTCGGGTCAATGCAAGCCAGGGCACTGATGTGCCCCATGATCAACAATCCGGCAATGGGCCATTGGATTCGAGGGCGGCAGATCATGCGCATCTTTTTTCCCACTTGCGCTCCTATTTTGAGGTGGTGGTGCTGACTTTTGTAGGCGTTGTGGTGTCGTGAAGCGTCCCGCCGTTCTTCACATATTCTTGCCTTCTGGCCTCACCCTCTTTTTGAGCCTGCTTCGAAGCGTTTTGAACATCCTGGCATCTTTTCTCGTTTGCTGAACCGAAGCATCCCGCGTAAGTCCCCGTTGCACTGAGCGCCAAAATGCAGCCTAGGCAAACGCTCATCACATTTTTGATCAGCACCAGATGCCGCGCTTCTGTTTTGAATCCGTTCATGATTCCCTTCTTAAAAAGATTGGGAAATTTTATTATTACGCGTCGCATACAAGTCCATACCCTACAAGAGGGGGATAGGGGAGATTCCCCTTGCGGACAACTTCAAAAACCTGCATGCACAGGAGCACCGACTTCATCGTGCTGCGCCGCGCCCATGCATGGACTCAGCCTCCATGGCAGCCCGCGCTTCGGCTTCAGCTTTGCGCTGTGCAGCCACACGCGCAGCCTCGTACGCAGGATCCGGCCGGGCGTACCGTGCCCAGACAGCCGCGCGACAACGCTCTTCTTCGTGCCGGGCGCGTTGCTGACACGCGTTGTTGTGTGCCGAGGTCTGCTGCCCCAGACAGGCGTGCAACGACGCCTTCTCCATTTGGCTGCATATCTCGAATTCGTCGGAGGTCGGCGATGCCACGGCCATTGAGCCGCCGCACAGCAACGCCATGCACAACAAGATGTCTCGCATCGACAGAAAAGTCGTCGGCGTCATGATCGACTCAATGCTCCGCTATTATTTGGATTGAATCGGCGGCTTGCCGCCCAGAACTTCACCCAACGCTTGCACGTGCAGCAGGGAAATGTTGTGATGATTGCCCCGCGTCAATTGCAGGGTCAGCGTGCCATCCTTGGGAATGACGTTGAGGGTGTCATAGCCGGTCAACTGTCCGGTGTACACCCACAGAACCACCCCACTGCTAACGACCTCGCCGTCGATTGAGAGCACGAAACAATGGCCGCTCAAACGGCCCATCATGTTCGATTCGTTATACCGCGTCGGGTCTAGCATCCAGCGCGCGCCGTAGGGTTCCCAGGCTGCCACGTCGTTTTCCGTCAGCGTAAGGCTTGCCTGCCGCCGTGTAGCGGACACATCGTTCAGATCGCACTGACTGCCATTTGAGGTACCGAAGGATTCCGTGACGGCGAGTGTCAGGCGCGGTTGGCTGGCAAACTTGCGGGGCGCGGCTTCTGCTGCCAGTTGCTGCTCGTAGTGGACGCTGGCGCAGCCTTGCAGTATGGGAAACACGACCGCGAAGTACAGCAATCGGAGGGCAGTCCAGCTCAATGCCTTCATCCAAAGGTTCCTTCTCTCTTGACAAAAGCGCTATCCAACGAGATCTCCACGGAGTCGAAAGCCGCGAAGAAATATATTAATTCACCAGAGTGGCGTTATTGAGTCAGGCCTGCAGAATTATTGATCCGAGGCGGGTTCCAATACGAAATGCAACCCCGCCTGTTATTGAACAAGAAACTGATCTGAGGGGTAAGGCAGGATCTCCGATACCTTCTCAACAGTGTGAAAGGAAGTTGCCAGAGTACTCCCCACCAACAAGTAGTGGGGGCCCCACTAGCAGCAGAAGTACCGAAGAGAAATTTACACAAAAACACCCCGAATCACCCCCTCCGAATTCCGAGGGTAGTGAGCCAATTAATCCAACCGACAGCGGCGCGAGATGAATGAGCCGTCGATGTATGGGCGGGTATCAGCGAGGACTCGTGCACGTTTCAACACGGTTATCGCACGGTGGGTGATCCCTTCGCCATTTCTCGTCTGCTTCCTTCTGTTTTTTCTGGCGATCCGCCTCCACCGCTTCAGCGGCCGCCTGTGCCTTCTTGTTGCGCGCCTCAGCCTCGGCCTGGCCTCGCTTCATCTCGGCATCGGCTTTTTCCTGTGCTTGCCGTCTCGCTGTGTCATCGGTATGCAGCACGATGCCCTCCATACTGCTGCTCGTCGAAAACGGTTTTTGCGCAGCGCCGGAAGGCTTGCTGCTGTCGGTAAGTTTTCGTTCGGATGCGGATTTGTTTGTCGACGACGCTGAGGCATTGGTTGTATCCGCCGCACCCGCCTTACCTGCGTCACGGGCCCGATCGGACGTACCGCGGTTGACCGCCGCATTGCCGGATGGATCGTTCGCACTATTGGTGCCATTCGCCGCGCTTGCGTTCGTCTTCGTCCCATTGCCACCGGCGCTCGATGCAGCTGTGCCTTCGGATTTCGTGCCTGCCGTCGGGCTGCCGCTCTGGTTGCTACGGCCACCTGATCCACCGCCGTCGCGCCGCTCATTCTCGGCGACGATGCGATCGAACTCCGCGCGATCAGGCAAAGGCGGCGGACGCATCTGAACGGCTATTGTGTTCAACGACTGGCTGATGCTCTGAACCCACGCGCTGTTTTCCGCCGCTGCGCGTCGTGACGCTTCAGTTGCTCCCTGCATCCGCTGTTGCGACGCCCTGACGCGCTCCATTTCCGACTCGATACGCGACTGCCCCATCTGCACCAGCTCCCTGAGGCCGTCGAGGCTTGCCAGGTATTTCGTGTTGACGCGCTGTCGTTCGTCCCACGTCAACAAGGAGTAGACCGGGACGAGTTTGGCAAAGTCCACCGGACGTGCGGCAAAGTCATGTACGCAGTTGCGGAAGCGCGTTGCGATGCCGTATGCCTGCGCCCAATTGCTGCGGGCGTTTGCCGGATTCGACAGATCGTCGTATCGATCGGGGAAGTTGAATAGCTCGCCATTGCACTTGTAACCGAGTTCTTCTGCGGAAAAACCGCTATTCACGGCGCGCTCGATCTCGGTACGGCGGTTGTAGCGTTCCGCACTCAACTTCGCCTGCGCCACCTGTGCTGGAGTGGCACCGGCCAGCAACACCTTCTCAACGTCAAGCGACTCACGCGAGGTCGCGACATCGATGGGTCGAGCGCCGTCCTTCGCGACGATAGCCCTCGACGCACCGGCGCTCAGTAGCGCAGTCGCAATACCCGGACTGTTGACGCGCGCGGCATAGTGAAGCGGCGTGCTTCCGTATTTGTCCTGAGCGTTAACATCAGCGCCCGCCGCCAACAGCATATTGACCACATTCAAGCTGCGATAGAACGTCGCCAGGTGTAACGATTGGCGGCCGTCGCCGCAGTCCGTGGCCACGCGTGCGCCGGCATCCAGCAACGCCTTGGTTTCCTGGCCGGAATTGGACCACTCGATCGACTGGCAGATGAGTGCCTCCGCGCCTGGTTTGCCTTCGCTTTTAGGAATGGCCTCGAGCGACGCGCCCGCGTTGACGAGCAGCTTCAACACGGCGACATCACCACGCCGTGCTGCGACATCAATGACGCGCTTGCCATACTTGTCGCTTGCGTCCGCTCGTGCGCCTAGCGTGAGCAGGCGTTTGACCTCGGCCGCGTCGCGCTCTCGAACGGCATCGAACAGTGCGGCATTTCTTTGCTCTGGCGACGACAGCGGCTGTCCCGTGGTGGCGGCTTGCAGCAGCGACTGCGACTGAGTGGATTTGCTCGCGATAGCGTAGTCCATCGCTGTATGGCCGTCAGGCGTGACGGCTGCCGGGTTGGCGCCGGCCTCGAGTAGCCGCTTGACTGTGCGTGTCGCACCACGTTGTGCCGCATAGTGAAGCGGCTCCCAGCCCTTTGCATCCCGCACGTCCACGCGTGCGCCACCCGCCAACAGCGCAGCGACGACAGGTTCGGAGTCATAGAAATTGCGCCGGTCCGATATCAGATGCAGAGGACGCAAGCCGTTAGCGAGCGCGGCATTGGGATCCGCTTTCGCGGCGATCAGCGCGGCGATCCCTTCGGACCTACCAGTGGCCGCGGCAAAGTGAATCGGAAGCCAGCCATCCTTGCCCGGCGCATCGACCTTGGCGCCAGCGGCAAGCAACATGTTGATGATGGCACTCTGCTTGTAGAGGTTTTCGTGCAAGTACGGGAGTCCCCGTTGCGCAGCGTAGTGCAGGGGCTGATTACCCTCTGACGACACGACATCGGCTTTCGCGCCGTGCGCCAGCAGGATCTGCATGACGCTTGTCATTCCGTTTTCAGCGGCGAGGTGGATCGGCTGCTTGCCGTCGCCGGTCTTGGCATCAACCTTGGCGCCTGTCGCAAGCAGCAGCTGCGCAGCTTCGATATAGCCCGCATCCTTCATGCGCCGCTGGTCTCCGCTATAGTGGGCTCCCTGGCCGCGTGCGACCAGATGCAACGGCTGGAATTGCCCCTCCTTGCCACTCGACAGCGCGTCGACCTTGGCACCGCTGGCGAGAAGTACCTTGAGCATTACCGCATCCCCGTTGTTCGCGGCGTAATGGATCGCCTGCCAACCGTTCTTGGCGACGGCGTTGGGCGGCGTGCCGGCCGCGATTTGTGCCTTGACGACATCGGTATTGCCTTTCTCGGCCGCTGCCACCAATAGTTCGGCACCGGCGTTGGAACTGGTCGGGCGTACACCGGCATCCATCAACACCTGGACGTTTGCCAGGCGATTCGCTTCGATGGCGATCGTCAACGGGGTTCTTCCGTCTGAGGCAGGCGCATCGAGCTTCGCCCCGGCGGCGATCAGGCGCTTGAGCGATTCGGTGCTGTCAGTTCCCGCCGCGATATGGATCGCTTGTGCGCCGTGGCTATTGGCCTCATCGATCTTTGCTCCCTTGGCCAGCAGGAACTGAACCATTTCGGGCTTCCCCCCCTCGACCGCCATCATCAAAGGAGTATGTTCACGCGGCGTTGTCGTAGCCAGGCCGGCCCCTGCATCTAGAAGCGCCTGCACCGCCTCGGGCTCGCCGCCGCCTGCGGCAAAATCAATCGGACGCAAGCCGTCCTCAGAAGGGGCATCGATCGTTGCACCTGCCGCT
Source organism: Ralstonia psammae (assembly GCF_958405935.1). NCBI lineage: Bacteria > Pseudomonadati > Pseudomonadota > Betaproteobacteria > Burkholderiales > Burkholderiaceae > Ralstonia > Ralstonia psammae. The sequence continues at coordinate 94,441 of NZ_CATZBU010000006.1, forward strand.
ATAAGCGACTTCATGAGTGGAACGTTACCCACCAACGCAGCGACGTGAAGCGGCCGCATGCCATGTTCGCTGGCCTGAGCGTTGGCACTAACACCCGCGTCACGCAGACGTTGAACAGCAACAGTGTCGCCGTTGGCTATGGCCTTGATAAGCGCATCTGTCTTTTGGTTGCTCGACATGCCAGCAATAGCCGCAGCCGTCACCGTGGACGTGTCGCCGCCGCTCGTCTGTGCAGCTGTTTGACCGACACAGATCACGCCGGCAGCCAGCACGCCAGCTAACGCTCTTATTTTGTTCTTCTTGTCACGCATATTCGTGGCTGCCAACGAATGGCGCCCCTCCTCTGTGGAAATTACTGCAACCTAGCCATCAACGTCCTGCCGGACGAGCGCGTGCTTCTCGGCCAACTGTTGCAGCGCGGTGGCCTGCTTCGCGTCTTTCAGACTGGGAATAGTGGGATTTTCCTGCGCATACGTGCCGACCGCTACCGACAGTAGCGAAGCGAGAATCCGGCTGCCAATAGCCGGTTTGATGGATGGCAGAAATCTCCGAATGCAGTGAAGCAAAGGGAGGCATTCGCGCTTGCCAGCATATCAGCCCTTGCTAGCGCGGTGTTGCCGCCAGCATTCAAGGTCAGGTGTTGCCGGCTTGTGCCGGGCCGCCGACGTCCACATCTCCATTCGCGGAGACGGAAACGTCCTGCTGGGCTTTAACGGTATGCTTTTTTCTTCTTCCGCGCCTCAAGCTTCGCGTTGGCCTCGGCACGATCTTTAGCCTTGAGACTGAGCTTGATTTCAGCCTTGCCGATCTGCTCGCGAAGGCTTTTAGGAACGCGCAGGCGCGCATAGTAGGTGCCGTTACGGCGAACAAGCCCAGGCTTGTTTTTTCATGGTCTCCATGACCCCCTGTGTACCACATCATGAGGAACAAGGGCAGCTAGACCATTGATGCAAAAGAAAACCCCAGTTGCTACAAGCAACTGGGGCTGTCTGGCGGAGAGGGTGGGATTCGAACCCACGGTACCGTCGCCGGTACGCCTGATTTCGAGTCAGGTACATTCGACCACTCTGCCACCTCTCCGGTAACTGGGTCGCTGAATCGCGAAACCGCGAGTATAACAAAACTTTTCCGGCCCGATCAAGGGGGTCGGCGCAACTCCATCAAACTGCCGGCTTCAGCACTTCCTGGCCGCCCAGATACGGGCGCAGAACCGTCGGCACCGTGACCGAGCCATCCGCGTTCTGGTAGTTCTCCAGTACGGCCACTAACGTGCGGCCCACCGCGAGGCCCGAACCGTTGAGCGTGTGCACCAGCTCCGGCTTGCCCTGCGCGTTGCGGAAGCGCGCTTGCATGCGGCGCGCCTGGAAGTCGCCCATGTTCGAGCACGAACTGATTTCGCGGTACGTGTTCTGCGCCGGAATCCACACCTCGATGTCGTACGTCTTGGTGCTGCCGAAGCCCATGTCGCCCGTGCACAGCACGACGGTGCGGAACGGCAGTTCCAGCTTGCGCAGGATGTTCTCGGCGCAGTTGGTCATGGCGTCCAGCGCGGCGGCCGAGGCTTCGGGCTGCACGATCTGCACCATCTCAACCTTGTCGAACTGATGCTGGCGGATCATGCCGCGCGTGTCCTTGCCGTACGAACCGGCTTCAGAACGGAAACACGGGGAATGCGCCGCGAACATCATCGGCAGCGCGTCAGCGGCAACGATCTCATCGCGCACGAGGTTCGTGAGCGGCACTTCGGCGGTCGGGATCAGGTAGAAGTTTTCGACGCGCTCGCCCTCCTCTTCTGCGCTGTGCCCCATCTTGCGCGGCACACGGAACAGGTCTTCCTCGAACTTCGGCAACTGGCCGGTGCCACGCATCGACGCGGCGTTGACGATGTAGGGCACGTACGCCTCGGTGTAGCCGTGCTCCAGCGTGTGCGTGTCGAGCATGAACTGCGCGAGGGCGCGGTGCAGCCGCGCCACCTGGCCCTTGAGCACAGTAAAGCGCGCGCCCGACAGCTTGGCGCCCGCGTCAAAATCCAGCCCCAGCGCGGCGCCCAGATCCACGTGGTCCTTGACCGGGAAATCGAATGTGCGCGGCGTGCCTTCGCGGCGCACTTCCACATTCTGCGTTTCGTCGCGGCCGGCCGGCACGCTTTCGTGCGGCAGGTTCGGGATCGACAGCATCAGCTCCTGCACCTTAGCCTGCACCACGTCGAGTTGCGCGGCAGACGCCTTCAGCTCGTCGCCGATGCCCGACACCTCGGCCATCACGCCCGATGCATCCTCGCCCTTCCCCTTGAGCATGCCGATCTGCTTGGACAGGCTATTGCGGCGCGCCTGCAGCTCTTCGGTGCGGGTCTGGATGGCCTTGCGTTCCGCTTCGAGCGCGGCAAAGCCGGCCACGTCGAGCACGTAGCCGCGATCTTTGAGGCGCGCGGCGACGGCGTCGATGTCTTTGCGCAGCAGTTGGATATCAAGCATGGTGGGAAAAAAGAAAACCGAAGATTGCGAGCGATCTGAATGATCGAAAAACCGATTTTATCGTACCGGCCCGCGGGGATTATTTGTTGCGAGAGGATTTGTCCCGCTCGGCATGCCATTGCGCATCCAGCTCGCGCAGGTGCCGCAGCTTCTCGCCGATCTTGCCTTCCAGGCCGCGCGGCGTCGGCACGTACCAGTTCTGCGCGGGCAGATCGTCCGGGAAGTAGGTTTCGCCGGCGGCGTAGGCCTCGGGCTCGTCATGCGCGTAGCGGTAAGCGTGGCCGTAACCGAGTTCCTTCATCAGCTTGGTCGGCGCATTGCGCAGGTGCACGGGCACGTTGCGCGACTTGTCCTGACTAACGAAGGCGCGCGCCGCGTTGTAGGCGTTGTAGCCGGCATTCGACTTCGGCGCGATGGCCAGGTAAATCACCGCCTGGGCCAGCGCCAGCTCCCCTTCCGGCGAGCCCAGGCGTTCGTACGTTTCTGCTGCGTCCAGTGTGATGCGCCCGGCGCGCGGGTCGGCCAGGCCGATGTCTTCCCACGCCATGCGCACGATGCGGCGCGCGAGATAGCGCGGGTCAGCGCCGCCGTCGAGCATGCGGCAGAACCAGTACAGCGCACCGTCCGGATCGGAGCCGCGCACGGATTTATGCAGCGCGCTGATCTGGTCGTAGAACGCGTCGCCGCCCTTGTCGAAGCGGCGCAGGTTTTCCGACAGCGCAGATGCCAGCAGTGCCTCGTCGACCACCGGAACGGTATCGCCCTCGGTCTGCGAACGCGCGGCTCGGGTGACGATCTCCACGTTGTTGAGCAGCTTGCGCCCATCGCCATCGGCCGACGCAACGATGGCGTCGAGTGCGGCCGGCGTCCACTCCAGCCCCCCCAACTCTTGGCGCGCCCGCTCGGCCAACTGCTTCAACTCGTCGTCCGACAGGCTCTTGAGCACGTACACCGCGGCACGTGAGAGCAATGCGCCGTTGACCTCGAATGAGGGGTTTTCCGTCGTCGCGCCGATGAAGGTAAACAGGCCGCTTTCCACGTGCGGCAGAAATGCGTCTTGCTGGCTCTTGTTGAAGCGATGCACCTCATCGACGAACACCAGCGTGCGACGGCCATGCGCACGAAACTGCTCTGCGCGCTCCACCGCCTCGCGGATGTCCTTGACGCCCGACAGCACGGCGGACAGCGCGATGAATTCTGCGTCAAACGCGTTGGCCATCAGCCGCGCCAGCGTGGTCTTCCCAACACCCGGCGGGCCCCAGAGGATCATCGAATGCGGCTCGCCGGAGGCAAAGGCTACGCGCAGCGGCTTGCCCGGCCCCAGCAAGTGCTGCTGGCCGATCACATCCTCAGCGGAATGTGGGCGAAGGCGCTCGGCCAGCGGCATGTGGGCGGGCGCGTCCGGGAAGAGAGATGCGGAAGCGTTCATGCGGGGATTGTCGCAGAAACCGCCCGCCTCCCGCACCCGACGGCGGTCTCAGGCGGCGGGTGCCCCCAGCGCCGGTTCCGCAGCCATCGGCCGGCGCCAGCCGATGCCGATGACACATAGAAGCGACAGCGCTGCAAAGCAGGCATAGAAGACGGCCATCGGCCACCACTGCGGGAAGAACCGGTCCGCGAGCACGGTGGCAAGCAGCGGTGTCAGGCCGCCCGCAAACGCTCCACATACCTGGTACGCCAACGAGATGGCCGTATAGCGGATGCGGGCAGCGAACATGCCGCTGACGAAGCCGGCGATGATCGCGTAGTAGCCGGATTCGGCCAGCGTCGCGATCGCCACCCCGGCAAACACCGTATGCGGCTGGCCCGCACGCACCAGCGGCAGCATGATGAACGGCACGGCGACGGCGAACGCCACGAGGACAATCAGCAAGCGGCGCGTGCCGAAACGGTCGGCCAGTGCCGCCGCACCCAGTTGCACGAAGAACTGCAGCACGGCCACCCAGAACATGCAGTCGAGGATCATCGCGCGGTCCAGCTGCAGGTACTGCGTCGCGTACGAAATCATGAAGATGTTGCTGAAGTACACGCCCGCAATGCCATACACATTGGCGCCGATGGCCAGCACGATGAGGGGCCACGCCTTGAGTGCCTCGGTCAGCGGCTGCTTCGCCACGTCGCCCGAGGCCTGCATGGCTTCGAACTCGGGCGATTCGTTGACCGACATGCGGATCACAAAGCCCACCGCCAGCAACACCGCACTCGCCAGGAACGGCAAGCGCCAGCCCCAGGCCAGAAAGGCTTCGGGCTCCAGACGGCTGACCGCCGAAAACGCCAGCATCGACAGGATCAGCCCGCCCGCACTGCCGAGCTGGGCAAATGAGGCAAAAAAGGTGCGCCGCCCCTTCGGCGCGTGCTCGCCGGCCAGCAGCACCGCGCCGCCCCACTCGCCACCAACGGCGATGCCTTGCAGCACGCGCAACACCACGAGCGCGACCGGCGCGATCCATCCGGCCTGCGCATATGTCGGCAGGCAGCCGATTAGCACAGTGGCGACCGCCATCAAGGTCAGCGTGCCCATCAGCGCACGCTTACGGCCGAGCCGGTCGCCAATGCGGCCAAACAGCACGCCGCCGATGGGCCGTGCGAGGAAGCCGATAGCAAAGGAACCGAACGACGCCAGCAGCCCCAGCAAACGGTTCTCGCCGGGGAAGAACAGCGGCCCGAAGACCAGCGCGGCCGCCGTAGCGTAGCTGTAGAAGTCGTACCACTCGATCGTGGTCCCGATGAACGACGCCATCGCGGCACGGCGTGGCTGCGCAGTCGATTGGGCTGCTCGCATGAAGTCTCCTCTCTGTTCTTATGGGCGCGGTGTCACGCGCGGTATTCGACGCCGGGCAGCACGCACAGCAGTTCGAACGCCAGGTTGGCACCGAGTAGCGCGGTGGTTCCGAACGGGTCGTATGGCGGCGAGACCTCGACGAGATCCGCACCAACGATGTCGAGACCTTGTGCGCCACGCACGATCTCCAGCGCCTGGGGCACGGTCAGGCCGCCGATCTCAGGCGTGCCCGTGCCGGGCGCATAGGCGGGGTCGATGCCGTCGATGTCGAAGCTGACGTAGACCGGACCACCCTGCACGCGGGCGCGCACCTCTTCCATGAGTGGCACGAGCGAGCGGTGCCAGCATTCCTCGGCCGTCACGACACGAAAACCCTGCTGGCGGCACCAGTCGAAATCCTCGGCCTCGTAGCCGGTGCCGCGCAGCCCGATCTGCACGACACGGTTGCAATCCAACAGCCCCTCCTCCACCGCACGGCGAAACGGCGTGCCATGCGCGATCTTCTCGCCGAACATGGTGTCGTTCACGTCGGCGTGCGCATCCACGTGAATCAACCCAATGCGGCCGTACCGCGCGTGCATCGCACGCAGAATGGGCAGCGTGACGGTGTGGTCGCCGCCCAGGCCGATCGGCCGGCAGCCGCCCGCGATGATGTCGCGGTAGGCCGCTTCGATGCGATCGATCGAATCGTGCAGGTTGTACGGGTTCGTCGGAACGTCGCCGATGTCGGCCACGCGCAGCGAGTCGAACGGCGCGGCGCGCGTGGCCATGTTGTAGGGGCGCAAGAGGACGGATTCGGCGCGGATCTGCCGCGGCCCGAGGCGCGCGCCGTTCCGGTTGGATGTGCCCAGGTCGAACGGCACGCCGACGAAGCAGGCGTCCAGCCCGGCGGCTGACTCGGCGGCAGGCAGCCGCATCATGGTGGCGATACCGCCAAAGCGCGGCATGGCATTGCCCGAGACAGGGTGGAGGAAGTCGGCGCGATCGTTCATGGTGGCAGGAGCATCACATCGCACGGCAGCAATGCAATCAGTGGAGATGGCATGGATTTTTGCCGATGGTCTCCGTGCGTAAAATGCGAAATATCCAAATCAAACATCGATTTCAATCGATGTAACGATCACCGTGCTGGGACAACCCTCCGATCTCGACTTGCGGCTGATCCGCGTGTTCCTCGCTGTGGTGGACGCGGGCGGCATCACGCCTGCCCAGGCCACGCTCAATGTCGGCCAGTCGACCATCAGCACGCAGCTTTCCACCCTGGAGACGCGCCTCGGCTACCGACTGTGCGAACGCGGCCGCAGCGGCTTCCGGCTCACCGCGCGCGGTGAACGGTTCGTCGATTCCGCGCGCAAGCTGCTTGGCGCGCTGGACACCTTCAGCGCGGAGGCCCGCAAGGTGGGCCGCACGCTGGTCGGCACGTTGTGCCTAGGGTTGATCGGACATGCGCCCGTGAATGCGAACGCGCGCATCAGCCAGGCGATCGAGCGCTTCCGGCAGCGCGATGAATCGGTTCATTTCACAGTGTCGGTACGCCCGCCCGGCGAATTGGAGGGATTGCTGCTCGACGGCAAGATCCACATGGCCATCGGCTATTTCTGGCACCGCGTACCGGCGTTGGACTACACGACGATTTTCCACGAGACACAGCTGGCCTATGCGGGGCGTGGGCATCCGCTGTTCAGGAGGGCCGGGAAGGTGACGCCTGCGGAAGCCCTGACGCATGCGTGGGCCTGGCGCAGCTATCCGCTGCCCGAGGCGGCAGGCTCGCCGGCAGAGCGGCCCGTAACGGCCGTGGCCGACAACATGGAAGCCGTGGCCATGCTGGTCCTGTCGGGCCGGCACCTCGGTTATCTCCCGGAGCACTTTGCGGCGCCGTACGTGGCGCAGGGCCTCCTGACGCCGCTGGCGCCGGCTGCCATGCGCTACGAAGTGCCGTTCGACATGGTGGTGCGCCGCGCCGCACGGCGTAACGACCTGCTGGCCGCCTTCATTGCGGACATGAAAGCGGCCCACGCCTGAAGCGGCGGCCGATCCGGCAATCAGTCAGTCAATTTGACGCGCGCTGCACCAGCCCCATGAACGCCTTGGCGGGCAGCGGTCCATGGCATGACTGCGTGCCGTTGGACGCGCGCAGCAGCAACCAGACGCTCTCGCTCGCCGGCGGCTGAATCACGAACGGCTGGCGCGTCGAAGCTTCGGGCAGGCGCGGATCGGCCGGCGCCTGGATCGGCACAACCTGCCCGGCATGCCCCTTCACCAATGCGCTGCATTCGGCGCTGGGCAGCTCGGTTGCGTGCAGGAAGTCCTTGTTGACCAGGGCTTCGGCCAGCACGGTGTCGGGCGCGGCGAGGAAGGAATCGACGTCAAAACGGGATGCACCGCTGGAGGCGCATCCCGCGAAGATGGCCGCCGCTGATGCTACGACGGCAACAGCGGCTGCACGGTGCAGCGGCGTGGTGAACGGCAAAGGCACGGTCGGTCTCCTTGTCGAAAACCGGCCTGCACGCGTCATTGCTTGATTACGTCGGCCCCTTTGGGCGGCGTAAAGCGGAACACGTTGGCCGGCAGTTGCGGATTCTTCTGGATGTTCGAGAACGTCAGCAAAGTGGTGTTCCCGAAGGCGTCGCGCAGCTCCATCCCCTGCAGTTCGCCGCTGCGAAAGCCGATGGCAATGCGCTCGAACTGGGTGTCCTTGGCCTTGGGCGTGAGTTCGGCCCAGTCGATGCCGTCCTTGGTACCGCCTTCCTTGAGCGTGAAGTTTTTGGCCAGATCGTTGCTGCCGAACAGGATGGCGGCGGGGCTGGAGCCCAGCGACGCATCGAGCTTGCGTTCCGTGATCTGGTTCAGGTCCTTGTCGAAGATGTAGAGCATCTGGCCATCGGCAGAGAGCTGCTGTTCGTACGGCTTCACATAGCGCCAGACGAAGCGGCCCGGGCGCGAGAAGACGAAGTCCCCGCTGGACGTGCCCGCCACGCGCAGCGGGTTGCCATTGGTACCGCCCTTCACTTGACGCTGCACGAACTCGCCGCGCGCGGTGCTGACGTTGGTCACGAAGGCATTGAGCTGTTCGACCGCACCTGCATGGGCCCCGGCAGACCATGCCGCCAGCGAGACCAGCCCGGTGGCCATCAGGTGACGTGCTTTCAACACAAACATAGGAATCCCGGTTTTCAGTTGATCTTGTTGTTAGTGGCCGGCCGCGCCGGAACATTCCGCCCGCGCGGTAACCCGATGTAACCGCAGCATGCGGGCAGCATCATTCCTCTTCGACGACGTTGCCGTTGCGGTTGGGCGCCAGAATTTCGCGGTTGCCGTTGCCGGACATGGCGGATACGAGCCCCGCCTTTTCCATGTCTTCGAGCAGGCGTGCGGCGCGGTTGTAGCCAATGCGCAGATGACGCTGCACCAGTGAGATCGACGCGCGGCGATTCTTCAGCACCACATCGACGGCCTGGTCGTACAGCGGATCGGCCTCGCCGCCACCGGCACCGACAAGGCCCGCGCCGCCACCAAAGCCATCGCCGCCGCCCTCGCCATCGGCCACGCCGCCTTCGAGAATGCCTTCGATGTAGTTCGGCTCGCCTTGCGCCTTGAGGTTGTCCACCACGCGATGCACTTCGTCGTCCGACACGAACGCGCCGTGCACGCGCACCGGCAAACCGGTGCCGGGCGCGAGGTAGAGCATATCGCCCATGCCCAGCAGCGCTTCGGCGCCCTGCTGGTCGAGAATCGTGCGCGAGTCGATCTTGCTGCTGACCTGGAACGCAATCCGCGTCGGCACGTTGGCCTTGATCAGGCCCGTAATCACATCCACCGACGGACGCTGCGTCGCCAGCACCAGGTGGATACCGGCGGCACGCGCCTTCTGCGCGATCCGTGCGATCAGCTCTTCGACCTTCTTGCCGACCACCATCATCAGGTCGGCAAGCTCGTCGATCACGATGACGATCATCGGCAGCTTGTCCAGCGGCTCCGGCGCGTCGGGCGTCAGGCTGAACGGGTTGGGAATCTTCTCTTCGCGCGCGGCGGCCTCTTCGATCTTCTTGTTGAAGCCGGCCAGGTTGCGCACGCCCATCTTGCTCATGAGCTTGTAGCGGCGCTCCATTTCGCCCACGGCCCAGTTCAGGGCGTGGCCGGCCTGGCGCATGTCGGTCACGACCGGGCACAGCAGGTGCGGAATGCCTTCGTAGATGCTCAGTTCCAGCATCTTCGGGTCGATCAGGATCAGGCGCACGGCGTCGGCCTTGGCCTTGTACAGCAGCGACAGGATCATCGCGTTGATCCCGACCGACTTACCCGAGCCCGTAGTGCCGGCCACCATGCAGTGCGGCATCTTGGCGAGATCGGCCACCACCGGCTTGCCGGCGATGTCCTTGCCCAGCGCCATCGTGAGCTGCGAGGCGCTCTCGTTGTAGACCTGCGAGCCGAGAATCTCGGACAGGCGCACCGACTGGCGCTTCGGGTTCGGCAGCTCCAGGCCCATGTAATTCTTGCCCGGAATCGTCTCCACCACGCGGATCGACACCAGCGACAGCGAACGCGCCAAGTCCTTGGCCAGGTTGACGATCTGGCTGCCCTTCACGCCCGTGGCGGGTTCGATTTCGTAGCGCGTGATGACCGGGCCCGGATAGGCCGCCACCACCTGTACGTCCACGCCGAAATCCTTGAGCTTCTTCTCGATCAGGCGCGAGGTGAATTCCAGTGTCTCGGCGCTCACGGTTTCCACAACCGGCGGAATCGGATCGAGCAGCGCGAGCGGCGGCAGGTCCGAATCGTGAATGTCGACAAACAGCGGCTGCTGCTTCTCGCGCTCCACGCGTTCGCTCTTGACCACGGCTGTCGGGCGCACGATCTGCACCGGTGGCGATTCTTCAATCCGCACACGGCGGGTTTCGACCACTTCCTCGCGCTCGACCTTGGCAGCCTCGCCAATCGCGCGATCCTGTTTGCTCTCGCGGCGCGTCTTGAAGCCGAGGAACAGCATTTCGACGCCCGCGCCGATCTGCTCGGCCAGGTTCAGCCACGAAAAATGGAAAAACAGCGACAGCCCGACCAGAAACGTGAACAGCAGCGCCAGCGTGCCGCCGGTAAAGCCCAGCGAATGCTGCATCGCCCCGCCAATCACATCGCCCAGCACGCCGCCAGGCGCACGCGGCAGCTTCATGTGCAGCGAGTACATGCGGATGGCTTCCAGACCCATGCTGGAGGCAAGGATGAGTGCAAAACCGATCCACGTGACACTGGCGTCAACACGCGGCATGGCCGTGCGCGGCAGGCGTTCGTCCGACATCAGATCACGCCAGCCGCGCCAGACCTTGCGCACCAGCAGCACCGCCCACCAATAGGCGGACGCGCCAAAGACAAACAGCAGCAGATCGGCCAGCCAAGCACCCACGCGGCCGCCCAGGTTGCGGATCTCGTCGACCTGGCTGGCGTGGGTGAAACCGGGATCGGCCCGGTTGTATGACAGAAGAATGATCAGGAAGGCGATGGTCACCGCCAGCAACAGGAACCAGCGGACCTCCCCCAGCAGCCGCCCAATGCGGGACGGCAGTGCGGAGGGATCGGTACGGGTTGTCGGAGTGGTGGAAGCTCGAGCCATGCGGGAGACGGGTGCGCCGCTTGGGCAAGGCCACGCGGCTTGGGACAGCACAAATACGATGCCAACGATTGTAACGCGGCCCTATCATCGCCATTGGAATTTACAACCGGGCGGACGAGGGGGTGCCACTTTATAATGGCGCCCGTCACCCTCACCTAGCCTGCACGGCGGCGCTCCACCCCTCGTGCCGCGCACATACAGAACGCATCATGGCAAAACACGCAAAAGTGCTGATCCTCGGCTCCGGCCCCTCCGGCTACACAGCCGCGATTTACGCTGCCCGGGCCAACCTGAACCCTGTGCTGGTCACCGGCTTGGCGCAGGGCGGCCAGCTCATGACCACCACCGACGTGGAAAACTGGCCCGCTGACAAGGAACACCTGCAAGGGCCCGAGCTGATGCAGCGCTTCCTGGAGCACGCCGAGCGCTTCAAGACCGAAGTGCTGTTCGACCACATCCACACCGCGCACCTGAATGAAAAGCCGATCCGCCTGGTGGGCGATTCGGGTGAATACACCTGCGACGCGCTGATCGTCTCCACGGGCGCTTCGGCCCAATACCTGGGCCTGCCGTCGGAAGAAACCTTTGCCGGCCGCGGCGTGTCTGCCTGCGCCACGTGCGACGGCTTCTTCTACAAAGGCCAGGAAGTGGCCGTGGTGGGCGGCGGCAACACCGCCGTGGAAGAAGCGCTGTACCTGGCCAACATCGCCAGCAAGGTCACGCTCATCCACCGCCGCGACAAGTTCCGCGCCGAACCCATCCTGATCGACCGTCTGCATGAGCAGGAGAAGAAAGGCAAGATCGAGATCAAGACGAACATGGTGCTCGACGAGATCCTGGGCGATGACTCCGGTGTGACGGGTGCCCGCCTGAAAGGCACGCACGAGAACGAAGGCAAGACCGAAGAGGTCAAGCTGGCAGGCGTGTTCATCGCCATCGGCCACAAGCCGAACACCGACATCTTCCGCGGCCAGCTCGACATGAACGACACGGGCTACATCCGCACGAAGAGCGGCCTGGATGGCATGGCCACCGCCACCAACATCCCGGGCGTGTTCGCCGCGGGCGATGTGCAGGACCACATCTACCGCCAGGCCATCACCAGCGCCGGCACCGGCTGCATGGCCGCGCTGGACGCCCAGCGCTACCTGGAAAGCCTGGAGTAAGCATCATCGCCCCGGGTTTCCGGGCGCAAACAACGCGGCCGATGGGTGACCATCGGCCGTTTTGCCATGTGCGGCACCTTCGTATAATCGACACACGCTCCACCCGATGTGCTCGCCTGCCCTTCACCATGAAACGCGCCCCTTCCCACGCCAACAAGCTCAGCCTGACCGATCTGGCCAGCCTGCGTGACCAGCTCAAGCACGAGACGCAGGCACGCGAAGCGGAGCGCCAGCGCGCCGAAGCTGCTGCCCGCCAAGCTGCAGAAGAAGCCAACGTGTTCCGTGCCAGCATCGGCGAGGTGAGCGCGCTGCGCCAGAACAAGCGCGTCGAGCACCCGCGCAATCCCCCGTCGCCGGACCCGGTGCATTCCCGCGCCGAAGAGCAAACCGTTCTGCGCGATTCGCTGTCGGACGACTTCGACATCGACAATCTGCTGGAAACCGACGACACGCTGTCCTACCGTCGCCCCGGCATCGGCGCCGACGTGCTCAAGAAACTGCGCCGCGGCGAGTGGGCTACGCAAGACCAGATCGACCTGCACGGCATGCGCCGCGAAGAAGCCCGCGAGGCGCTGGCCGCCTTCCTGCGCCGCGCCGTACAGCGCGGCATCCGCTGTGTGCGCGTGATCCACGGCAAGGGTCTCGGCTCGCCCGACAAAACGCCCGTGCTCAAGGGCAAGGTGCGTTCGTGGCTGGTGCAGAAGGAAGAAGTAATCGCTTTCGTCGAACCGCGCAACACGGCCGGCGGCGCCGGTGCGGTGCTGGTACTGCTGCGCCAGCCGCACAGCGCCTGACGCGCCCCACTCCCATTCACCTGCTCACAACAAGAACAACACGCTCATGCACGTGACCCGCCTGCAGTTGGTGATGCACTGGGTGGAGATCCTCGCGGTCTTCTCGTTTGCCATCTCGGGGCTGGCCGAGGCCAAACGGCGCCGGCTCGATGCGGTGGGCGCATTCATCGTCGCGTTCCTGACCGCGTTTGGCGGCGGCACGCTACGCGATCTGCTGCTGGATCGACGGCCCTTCTACTGGATCGAGCACGAGCATTACCTGCTCGCGCTGTTCGTCATGAGCCTGTTTGCCAACTGGGTGATCCGGCTGGTGAGCCAACTGGTGTCCGACCGCGTGTTGATCGTGGCCGACGCAATCGGCATGGGGCTCTTTGGCGTGCTGGGCACGCAACTGTCGCTCGATGCGGGCGTGCCGATCTTCGTGTCGGTGATGATGGGCGTCATCACGGCGGCCTTTGGCGGCCTGCTCCGCGATGTGGTCTGCAATGAAGTCCCCATGCTGCTGCGGGACAATCACCCGTACGCGACATGCGCGTTTCTTGGATGCTTCCTCTACGTCGGGCTGACGCACACGGACTTGCTGCCGAGCGTGTCCGTGGTGATCGCCACGCTGGCGATCGTGATCGGGCGGCTGGTGACACTGCGCTGGAACATCACCCTGCCGCGTTGATCAGCGCTGACCGGCGCGAGCGCTCCGGCCACAGGCTACGGCATTAGACCGCTGCTTCGTCCTTCTCGCCGGTGCGGATGCGGATCACCTGCTCCACCGGCATCACGAAGATCTTGCCGTCGCCGATCTTGCCGGTCTTGGCAGCCTTGACAATGGTGTCGATCACATTTTCGACCTGGCTTTCGGCCACCACCACCTCGATCTTGATCTTCGGCAGGAAGTCGACCACGTATTCCGCACCGCGATACAGCTCGGTGTGGCCCTTCTGGCGGCCAAAGCCCTTGACCTCGGTGACGGTCAGGCCGGTCACCCCCACGTCGGCGAGCGACTCGCGCACTTCGTCCAGTTTGAAGGGCTTGATGATGGCGGTGATCTGTTTCATGGGTGTCTCGCTCACGAGTTGGTGAAGTATTCAAGCGTCCAATAATACTGGAGCCGGTTAATGCGCACATCCTGGGCGATGCCGGCCACTGTCTGCAGCAGCGTCGGATCGTCGGGAAAGTTCTTCAGCACATCGTGCTCGCTGCCGTCGCGCAGGGGGCGACGCTGCCACGTGTTGCCATGTTCGTCGTTGTAGGCAATGGGCGTGCTGGAGCCGAACACATACTGATTATCAAACCACAGCACACGCACGCCGGGCCCCAGCCCGCGGTGCAGTCCTTCAATATGCTGGCGCAAGTGCTGCAGCGGCACGTGCGACCACCAGCAGCCCGCCGTCATCACGTCAAACGTGCCGGGCGCGAACGGCAGCGCATCGTTGTCGGCGCGCACAAACGACGCCCCGGCGATGCCCTTGCCGTGTGCAATACGCAGCACGGTGTCGTTGTAATCAGCGCCGACGATGCTGCACGCGTCCGTCATTGTCTCGGTCCAGAAACCGGTGCCGCATGCCAGATCCAATACCCGCGCGCCGCGCGTCATGTCCCGCACGCGCGCCTTCAACCACGCCAAATCGCCCTGCCGCTCGGGCTTCGCATAGATGCGCTCGTATTCGGGAGCGCGCTTGGCGTAGTAGTCGAGCATGGCGGTGACTTACTCCTTGAAGCGCGACGTAATCGGATACCGCCAGTCGCGCCCGAACGCGCGCTGCGTCACGCGAACGCCCACCGGGGCCTGACGGCGCTTGTACTCGTTGATCCTGATGAGGCGCACGATCTTCTGCACATCGGCCTCGGCAAACCCGGCAGCGATGATATCGGCCACCGGCTGGTTCTGCTCCATGTAGCGCTGCACGATGGCGTCGAGCGCATCGTATTCGGGCAGGCTGTCCTGGTCGGTCTGGTTCTCGCGCAGCTCGGCCGACGGCGCACGGGTCAGGATGCGCTCCGGAATCACTTCCGACAACGAATTGCGGTACCGGCACAGCCGGTAGACCAGCGTCTTGAAGATGTCCTTGATGACGGCAAAACCGCCGGCCATGTCCCCGTACAGCGTGCAGTAGCCGACCGCCATTTCGCTCTTGTTGCCGGTCGTCAGCACGATGCGGCCGCTCTTGTTGGACAGCGCCATCAGCAGCGTGCCGCGAATGCGCGCCTGGATGTTCTCTTCCGTCGCATCTTCGGGCAGCCCGCGGAACTCTTCCGCCAACGCACCCTTGAACGCGTCGAACATCGGGCTGATGGCGATTTCGTCGTACTGCACGCCCAGGCGGGCCGCCATGTCACGCGCGTCCACCCACGAGATATCCGCCGTGTAACGCGAGGGCATCATCACCGCGCGCACGCGATCGGCGCCCAGCGCATCGACGGCAATCGCCAGCACCAAAGCCGAATCGACGCCGCCCGACAAGCCGATGATCGCGCCCGGGAAGCCGTTCTTGCCGAGGTAATCGCGCACGCCCAGCTTGAGCGCCTCGTACACGCGCGCTTCCAGCGGAGCGTCCGGCACGATCGTGCCCGGCAGCGCGCGTCCGCCGTCGAACTGCGCATAGCCGACGCCCTCGACAAACTGCCCCATCTGCACGACAACGCTGCCTTCGGCATCCAGGACAAACGAGCCACCATCGAACACAAGCTCATCCTGCCCGCCGACCAGGTTTGCATACACATGCGGCAAGCCCGATTCCTTCACGCGCGCACGGATGATCCGCTCGCGCAGGTCCTCCTTGTCGAGGTGGTACGGCGAGGCGTTGGGAATCAGCACAACCTGCGCGCCAGCCGCCTTGGCATAGGCAGTGGCCGTGGCATACCAGGCGTCTTCGCAGATGACGATGCCGAAGCGCGTGCCGTCCACTTCGAACACAAAGGGCTCGGTGCCGGGCTGGAAGTAGCGCTTCTCGTCGAAGACCTCGTTATTGGGCAGTTCAAGCTTGTTGTATCGGCCGACCACGCCACCGTCCACGGCCACTGTGGCGCTGTTGGTAGGCTTGGGCAGCACGCCGGGCGCCGGGGCTTCCAGCGAGAGCTGCGGGTGCCCGATCAGCACGTGCAAACCCGGGAAGGCAGCCAGCTCGGTGATGAGCGCGTCGAGCGCGCGCGCGCTGGCATCGATAAAAGCCGGGCGCAGCAGCAGGTCTTCAGGCGGATAGCCCGTGAGCGACAGTTCCGGCGTGAGGAGAATGCGCGCACCGGCCTGGTGCGCTTCGCGCGCGGCGGCGACGATGCGGGCAGCATTGCCGGCGAAATCGCCGACGGTGCAGTTGATCTGGGCGAGAGCGACAGAGACGGTCATGGGGGCAATATGGATTGCAAGCGCGGCATTCGAAGCTGGAATTAGAATCGGCGGCATGACCTCTCGCCCCCTTGCTCCCGAGCCTCAAGCGCGCGCTGGTTCGCGACACGAATTGACCGATTATCGCACGCGACTTGTGACCGATCTGCGCGACATCGGCCGCGATGCGTGGGACGCCCTGCTCGCCCTGCAGCCCGAGGCAACGCCTTTTCTGCGCTTCGCTTTCCTGCACGCCCTGCATGAAAGCGGCAGCGCGTCGCCCGACACCGGCTGGTCGCCGCAATACCTGACGCTGTGGCAAGACGGCCTTGGGGGCGAAGTGCTCGCGGCGGCCGCGCCGCTGTACGTGAAGGGTCACTCCTATGGCGAGTACGTCTTCGACTGGGCGTGGGCCAATGCGTACGCGCAGCACGGGCTGGAGTACTACCCGAAATGGCTGTCGGCTGTGCCTTTTACGCCGGTGCAGGGTGCGCGGTTGCTGGCGCGGGATGCAGCTGCGCGCGCGGCGCTGGTCGACACGTTGCTGGCGGTTGCGCGGCAGAGCGAATTGTCATCGCTGCATGTGCTCTTTCCCACCGCCAGCGAGGCTGAGCAACTGCGTGCCGCCGGCATGCTGCTGCGGCAAGGGGTGCAGTTCCACTGGTGCAATCCTGGCTTTGCCAGCTTCGACGACTTTCTGGCCGCTCTGGAACAGAAGAAGCGCAAGAACATCCGCGCAGAGCGCCGTCGCGTGCACGACGCCGGTATCACCTTCCGCCACGTGCCCGGCGCAGCCGCGACAGATGCGGACTGGCGTTTCTTCCACCGCTGCTACCGCACCACCTACCGCGAGCATCACTCGTCGCCGTATCTGAATCTGGAGTTCTTCCGCCAGATCGGCCAGACGATGCCGGAGAACCTGCTGCTGGTGATCGCCTCGCGCGACGGCAACGACATCGCCAGTGCGCTGCTGGTAATCGACACGCGGCCCGAGGTGTCTGTCATGTACGGCCGCTACTGGGGCGCGATCGAGCATCACCCCTGCCTGCACTTTGAGACGGCGTATTACCAGCCGCTGACGTACTGCATCGCGCACGGCATCCGCACGTTCGAAGGCGGCGCGCAAGGCGAACACAAGATGGCGCGCGGCTTCGAACCCGTGGCGACGCTGTCGGCACACTGGCTGGCGCACCCCGCATTTGCCGATGCAGTAGGCAGGTTCCTCGACCGCGAGACGGCCGGCATGGAAGCGTATCTGGACGAACTGACGGAACGCTCACCGTTCAGGCAGCGGCTGGAATCGGACTAGCGGGGAAACAGCGGAGGACGCGAAAGACAGCGTCCGCACGAGCGGCGGACGCGGAGGTCAAGCTTAGTGCGCGGCAGGCTTCTGCTGGGCGATCACGCAGTGTGCCGCGCTCGAATCAACAGTCACGGACGCCGACGCAACGGCACGCTCGCCAGCGTGAGCCGCGTCCGGCGGCCCTACCAGCAGTGCCCACACGGTGAATGCGGCCATGGCCACAGCGGAAAGCACGGGAACGACAACGGTCTTGTTCAACATCGCAGTACCAAGGGTTGGAGTCAAACTTGACGGGGAGTCTAGAGGCGTCGTTTCCGGTGGGCAAATGAGCGTTTCTTAAATCTCTGTGTAGCAGAACTACCGGGCGGTAAGTATGCAAAATGCATGAAAACCATCATGAAATGCATACAACGTCCCCCGCCTGGCGCAGATGGCGACGTGACGCGCGTCCATGCATCTCGGTGCGTGATGCCGATGACCGCGTCGCAAAGAAAAAATCCCGGCGCTCCATCCGGAGGCCGGGATTTGTCGGACATGCCGTACGGCGAAATCCTGAAATTGCTTACTTCTTATAGTTGGCAACGCCGTCAACGATTTCCTTGTGGGCTTCTTCAATGCCGCCCCAGCCTTCGACCTTGACCCACTTGCCAGCTTCCAGCGCCTTATAGTGCTCGAAGAAATGCTTGATCTGATCCAGCAGATTCTGGCCGACGTCCGACAGGTCGGTCATGTGGGCCGTCGCCGGGCTCAGCTTGTTGACAGGCACGGCAACCAGCTTGGCATCCACGCCGGATTCGTCCGTCATCTTGAGCATGCCCAAGGCACGGCAGCGCACCACGCAACCGTGGATGAGCGGGAACGGCGTGACGACCAGCACGTCGACCGGATCACCGTCGCCCGAGAGCGTCTGCGGGATGAAGCCGTAATTGGCCGGGTAGCGCATGCCGGTCCCAACGAAGCGGTCCACGAACAGCAGGCCGGTTTCCTTGTCGGCTTCGTACTTGACCGGGTCGCTCTGCGCCGAGATCTCGATGATGACGTTGAAGTCGTTGGGGATGTCCTTGCCCGGCGAGACGTTGTTGAAGCTCATGGAAATGCTCCGGAATGCGCGAAAACGACGCGAATGGTTGAAAAGAAGCGTGAAAAACTGTCGGCGGGCATTATAGCCCCTCACACCAGGCCGCTTGCCCTACCCGCGCCGCGCCCGTGCGAAAACCGCGCGTTGCCGATCTTTTGCAGGAACCCCCCATGCATGCCCAGCACTTCATCGCCAACCGTCTGATGTCACCCGATTCGGGGATGCGTATCAAGGTGTTCGATCCGTCCGACGGCCAATCCTTTGCCGAGATTGCACGCGGCAACGCCACCGACATCAGCGTGGCCGTGCACGCCGCACGGCGTGCGTTCGAGGGCGTCTGGGGCCAGTTGGCGCCGGCCGAACGCGGCCGTGTGCTCATGCGAGTGGCCCTGCGCCTGGCCGATCACGAAGAAGAACTCGCGCGCCTGGAAGCCCGCGACACCGGCAAGCCCATGCGCCAGGCGCGCGCCGATGCCCGCGCCGTGGCCCGCTACTTCGAGTTCTACGCCGGCGCGGCCGACAAGCTGCACGGGCAAACCATCCCCTATCCGGCCGATACCACCGTGCTGACGGTGCGCGAGCCGCATGGCGTGACAGCACACATCATCCCGTGGAACTACCCGATGCAGATCTTCGGGCGCAGCGTAGGTGCCGCACTGGCAGCGGGCAACGCGTGCGTGGTCAAACCGGCGGAAGACGCGTGCCTGTCGGTCCTGCGCGTGGCCGAGCTGGCGGCCGAGGCCGGGCTGCCGGATGGCGCACTCAACGTCGTGACCGGCTATGGCCACGAAGCAGGTGCGGCACTGGCGGCGCACCCCGGGATCAACCATGTGTCGTTCACGGGGTCACCGGAAACGGGCAAGGCCATTGTGCGAGCGGCCGCGGAAAACCATGTGCCCGTCACGCTGGAACTGGGCGGCAAATCTCCGCAGATCGTGTTTGCCGATGCTGATCCGGAAGCGGCCATTCCGGCCGTGGTGAACGGCATCATCCAGAACGCCGGACAGACGTGCTCCGCCGGCAGCCGCGTGCTGATCGAGCGCAGCGTGTACGAGGCGATACTGGACCGGTTGGCCACGGTGTTCGAATCCATCCGGGTCGGGCCGTCGTCGCTGGACCTGGATTGCGGCCCGCTCATCAACCCCAAGCAGCAACAGCGCGTGTGGGATTTCGTCTCGGATGCGCAGCACGCCAACATCCCGGTGATGGCGCAGGGCCAGGTGGTGCCCGAGGCGCCCGAGACCGGCTACTACCAGGCGCCGATGCTGCTGCGCGATGTACCGCACACGCACCGCCTTGCACAGCAGGAAGTGTTCGGCCCGCTGCTGGCCGCCATGCCGTTCGACACCGAAGCCGAAGCGCTGGCCCTGGCCAACGGCACACCATACGGCCTGGTGGCCGGCGTGTGGACAAACGACGGTGGCCGCCAGATGCGCCTTGCGCGCAAACTCAAGGCCGGTCAGGTCTTCATCAACAACTACGGCGCGGGCGGCGGCGTTGAACTGCCCTTCGGCGGGACGGGTCAATCGGGCCACGGGCGTGAGAAGGGCTTTGAAGCGCTCTACGGCTTTACCACGCTCAAGACCATCGCCATCCGTCACGGTTAAAAGCGCAACGCAACATCCACCCACAACACGAGGAGGCACCATGCGGCTTGCCGGCAAAATCGCCATCGTCACGGGCGCGGGTTCAGGTTTTGGAGAGGGCATCGCGAACACCTTCGCCCGCGAGGGCGCACGCGTCGTCGTCAACGACTTGAATGCAGAGGCGGGGGAACGCGTGGCCAGCGCCATTCGCGTGGCCGGCGGCGATGCGCATTTCGTGCAGGGCGACGTGTCGAACGGTGATTCCGTCGCCAAGCTGCTGGGTGCCACGCTGGCGCGCTATGGCGATCTGCACATCGTCGTGAACAACGCCGGCACCACGCACAAGAACAAGCCGCTGCTGCAGATCACCGAAGACGAGTTCGACCGCGTGATGGCCGTCAACGTGAAGAGCATTTACTGGACGGCGCATCACATCGTCCCGCACTTCCGGGAGCGCGGTGGCGGCGTGTTCGTCAATGTCGCATCCACTGCGGGCATCCGGCCGCGGCCCGGGCTGGTCTGGTACAACGCCAGCAAGGGCGCCGTCATCACGGCCAGCAAGGCGATGGCGGCGGAGCTGGGCCCGGACAAGATCCGCGTGAACTGCGTGAACCCGGTGATGGGTGCCACGGGCCTCATTGAGCAGTTCATGGGCGTACCCGACACCCCCGAGAACCGCGCACGCTTCCTGGCGACGATTCCGATGGGGCGGCTCTCCACGCCGCAGGATGTGGCCAACGCATGCCTGTATCTGGCGTCGGACGAAGCGGAGTTCATCACCGGCACGTGTCTGGAAGTGGACGGCGGGCGCTGCGTATAAACCCTGCCGGCGGGCGTATTGGCGCATCCGCCCGAGAAGCGCAGAATGCTGGGGCGGTTTTCCAGGCCGAGGTAGGTAACGAGGAGCACTCGGCCTGAACTCACAATAACTCTGGAGACCCGATGGCCACCACCACCCCACCCACCTCACCGGTCGGCGGCGCAGGCACGCTGCCGCCCCAGCCCGCAAGCGCATTTGAAGAAGCCACTTACCGCAAGGTGACGTGGCGTCTCGTTCCATTCCTGCTGCTGTGCTACGTGGTCGCGTATCTCGATCGCGTCAACGTGGGCTTTGCCAAGCTGCAGATGCTCAACGACCTCAAGTTCAGCGAGACCATCTACGGGCTGGGCGCGGGCATCTTCTTTATCGGCTACTTCCTCTTTGAAGTGCCGAGCAACGTGATCCTGCACCGCGTGGGCGCGCGCATCTGGATCGCGCGCATCATGATCTCGTGGGGCCTCATCTCGGCGGCCATGATGTTCGTGACCACGCCGGCGATGTTCTACGTGATGCGCTTTCTGCTGGGCCTGGCAGAAGCCGGCTTCTTCCCGGGCATCATTCTGTACCTCACGTACTGGTATCCGGCACAGCGGCGCGGACGCACCACAACCTTCTTCATGACGGCGATTGCGCTGTCGGGCGTGATCGGCGGCCCCATCTCGGGCTGGGCGATGAAGGCGTTTGCCGGCGTCTACGGTCTGGCCGGCTGGCAGTGGATGTTCCTGATCGAGGGCATTCCGTCGATCATCGTCGGCATCTTCGTGCTGGCTTATCTGGACGACCGCATCATCCACGCAAAGTGGCTGACCGACGAGGAGAAAGCGCTACTCGCTCGCAACATCGCCGCGGAAGACGCTGAGAAGGAAGACCCGCCCATCCGCACCGTCATGGCCAGCCCACGCGTGTGGCTGATGAGCCTGATCTACTTCACCTTCGTGATGGGCCTGTATGGCGTGAGTTTCTGGCTGCCGACGCTGATCAAGCAGACCGGCGTGGCCGATCCGTTCTCGGTGGGCTTGCTGACCGCGATTCCGTACGGCGCGGCAGTCGTCGCCATGGTCTTGGTGGCCCGCAGCGCCGACCGCCTGCGTGAGCGCCGCTGGCACATCGCGATTCCCGCGGTGGTGGGCGCGGTCGGGCTCGTACTGTCGGCCGTGTGGCACACCGACACCACGCTGGCCATGGCTGCGCTCACGCTCGGCACCATGGGCATCCTGACCACGTTGCCGCTGTTCTGGAGCCTGCCGACTGCCTTCCTGGCCGGCACCGGCGCCGCCGCCGGTATCGCGCTCATCAATTCGCTGGGCAACCTCGCGGGCTTCCTGAGCCCCTACGCCGTCGGCTGGCTGAAAGACGCCACGCAGAGCACCGATTCCGGCATGTACATGCTGGCCGCGTCGATGGTGCTGGGCGCAATCCTCACGCTTTCCGTACCGGCACGGATGGTGAACAAGTAGGCGGGTCACCACCAACAAAAAAGGCCGGGATCATCCCGGCCTTGTTCATTTCACGGCAAGCAATGCGCTTTGCCGGTAGTGGCGCTGGGCGTCTTCAATGCGTTCCGTCTGTTCGAACATCTGGGCAAGCGCCAGATGCGCGTGGGCGCGCAGGTTGCCGGAGTGATCGGCATCGGCGTACTTCAATGCCGACTCCAGGTTCGACTGCGCCTTGCCCCAGAGCTGCTCCTTGAAGCACAGCATGCCGAGCGTGTAGAACAGGTCGGCATCCACCGGATGCTGGGCGAGCCATTTCTCGGCTTGCTGGATCAGCGGCAGCGCCCTGCCCGGCAATGCGCAATCGGCGTAGCGGCGGATCAGGCGGCCATCCCAATGCGCCTTCAGGCCGTCTTCGACGATGCGCTTGGCATCATCGGTGCGACCAAGCTGCGCGAAATACAGCGCCGCCTGCGAAGCGATGCGCGGCGAGCGGCGCTCCTCCGTGGTCAGCTCGCGCCAGAAGCCGTTCAGAGCATCGGCATCGTGGCGGCGCTCGGCCAGCAGCGTTTCGCATGCCATCTGCTTGAGTCGTGCGGCCAGCACGGAATGGATGGCGTTGCGCTTTTCCAGTGCGCGCGTCAGGCGCAGCACCTCGCTCCAGTTCTTCAGATGCTGGTGCGCGCGCAAGGCAATGCGCTGCACCTGAATCTGCCGCGAACCCTGTGATTGCAGTTGTGCGATCTTCTCCAGCGCGCCTTCTGCGTCGCGCGCGTCGACCAGCAGTTCAGCCATCGACACAAGCTTGGCTTGCTCACGATCGGGCGAGGCGACTTCAGCCATCCACGCGTCGCGGCGGTCGGTTTCCTGCATGCGGTGTGCGGCACGGGCACCGATCAGCGCGGCCGTTTCGCGCTGAGGCTCCCAGGCCTGGGCTTCGCGCGCTTGGCGCTCCGCGTGGCCGAAGCGGCCGGCAAACAGGCTTTCCATCGCTTCGCGCAGGGCTGCCGACGCCTTCAGGATGCGGTTGCGCTCGCGATACGCCGCAGCACGCGCCGGCATACCGGCCACATGGTGGAAGAGGCGCATCACAAGATGCAGCACCACGAACGTCGCCAGCAGTGCCGCCAGCACGAAATTGAGCGACATCTCCACCCGATACGGCGGGTAGAACAGCACGACGTTGCTCAGGTTGAGTTCCGTAAACAGCGCCAGCCCAACGGCGGCGGCAAACAGGAGCGCGACCCAGAATACCCAGCGCATGCTCACTCCTTGCCCGAACCGCGCACAGCGGCAAGGCTGTCAGCCAGCGTCGGCACCTGCAGCGTGCCGGCCGTCGCACGCACTTGTGACAGTTGGTTCTGCACTGTGGTCACGCGTGAAGACTGCGTATCGAAGTAACGCGCGAGCAGCGAATCGGCGCGACCCAGATCGGCGCGAAACACGGCGTCATTGCGCGAGAGCAACGCCAGGCGCGCATTCATCAAGCGCAGTTTGAGGTTTTCGCGCAGGAACCACGCCTGGTCGGAAGACAGCAGCAGTGCCTCGGTCTGGTCGACACGGCGAACCTGGACGATCTGGCCGAGTTCAGCACGCACGTCGCTCCACAGGCGGCCCCACCAGGCACGCACGCCTGCCGACCATCCGGCGTTTGGCGGCGTCGCGTCAATCGGCGCCGACGCAGCCGCAGCCTGCGCCTTGGCATGCTTCGTGGGTTTCGCGGCAGCACGCGGCGCCTGCGCAGCCTGTTCCGCATCCAGCGGCTGGGCCGACGAGATGAGCGGCAGCGTATCAACCGCGTTGATGGCGTCATCCAACCGCAGCGCTGCACCTGCCAGATCGAACGACGGCATCGCCTTGAGCTTGGCCATGTCGCGCGATACCGCCCGGCGCACGGCGTTGAACTGCGGCTTGTCGAGCGTGGCCAGGCGCGCGTCGACGGTTTGCAGCGCAGCCAGTGCACCGGAGACGTTGCCGGTCAGTTGCAGTTGTTCGGCAGCGACCTCCAGCGAACGCTGGATCTCGGCGCGCTGCCAGTCATCGCGGTTGCGCAGAAGGTCTTGATTGGCCTGCTCCAGCGCGGCTTGGCGATCGCGCGTTTCAGCGGTGCGGGCATCCAGCGCGCCGAATTTCTGCTGCAACTGGGAAACCGAATCCTGATCCGCACGCGACAGCACGCGCATCTCCTGCGCCAGCGCTTCGTTCGTTTGGGCGTGCTGACGGATCTCGCGTGCAAGGCGCTCGTTGCGCACCTGCAGCGCGGCCACCGCCGCCACGACCGCGACCAGCACCACCCACATCACCCAACCACCCCGACGCGGGGCATGGTTGACCGTCATGGCGGGCACAAACGCAGCCGGCGGAGCAGCAGGCGCAGGGGCCGGGCTCGGCTGGGCTGCTGCCGGCGCAGATGCCGGGGCTGGGGCTGCTGGTGTAGAAGCGGCGGCAGGAACGGGAGCGGACGAGGAAACGGGAGTCTGCGTCACAGTGGAAGAAGAAGTAGACGGGTTTGATTCAGCCGGCACCGTCGCTGGAGCATGCTCGGGTGCCGATACCGGCCCGGCCCAGGCGAGCACGCTGGCGAGGAGACGGTCGTCGCCGGCGCCGGTCAGCGTCAGGTCGCGAAAGCCCAGCGATTTGGCCTGTTCGACGATGCGGGCGTGCGAAGCAAAGCATGGCGCGCCGTGCAGCGTATCAAGATCGGCGGGCGACAGATTGGCACGGGCCAGTTCATCGAGATTTCGGACGGCCTCGGAGCTGGTGAGCGTCCAGGCGTGGCGGGCCGAAAGCACGGCACGCAACGCGAGCCACGCAGCGGCATCGGGCACCGGCACGCTGCGGCGATAGGCTTCCACCGTACGGACCGAGGCGCCAGCTTCGCGCAGTTGATCGGCCAGCCATTCACGGCCACCGTTACCGCGCACGATCAGCACCTCGCGGCCGCTCAACGAGGACACATCCAGCCGCGCGTACAGCGCCTCGGAATCCTGGCGCGCGTCGTCGGCATGCGTGTCGGGCTTGATCACGCGGTGCGCGGGCGGCGCGACCCCGTGCGTGGCAAGCGCCTGTGCGCTCGCGGGGCCCACTACCGCCACCGGCACCTCCTGCGGCCAGCGGAACCCTTCCGGCATGGCGGCAAATGCCTGCTGCACGGCGTTGGGGCTGACGAACACCACCAGCGCATAGCGCGACGGATCGCCCAGCGCGGCACGCAAGTCGCCAAGATTGGGCGTCGGCGCAATGTCGAGCAGGGGAAACTGGTGCGTGCGCAGGCCGCGGCGCTCAAGTGCCGCTACCAGCATGGGCGCCTGCGCGCGCGGACGCGTGACCACCACCACGGGCGGGGTGGCCGGTTGAGCAGGCGACGTGCTGGATGCGGGCGACGATGGTGACAAGCGCGGTGGCAAGTGGTCGTCCATGGCGAGCCGTGGGAGTTAGGTAGCGGGTGGGGCGTCGGCGCCCAGCATGGCGAGAATGTCGCGTGCGCCGCCGGCCAGCATCTGCTGGGCGACGCGCACGCCCAGTGCATCGGCTTCAGCCAGCGTGGATGGCTTGGCCTCGCCATCTGCGGCAAGTTTGCGGGTGCCGTCCTGCGAAGCGACAAAGGCGCGCAGGCGCAGCGTGCCGGCGTCCGACCACTGCGCGAACGAGGCCAGCGGCACCTGGCAGGAACCGCCGAGAATGCGCGAAACCGCACGTTCAGCAGTCACGGCCAGCGCAGTGGGGTCGTCGTGCAGCGGCGCGAGGCACGCTCGCACGTCTGCACGGTCGGCGCGAATTTCGATGCCGAGCGCCCCCTGCCCTGCTGCCGGTAGCGATTCTTCTGGCGCAATGGTCGAGCGGATGCGATCAGCCAGCCCCAGGCGCTTGAGCCCGGCAGCGGCCAGGATGATGGCGGCGTAGTCGCCGCGATCGAGCTTGCCCAGACGCGTATCCAGGTTGCCCCGTAGCGGCTGGATGACCAGATGCGGGAAGCGCGCCCGCAGCGAAGCCTCGCGGCGCAGGCTGGACGTGCCCACGACGGCGCCGGCCGGCAGCGAGGCCAGATCGGCGTAGTCGTTGGAAACAAAGGCGTCACGTGGGTCTTCGCGTTCGAGGATGGCCGATAGCGCAAAGCCTTCCGGCAATTCCATCGGCACGTCCTTGAGCGAATGAACGGCCAGATCGGCGCGTCCCTCGGCCAGCGCGACTTCCAGTTCCTTCACGAACAAACCTTTGCCCCCGACCTTGGCGAGGGAGCGATCGAGAATCTGGTCGCCGCGCGTGGTCATTCCAAGGATGGACACGTCGCACGTGGGATAGTATTTTTGCAATGCAGCACGCACGTGTTCGGCCTGCCAGAGGGCAAGCCGGCTTTCGCGCGAGGCAATGACCAGCTTGGTCGGCGCCTGGGCTGCAGGAGTCGTTGCAAGCTGGGATTGACGGGAAGTCGGGCGGGCGTTGGAAGACATGCGGCAATGGTAGCACGCAGCTTTTTCGCGACAGTCCGGCTATCACGTTGAAGTGATGCAGAAAAGAGGGCCGTTCAGGCACCTTACCTACCCAACCTAGGAGACACCATGACGCAGCCCGCCGCGCGCCGCGCTTCCTCGCGCGCGACCACCGCCCGCAAGGCTTCCGCCGCCCCCGCCAAGTCCAGCAAGACCCCCACGGCCATCAAGACTGCCAAGCCCGTCGCCAAACCGGTGGCCAAGGCCAATGGCGCGGACGAAGCCAACGGCGCATCACTCGGCCCCACTTCCCGGCGCTCGTCGGGCAGCGCCGCGGCCAAGGATCAGCCGCTGAAGGAAGACATCCGCTTCCTCGGGCGCCTGCTGGGCGACGTGCTGCGTGACCAGGAAGGCGGCACCGTCTTCGAAACGGTCGAGACCATCCGCCAGACCGCGGTGCGCTTTCGCCGCGACGGCGACCGCCAGGCCGAACAGGATCTCGACCGGCTGCTGAAAACGCTCTCGCGCGACCAAACCACGTCGGTTGTGCGCGCCTTCAGCTACTTCTCGCACCTGGCGAACATCGCTGAAGACCAGCACCACAATCGCCGCCGCCGTGTCCACGCACTCGCCGGATCGCCGCCGCAGCCGGGCAGCCTGATGCGCGCGTTGCTGTCGGCCGCGGAGGAAGGCCTGTCGGGCGACGTGCTACGCCGCTTCTTTGACACCGCGCTGATCGTGCCGGTGCTGACCGCCCACCCGACCGAGGTGCAGCGCAAGAGCACGCTTGACGCGCAACGCGAAATTGCGCGCCTGCTGGCCGAGCGCGACGCGCCCCTCACCACGCGCGAGCGCGAGCGCAACACCGCGTTGCTGCGTGCCCACGTCACCAAGCTGTGGCAAACGCGCATGCTGCGCACCACGCGCCTGATGGTGGCCGACGAGATCGAGAACGCGCTGTCGTACTACAGGACGACCTTCCTGCGCGAAATTCCCGCGCTGTACCGCGAGTTGGAAGAAGACGTAGCGACCGTGTTCCCGCGTCGCGGCGCACGCGGCGAGCCGGCCCCGCTGCCGCCCTTCTTCCAGATGGGCTCGTGGATCGGTGGCGACCGCGACGGCAACCCCTTTGTCACCGCGACGACGTTGCGCGACGCTGCACAGAAGCAGGCGAGCGTGATCCTCGCGTGGTACCTGGAAGAGATTCACGCACTGGGTGCGGAGCTGTCGATGTCGACGTCGCTGGTGGATGTGAGCGCCGAGCTGCAAGCGCTGGCCGAGCGCTCGCCCGACCACTCCGAACACCGCGTGGACGAGCCGTACCGCCGCGCGCTGATTGGCGTGTATGCGCGCCTGGCCGCCACCTGCCGCGAGCTGACCGGCGAAGACGCGGGCCGCCACGCCGTCGGTCCGGCTCCGGCTTACAACAACGCAGAGGAACTGCGCGCCGACATCCAGATCGTCATCGATTCCTTGGCGGCGCACCACGGCGAAGTGCTGGCCGATGCGCGACTGGCGTCGCTGGCGCGTGCGATTGATGTGTTCGGCTTCCACCTGTCGTCGATCGACTTGCGGCAGGTGTCGGATGTGCACGAAGCGACCGTCGCCGAGTTGTTGAAGGTGGCCGGCGTGGAAGGCGCCTACGCGGCGCTGTCAGAGGCCGACAAACGCACGCTGCTGCTGCGCGAGCTGCAACAGCCGCGCGTGCTGACGCTGCCGTTCCACGCGTACAGCGAGCAGACCACGTCGGAGATCGACATCTTCCGTGCCGCTCGCGAGATGCGTGCACGCTACGGCCATCGCATCGTGCGCAACTACATCATTTCGCACACCGAGACGCTGTCCGACCTGCTGGAAGTGATGCTGCTGCAGAAGGAAGCCGGCATGTTCCGCGCCGGCACGAACGGCAGCGGCGGCGCCGGCCTGGACGTGATGGTGATCCCGCTGTTCGAAACCATCGAAGACTTGCGCAACGCACCGCAGATCATG
Organism: Ralstonia psammae; assembly: GCF_958405935.1. Lineage (NCBI taxonomy): Bacteria > Pseudomonadati > Pseudomonadota > Betaproteobacteria > Burkholderiales > Burkholderiaceae > Ralstonia > Ralstonia psammae. Next base: position 123,220 of record NZ_CATZBU010000006.1, read on the forward strand.
GGCGACCTGCTTGCCCTGCCCGGCTTCGATGCTGTGCTGGCGGCGCAGGGTAACGAGCAGGAAGTCATGCTCGGCTATTCGGATTCCAACAAGGACGGCGGCTTCCTCACCTCCAACTGGGAGCTGTACAAGGCCGAACTGGCACTGGTGGAGCTGTTCGAGCGCAAGGGCGTACGCCTGCGCCTGTTCCATGGCCGCGGCGGCACGGTGGGCCGAGGGGGCGGCCCGACCTATCAGGCCATCCTGTCGCAGCCGCCGGGCACCGTGAACGGGCAGATCCGCCTGACCGAGCAGGGCGAAATCATCTCCAGCAAGTTCGCCAACCCCGAGATCGGCCGGCGCAACCTGGAAACCATCGTCGCGGCCACGCTGGAAGCCACGCTGCTGCCCACGCGCAACCGCCCCAAGGGCCTGGAAGAGTTCGAAGCCGCAATGCAGGCGCTGTCGGACAACGCGTTTGCCGCGTACCGCAACCTCGTCTACGAAACCCCGGGCTTCAAGGACTACTTCTTTGCCACCACGCCCATCACCGAGATTGCCGACCTGAACCTCGGTTCGCGCCCGGCCTCGCGCAAGCTGATGGACAAGAAGCATCGCCGCATCGAAGACCTGCGTGCGATTCCGTGGGGCTTCTCGTGGGGCCAGTGCCGTCTGCTGCTGCCGGGCTGGTTCGGCTTTGGCAGCGCGGTGCAACGCTGGCTCGATGACGCAGGCAACCCAAAGGCCCGCGCCTCGCGCCTGGCTACGCTCAAGCGCATGCACAAGCAGTGGCCGTTCTTTGCGAACCTGCTGTCGAACATGGACATGGTGCTGTCCAAGGCCGATCTGAACGTGGCGTCGCGCTACGCGCAGTTGTGCGACGACCGCAAGCTGCGTAACGCAGTGTTCTCGCGCATCTCGGCGGAGTTCACGTTGACGGAGCAGATGCTGGCAGCCATCACGGGACAGTCGGAGCGCCTGGCCGACAACCCGCTGCTTGCGCGTTCGATCAAGAACCGCTTCCCGTATCTCGACCCGCTGAACCACTTGCAGGTCGAACTGCTCAAGCGCTTCCGCTCGGGCAAGGCCGGCAGCGACGATGCGCGTGTGCGGCGCGGCATCCATCTGTCGATCAACGGGATTGCAGCGGGCCTTCGCAATAGCGGCTGATCAGGCAGCCAGCGCGGTGGCGGCAGGGCGACGGCTGATCCACGCCATCGCCATCGCGCCGGCGTACGACAGCGTCATCAGGCCAAGCACCATCGGCGAGGCGTGCGCCAGCTCGGGCACCACCGTGACGACCGCGCCCGCCGCTGCCACGCCCAGCAAACTGCCGGTCTGCCGCGCGGCGTTGAGCAAGCCCGACGCCGTGCCGGCCAGTTCGCCCGGTGCCGCAGACAGGATGGTCGACGTCATGGGCGCAATCGCCAGCGCGGTACCACCGCCGTAAGCCACCATCGTCGCGCTCACCACCCACGGGTGCACCTGCCCAGTCAGCGCAGCCGACGTTGCCAGCAAACCCACCGCGCCAATCACGAGGCCACTCAGCATCATCGTCGGCGTGGGAAAACGCGCCATCAGCTTGCCCGCGAAGATATTGCCCGCCGACAGACTCACCGCCATCGGCAGCATGACTAGGCCGGTCTGGCGTGCGCTCAGGTGTTCGACGTTCTGCAAATGCAGGCTCAACACGAACAGTGCGCCGTAATAGCCGAAGTTCAGCAGGAACCCCACGCCGTTGACCGCGCCCAGCGTGCGATGCCCCAGCCAGGCCAGCGGCACCAGCGGCGCAGGGGCCCGACGTTCGGCCAGGACGAACAGCGCGCCGGCCATCACCGTCAGCAGTGCGGCACCCCACACCCATGGCGACTGCGCGCCCCGCACGGGCCATTCAATCGCAGCAAAACACAGCGCCGCGAGCATCATCGCGCTCGTCACCTGCCCCGCCCAATCGAACGGCCTGGCGCGAGCCGGCTGCACGTGACGCACGATGGCCCACGTGCCCAGCATGCCGATCACGCCCAGCGGCACGTTGATCAGGAAGGCACTGCGCCAGCCGTATGTGTCGACCAGCACGCCACCCAGCGCTGGGCCCACGGCTGCGGCAGTCGCGACGATGGCGCCCCACAGGCCAATGGCCCAGGCGCGCTCGCGCGGGTCTTCAAACGTGCTGCGAATGAGCGATAGCGAACTCGGCAGGAACATCGCCGCACCCACGCCCTGCAGGATGCGCGCGGCAATCAGCGTGGTCACTGAAGGCGCCAGCCCGCAGCCGGCCGAGGCCACGATGAAGACCGCCATCCCCGCAATGAACACGGTGCGCGCGCCAATGCGATCGCTCAGCAAACCACCCGTGAGGATGAAGGCGGCAAAGGCCAGTGTGTAGGCATCAACGATCCAGGCAAGTTCTGCGACGCTGCTGTGCAGGCTGTCGCGCATGGCGATGAGCGCCACGTTGACCACGGTGGTATCGAGCACCGCCATGAACACGCCCGACGTGAGAATGCCCAGCGTGGCATTGCGGCGCCACCGGCTGAGATCGGGTTGCAAGTCAGCCTGGGGAGCGGCACCAATGGTATTGGCGTTGCACGAAGACATGGCGGAACCGTTTGGCAATTTCATGCAGCCAAGTGTAGGCTGCGGAGAGCATGCAAAAAAGCGGCGTTTTTGCATCGCAATACTGCAAATCTGCATCACCCATCTACGAAGAATCGGAGCCAGACGTGAACTGGGACAACGGACGCTTTTTCCTGGCGGTGGCGCGCTCCTGCACGCTGCGCGGCGCGGCCCAGCGCCTGGGTGTGGATCAGGCCACGGTGGGCCGCCGCATCGCCGCGCTGGAAGACGAGCTATCGGCCAAGCTCTTCCTGCGGACGTCGACCGCGCTGGTGCTCACACCCGCCGGCGAAGCGCTGATCGGCCCGGCCGAAGCGATGGAGCAGGCGGCGCACACCATCGAGCGCCGTGTTGCCGGCATCGACGACCAACTCGCCGGCACGATCCGCGTGGCCACGACCGACACGATGGCCGCCATCTTTGTACTGCCGGCGATCGCGCAACTGCGGCAGCGGCATCCGGGCATCGATGTCGTCTGCATGGCTTCCAAGAGCATTGCCAACCTGACCAAGCGCGAAGCCGACGTAGCCGTGCGCACGCTGCGGCCCGATTCGCCGGACCTCATCGCGCGGCGCATCGGACAAATGGAAACCGGTATCTATGCGAGCCGCAGCTACGTGGCCGCGCGCGGTGAGCCGGAGGAAGGGACGGCCTTTGCGGGACACGACCTTGTGCTCTATCCGCGCAATGAAGTGCCGTGGATGTGGGAAGACCTCTGCGGCGAGCCAATCACGCGCGGGCGTGTTGTCTTGCAGAGCAACTCGGCGCTGGCGCTGTTCGAGGCAGTGGCCGCAGGCATTGGGATCACCGAACTGGTCTGCCGCCGCGCGCAAGCCTATCCGCAACTGGTGCGCGTGCTGCCCAACCGCCGCAGCATGCAGGACGTTTGGCTCGTTACGCACGCCGATCTGCACAAGACCGCGCGCGTGCGTGCCTTGCTCGATTGCATCGTCGAAGCGTTCGACGCGCACAAAAAAACCGCCACACCGTAACGAGCACAGCCGGTGTGGCGGCCCAACAAACTCCTTAGCTGATGAACGCCACCGGCACCGGGTCTTCACCCAGCACCGAAAGCAGCACCGCCCAGTGCATCGCCTCGTCGCCCAGGATGCTGGCAGCGGCCTTGATCAGGTCGCGCGTGTAGAAATTCGGCATCACGCCCAGATACGCCGAAGTGGCGCCCTTCTCCAGCCCGGCGGCAAAACGCAGCACGTCGGCCTGGTTCTTCAACTGGCTGACCGGGAAGTTGTATTCCGCCACCTTCTTTTCCATGACCGGCGTACCGCCCAGCTTGGAAATCGTGCCCGCCAGCACCGACGCATGTGCCTTGTGGTGGCCCTGGAACTTCACGGCCGTTGCCAGCACGGGCTTTTGCAGCAGGCCGCTTTCCGCCCCCACCTGATATGCGGCGATGGCCTGATACTCCAGGCCGAGCGCCACGTTCAGGATGTTGATGTCGTCTTTCACACTGCCCGATTGGGTCTGTGCCCAGGCTGGCATCGACTGCCCCAGCGACACCGCCGCCAGCGAGCCCAGCGCCATCAGCCCCGGCGCGCGCAGCAGTACGCGGCGGCGCGCGTCGATGCGCGGGTTCTCACCCTCGAACAGATCCATCTCTTTGATCGTATCCATCGTCGGTCTCCTTGAATGCGTTGGGAAGAAGCGCGAGCCGCGTGGTGCCGAGGTGCGGGATCGCGGGCGTTTGTCCAGCGCCTGACCGCTTATACGCAGGCCACGCCCGACTGGATGCAAACCGCCGCACGATCCACGTGAAATCCCCCAACGGCCGAGGTTTCTTCCTACACTTTGGGCAGGACCGTCCACAAAAAAGCTGCCCACGTGCTTACCTTCCAGCGCACCGCCGAAGACCAAGCCGCGCAAAACGCCGATCCGCCGACGACTGCCGGAGCAACTCGCCCCCAAAGTGCCGAGGCTGATGCGTTGGCGGCGCTGCTGCAGCGCGTCAGCCTGGGTGAGCGCGACGCCTTGCGCACGCTCTATACGCGCTGCGCGCCGAAACTGTTTGGACTCGCGCTGCGTATCTTGGTCAGGAAGGACTGGGCCGAGGACGTCTTGCAAGAAAGCTTCGTCAACATCTGGCGCCACGCGGGCGATTACCGCCCCCATCTGGCTGCCCCCATGACTTGGATGACCACGATCGTGCGCAACCGAGCACTCGATTGCCTGCGCCGGCAGCATGCCGAACGCGTGCAGGAATCCGTGCCGCTGGACGACACCTACGCCGATGCCCTGGCCGACCACGCCCCCGGCCCGGCCGACCTTGCGCTCGCTGGTCAGCAGGCCCGCGCGCTGGCCGAATGCCTCAGGCGCCTGGACCCGAAGCAGCGCCAGGTCGTGTCGCTCGCCTATCTGCGTGACCTGTCGCACAGCGAGCTGGCGCAAGCGCTGTCACTGCCGCTGGGCACCGTCAAATCCTGGATGCGGCGCGGATTGGACCGCCTGCGCGAATGCCTCGGAGCACCGTGATGGACCCGCGCCACCACCCCGATCTCGTCGACAAGCTAGCCGCCGAATATGCGGTCGGCACCTTGCGCGCCGGTGCACGCCGCCGGTTCGAGCAGCTCATTCGCCACGACGACGCCGTGCGCGCCATGGTCGAACGCTGGCAGCGCTATCTGGCTGACCTGCCCGCGCTCCAGCCGGCCATGGCGCCGCTGCCGGAAATTCTCTGCCGCGTAGAAGTGCAACTCGGCTGGCGCGAGCCGGCGCCGCCGCAAAACGCCCTGTGGCAACGGCTTTGGCAAGGCACCGGCTTCTGGCGCGGCGCCACCGCTGTCGCGGCGGTTGTCGCGGTCGTGGCGATCGGGCTGAACCTGCGGCTGGCGCAGCAATTGCGCGACGCACCCGTCGCCAACGCCGTGGCCGTGTTGCAGGACGCGCAGGCCCAGGCGGCCGTCCTCGTCACCTGGGACGCGCGCACCGGCACGCTGTCGCTCAAGCGGCTGGATGCGACGCCGCTCAATACTGAACAGGCTTTGCAGCTCTGGGCGCTGCCGCCCGGCGGGCATCCTCAGTCACTTGGGGTGATCGGGCACCAGCGCGCCGTGCGGCTGACGGTGGCGCAACCGTTGCGGCAGGTGCCGGCGCTGGCCATCAGCGTGGAACCGCGTGGCGGCTCGCCCAACCCGGAGGGGCCGACCGGGCCGGTGGTCTTCAAGGGCGCGCTGATCGACAGCACGCTGTAGCTGGCCCTGGCGCGGGCGCTGAAAGGCCCGGCGGGCGATATAATCGCGGTTTCCTGAATTTGCGGCTGGCGCCTCTTGCTGGCCGCGCTCCTGCAGCTGTCCGCCCATGACCTCCCAACTCGCCAAGAAGGCCGAAGCGTGGTCCGCCCGCTTTAACGAGCCGGTGTCCGATCTCGTCAAGCGCTATACCGCGTCGGTGTTCTTCGATAAGCGCCTCGCACTGTTCGACATCCAGGGCTCGCTCGCGCACGCCGCCATGCTCGCCAAGCAGGGCATCATCGCCGAAGCCGATCGCGCCGCCATCGAAAAGGGCATGACGCAAATCCGCCAGGAGATCGAAGCCGGCACGTTCGAGTGGAAGCTGGACCTGGAAGACGTGCACCTGAACATCGAAGCGCGCCTGACCGCCATGGCGGGCGACGCCGGCAAGCGCCTGCACACGGGCCGCTCGCGCAACGACCAGGTCGCCACCGACATCCGCCTGTGGCTGCGCAGCGAGATCGACAACATCGTCGGACTGCTCAAAGCCCTGCGCAGCGCTCTGCTGGACTTGGCCGAGCAGCACACCAACACCATCGTCCCGGGCTTCACGCACCTGCAGGTCGCGCAACCGGTGGTGTTCGGGCACCACCTGCTGGCCTACGTCGAGATGTTTACGCGCGACACGGAGCGCATGCTCGACGCCCGCCGCCGCGTGAACCGCCTGCCGCTGGGCGCCGCCGCACTGGCCGGCACGAGCTACCCGATCGACCGCGAATTCGTCGCGCAGCAACTCGGCTTTGACGGCGTCTGCCGCAACTCGCTGGATGCCGTGTCCGACCGCGACTTCGCCATCGAATTCTGCGCCGCCGCCGCGCTCATCATGACGCACGTCTCGCGCTTCTCTGAAGAGCTGGTGCTGTGGATGAGCCCGCGTGTGGGCTTTATCGACATTGCCGACCGCTTCTGCACCGGCAGCTCGATCATGCCGCAGAAGAAAAACCCGGACGTACCGGAACTGGCGCGTGGCAAAACCGGCCGCGTCAACGGCCATCTGATCGGCCTGCTCACGTTGATGAAGGGCCAGCCGCTCGCGTACAACAAGGACAACCAGGAAGACAAGGAACCGCTGTTCGACACGGTGGATACGGTGGTCGACACGCTGCGCATCTTTGCCGACATGGTGCCGGGCATCACCGTCAAGGCCGACGCCATGCGTGCCGCTGCGCTGCAGGGCTACGCCACCGCCACCGACCTGGCCGACTACCTCGTCAAGCGCGGCCTGCCCTTCCGCGATGCACACGAAGCCGTGGCTCACGCCGTGCGCGCCTGCGACGACCTGCGCTGCGACTTGGCAGATCTGTCCGTCGCACAACTGCGTGACATCTGCGGCCTGGGCGACAAGTCCGACCTGATCGGCGACGATGTGCACGCTGTGCTGACACTGGAAGGCTCAGTCGCTTCTCGCAACCACATCGGCGGAACAGCGCCGGAGCAAGTGAAGCAAGCCATTGCGTTTGCACGCGCTGCGCTCACCGAATAATCTGCCGTACGATCCAAACAAAAACGCCGCGCAATGATTGCGCGGCGTTTTTTTATTTGCTCTCTGCAGCTTGGGACGGCGCCGAACAGCGCAGCGAGCGGCTCAAGGTTGGGTCAAGAAGCCCAACCGTAGGTACGGCGAGCATCGCAGGGCCAAGATTGAGACGCGCAGTCGCTTTACGGCGTCCTATCGGACGCAGTCGACGAAGTACCCCATCTTGCCATCGACCTCTTCCTCGACCAGCCCGTGGATGTCCGTCTCGAAGCCCGGGAACAACTTGTTGAACTCGCGTGCGAACTGCAGGTACTGCACGATCGTCTTGTTGAAGCGCTCGCCCGGAATCAGCAGCGGAATGCCCGGCGGATACGGCGTCAACAGGATGCCGGTGATGCGGCCTTCCAGGTCGTCGATCGCGACACGTTCGGTCTCGCGGTGGGCCATCTTGGCCCAGGCGTCCGACGGGATCATCGCCGGCTCCATGTTCGACAGGTACATCTCTGTCGTCACACGGGCCACATCGTTGGCCTGATAGACGCTGTGGATGCTGTCGCACAGCTCACGCAGGCCGATGCGCTCGTACTGCGGATACTGGCGCACGAATTCCGGCAACACGCGCCACAACGGCTGGTTGTTGTCGTAATCGTCCTTGAACTGCTGCAGTTCCGTCACCAGCGAATTCCATCGGCCCTTGGTAATGCCGATCGTGAACATGATGAAGAACGAGTACAGACCCGTCTTCTCGACGATAATGCCGTGCTCGGCCAGGTAGCGCGTGACGATGGCGGCCGGGATGCCGGAATCGCTGAACTTGCCGTCCACGTCCAGGCCCGGTGTGATGATGGTGGCCTTGATCGGGTCGAGCAGGTTGAAGTCTTCAGCCAGATTGCCGAAGCCGTGCCAACGCTCGTTGGCCTTGAGCATCCACGCTTCGCGCTCTTCGATGCCTTCGTCCGACAGGTCGTTCGGGCCCCAGACCTTGAACCACCAGTCGTCGCCACGGCCGTTGCCGCTATTCGTGCCCAGGTATTCGTGTTCGACCTTGCGCATCGCGCGGCGGAAGTCCAGTGCTTCGGCAATGCTCTCTTCCACCAGCGCGGTGCCGCCGGGCGCTTCCATCATCGCCGCGGCGACGTCGCACGAGGCAATGATCGAGTACTGCGGGCTCGTCGATGTGTGCATCAGATACGCCTCGTTGAAGCGATACGTATCGAGCTTGCGCGTCTCCGAATCCTGCACGAGGATCTGCGACGCCTGCGACAAGCCGGCCAGCAGCTTGTGCGTGCTCTGCGTGGCGTAGACCAGCGCATCCTTGCTGCGCGGACGGCCGTGGCCGATCGCGTGCATGTTCTCGTAGAACGGGTGGAACGATGCGTGCGGCAACCACGCTTCGTCAAAGTGCAGCGTGTCGATTTCGGTCGACAGCATGTTCTTGATCATCTCGGCGTTGTACAGCACGCCATCGTACGTACCCTGCGTGATGGTCAGGATGCGCGGCTTCTTGTTCTTGGCTTTGCTGGCAAACGGGTGGTCGGCGATCTTCCGGGCAATCGTTTCCGGCTCGAATTCGCTCTTCGGAATCGGGCCGATGATGCCGAAGTGGTTGCGCGTCGGCATCAGGAACACGGGAATCGCACCCGTCATCATGATCGCGTGCAGATTCGACTTGTGGCAGTTGCGGTCCACCACCACGATGTCGCCCGGCGCAACGTTGGCGTGCCACACCATCTTGTTCGACGTCGACGTACCGTTGGTCACGAAGAACATGTGATCCGAGCCGAAGATGCGCGCGGCGTTGCGCTCGGACGCGGCCACCGGACCGGTGTGATCAAGCAGCTGGCCCAGTTCTTCCACGGCGTTGCAGACGTCGGCGCGCAGCATGTTCTCGCCGAAGAACTGGTGGAACACTTGTCCCACCGGGCTCTTCAGGAACGCCACGCCACCCGAGTGCCCCGGGCAATGCCACGAATACGAGCTGTCCTGCGCGTAGTCGATCAGCGCCTTGAAGAACGGCGGCGGCAGCGAATCCAGGTAGTTACGCGCTTCCCGGATGATGTGTCGGGCCACGAACTCCGGCGTGTCCTCGAACATGTGGATGAAGCCGTGCAGCTCGCGCAGCACGTCGTTCGGCAGGTGGCGTGAGGTGCGCGTTTCGCCGTACAGGAAGATGGGAATGTCAGCGTTGCGGCGACGCACTTCGGCCACGAAGGCGCGCAGGTTTTCAACCGCTTCCGGTTCGGGCTTGTCGTTGTCCGGGTTGATGAATTCATCGTCGTCAATCGAGACGATGAAAGTGGACGCACGGCTCGACTGCTGCGCGAACGAGGTCAGGTCGCCATAGCTGGTCAGGCCCGTGACCTCCATGCCTTCCTGTTCAATGGCCTGGGCCAGCGCGCGAATGCCCGACCCGGAGATGTTCTCGGAGCGGAAGTCCTCGTCAATGATGATGACGGGAAAGCGGAATTTCATCGTGGTTCCTTATGGATGAAGCTAAAGGCACCGCTCCGTAGGTCGGAAACGGAGAGTCAAACTAAGTCTTGGGCAGCGTCACACCGTGCTGGCCTTGGTACTTGCCACCACGATCCTTGTACGAGGTTTCGCATTCTTCATCGCTTTCAAAGAACAGCACCTGCGCGCAGCCCTCTCCAGCGTAGATCTTGGCGGGCAGCGGCGTGGTGTTCGAGAACTCCAGCGTCACGTAGCCTTCCCACTCGGGCTCGAACGGCGTGACGTTCACGATGATCCCGCAGCGCGCGTACGTGCTCTTGCCCAGACACACGGTCAGCACCGTGCGGGGGATGCGGAAGTACTCCATCGTGCGGGCCAGCGCGAACGAGTTCGGCGGGATGATGCACACATCGCCCTTGAAGTCGACAAACGACTTCTCGTCGAAGTTCTTCGGATCGACAATGGTGCTGTTGATGTTGGTGAAGATCTTGAATTCGTCGGCGCAGCGGATGTCGTAGCCGTAGCTCGACGTGCCGTAGGAAACGATGCGGCGCCCTTCGGACTCGCGCACTTGACCGGGCTCGAACGGCTCGATCATGCCGTGCTGCTCGGCCATGCGGCGGATCCATTTGTCGGATTTGATGCTCATGGGATGCCTTGGATGAACAAATGGGGGCAGGCTTCGCGGTGCGAAAACTGTCCCCATTTGGTCACGCCAGCGGCCGGGCCCGCGCCTGGGGCCGGTTTGGAACGCGGATTGTACTCCCAAACCTGTGACGGAAAACCCCGTGGCGGGCGATGGCTTGCGCTGGCCTTATCGCGCCTACTGGGTCAAATCAGCGACCGGATTCCGCCGGCTGGGGCAGGTCCCCCCGTGGCCCGACCATGCCGGCCACCTCCGGTTCGGCCACAAAACGGTCACGCCCCGTGTAGAGCAAAAAGTGCCGCCCAGTGCACCGCGCAAACAGGGTCAGATTGACCCGCTGCGCCATCTGGTGGCCCATCTGCGTGACGCCCGAGCGCGATAGCAGGAACGGTATGCCCATCTGCGCGCCCTTGATGACCATCTCGGAGGTCAGGCGGCCGGTGGTGTAGAAGATCTTGTCGCCGCCATCCATACCGTCCAGCCACATGCGGCCGGCGATGGCATCCACGGCATTGTGGCGGCCCACGTCTTCGATGAAGTGCAGCAGTTCGCCATGCGCATCGAACAGCGCGCAGCCATGCACCGAGCCCGCTTGCTTGTAGATCGACTGCTGCAGGCGGATGGTGTCGACCACGCGGTACAGCGTGGTCTGCGTCATGCGCGCGGCGGGCGGGAGATGGATGGCGTCGATCTCGTCCATCAGCGAGCCAAACACAGTGCCTTGCCCGCAGCCGGTGGTCACGGTGCGGCGGGCGGTCTTCTCGTCCAGGTTGGCAATGCCGGCGCGCGTGGTAACGGCAGCGGATTCGGTTTCCCAGTCGACCTGGATCGAGGCGATGTCTTCGATGCTGCTGATCAGGCGCTGGTTACGCAGATAGCCAAGCACGAGCGCTTCGGGCGCGCCGCCCAGCGTCATCAGCGTGACGAGTTCGCGCTTGTCGAGGTAGACCGTGAGCGGACGCTCCCCGGGAATGTAGACGTTGCGGGCGCGGCCCAGCTCGTCGAGCACTTCAACCTCGTCGAGCAGTGGAACGGAAGCGTTGGTCAGTTCGGGGCGCAGCGGCATCAATATCTTCGTTCAAATAAAAATGCGCACGGCAGGCGTGCGCATGGTGCGGCTGGTACCCGCCCGGGAGCAGGTACCGCGTGCGGGCGATCAGTTCGCCACGATCACGCCGCAGGCGATGCGCCCGCCGGAATTGCCGGTGGGCTGGGTCATGTAGTCGTCCTTTCCTGCGTGGACGATCAGCGCGTGGCCGACCAGGCTGGTGGGCCCGGGCGACAGCGTCACGCCAGAAAGAACGATCGAGCCGACGGACTTGCCGTTGGCATCGGATTGCAGCATCGGAATGTCGCCGGCGTGGTGCGTGCCATGACGCGGATCACCGTGCTGCTGGCCGGTCGGATTGAAGTGGCCGCCGGCGCTATTGCCGTCCGGCGACGAGCAATCGCCCTTCTCATGCACGTGGAAACCGAACATGCCGTTGGCCGGCAGGCCGGAAATATCCACGGCGACGGCAACCCGATTGTCGCCTTGCTGCGCGAGCTTCACGCTGCCTTGCACGGTGCTGCCGCTCTTGGGTGCCAGCACAGCCGAAGCCGTCATGGCACCGTCACCGGCATTCGCCGCCTTGGCCGTCGACGCTGAGTTCGATGCGCAGCCGGCCATCAGGCCGATCGCGGCGAGTGCAATCACGAGTTGCTTCATGTGTCACCTCCAGTCAGGGTTCACTCGGGGAGCGGACGATTGTACTGCCGGATGATGAACACGCAACATTGGCAACAACGGTTCACCCTTTGGCCGCCGGCGCTGGTGCTGGTGCTGGCGGCACGGGTGCGACAAACGCCCCCGGATCAACGCAAGGCGCGCCCGGTTGCGCATGCACAGCCTTGCCGCCGGCCTGGTAGGACGCCACGACCTTGTCCTGCGCCTTGCACGTCTGGAACGCGGTTACCTTGTCGCCCCAGGCCGCCTTGGCCTTCGCCAGATCCGCCTGTGCTTTCTGTTCTTCCGTCGGCGCCGGCAGCTTGGCACCGGCCAGTCCGCTTGTCAGGCTCAGCATGGCGGCAGCAAGTGCCATACCTGCGGCGCGGGTCAGTGCGGATGCATACATGGTGAGGTTCCTCGAATCGGTGGCAGTCGATGGCGTCATGACTTGGCAGGCTGCTCGCTCGGCGCGGGCGGCGCAGGCGGTTGCGACCGCTGCGCCGGGATCTTGCCGGCCTTGACGTCGTCGTACCAAAGCTCGTGGTGCTCCTTCGCCCAGGCCTCGTCGACATAGCCGTCACGCATGGCCCGGTAAGCGCCTTCCATGCCGATCGTGCCCATGTAGATATGGCCCAGCGACATGCAGATCATGCCCACTGCCGCAATCGCGTGAATGACCTCCGCCAGTTGCATCGTGCTGCGGTAGTAGTCCACGCCGGGAACGATGCGATCGAGTGTCCAGCCCGAGGCCGACAGGATCAGCCCGAACACGACGAGCCCGCCCCAGAACCAGAGTTTCTCGCCGGCATTGAAGCGGTGCGACGGCACTTCGGCGCCATGCTCCCCGGCAAACATGCCGCCCAGGCTCAGCAGCCATTTCACATCACCGCGGCGCGGCAGGTTGTCCCGCACCCACATCACGAAGGCCACGATGATGCTGACCGTGAAGAGTGGCCCGATCAGGTTGTGCAGGTTTTTCAGCACGTACGTCAGCCAGCCGAACAACTGGTGGCCGAGGATCGGCAGCAGGAAATGCTTGCCCCAGAGCATGACGATGCCCGATACGCCCAGCGTGACGAAGGAGATCGCCATCGTCCAGTGCACGTAGCGCTCGGTGGGTGTAAAGCGCTCGATCTTGCGGCCGGTGGGCGCTTCCTTCAGACGGATCATGCCGCGCCACAGGAAGAAACCGAGGATGAGCAGCGGCACCAGCACCACGAGCCAACCGCCCCACACCGTGATCACGCCATTGCGGAACAGCCGCCATTTCTGCCCGGTGCGCTGGATCAGCACGCCGGCTTCCAGGCCGGGAATGCTGGCGTAATGCGCCTGATCGGAGTTCACCTCGCGCCAGACGGGCGCATTGTTGCCCGGTTGCGTGGCGCGGCGTGCGGCCTGGTCCCGCGCCTCTTTGCCGAGATCGCGCTTCTGGACGTCAAACACGTTCTCCGAGACGATGTTGGAGAACGGCTGCGCAGGCTGCACGGCGGGATTGACCGGGGCGCTCGCCGCCGGTGCGCTGGCCGGCTGCTGGGCACTCGCCCACGCCGCCGCGCCACCGAGCAGCACTGCCATCACAAGGTGTTTCCAGGAAGTGCCCATGGACGAACCTCCGCTTGCGCGCGTCATGGCGTCTTGTTGTACTCGTTCTGATACTGGCCGCGCGCGCGGATCTGGTTCGTCCAGCTCGTGCGGTCACCGGGCGTCCAGTTCTTGGCCATGAACGGGTCGTCTTGCGCCCCCTTGTAGGCGGGCGCGTCGTCCTTGCGGTGCGAGGCAAATGCCGTTTGCGCGCGTTCGCCGCATGCGCCGAGCAGCAGTGCGGCGCCTGCGGCAATCAGTAGGCTGGTCGATCGTGCTCGGGGGGTCATGATTGCGCTCCCGGCGTTGAAGCAGGCGCGGCGGGCGCGGCCGGGGTCGCCGGCACTGCCTGGCCACCCTTGCCCTGCGCACCGCCGTAAGCCGTGCCCCACCCGAACAACTCCGCGCCCTTCCCGCGTTTCATGACCCGGTTACGCAGGATGTCGGAAATCACATCGCCATCGCCCCCGAGCAGCGCCTTCGTCGAGCACATTTCCGCGCACAGCGGCAGCTTGCCTTCGGCCAGACGGTTGCGGCCGTACTTCTCGAATTCTTCTTCGCTGCCGTTCTTCTCGGGGCCGCCCGCGCAGAACGTGCACTTGTCCATCTTGCCGCGCACGCCAAACGTGCCTTCGCTCGGGAACTGCGGGGCACCGAACGGGCAGGCGTACGAGCAGTAGCCGCAGCCGATGCAGACATCCTTGTCGTGCAAAACGACGCCGTCTTCGGTGCGGTAGAAGCAGTCGACCGGGCAGACCGCCATGCATGGTGCATCGGAGCAATGCATGCACGCTACGGAGATGGACTTCTCCGCGCCGATCATGCCGTCGTTGATGGTAACCACGCGCCGGCGGTTCACGCCCCAGGGCACTTCGTGTTCGTTCTTGCAGGCCGTGGCGCAAGCGTTGCATTCGATGCAGCGCTCGCTGTCACAGATGAATTTCATGCGTGCCATGTTGATCTCCCCGTCCTTATGCGAACCGCTCGATCTGGCAGACCGTCGTTTTCGTTTCCTGCATCATCGTCACCGAGTCGTAGCCGTAGGTGGTGGCCGTGTTGACGGCCTCGCCGCGCACGATCGGGTGGGCGCCTTCCGGGTAGTAATCGAGCAGGTCCTTGCCCTGCCACCAGCCCGAGAAGTGGAACGGGATGAAGGCGTGGTCCACACCCACGCGCTCCGTCACCAGCGCGCGCACCTTGATCTGGGCGCCGGTCGGCGTCTTGACCCAGACGAAGTCGTTGTGGCGGATACCCCGGTCAGATGCAGCCTTGGGGTTGATCTCGACAAAGTTCTCTTGCTGCAGCTCGGCAAGCCACGGGTTGGAGCGCGTCTCTTCGCCGCCGCCCTCGTACTCCACCAGGCGGCCGGAGGTGAGGATGATCGGGAATTTCTCGTAGACCTTGTTCTCGATATTGCGCTGCTGCACCGTCTTGTACAGGGTCGGCAGGCGCCAGAAGACCTTCTTGTCGTCGTGCGTGGGGTACTTGGCGACCATGTCGGGCCGCGTGGAATACAGCGGCTCGCGGTGCTGCGGGATGCCGTCGGGGAAGTTCCACACGATGGCGCGCGCCTTGGCGTTGCCGAACGGGTGGCAGCCGTGCTTCATCGCCACGCGCTGGATGCCGCCGGACACATCGGTCTTCCAGTTCTTGCCTTCGGCGGCTTTCTTCTCGGCGTCGGTGAGGTCGTCCCACCAGCCGAGTTTCTTGAGGAACACGTGGTCGAACTCGGGGTAGCCGGTGGTCAGCTCCGAGCCCAGCGAGAACGAGCCATCCTCGGCCAGCAGGTTGACGCCGTCACGCTCTACGCCAAAGTTGGCGCGGAAGTTACCGCCGCCATCCATCACGTGCTTGCTGGTGTCGTACAGGTTGGGCGAGCCGGGATGCTTGAGTTCCGGCGTGCCGTAGCACGGCCACGGCAGGCCGAAGTAATCGCCGGTCAGGTCGTAGCCGGTTTCCGCGTCCTTTCCACCCTTGCAGCGCAGCGTGCGCACGTCGAACATGTGCATGTTGCGCATGTGCGCCTTCAGCCGTTCCGGCGATTGGCCTGTGTAACCGATGGTCCAGTTGCTGCGGTTGATCTCGCGCAGGATCGATTCGATCTCGGGCTCGCGCCAGGTCATGCCTGCGCGCTTGTATTCCGTGATCTTGTAGTTCTTCGACAGCTCCTTGCCGAAGCCGAGACGGTCCGCAAAGGCCTGCATGATGACGTGGTCCGGCTGCGATTCGAACAGCGGCTCAATCACCTTCTCACGCCATTGGAGCGAACGGTTGGACGCCGTGCACGAACCCGACGTTTCGAACTGCGTGGCCGCGGGCAGCAGGTAGACGGCGCGGTTCGGATTTGGCGGCGTGCCATCGGCGGCGGGCATGTTGGCCATGGCCGCCGTGGCCGACGGATACGGGTCGACCACCACCAGCAGGTCGAGCTTGTCGAGCGCACGCTTCATCTCCAGCCCGCGCGTTTGCGAGTTGGGCGCGTGGCCCCAGTAGAAGACCGCGCGGACGTTATTGTCCTGGTCGATGAGGTCGTTCTTCTCGAGCACCGCGTCGGCCCAGCGCGAAACCGTCGTGCCCGACTTCTCCATCATCACCTGCGAGACGAAGCGGTTCTTGATCCAGTCGTAATCCACACCCCATACGTTGGCGAAGTGCTTCCACGCGCCGGCGGCCAGGCCGTAGTAACCCGGCAACGAGTCGGGGTTGGGGCCAACGTCGGTCGCGCCCTGCACGTTGTCGTGGCCACGGAAGATATTGGCGCCGCCGCCCGACTTGCCGATGTTGCCCAGGGCCAATTGCACAATGCACGACGCGCGCACGATGGCGTTGCCGATGGTGTGCTGCGTCTGGCCCATGCACCACACCAGCGTGCTGGGGCGGTTCATCGCCATCATCTCGGCGACCTTGTGCACCTGCGCCTCGGGCACGCCGCACACTTCTTCGACCTTGTCCGGCGTCCACTTGGCGAGCACTTCCTCGCGCACCTTGTCCATGCCGTAGACGCGGTCGTGGATGTACTGCTTGTCTTCCCAGCCGTTTTTGAAGATGTGGTGCAGCACGCCAAACAGGAATGCGATGTCGGTGCCCGAGCGGATGCGCACGTATTCGTCGGACTTGGCCGCCGTACGGGTGTAGCGCGGGTCGACCACGATGACCTTGCAGCCCGTTTCCTTGGCATGCAGCAGATGCAGCATCGACACCGGATGCGCCTCGGCCGCGTTCGAGCCGATGTACAACGCGCACTTGGCGTTCTGCATGTCGTTGTACGAGTTCGTCATCGCGCCGTAGCCCCAGGTGTTGGCCACGCCGGCTACGGTGGTGCTATGGCAGATACGCGCCTGGTGGTCGCAGTTGTTGGTGCCGAAGAACGACACCCACTTGCGCATCAGGTACGACTGCTCGTTGCTGTGCTTGGACGAACCCACGAAGAAGAACGAATCCGGCCCGGTTTCCTGGCGGATCGTGTTCATCTTGGCGACGATCTCGTTGAGCGCCTGTTCCCAGCTGATGCGCTGGTACCGACCGCCGACGAGCTTCATTGGCGTCTTCAGGCGGTATTCGCCATGACCGTGCTCGCGCAGGGCAGCGCCTTTGGCGCAATGCGCGCCCAGGTTGATCGGCGAGTCGAATACCGGTTCCTGACGCACCCACACGCCGTTCTGCACGACGGCGTCCACCGCGCAGCCGACCGAGCAGTGCGAGCACACCGTGCGGCGGACGACGATGTCCCCCTTGCCTTCGGCGGCCTGGGCCTCCCCCACCACCGATTTCTTCACCAGCGAGAGTTGCGTGGCGGCCAGCCCTGCCCCCACGCCAATGCCGGAGCGCTTGAGGAAGGTGCGGCGATCCATGGTCGGCAGTGTTCCGGCCAGGCTGCGCGCCAAGCTGCCTGCGAGCGACGAGACGCCCTGGCGGTGAGCCGTGGCGGCTTTGGTGTCCTGTACCGCCGGTTTGCGGGTCAGAAGCATGAGGTCACCTGAAGATGTGGAGGATGCGAAATTGCCGAGGCGCGCGGGTGCGGCGCATCAGATCCAGGTCGTCTTGTAGTACTTGCGGATGTGCTCGGTCAGCCGATAGCCGGTGGCGGTGTCGTCCACCGGTTCGACCTGCGGCGCGGCAGAAGCGAGTGGCGCCTGCCCCAGGCGCGTCGCGGTGGCTGCGGTGCCTGCAGCCGCGGCAGCGACCGCGGCGCCCATCAGGAAGCGTCGGCGGGTGGGCGCGGACTCAGCGGAATCCGCCTCTGGGCGGGCGTGAGGGACGGTGTTCGGACCTGGCATTTCAAGGCTCCCCGGCTTTTCCAAACCGATGACCGAATGTAATAGGAATTTTTGAACACATTTTAGGAGTAACCGCAGGGGAAAACCATGCCGAAAACCCCTCCCCCAGGGATTTTCCTGACGATTTACCGATGAATTTTTTCAATGAGTGCGGTTTGAACCGGTCCGCCGTGATGCTGGCAGGGCGTGGCTCTTGGCCTGCCGCTTAATTTCTAGGCAGCCAGACGATTGCAGTCAGGCCAATTCCAGCGCGAGCCGCTCGACGTCAAAAAACGTTTTTGCCAATCCCGCCACGTCGGCATAAAACGCGGCGCGCGGATGCTGCAATACAGCATCACAAGCCGTATCGACCCAGGGTGCCAAATGGCGCTGGAAAAAAGCACGCTGCTCTTCGATGCGGCCCGCCGCCGGATCATCCCCGGCGATCAGGTAGCGCATGACTTCGCACAGCGTCGCGAGGTGGTCTTCGGTTTCCGTGATGCCCTCGGCGCGCTCCAAGCCGAAGCGACGCAGGTCGTCGCGCAGCACCACGAGCGGCTTTTCGTTCATGAAACCGGCTTGGTAATACGAGCCGTACAAGAACACTTCGGGCTTGCCGACGCCGATAAACAGCTCGGTGTATTCGTCGTCGGCCTGCTCGGCGGTGGTCTGGCCGGCGCGGGCAACAAGCTTTCGCCAGGCCTGGGTAAGTGCACTGCTGGCGGCGGCTTCGGCATCGGCGGGGGCGATATCGTCGTCGCCCACCGGGTCCAGCGGCGCGGCGGCAATGCGCTGCAGCAAATCGGCGTCCGCCGCGTGGAAGAACAGCGTGGCGAGCAGGCCGTACAGGTCGGCACGGGCGAGATCCTCGGCGCTGTCGGCAGGCGTGGCGGCGGGCTGGAACTGCAGGGGCTGGGCGTCGGTCATGGGATCAGGAATCGGTCTTCAATGCGCGGTCTTCAGTGCGTGGCGCCCGGGCGTTCGCCGTGCTGCATCATGTCGATCACGCGGCAGTCGCTGCACATCTTGAGGCGCTCGGCGGCGGCGCCGGAAAACGCCGGATGCGCGCCGAGCTTGGCGAGCATCGTCGCGACCATCTGCGCGGTGCCGAACGGCTTGTTGCAGCGGATGCAGTGGAACGGCTGCGCCTCGTTGAGCGTGACCGATTGGCGAGCTTGCGCCGACAGGTTCAGACGCGGCGCGAGGGCGATGGCGCTTTCAGGGCATGTGGTTTCGCACAAGCCGCATTGGACACAGTTGCGCTCGATCATGGCCAGCACGGGGCGCTCGGCCTGATCGCGCAGCGCCTGCGACGGGCACGCGCCCACGCACGCCATGCACAGCGTGCAGCTTTCGCGGTTCACGGTGATGGCGCCAAACGGTGCGCCGGCCGGCAGCGGGATGATCGCCTCGGTGGCCTTGGCGTGGCGCGCAAGATGCTCGAGCGCGAAGTCCAGCGTCTCGCGCTTGGCAGCGGCCACCGCGAAGGTCGCGGCCGGCATGTCACGGCGAAAACCGCGCAGCGGGCCAGACACGTCGGCGTGGCTCAAGCGTGCGTCAAGCGCAGCCGCATCCGCCACGTCGATCAGCACCACGCCCAACCCATCCGCCGGTTCGCCCAACCCGTGCAGCACGGCCTGTGCCACGGCAACCTGCTCGGCGAGCATCGTGCGGTACTGCGGTGCGTCGTCTTCCGTCAGCAGGATGGCGATACGCGCGGCGCCGTAAGCCAATGCAGCAAGCCACAGGTCCAATCCCGTCGATGCCGCATGGAAGACCTCGACCGGGAGCACATTCACCGGCACGCCCTGTGCCTTGCCGATGCGCGCAGCACGGCCCAGTTGCTCGATCAGGGTACGGCCGCGCTCACCGTTATGCAGCAGAACCACGGCATCACGCCCACCCGCCGATGCATACGTGCTCAGCAGCGTCTTGAGCTTGCGCCCCTGGTACGGCGCGCTCGGATAGGCATAGCTGATGGCACCGGTCGGGCACGCGGTCGTACACGCGCCGCAGCCCACGCACAGATTGGGTGTGACGTGCACGCTGCCGCGGCCACCCTTCCATTGCGACGCGATCGCCGAGGCCGAGCACACCTGCACGCAGGCGTCGCAGCCGACTTGGCCGTTACGCCCGTGCGCGCAGATGGACTCCTTGTATTGGAAAAACTTGGGCTTCTCGAACTCGCCCACCATTTGCAGCAGTGCCAGCGATGCCGTCAGCTGGCGGCCCGCGTCTGCGCCCGCGTGAAAGTAGCCCTGCGGCGGCTGGTGCTGGGCAAACGCCGGCGCGTCGTTCAAATCGAAGATCAGGTCGAATTGGCCCGATAGCGTCTGCGGCGCATCCACACGGCTGAAATCGATGGCCATCGCGTCGCCGCAGGCCTTTACGCACGCGCGATGGTCATGGCAGGCATCCAGATCGATCTGGTAGAGCGCGTCGATGGCGCCTTCCGGGCAGACATCGATGCAGGCGTTGCAGCGCGTGCAGCGGTCCAGGTCGATCGGATTGCGGTTGCGCCACTGCACCTCGAACGCGCCAAGCCAGCCTTGCACCTGCACCAGCTCGCCCGCGTGGACGGGCCAGCGGCGCTCCATCGGCGGTACGAGCAGACCGTTTGTGGGGTCGCGTCCGGTGACGAGCATCGTCACGCTCAGTTGGGTGACCAGGCGTTCCGCCCACGGCACCACACGCTCGGCAGGACCGACGATGAGCACGTTGCCGTCGCTGCGGTAGTCGACCACCGGCACCGGGTCCGGCGCCGGCAACCCTGCGACGGCCAGCAGCGCCGCCGTCTTGGCACGGAAACCGCGCGCATCGCGCCTGGCCCCCGCCGACCACCCGCCCGTCTCGCGCACGTTGACGAAATGGATCGGTGCGGTTACGCCCTCGTGCTGCGCAGCCACTTCTGCAAACAGCGTCTTTTCCTGCGTGCAGGCGACGATGACGTCTTCCGTGCCATCCAGCGCCTGCGTGAACGCGCCGATCTCGCGGCGGCACAGCAGGTGGTGCGTCTTGCCGGGCGCGTCGATGGCGGCGTCGGACCCGCGCAGGGCGTCGCCCACCGCATCGGCATCGAGCGGCATGGTGTGATTGCAACTGCAGAGCAGCGTCGGCATGGATGTGTGCGTGAGCGCCCGCGCGCATGGCGCGGGCTGTGGGGACATGGCCGCACGGTCTTTGCCGCGCGGTCTTCCTTTTTATTCTACGGACGGCGGCTTAGCGCCGCCATGCGGGCTTGCCTGAACAGGGTCGTCAACGACGGGCTGCTCGGCGTCGGCAGGTTCAGGCGGCGTCTCGCCTGTCACCGTGGGCGCAGCCTCGGCATCGGGTGGTTCGAAACCCACGCTTTTCGCCACATCCTCGTCCAGCGGCTCGAACAACCGCAATTCCACCGTGTGGCGCAGCTCGCGCAACATCTCGGGCGGAATCGGGTCGGGCTGCGAATAGTCGTCGATGTAGGTATCGAGCCCGTCCATCACATTGAAGTGCGGATCGGCAAAGAGCTTCTTGAGCGCGGCGCGCTTGACGGCTTCGTCCACCCCGTGCGCAACGAAGGGCGCGAAATCATCGGATGGCGTCAGCTTGGCGGCGTCTTCCAGCGTCAGCGGGGGTGGCACCTCGGGCGCGGGCTCGGCCGCCGAAGCTTCGGGCGCCACGACGGGCACCGGCTCGGCGGGCGAGGCCGCTTCCGGTTCGTGCTCGGCCTCGGGCTCGCCCCGCCGCTCGGCGGCCTTGCGACGTGACCAGCGCGAGAGGAACGTTTCGTTGCTCACGGCAGCTCAGCTCAGAACTTCGCGCGGTCTTCCGGCGGCAGGAACGACTCCGGCCGGCGCCGCTTCTTCGGCTCGGGCCGGTAGTTTTCGGCCACGTACGCCTGCAGCCACTCGAGCGCGGCAGCGTCCAGCGGCACGTTTTCGACCGTCTCACCGCCGTCGAGCCAGCGGCCCGCCTCGTTGTAGCTCAGCGAAACCGTATGCGGAATCGCCCGGCCCTCGTCCGTCGTGCCCGACTCGCCCAGGCGCCACAGCACAAACCAGCACGGCGCGGCGGAGGTCACGTTCAGGTAGTAGCCCTCGGCCTCGTCGCGAAACAGCGTGACGGAGAAGCCGGGCGTGAGCCAGCGCTCGTCGCCCTTCTCATCGTCTGCGCGATCCAGGCAGCGCGGCGCGGTACCGTATTCGCCCAGATCGGGCACGACAGCCTCCAGCCGCCACTGGAACGGCTGCCAGCGGTTGGCCGTCGGACGGCGGCACAGCACCACCGCCACCCTCACAGACGGGCGCTCCGCTTGACGGTCGCTGGGCAACGGCTCGGTGGTGTCCATGGTTTGCGCTCAGGTGTTCTGCACGACGATCGACGGGAACTTGCTCGTCATGTCCTTCGCCTTCTCGGCCACGGCAATGGCGACGCGACGGGCGATCTGCTTGTAGACACCGGCAATCGCGCCGTCGGGGTCGGCCACCACGGTCGGACGGCCCGAATCAGCCTGCTCGCGAATGGACAGATTCAGCGGCAGGCTGCCCAGGAACGGCACGCCGTACTGTTCGCACATTTTCTCGCCGCCGCCGGCGCCGAAAATGTGCTCGGTATGGCCGCAGTTTGGGCAGCAGTAGACCGCCATGTTCTCGACCACGCCGATGATGGGAATCCCCACCTTCTCGAACATCTTCAGGCCCTTCTTGGCGTCGAGCAGCGCGATGTCCTGCGGCGTAGTGACGATGACCGCGCCCGTCACAGGCACCTTCTGCGACAACGTGAGCTGGATATCGCCCGTGCCCGGCGGCATGTCAACAATGAGGTAATCCAGGTCGCGCCAGTTGGTCTGCTTGAGCAGTTGTTCGAGCGCCGAGGTCACCATCGGGCCGCGCCAGACCATCGGGTTGTCCTGCTCGATCAGGAAACCGATCGAGTTGGCCTGCAGGCCGTGGCCCTCCATCGGCTCCATCGTCTTACCGTCGGCCGACTCCGGCTGCCCCTGGATGCCCAGCATCATCGGCTGGCTCGGGCCGTAGATGTCGGCGTCCAGAATGCCGACGTTGGCGCCTTCCGCAGCCAGTGCCAGCGCCAGGTTCACGGCCGTGGTCGACTTACCCACCCCGCCCTTGCCCGACGCCACGGCGATGATGTTCTTCACATTCGGCATCAGGTGCACGCCGCGCTGCACCGCGTGCGCGACGATCTTCATCGAGACCTGCACGCTCACATTTTCGACACCTTCCACCTGCCGCAGCGCCCCGATCACCAGCTTGCGGATCGGTTCGAACTGGCTCTTGGCCGGGTAACCGAGTTCCACGTCGAGCGACACATCGCCGCCATCAACCCGGATGTTGCGCGCCGATTTGGACGACACGAGGTCGCGCCCGGTATTGGGATCCACCACGCCGCGCAAGGCTTCGGTGATCTGTTCGATGGTTACGCTCAACATGTGCTCCACAAATCTAATGCAAATGGGGGACGGGCCAACGGTGACGCGGCATGAACTTTGCGACGCCCTGACCACTCTACGTACTGTTTTTGCTATTGTATTTTGCCGGCGCGTCGTTCGTCCGATTCCTCCCCAATATCCCTCAGATGCGCCGGATATCGGCAAACCCACAAGAACCGATCCCGTTACTCGTAGGAGAATTCATGAAAGCCAAGCTTATTTCCGTCTCGCTCATCGCGCTGCTGGCCGCCGGCTGCGCTACCGAGCAGCAGAACCAGACCGCCATGGGCACCGGCGTGGGCGCCGCTGTGGGCGCTGGCATCGGCGCGTTGGTCGGCAACGGCAAGGGTGCCGCCATTGGCGGTGCGCTGGGCGCGGCAACCGGTGCAGCCGTCGGCTACAACTGGGGCGCCATCAAGTCCAAGCTGGCTGGCGATACGGCTGGAACGGGCACGCAAATTTCGGAGCAGCCCGATGGCTCGCTCAAGCTGAACATTCCGAGCCAGGTCTCGTTCGACACCGACAGCGCGGTGATCAAGCCGTCGTTCCGCGGCCCGCTGGATAGCGTGGCACAAACGCTCACGCAACATCCGGAACTGGCCGCCAACGTGGTTGGCCACACGGACAGCACCGGCAACCCGAACTACAACATGACCCTGTCGCAAAAGCGTGCGCAGAGCGTGGCGAGCTACCTGACTGACCGTGGTGTGGCCCGCAACCGCCTCTCCTCCGAAGGCCGTGGCCAGAACCAGCCTGTTGCCGACAATGCCACCGAGGCCGGCCGCGCCCAGAATCGCCGCGTCGAAATTTATTTGAAACCAATTCAGGGGTAACCCTGTCATAGAAAACAGGTGCCGCTTGCCACACGTTGCTGGCTCGCGATGCGTGGCTGACCTCCCGGGCGGTACCTGATTTCTCCTCCTTTTCCGTTGTGGAAAGCTGCGCCGGCTCTGACCGGCGCTTTTTTTTGGGTCACACCATGCGCGGCATCGTGACGCATGGACCAAGCCCCACGATCACATCCGCCACTCCGCAGATTCCTCGCTCCCCGGCTCGACGCCGCCGGGCGCGCTAAAATACGCGTTTTCCCGCGCGCCGCGCTCTGTTCGCGGCCCGCCCGCACTCTTCTGGCCTGCCCATGTCCGAACGTCGCATCCTCGTCACTTCCGCCCTGCCCTATGCCAATGGGCCGATTCACATCGGCCACCTGGTCGAGTACATCCAGACCGATATCTGGGTGCGCTTCCAGCGCATGCGCGGGCATGAGACCTACTACGTGGGTGCCGACGACACGCACGGCACGCCCGTCATGCTGCGCGCCGAGAAGGAAGGCCTGACCCCGCGCCAACTGATCGAACGCGTCTGGACTGAGCACAAGCGCGACTTCGACAACTTCCTCGTCTCGTTCGACAACTACTACAGCACCGACTCCGACGAAAACAAGGAACTGTGCCAGAGCGTCTACCTCAAGCTCAAGGAAGCCGGCCTGATTGACGTGCGCGAAGTCGAGCAGTTCTACGACCCGGTCAAGGAGATGTTCCTGCCGGACCGCTTCATCAAGGGCGAATGCCCGAAGTGCGGCGCAAAAGACCAGTACGGCGATTCGTGCGAAGTCTGCGGCGCGACGTATCAGCCGACCGATCTGAAGAATCCGTATTCCGTGGTGTCGGGCGCGACACCGGT
Organism: Ralstonia psammae; assembly: GCF_958405935.1. Lineage (NCBI taxonomy): Bacteria > Pseudomonadati > Pseudomonadota > Betaproteobacteria > Burkholderiales > Burkholderiaceae > Ralstonia > Ralstonia psammae. Next base: position 148,290 of record NZ_CATZBU010000006.1, read on the forward strand.
GCGCAAGTCATCGGAGCATTACTTCTTCAAGCTGTCCGACCCGCGCTGCGAAAATTTCCTGCGCGAATGGGTGGCCGACCTGGCCCAGCCCGAAGCCACCAACAAGATGCGCGAATGGCTCGGCGACGAAGGCGAGGCCAAGCTGTCGGACTGGGACATCTCGCGTGATGCGCCGTACTTCGGTTTCGAGATTCCGGGCGCGCCGGGCAAGTACTTCTATGTGTGGCTGGATGCGCCGGTCGGCTACTACGCCAGCTTCAAGAACCTGTGCGCCAAGCGCGGCCTTGATTTCGACTCCTGGATCGCCGAGCACTCGACGACCGAGCAGTACCACTTCATCGGCAAGGACATCCTGTATTTCCACACGCTGTTCTGGCCGGCCATGCTGAAGTTCTCTGGCCACCGCACGCCGACCAACGTGTTCGCCCACGGCTTCCTGACCGTGGACGGCGCCAAGATGAGCAAGTCGCGCGGCACGTTCATCACCGCGCAGAGCTACATCGACACCGGCCTGAACCCGGAATGGCTGCGCTATTACTTCGCGGCCAAGCTGAACGCGACTATGGAAGACCTGGACCTGAACCTGGACGACTTCATCGCCCGTGTGAACAGTGATCTGGTGGGCAAGTTCGTCAACATCGCCAGCCGCTCGGCGGGCTTCCTGGTCAAGCGCTTCGAAGGCCGTGTGAGCGATGCCGCGCTGGGCCACCCGCTGATGTTGCAACTGCGCGAAGCCGCCCCGCAAATCGCCGATCTGTACGAAAAGCGCGAGTACAGCAAGGCGCTGCGTGCGGTGATGGAACTGGCCGACGCCGTCAACGCGTTCGTCGACACCGAAAAGCCGTGGGACCTCGCCAAGGACGAAGCCAACCGCGAAAAGCTGCACGCCGCGTGCTCGGTCGCGCTGGAAGCGTTCCGCCTGCTGGCCGTGTACCTCAAGCCGGTTCTGCCGACCACAGTCGAGCGCATTGAGGCGTTCCTCAATGTTGAGCCGCTGACGTGGCGCGCGATCGATTCGCAACTGTCGTCGGCCAAGCCGATCCAGCCGTACTCGCACCTGATGACGCGCGTGGACAAGAAGCAGGTGGATGCGCTGGTGGAGGCAAATCGTCAGTCGCTGCAGGCCACCGCCGATGCACCGGCTACGGTCGCCAACGGTGCTGCCGCCATCGAGCCGATGGCCGAAACCATCGCCATCGACGATTTCGCCAAGATCGACTTGCGTGTCGCCAAGATCGTCGCGTGCCAGCGTGTGGAAGGATCGAACAAGCTGCTGCAGCTCACGCTGGATGTGGGTGAAGGACAGACGCGGAATGTGTTTTCGGGCATCCAGTCCGCGTATGCGCCGGAAGACCTGGTCGGCAAGCTGACCGTGATGGTGGCGAACCTGGCGCCGCGGAAGATGAAGTTTGGGATGTCGGAGGGGATGGTGCTGGCGGCTTCCGCTGCTGATGAGAAGGCTCAGCCGGGGCTTTACATTCTTGAACCGCACTCTGGGGCGGTGCCGGGGATGCGCGTGCGGTAATGCTTGTTTTGTGAATGGCTTTTAGTGGTCCACTCCCCTTTCGCCCCCAGCGGGGCTGAAACAAGGGTTGGACCACCCAAAAACCCCAAACCACAAGCCCCAATAACAAGAACCATCTAAGCCCCATTCAACCGATCGTCACTACGCGACGTCGTCGTAACCCGTCCATCGGGCCCAAAGTGCACGTTAAAGAAAGCCCGCTGGGTCGGGCTTTCCATCCACCGATACCCCCAAACCTCTTCCTGCTTCAACTTAAACACCTCAACCTTCCCCGGCTTGCCCAGCATCCGGCGGATGTCGTCCTGGGTCTGCCCCACCTGCACACGCCCAAAGTTCTCGGCAGTCAGCGCCTGCTCAATCTTCTGCACGTGCCCATCAGGCCCGATCGTCACAATCCAGGTTGAAGTCCCTTCCGGCCCGCGCGGATACTCCAGCTGCCGCGTGCCACCTTCGCTCTCCCAGATCATCTCGGGCTGACCGGCGGTGGCCCTGACATCGTCCTCGGTGGATTGCCCGGCCACGATGCCTTTGAACAACAGGTTGTCCGGCTTGGCCGATTGCCACGCCCGCTTGGCCGCATCGCCTGCGCGATCCAGAGCCTGGTCGACCTTCTGCTGATCACAGCCGAACAACCCCAGCAATGAAGCCAGAATGCCCATGGTGACTCCCACTTGTGCGCGTTGACGACGATGCAGCATGGAACCCCTCGTTCGAAACATAGACCCGTCGCCATTCTGGCAGCCGGCTTACCCGATTACCAACGCTTGTTGAACAGGACCGACGCGCCATTGATCGTGCCGCCGCGTGCCACCACCGACCACCGCCGCGAGAACTGCCACGTCAGTTTGACGATGGAATCGGCCGTCGACAGGCTCTGCTCATAGCCGACGGTGATCCGCTCCGAGATCGCCTTGCCCAGGCTCACCACCTGCGGATCGGTCAGACCGGCGGTGGACGGCCCAATCGAGAACTCATCGAGCCCGAAGCGCCGTGCCACGTTCTTGCCGGCCACGTTGCCCAGCAGGCCCAGCGCCGCGCCGGACATCGCCTGCTGCTGGCCCAGGCCAGCGTTCGATGCGCTGTAACCGAACATCAGCCAGGAGAGCTTGTCTTCATCGGGCACGTTGGGCTCGGAGACGAGCTTGACGCGTGGCTGGCGCACCGTGCCGGTCACCTGCACGCCGGCTTCGACTTCCTGGTTGCGCCGCATGGCGGTGATGTTGAGCGACGGATTGTTGATCGGCCCGACGAAGTTCAGTACGCCCTGCTCGATGGCCAGCTTGCGGCCGAACGCTTCGTACGTGCTGCCCTGGCGCACGTAGATCGTGCCGGTACCGCGCAGGGGCACGAGCGGTTCGCTGTGCACATGCATCTGCCCGCCGAGTGACAGGTCTGCACCCGCACCCTTGAAGCGGAAGTTGTCGCCAAAATCGACATCGACATCGACCACCGGGCTGAAGCGGCCGGCCGGCTTCTCTTCGCGTTTGACGCCGCGCTCGGCCTGGTTGCGGGCCGCATCGGCGCGACGAACGATGACCACGTCGTCACCCAGCGAGGGCGCGCCGTCCTTGGGCAAATCGAACAGGCCCCGGTCGACCTTGAACTTGCCGGTGATGGCCACCCGGTCGTTGTCGTTAGCGATTCGCGCCTGGCCCGAGAGCACCAGCGTGCGGTCGGGGTCGGCAAAGAGCTGCAGCTTGTCGGCAACGATGGAGCCGGCGAGGTTCGGGTTCGCCTGGCCGAGCTGCACGCGGCCCTGCGCCCGCACGGTGCCGTCGCCGCCGTGGAACACCACCTCTTGGAGGTCAACCACGTTCTGGTCGAGGGCCACGCGCACCACGCCCTTGGTCAGGCGGATGCCCTGGTCGTACAGCGCCACGTCAACGTCCTGGCCGGTCAGGAAGCCGCTCACCTTGGGTTCGCCCACCGTTCCGGCAAACGTCAGGCTGGCCGCGAGCTGCCCGTCCGTTGCGACATCCGGCCCAAGCAGATCACCGATGCCCTTGAGGTGCGGCAAGCTGATCGTCAGACCGCCGGAGAGCGGCGACGTGGGCGCCATGAGCGCCAAGGCGCCTGGGCCGGGGGCTCGCACGAGCCCGACACCTGCGTCGAGGTAAAGGTTGCCGACGCGCGTTGACTGCACGTTCCCGCGCAGCCCGAGGCGCATGCCTTCGCCGCGCGCTTCCACAGTCGCTTCGGTCAAGCCCAACGGTGTGAAACCGCGGCCAGCATTGATCGACAGATCGCCGCTGCGGCGGGCGATGCGCGCCGTGCCCGTGGCCGTGCTGCCGAGGTCCAGATCCCATTGGCCGTCGACGACGAGATCCGTACGTACCGGCGGTGCCTGGCCCGTCCACGTGCGCACCAGTTCCAGCACGCGCGCGATCTGCAAGCCGTCGACGCGGCCGGCGCTGCGCACGTGGCCCTGGGTCGATTCGACACGCTCGATGTGGATGGGCGTCTGGTCCAGCGTCAGGTCTGCGCGGCCCACCATCAGGCGGCCCGGCGCCACCGACAGGCGCACCGGCGCCGTCAGTTGCAGGTTGGGTGCCCCCTGCGCCGACAGCGTGGAGATCGTGCCGTCCCACCCGTCGCCATCCTTGCCGGGTGTCAGTGCACCGGCGCCCGCCAGCGCGAACTTGAACGGCTGGTTGCGCACGTTGCCGTCGGCATCGGCGCGGAAGCGGTGGGCGCGTCGCGTGCCGTCCAGCGTGGCATGGACTTCTCGCAACGACAGGCTCGGGCCCGTCACGCGCTGCGCGGTCAGCTCGAACAACAATGGCCCGTCGATCCCGTCGCGGATCTGCGCGCGGCCGTTGGCGGTATCGACCTTGTTCCCTTGATAGGCCAGTTGATTGGCGCGGAACGTGGCATCCACCTGTGGGCGCTTGATCGTGCCGGAGACATCGCCGGACAAGGTCAGCGCGCCGCTCACGCCAAGCTGCAGGCGTGCGAGCTGCGGCGCGTCGACTTCGACATGCATGCGGTCGCCCGCCCCGCCAAAGCTGCCGCGCAGGCTGGCTCTGTTGCCGGCCACGTCGAGCTTGGCGTCGCTGGGCAGCAGGCGTTCGCCACGCAGGTGGACGTTGCCGTCGCCGGTCATCGGCAAGCCGGCGTAGTCACTATCGCGCACGGCAAACTTGATGGCGGCGTCAATCGGCTCACCCAGCGTGCCCCGCGCATCGAACTCGGCGTTGATGCGGCCCTTGGCCACCTTGGCCAGCCGCGACGGATCGAACTCCGCCAGATTGCCCTTGAAGGCGAACGACTGCGCATCGTCGTGCCTGAGTGTGCCCGCCAGCGTCAGCCGCGAGCGGCCCAGCGACACCTGGGCGCTCTCCACCGCGACCTGCGCCGCATCCAGCACGGCTTTCGCTTGCGCGCGCATGTCGCCGCCGGCCAGATCGAGCGCCACACGCTGCGTGCCGTCCGCAAAGTCGACGGTGATAGGGCCCGCGAGCTTCGTCTTCTCCAGCGACGCGTGCAGTGCCTGCAAGTCGAGCTGGCGCACATCAACGCGCAGTGCGCCGTGCCCCTTCTGCACATCGGCGCCACCCGTGAGCACCGCGCCGCCCAGCAGGCGCACATCCAATCCGTTGAGTTGCTGATCGTTTTCGTTCAGCCGCACCTGTGCGCGCAACGATTGCAGCGGCAGCTTCTGCTTGTCGAGCGTGCCAGGCTGCGCGTTATCGAGCTGAATGGGGCCGGCCACCGTCAGCGTCTTGGCCTTCTCGTCGGGGCGCAGATCGGCGTGGATCGACAGCGATGCTTCCGGTGCGCCCGGTGCAAACGCACGCGGATTCACATGCTCCGCCGATACGACGGCGCGCGACAAGGGCAACGCGCCGAACGGCGTGGCGTCGATCAGCGCCTGCGCGGTCAGCTTGGCGCCGGTGCCGGTCGCATCGATATGCAGCGCCTCCAGCGAGCCCGACAGTTGCGCCGACACCGACGCATCCTGCTTCTGCCCGTTCACCTCAAACTGCGTGGCGAGCGTCGCGGCGCCCGTGAGCGGATACGGCCGCGTGCCGGTCATGCGCAGCGTGGCGGCCAGCTTGCCGGCGGGCGTTTCCATGCCGTCGAGCAGCACGTTGTGGTGCGTGCCGTCGGTGTGCAGGCTGCCGGCAATCGACTTCAGTTCGGTGGTCGACGTGCCCTGCCGGATGGCGAGGCGATCGACTGCAAGCCGGTCCACATCGAGCGCCAGCGGCAGCACCAGTGACTGGGGCGGACCACTCGGCGGTGTGGGCGGTGTCGGATGCAGGATCACCTCGACATTGCCGGCCCGGAGATACGCGAAGTGCGCATGCCACGGGCCACGCGTGATGGCCCAGCGGCCTTCCACATGGTCGATGCGCACTTCCGTGCTGCCCGCGCGCACGTGCAGATCGCGCAGCGACACGCCCTCGCGTACCGTGCCGCCCTCCAGCTTGCCCGACACATAAGCGTTTCCGAAGCGCGTGGCCAGCGACCACAACTGCGCCGTGCCGGACTCCGAATGGATCGCCCAAACCAGCCAGCCGGCCAGCGCCAGCACGATCACCAGGACAAGGGCAACGACGGCTCCGAACCCGCGCAGCATGCGGCGGGCCCAGCCCCGCTCGGGACGCTCGGGACGCTCGGGGCGTGGTGCTTCGGTTGGGTTGGGTTCAGGCGTTTGCGGATCGGTCATCGTCATATTCAGAACGCGATGCCCAGCGACACGCTCGGTCGAAACTGCTTCTGCTGGATGCCATAGGCCATGTCGAGCTGGATCGGCCCCACTGGGCTCTTCCAGCGCACGCCGACGCCCACACCATTGAACCAGCGGCGCTCCGACCAGTTGTCGGTGGCTGTGCCGGTATCCCAGAACACGGCAGCGCCCCATTGCGGCAGGAACCAGCGTTGATACTCCAGCCCGCCGGTGACGAGAAACTTGGTCGGCAGTGTGCTGCCGTTGACGTCGTTACCGATGCTCTGGAAGTCGTAGCCGCGCACCGACTGCGTGCCGCCCGTGCGAAAGCGCAGCGTGGCCGGCACGCCATCGCCGGAACCCGAGGTGATGACTGCGCCCAACTCGCCGCGTGCGACGAAGATGTCGCGCTGCCCCACCGGCACGAATTGGCGGATGCGGCTGTACGACCGCACGAACGATTGGTCCGTCAGCACGCCCTTCACTGCCGCGCCGATCTGCGTGGTGATGATGTTGCCGCGGCGCGGAAACAGCGGGTCGTCCACGTCGCGGCGCGTCCAGGCGAACCCTGGGACGAGCGCCTTGCTCAACTGGCGCTCCGCACCATCGGGACGCAGGTCGTCGTAGTAGAAATCCACGGTGAACGACGTCTCGTAGATGCCGCGCACACGCGTCTGCTTGAAGCCGGAACGATAGCTGCGCGTCTCGGTGCCCGAGGTATCGGTGCGGTCCATGCTGGTGTAGAAGCTATTGACATATTGCTTGTCGTCGGGCGGCACGGTCACGCCGGCAAACAGGTACTGGCGGCGCTGTTCGATGCGGGCTTGCGTGTCGAGCACCCATGCCTTGCTGAACAGGTTCAGATATTGATAGCGCCCTTCAACCGAGGCGCCCGTATCCGTGCCGTAACCCACACCGCTGGTGATGCGGTTGGGCGGGTACTCCCGCACGCGCACGCGCACCGGCGCGTTGACCGGGTTCTTCGGATCGTCGCCCAGGTCAACGATGGCATTGGAAAAATACGGCTGTCCCTGGATGGCGGCCTGCAACGATTGCAGCCGATCGGCTGAGTAGTCCTCACCCACGCGCAACGGGTTCACGTGGTTGATGATGCTGAGCGGGTAGCGCGACAAGCCCTGCACATCCAGCGGCCCCAGCGTGTAAGCCGGGCCGCTGTCATAGCCCACCGACAGGTCCGCCTTGCTTTCGTCCGGATCGACACGCGCCTGCGACGACGTCTGCCTGGCCGCGTAATAGCGTTTGCTCTGCAGCGCCGCCAAACTGTCGTCCTTGGCCTTGTCCCAGCCCGACTGGCGAAAGACCATGCCGTGCTGCAGGCCCCACGACTTCTTCAATTCGTCGATACGCTTGGCGTCTTGCGTGATGGCGCCGGTAAAGTCGAGTGCCACGTTGTCGATGGTGGTACGCGGGCCGGGCTCGACCTTCACGTTGACCACACGGTGGTCCGGCGGGCCTTCCAACTTCGCGCTCGCCTTGGGCACGAAATAGCCTTCGGTGGCCGTCAGCTTGGTGACCTGGTCGCCAATGGTCTCGACCATGTATTGGAGCTGGTCCTCGGTGATGTCCTTGCGGTCTTTGTAACGCGACAGATCCAGATGGCGCTCAAGCAGGTCGCGAATCGACTTCGGCGCTTCGATCTTGACGTCGTATTCAGCGTGCGCCGGCGCGCAGGCGAGGGGCAGGACAAAGCCGGCTGCCAGCACGACGGCGGGCAAACCAAGAAAACGAAAGCGTGGCGGTCGTGACAGTCGCGATGGTCGATTGGAGCCGGTCATCGTGGCAAGCGTGGCGCCGCCCCACGGGCAGGCTGAGTCGAAGGAGAGGCGTATTTGACCATACCGCCCCCGGCGGGTGCCCAGGCAAATGCAACGGATGCTGCCTTCCGGATCGGCCGGAGGGGTTTCGCACGTGCCGTGCCCGGGGCCGGTACAACGGCCAATACGGTAAAATGCGCCGGTTTTCCGCCCGGGCGCTTTCCGTGCGGGCAAGATCACCCAACATCACATACCGCCATGGCCCTGTACAAGTCCGAGATCACCCAGTTCCTGGAAGAACTCAAGACCCAGAAGCCCGACCTGGAAGCGCAGCAGCGCCAAGGTCGCTCCCTGCTGTGGGACAAGGACCCGATCGACCTGGAAGAGCGCGCGCGCGCCAAGTCTGCCCGCGTGGCGCAAAAGCCGTACGTCTACTCGCTGGACTGATCGGCCGACCGGCCCTCAGCCCGCCAGGCTCCGCCGCATGACCACTTCCGCGCAGGACAAGCTGCCACTGCCCGTCGAGCTGCCCAGCGTGGCGCCCGATCAGGATTCCACGCCCGCGCAGGTCGACGGCCTCGCCTTTGCACGGCTCTACGGCGAGCCGCTCTTCAAGCTCCCGCAGGATCTCTACATCCCGCCTGACGCGCTCGAGGTCTTCCTCGAAGCGTTTGAAGGGCCGCTGGACTTGCTGCTGTACCTGATCCGGCGGCAGAACTTCAATGTGCTGGACATTCCGCTGGCGCAGGTCACGCGGCAGTATCTGGCGTACATCGAGCAGATCCGCGCGACCAACCTCGAGCTGGCCGCCGAATACCTGCTCATGGCGGCCATGCTCATCGAGATCAAATCGCGCATGCTGCTGCCGGTCAAGAAGACCGACGAAGGCGTCGAGCCCGAAGACCCGCGCGCCGAGCTGGTCCGCCGCCTGCTCGAGTACGAGCAGATGAAGCTCGCCGCGCAGAAACTCGACACCGTGCCGCAACTGGGCCGCGACTTCCTGCGCGCCCAGGTCTATATCGAGCAGAGCCTCGCGCCGCGCTACCCCGACGTCAATTCCGATGACCTGCGTGTCGCATGGGCCGACGTCCTGCGCCGGGCCAAGCTCACGCAGCACCACAAGATCTCGCGCGAAGAGCTGTCCGTGCGCGAGCATATGAGCCAGATCCTGCGCCGCCTGCAGCACGCACGGTTCATGGAGTTCACCGAGCTGTTCGAAGAAGCAATCCAGTCCGGCAAGGGCGCGCCCATCGTGGTCGTCAACTTTGTCGCCATGCTGGAGCTTTCGCGCGAATCGCTGCTCGAAATCACGCAGGCCGAACCGTACGCGCCCATTTACGTGCGCCTCGCCTATTCTCCGACGTAATTCGTCCGACCTGACCTGGGCCGAATCACACAACAACTATGAAAGTCATCTCGTCGATCCAGGAATTGCGCGACCAGCTGCGCGGCCAGAACCGCGTCGCCTTCGTGCCGACCATGGGCAACCTGCATGAGGGCCACCTGAGCCTCATGCGTCTGGCGCGCCAGCACGGCGACCCGGTGGTGGCGTCCATTTTCGTGAACCGCCTGCAGTTTGGCCCGAACGAAGACTTCGACAAATACCCGCGCACGCTGCAGGACGACATCGAAAAACTGCAGAAGGAAGGCGTGTACGTGCTGTTTGCGCCCACCGAGCGCGACATGTACCCCGAGCCGCAGGAATACCGCGTCGACCCACCGCACGACCTGGGCGACACGCTGGAAGGCGAATTCCGCCCCGGCTTCTTCAAGGGCGTGTGCACGGTGGTGATGAAGCTGTTCTGCTGCGTGCAACCGCGCGTGGCCGTGTTCGGCAAGAAGGACTACCAGCAGTTGATGATCGTGCGCCGCATGGCGCATCAGTTTGCGCTGCCGGTGGACATCATCCCCGCCGAAACGGTGCGCGCGGATGACGGTCTGGCGCTGTCGTCGCGCAACGTCTACCTGACCAACGAAGAGCGCGCCGAAGCGCCCGAGCTGTACCGCACGCTGCACCAGGTCCGTCAGGACGTGCTGGAAACCGTGCTGCAAGGCCAGGCCTCGCACGAAGAGGTGACCAACAAGGCGATGGAATATCTGCGTGGCCGCGGCTGGCAACCCGACTACGTGGCCGTGCGCCGCCGCTCCGACCTGCAACAGCCGACGCCCGAGAACATCGCTGCCGGCGAACCCCTGGTCGTGCTGACCGCCGCGAAGCTCGGCAAGACGCGCCTGATCGATAACCTCGAAATCTGAGCGACGCAGCCTCGCCCCACAAAAAAGCCCGGCGATTGCCGGGCTTTTTTCATGCCGCCGCCGGAGTGTGGGCGACGCTGGCCTGCGGGGGCGATTCCCCCAGCCAATCGAGAATGCCGCTCCACTGCTCCACATCCTTCGCCACGCGCGAAGGCGCCACGTCCCACAGCGTCAAGCCATGCGCGGCCAGTTGCACGTAGTTCTGGGTATCGCGCAGATAGCCGAGGATGGGCACTTCCAGCCCTTGCACGAAACGCTGAAGCTGTTCAGCGGCGCGCGTGCGCATATCCACGCGCATGCCGACCACGCCCAGCTTGACCTCGCCATGGCGCACCGGCTTTTCATCGGCCAGCTTGCGCAGGAAGGCCTGCGTGGCGAGGATGTCGAACATGGACGGCTGCAACGGCACGATCACGTAGCCCGACATCTTGACGAGATCCCCCAGCCGCCAGCCGTGAAGGCCCGCCGGCGTATCGAGCACCACGTGCGTCGTACCTTTGGGCGGCTTGGCGATGTGATCAGCGTTGATTTCCCATGTGCGGATGGGCTTGGCGGTTTCCGGACGCAGGGCCAGCCATTCGCGTGAGGATTGCTGGCGGTCGGTGTCGCCCAGCATCACGGCGTGATCCCGCGCGGCAAAGTAGCCGGCCAGATTGGTGGCCAGCGTGCTTTTGCCCACTCCGCCCTTCGGATTCGCTACAACGGCCACCGGCATGCCTGCCTCCTTGTACACATCGCGCGCGCGTCGAACCATGTGCAGATTCGATCACCCAGAGAATCTGCCCATTCGCCAATTATGGCTCAGCCCGCACGTGGCAGCGCCCCGAAGAGCGCGGCGAGGTCCAGATGCGCTTGGCATGTGTCGGCTAGACGTTCCAGCGATGCCTCACGCAATGCGGCGTAGTCCTGCGCCTGCGCATCACGCACGCCGGCCCAGGCAAGCAGCGCGCGACACGCCTCGGGCGCATCGAACAGGCCATGCAGATACGTGGCGAAGATCTGACCATCGGCCGAGATCGCGCCATCTGCGCGGCCATCGTCGAGCTGTACGGCGGGGCGGGCGAGTGCCGGCCCCTCGGTTACGCCCATGTGGATTTCATAGCCGGCGATGGCCGCACCGTTTTCGGCCAAAGTCCCGCGCACTTGACGCAACTGCTTGGCCGTCTCCAGCGTGGTCTCAAAATCGAGATAGCCGAGACCCTCGACGCTGCCGGGTGCACCCTCCAGCCCATGCGAATCATGCAAGCGCCGCCCCAGCATCTGCATGCCGCCGCAGATGCCGATCAGCTTGCCGCCATAGCGCAGATGCCGCGCGATGGCCGCTTCCCAGCCATTGGCGCGCAGCCAGGCGAGGTCGGCCTGCACGCTCTTGCTGCCGGGCAGGATGATGAGGTCGGCCGGCGGAATCGGCTGGCCAGGGCCGACCAGGCGGACATCCACCTGCGGGTGCGCGCGCAACGCATCGAAATCGGTGTGGTTGGATACACGCGGCAATACCGGAATGACGACGCGCAGCGCATCGGCCGAGACTGCGCGCTGCACCGTCTGCACCGCGTCTTCTGCGTCGAGATGCAGGCCATGCAGATATGGCAGCACACCAAACACCGGCTTGCCCGTCTGCGCGGTCAGCCAGTCGAGCCCCGGCGTCAGCAATGAAAGGTCGCCGCGGAACCGGTTGATGATGAAGCCTGCCACGCGCGCGCGTTCGCTGTCCGACAGGCAGGCGAGCGTGCCGACGAGGTGCGCGAAGACGCCGCCGCGATCGATGTCGGCGACGAGCACGACGGGACAATCGACGGCTTCGGCAAAACCCATGTTGGCGATGTCGCGGTCGCGCAGGTTGATCTCGGCCGGGCTGCCGGCGCCCTCCACCAGCACGAGGTCGTACTGCGCGCGCAGCCGCATGTGCGATTCAAGCACGGCGGCCATGGCGGTGGGCTTGTAGTCGTGATATGCGCGGGCATCGAGATCGCAGCGCGGCTGACCGTGGATGATGATCTGCGCGCCGGTGTCGCTGTTGGGCTTGAGCAGTACGGGGTTCATGTCGACCGTGGGTGCAACGCCTGCAGCCTGCGCCTGCAACGCCTGGGCGCGGCCGATTTCGCCCCCGTCTGCGGTGACGGCGCTGTTGAGCGCCATGTTCTGCGGCTTGAACGGCGACACGCGCACACCGGCGCGATGTGCAACGCGGCACAGGCCGGCGACCAGCGTGCTCTTGCCGGCGTCGGACGTGGTGCCCTGGATCATCAGCGTGCCTCGAAGCGGGCCCGGCGGCACAGGAAATGGAGCTTTCGACATGCGCGGATTATCGCACCCGCTTTATGGTGCCTGGCTGCTGCGCCCTCGCTAGAATGCTGGAATGTCACGCCGCCTCACACTCGTCCTCGGTGGTGCCCGCTCGGGCAAGAGCCACCATGCCGAACAGCTCGCGCTGCAATGCGCGGGGCCAGTCACGTACGTCGCCACCGCCGGCGAGGACGATGAAGAGATGCAATTGCGCGTGGCCCTGCACCGCGCGCGCCGTCCGGCCAATTGGGGGCTGGTAGAAGAGCCCGTGCACCTGGCAGAAGCGCTCTACACGCATGCGCAGCACGGTGGCTGTGTGCTGGTCGATTGCATGACGCTGTGGCTCAACAATCTGCTCTTCTCAGAGCATCATGAATACCCCGACACGGGCCTCGTCACGCCGCCCGAAGCCTGGACGGCCGAGATCGACGCGCTCCTCACCGCCCTGCCACTGCTGCCCGGCGAGGTCATCCTCGTGAGCAACGAGATCGGCCTGGGCGTGGTACCGATGGGCGCCGTCACGCGTTTCTACGTGGATGAGCTGGGCCGTCTGAACCAACGCCTCGCCGCACTGGCCGACAACGTGCATCTGCTGGTGGCCGGCATACCGATGGTGGTGAAAGGGCCGGCACTCGGCACAGCCACGTGAGCGCGCCGTCGGGCGGTGTATTCGATCTCGGGTGGCTGCTCGTGACGCTGGCCGCGCTCGGCGGCGTGCTGCTCGATCAGCGACTCGGCGAGGTGCCGCGCTGGCATCCGCTGGTCGGCTTCGGGCGCCTCGCCACAGCGATTGAGCGCAGCATGAACCGCACACCCGCTGCGTTGGCCTGGTCGCGCGTCGTCGGTCTCGTCGCATGGGTGGTCACCGTGTTGCCGTTTGTGCTGCTCGCGGGATGGCTCGTCGTCATGGCGCGTGCTGCGTCGCCATGGCTGGTGGTAGCGCTTGATGCCATCGCGCTGTATTTCTCCATCGGCGCGCGCAGCTTGCATGACCACATCGCGCCGATTGCGCTTGCGTTGCGCAATGCGGATCTGCCCCACGCACGCGCCCTCGCCTCGCGCATCGTCTCGCGTGATCTCACACAAGCCACCGACGAGCCCATCGCGCGGGCGGCCGTGGAGTCTGCGTTGGAGAACGGCAGCGATGCCGTCTTCGCGCCGCTGTTCTGGCTCGTGGTGGCGGGCGCACCCGGCGTGCTGCTGTATCGGTTGGCCAACACGCTCGATGCTATGTGGGGCTACCGCAATGCGCACTTCACCGGCTTTGGCTGGGCGGCCGCGCGCATCGACGACGTGCTCAACTGGATTCCCGCGCGACTCACGGCAATGAGCTACGCCCTGCTCGGCCACACCGCCGATGCGCTGCACTGCTGGCGCACGCAGGCCCCGCAATGGTCGAGCCCCAACGCGGGCCCGGTGATGGCCGCCGGCGCGGGCAGCCTGCGCGTTCAGTTGGGGGGAGCCGCCCGCTACGAAGGCGTGGAAGAAGCGCGTCCGCCGCTCGGCACCGGCGCGCCCGCGACCGCAGCGGATATCGCGCGTGCGTTGACGCTGGTGTCGCGCACGTTGTGGTTGTGGCTCGGCGTACTGTGCCTGGTCGCGGCCTTGAAGTGGGGCTTGCTGTGAGCGGTATCGTCCACGGCGGCAATCTCGCGGCGGCACGCGCGCTGTACGGAGCGCCGGCCGACGGTTGGCTGGACCTGTCCACAGGCATCAACCCACACGGCTATCCCATCCCGCCGATTCCACCCGATGCCTGGTTGCGCCTGCCCGAAGACGATGGCCTCGAAGCTCAGGCCGCCGCGCACTACGGCGTGACCGATGCGCGTGCCGTGCTGGCGGTTGCGGGTTCGCAGGCGGCAATCCGCATGCTGCCGACCCTGTTGCCGCGCGGGCGTGCTGGCATTGCACAGATGGGCTACAGCGAATACGCCCCAGCTTTTGCGCGCGCCGGCCACGACGTCGTACCGCTGCCTGAGGGCGCCTTCCTCGGCGAGCTGCCAAATGACGTGCAGCACCTGGTTGTCGTCAACCCGAACAACCCGACGGCACGCGTGCTGCCCGCGCAAACCCTGCGCGATTGGCACACGCGCCTGCATGCGCGCGGCGGTACGTTGATCGTGGACGAGGCCTTTATCGAAGCGCTGGACGATGGCCCCACGTTGGCGTCGCTGGCTGGAATGCCCGGGCTCGTCGTGCTGCGCTCGATCGGCAAGTTCTATGGCCTGGCGGGTGCCCGCATCGGCTTCACGCTGGGGGCGCCGGACCTGCTGACCGCGCTGCGCGAGGCGTTGGGGCACTGGACCGTCAACGGCCCGGCCCATACCGTAGTGCGTGCGGCGCTGGCCGATACTGCCTGGCAAGCTTCCACGCGCGCGCACCTGCAGCGCGCGGGCGCGCGGCTCTCGGCGTTGCTTGATCGCCACGGCCTGCCGAATGCCGCCACGCCGCTGTTTGCCTGGGCACCCGCCCCGCATGCGCCGGCGCTGCATGCAAGCCTGGCGCGTCTGGGCATCTGGACCCGCCTGTTCGATGCGCCCGTCTGCGGCTTGCGCTTCGGCCTGCCCCCGGATGAGACCGGATGGCAACGCCTTGCCGATGCGCTAGCATCGCTGTCGCGCTCCGTCTGACCTGCCCCCCCCCCGATGCCAGCTCGCCTCTCTCGTCTCGCCCGTCGCCTCTGTGCACTGGGTTTCACCGTACTTGCGCTCACGATCGCTCCCGCGCGGGCACTTGCCGCCATCTCCGTCACAGACGATAGCGGTGCCACCGTTACGCTGCAGCGCCCCGCGCAACGCATCGTCAGCCTCGCGCCGCATGCGACCGAGCTGCTGTTCGCGGCCGGCGGCGGTGCACGCATCGTCGGCACCGTGGCTTACAGCGACTATCCGCCGCCGGCACGCGACATTCCGCACGTGGGCGATAACCGCTCGCTCGATCTGGAGCGCATCGCCGCCCTCAAGCCCGATCTGGTGGTGGTCTGGCGCCACGGCAACGCGCAAAAGCAGATCGACCGCCTGCGTGCGCTGGGCATTCCGCTGTTCTTCTCCGAGCCGCATCGCATGAGCGATATTCCCCGCTCGATCGAGGCACTCGGCACACTGCTTGATACCCGCGCCAGCGCACACGACGCGGCCCAGCAGTTCCGCCAGCGCACCGATACGCTGCGCCAGCGCTACGCGAGCCGGCCGCCGGTTTCGGTGTTCTATCAGGTATGGGAACAGCCGCTGATGACGCTCAACGGGCAGCACATCTTCTCTGACATGCTGGCGCTGTGCGGCGGCCGCAATGTGTTTGCCAGCGAGCCCTTGCTGGTGCCGACCGTCTCGCCCGAGGCCGTGATCGCAGCCAACCCCGAAGTGCTGCTGACCGCCAGCATGGGCGCCACGCAAGGCAGCCGCCCGATCGATACGCTCGACGCTTGGAAGCGCTGGCCGCAATTGCTGGCCGTGCAGCGCAGCAACCTCTTTAGCATCAATGGTGACCTGATCAACCGCTTCGGCCCGCGCCTGGTGGACGCGGCAACGCTGTTGTGCGAAGACCTGGAACAAGCCCGCATGCGGCGCCCGGGTTCGCAAACCACGAACGCTCTGGGCCGCTAAACCGCGTCGCCAGTCAACGGTTCCAGAACAACAGCACCGGCAACGCGTCGGGCTGCACGCGAAAGCCGCAGGCTGCCCCCCATTGCAACGGCCATTGCAGCGTCTCGGCCAACGGCCGTTGCAACCAGTGCGCCGCCAGCGCACGCATACAGCCGGCATGCGTCACCGCCCACACGCAAGACGTGGGCATCGCGGTGGTTGCCTTGGCCCAGGTCGTCACGCGCGCCAGCAACGCCGCCGCCGATTCCCCGCCATGCGGATTGCCGTGCACGAGATCGCGCGCCCAGAGGTCGATTTGCGCGCGCGGGATGTCATCCCACTGGCAGCCCTCCCAGGCGCCGAAATCGAGTTCCATCAATTGCGCATCGATTTCGATGGCGGGCAGTTGAGCTGCCTGCGCCATGGCTTCGGCGGTCAGGCGGCTGCGTTGCAACGGGCTCGCCAGCAGACGAAGCGGTGTGTGGGCGGTGAGTTTCTCGACGATGGCCGCAGGGTCGGGGTCCATCGGCGAAGCCAGTTCCAGATCGGTGCGGCCATAGCAGAGACCGGCGGTCATGGCAGGCCGCGCGTGGCGGATCAGGATCACATCCATGCCAGCACCCCCCACAGAGTCAGCAGCTCGAAAATCTGCTGCGCCATCCCCAGACAATCCCCCGTGATGCCACCGATGCGACGCACGAAGTAGCGACCCAGCAGCCAGCGCGCAACGATCAAGCCAACGACAACGCGCGCCGCGCACATCGGCCCGAACCACAGCAGCGGTACAACACCGAACACGCCGGCCCATAGAGCATCGCTCCATCGCATGCGCTGCGCAACCGGCTTGGCCTTACCTTCGGCGCGGACGTAGTCGTGTGTGAGCAGGTAGCTGACGGCCGCCGCGCGGCTTGCAGCATGCGCGGCCACCATTGCAACGAGGATGGCCATGCCATGCGACGCCATCGCGCTCAGCAATTGCCACTTCAGCAGCAACGCCATGCACACGGCAATCGCCCCGAACGCGCCGATGCGCGAATCGTGCATGATGCGCAGCCGGTCTTCAGCCGTGTAGCCACCGCCAAAGCCGTCGGCGCAATCGGCCAGACCGTCCTCATGAAACGCGCCGGTCAGCAACAGCGTAGCCACCATCGACATGGCGACAGCCACACCTGCCGCAGGCACCGTGCGCGACACGAGCCAATACACCGCGGCCGCCACCGCGCCCACCAACCAGCCAATCAGCGGAAAGTAGCGCGCCGCCCGATTCAACCCCGCTTGCGAGAACCCGACCGACGCCGGCACGGGGATGCGGGTGAAATACCCGACCGCCGTCCACAGCGCCTGCCAATGTTCGCGCAAGGCGTTCATGGCTATGAGCGCTCGCTCACGCCTGCGCTGGCGAAGGTCGCCATCTCGCGCAGGAACGCAACGGCCGACACGACCACCGGATACGCCAGTACCGCACCGCTGCCCTCGCCCAGGCGCAACGACAGCGACAGCAGCGGCCGCGCATCAAGCACCTCCAGCAACGCGCGATGCCCGCGCTCGTCCGACACATGCCCGAATACGCAATAGCGCAACACGTCGGGCGCCACGTGCGCCGCCACCAGCACAGCGGCCGTGGCGATAAACCCGTCGACGAGGATGACCATGCGCCGCTGCGCTGCCTCAAGCACCGCCCCCGTCATCGCCGCAACCTCGAAGCCGCCGAAGCACGCGAGCACGTCCAGCGGCTCGCGTACGTCGGCATGCTTGGCCATCGCAGCTTCCAGCACGGCACGCTTGTGGGCCAGGCCATCATCGTCGAGGCCCGTGCCGCGGCCAACGCACTGCGCGACCGGCAGAGCGCATAACCGCGCCATCAGGCACGCGGCGGATGCCGTATTGGCGATGCCCATTTCGCCCAGCGCGATCACGTTGGTACCGAGTGCTGCATGGTGTGCCACGCGCTGCGCGCCGAGTGCCATGGCACGGTCGCGCTCGTCGGCGGTCATGGCGGCTTGACGACCATTCTCGTCGGCAAAGTTGCGCGTGCCGGGGCCGATGGGCGCATCGACCAAGCCCGGCGTATCTGCCGCCCACAACGGTGCAGCGACACCAGCGTTCACCACCTCCAGCGCAAACCCATGCTGGCGGCAGAACACATTGACGGCGGCACCGCCCGCGATGAAGTTGAGCACCATCTGCGCGGTCACGGCTTGAGGGTATGCGCTCACGCCGGCGTGGGCGATGCCGTGGTCTGCGGCAAACACCACCATGGCGGGGCGCGTCAGCTGCGGCGTGTCGGTGTTCTGGATCAGGCCGATCTGCACGGCCAGCGATTCAAGCCGGCCCAGTGCGCCGAGCGGCTTGGTCTTGCTGTCGACAGCGGCCTGCAGGCGCGCGCGCAGCGCATCATCAAATGGCGGAATATGCATTGGGTTCATCACAGTTCGACTCCCGGCTGCGCCTGGATGCCTTGGGAAAACGCATGCTTGACGAGCGTCATGTCGGTCACGGTATCCGCAGCCTCGATCAGTTCGGGCGGCGCACCGCGCCCGGTAATCACCACGTGCTGCGCTGGCGGGCGCGCACGCAAATCGGCAAGCACGGTCTGCACGTCAAGGTAGTGATACTTGAGCGCGATGTTCAGTTCATCCAGCAGCACCAGGCCAACGGTCGGATCGCTCAGCAGCTCGCGTGCGCAGGCCCACGCAGCTTGCGCCTTTTCAATGTCGCGCGTGCGGTCCTGCGTCTCCCACGTGTAGCCCTCGCCCATCACGTGGAAGCTGCATTGTTCGGGAAAGCGCCGCAGGAAACGCTCTTCGCCGGTCGGGATCGCGCCCTTGATGAACTGCACCACGCCGACCTGCATGTCGTGCCCCATGGCGCGGATCACCATGCCAAAGCCGGAGCTGGATTTCCCCTTGCCGTTACCGGTGTTGACGAGCAGCACGCCGCGCACGTCGGTGGCGGCGGCAATCTTGGCGTCCACCACAGCCTTCTTGCGCTGCATGCGTGAGCGGTGGCGCTCGTTCAGACCATCGTTGTTGTCTTCAGTCATCATCGGGGTCATCAGGAATCAGGGCCGTGCGGCGGCCGTCGGCCACCTCGGCAATGGGAGTGCGCAGCACGCGCGCGCAGTGCTCGGGCGTGAGCACATCGGCCGCGATGCCGGCAGTGGTCTGCCCTTCGCCGTCCATCAACAGCGCGTGCGTAGCGAAGCGGCGCGCGAGGTTCAAGTCATGCACCGTCAGTACGACCAGCCAGCCGTGCATGCGGCAGCCCTCGCGCAGCAGGCGGAGCACGGCGATCTGCTGATGCAAATCGAGGTGCGCGACGGGCTCATCAAGCAGCAGCACGCGCGCCTCCTGCGCCACCACGGCAGCCATCGCCACGCGCTGGCGTTCACCGCCGGAAAGCGTGCGCACATCGCGTTGCGCCAGCGACTGCAACTGCAGCGCAGACACCGCTGCATCCACGGCGCGTGCATCGGCGTCGCCCTCCCACTCCCAGCGCGCGAGATGCGGGTGGCGGCCGGTCATCACGGCGTCGTACACGCTGATGGGGAACGTGTCATGCAAGGTCTGCGGCAGAAACGCGCGCCGACGCGCCATCGCCAGCGCCGGCCAATCGGCAAGCGGTACACCGTCGAGCGTAACGCTGCCGCCGTCCGGCGAACGCAGGCCCGCCAGCACGGAGAGCCATGTCGACTTGCCCGCGCCGTTCGGTCCGACCACGCACCAGAGTTGGCCGGCGGTGGCCGTCATCGACAACCGCTCGATCAACACGCGCCCATCGGTAGCCACTCGCAGATCGTGCAGCGCGAGTTCGGGCGCTGCGTCCAAGTGCGCAAATGCATCCGATACGGAGGCCCGACGTGCAGGGCGCAACCAGCTCATCGCGCGCTCCGCATCAGCAGGTACAGAAACGTCGGCACGCCCAGCATGGTGGTGATCACGCCCACGGGCAGTTGCGTTGGGGCGATCAGCGTTCGGGCGATCAGGTCGGCCAGCATCAGCAGCCCGCCGCCGGCCATCGCCGTGGCCGGCAAGTGGATGCGCACGTCGCGTGTCCACGCCAGGCGTACCATGTGCGGCACCAGCAGGCCGACAAAGGCGACCGAGCCCGCAATGGTCACTGCCACCGCCGTACACAGCGAAGCCACCACGTAGATCAGCGCACGTACGCGCGCCACCGGCACACCTAGCGCACGGGCGCGGGTTTCGCCGCTCAGCAGCACGTTCAGGTCGCGCGCATGCGGCAACACCACGGCCACCGCCACCACGAGCGCCATCAATGCGCCCGCGTAACGATCGGCGCCACCCAGGTCGCCGACCATCCAGAAAATCATGCCGCGCAGTTTGTTCTCGGGCGCGACGGTCAAGATGAGCGTGATCAGGCCGACCCAGCCGGAGGCCATCACCACGCCGCCGAGCAGCAAGCGCGCATTGGCCTCGCCGGGTTCACCGCGCCACAGGTGCTGACGCGCCAACGCCGCCACCAGCGCCATCGACAGCAATGCTCCGGCGCCGGCGCTCGTCTGCACCGCCCACCACGGCAGCGAGAACAACATCGCCGTGAGCGCCGACACGGCCCCGCCGCCGGACACACCCAGCACATACGGATCGGCCAGCGGATTGCGCAGCAGCATCTGCATGAGCGCCCCGGCAAAGGCCAGCAGCCCGCCGGCAGCAAATGCAGCGCCCGCACGCGGCAGGCGCAATTCGGTGACGATGCCTGCTGCCAGGCTATCGCCACCACCCATCAGAGCCCGCCAGACTTCAGCGGGCGACAGCTTGACACTGCCGAGCATCAACGACGCCACCAGCACCACCACGCACGCGAGCGCCAGCAGCAACCACAGTCGCCAGGCAAAAACGCGTGCGGGCAGCGCAGATGTTGTCATCGCTTCGGTTCGTGCTGTTGCCACGACAGCGTGAAGAACACCCCACGCGACGCCGTGTTGTACGGATAGATCAACTGGTAGTTCTTGTTCGTCACGTTCTCGACGCGTGCCGACACTGCCCAGTCAGGCGTGATCTGGTAGCGGCCGATCAAGTTCAGCAGACCATAGCCGCCAAGCGTCTTGGTCGAATCCTGACGGTCACCCGCCGCATTCCACTCCACGCCCGCCGAGAACGGACCGAAGGTCTTGTACGCCGAGACGCTGCCGAAGTGCCGTGCCCGGCGCGACAGCAACTGGTCGGCCGACAAATCCTGCGGGTTCTGCATGGTAAAGCTGGCACGCAGATCCACGCCATAGATCGAACCCCTGTACGACGTCTCCAGCCCGTTCACGCGCGCGCGGTTGACGTTCGCCGCGGAGCAGTTGAAGTCCGCGTCACATACGGCAGTAATCAGGTTGCTGTAATCGGTCTCGAACGCCGTTACGCGCACCAGGCCGATCGCACTGCTGTATTCCACGCCGCCTTCCACCGAGCGCGCCTTCTCGGGCTGCAGGTTCGGGTTGCCGAAGAACGGGTAGTACAGCTCGTTGAAGCTCGGCGCGCGAAACGCATTGCTCACGCTCGCCACCGCTTTCCATTGCGGGTTGAACGCGAAGCCGTAACCGGCGTAGTAACTGTTGGCGCCACCGAAGTCGGAGTAGCGGTCGCGCCGGACGTTCAACTGCAACTGGTGCGGGCCGAACTTGCCTTCGTAACCGATGTAGGCCGAATCGACGTTGCGCGTGGGCACGTTGTAGGCATCGCTGTCGATGCTGGTTTGCAAATGCTCCAGGCCGACCTTGAGCAACTGATTCGGCATGAAAGCCCAATCGTTCTGCCAGCTCGCCGTCTGATTGCGCGTGTTGAAGCGCGCCGGCACCTGCAGCACGCCGTTCGTGTAATTCAAGCTGCGGTCATCGCCCTGCGACAGCGTCACGCGCGTCTTCCAGTCCTGCGTCACCTTGCCGTCCACGTAGGCCGACATCGAGCGCACCACGTTGTGCGCAACGTTGATATCCGTCGGCTTGCCGAAGGCGTTGTCGTAGCTGACATCGCCCCAGGTCTGGAAGTACGTCAGGCCCGCTTGCCAGTCTGCGGAGAAGCGATGCGACAACTGCGCCGACACGCTCTTGTTCGTGTACGGGTTGTCGTTCGGGTTGGCCTTGGGCGCCTGCAGCGGGTTGATCGTCGAGAAGCCGTTGGTCTTGAACTCCGACACCGACACCGCGAACGACGTGTCGCCGTTCTCGCCCAGCGAGCCGCTGATACCCGCCTGCGCGCGCTTGGTGTTGCGTGCGCCGTATTCGATTTCCGCGTTGGCCAAAGGCGCATGCCCCTTGCCATTGCGCGTGAAGATCTGCACCACGCCGCCGATCGCATCCGAGCCGTACAGCGCGGACACGTTGCCGCGCACGACCTCGATGTGATCGATCTGATCAGACATCAACTGCCCGATCTGCGCACCGCCCGAGGTGCCGGAAGCCACGCGCACACCGTCAATCAGAACCAGCGTCTGATTGGAACCGGCACCGCGCATGAAGAGGCTGGCGTTGGTGCCAGGACCACCGTTCTGCGCGATTTCGACGCCGGCCTCGCGGCGCAGCAGCGTCACGGCGTCCGGCGCCTGCGAGCGCTCGATATCGGCGCGGCTGATCACGGTCGTGTGCGGCAGTGCATCCGACAGGGGCTGCTCGCTGCGCGAGGCCGTCACCACCGTCGGGTTCAGTTCGCCCGCAGGCGTGTTGGCTGCCTGTGTATTGCTTTGTGCCCAGGCCGGCGCAACCGCACCTGCCATGACCCCCGTTAGTGCGCTGGCAAGCGCGCGCATGGCCGTCCGGGGCATCCGGAGTGGCCGCTTTGTAGTCAAGCTCATGTTGAAAAGACAAGAAGCGTCAGCCGGACCCGTTCCCCCGCGGGTCGCTGGCAGCAGGATCTCGATGCGGTTCCCTCACATCGGCTTAGAACCGGTTCGCGATCCGTAGCGAGCGGTCCGAGGCTGGCCCGAGAAACACAGCCGCACATGGGTACGGCGAGTATCACAGGGCCAAGATCGGGCCGCGCGGCAGGATCGTGAACTGATTCGCAGAGATCCACCGTCCTGGCCGGTATCCGGGCTGGCGAAGCGGCCTGTCCGCCTTCCCATTCCCAAAGGAACAGTGGCGTATGGACAGACCGCGCGGCGCCCATCTTCTTCTTGGCGAGATGGCGGGCACACGCGGCGTTCGCTTACCGTTGCGGGGGCAGCGCAGGTTGGCGCGTCGCTTGGGGCGCGCGCTCCCTGCTTCCCGTTTAACTGCAGATGGTGCTGCGGGCACCAGGACGCCGCGAAGTTTAACGGAAAAGGCGCGCCAAACCCGCCGCATTCGCGGTAAAAACACACCCCCTGCCCGTTGTGCCCCGTGCGTCGCCCCCTGCCGCCGCATATTGCGCATCCGTATGGAGGACAGGCGCGACGCGCATGATCGGCTAAAATCCCCCCCACTCGATTCTGATTGACACCCAATGCTGAACGAACTCGAACAACTTGCCGGCAAGATCGCGCGCGTGCTGCGTCACGCCGATGCGCTAGCCGCCGAGAACCAGCGCCTGCGCGCCGAAGTCGAGCGGCTTCAGGCGGAAGCCGAGGCCTCCAAGACCGAGCGCGACGCGATGGTAGCCGATCGCAGCGTGCTCAATGCCAAGATCGAAGAAGCGCAACTGCGCATCCAATCGATTCTCGACAAGCTGCCCACGGCCACCGACGCGCGCCAGCTTGACCTCCTCGGCCAGGCCGCCGGCGCCGATGAAACAACGGCCGCCCCCGCCCCGCATTCGGAGACCTAAGCATGAGCAGCAAGCAGATTGAAGTCAACA
Organism: Ralstonia psammae; assembly: GCF_958405935.1. Taxonomy (NCBI): domain Bacteria; kingdom Pseudomonadati; phylum Pseudomonadota; class Betaproteobacteria; order Burkholderiales; family Burkholderiaceae; genus Ralstonia; species Ralstonia psammae. The sequence continues at coordinate 172,166 of NZ_CATZBU010000006.1, forward strand.
TCGCCGGGCAGCCCTACAAGTTTGCCGTCTCAGTCGATAACGAAGCCGCCCTGCGTGAAGCCGCAGCCATGGTCGACAACCAGATGACGCGCATCAAGAACGGCTCGAACACCAAGGGCATCGAGCGCGTCGCCGTGATGGCCGCCATCAGCATCGCGTCGGATTTGCTGTCGATGCAACGCCAGGCCGCATCCGATTCCGCCCTGCCGATCGACACGATTCGCGCCAAACTGGCCGACCTGAATGCCCGCACTGACGAGGCGCTGCGCCAGTACGGCGAAGTCATTTAGCGAAGGTCAAAACGTGTTTGTAACCGGATCGCATCCGGGCTTGGGTTCGGATGCGAACGGGTGTATAGTGTCACCCAATGGCTTCCGTCATCTCCCGCAAACCCTTACAACATAAGGCTTTAGCGGCTGTAGGGTAGAGAAAAACAGTTGCCTGCGATGAATCTCTCAGACGCATCGCCATGCGCTCAAAACACCGCGTGATGATACGTCTGACAGTTTCCCTGCCTGGTTCGCCATGGCCATTAATTCCTTGAACCGATAAGCATTGCTTGGTGCGGGATATGCCGTGTGGGCGAGCGCGTCTTCCAGCGCATAGCGTGCGACGCAAGTCGTGGGCTCCCTGCGCCGGTGATGTACCCAAAATGCGGCTTCCGCTGCCACTCTGAACCTCACTTGGGTTCAGGATGCGGGTCTAGCGGCCAAGGTGGGGACCCAACAAAAGGCGGTAGTGCACATGTGCGCTACCGCCTTTTTCTTTGCCATCTGCAACGCGCCCGCCGTTGCCGCGTCGCCAATGGCAAGGCCGCGGCCGTGTTGCTATGCTGCACACACCGTCACTTCCGCACGTCGCGCACCATGGCCGCCCAATACTGGTTGATGAAGTCCGAGCCCGACGAGGCCAGCATCGACACGCTGCAGACCGAAGGCACCTTGCCCTGGACCGGCGTCCGCAACTATCAGGCGCGCAACTTCATGCGCGACCGCATGCGCATCGGCGACGGCGTGCTGTTCTACCACTCGTCCTGTCCGCAGCCTGGCATCGCGGGGCTGGCCGAAGTCTGCTCGACCAGCTACCCAGATCCCACGCAGTTCGACGCCAAGAGCCATTACCACGACCCCGCATCGAAACCGGAAGCGCCGCGCTGGATGCTCGTCGACGTAAGGTTCGTGCGCAAATGCGCGCTGATCGATCTGCCGACGCTACGTGCGCAGGAACCCCTCGCCGACATGACGGTGCTGCAACGCGGCAACCGCCTGTCGATCACGCCAGTTACGCCAGCCCAGTGGCGTTACATCACCACCCAATTGATGCGCGATCCTGGGTGAATGGCGGGCATCGGCAGGGAATTGTTACAAACGTGATGAACGATGCGCGTATCAGCCAGTCAGACGCATCACATTGTTTTTTTGGGAGAACACAATGAAATCTGTCCTGGCCGCAACCATTCTGGGGACTGCGATGATGACGACTGCCTTCGCACAAGCCGCTCCTGAGACGAATCATTCTGGCGTGCTGTCGCTGGATGCGCAGGCCGTGGCCGAAGTACCGACCGACACCGTCACGCTCACGTTGAGCGCCGAGCAGGAAGGGGCGGACCCGGGCGCGATCTCCACGGCACTGTCGCGCAAGGCCGATGAGGTGATCAACCAGGCGAAGCGCACGTCCGGCGTGCAAGCGGAAACGGGCGGCTTCAATATCTATCCGAACACCGACCGCAACGGCAAGATCAGCGTCTGGCGCGGCCGTGCGGAAGTGCGCATCACGTCGAAGGATTTTGCTGCGGCATCCAAGCTGGCGGGCCAACTGGCCAACCAGATGCAGGTGCAGAACGTGAACTTCACGCTCTCGCGCGAGGCACGGACGGCGGCGGAAGCCAAGCTGATCGATCAGGCCGTGAATTCGTTCCGTGACAAGGCACTGACGACCACCAAGCTGTTCGGCTACACGAGCTACACGATCCGCGACGTGCATGTGAGCGAGGGCAGCAACAACCCGGGCCCCCGCCCGATGATGCGCATGGCGGCAGCGCCGGCGTCGTACGATTCGGCGCCAGTGCCCATCGAGGGCGGCAAGGCACAGGTGACGGTGACCGTTTCCGGCGCCGTGCAGATGTTGAAGTAAGCCGCGACGCGCTCCATGAAAAAAGCCACCGAAGTTCGGTGGCTTTTTCTTTGTGCGGTAGCAGCGTCAGGCATGCGCCCGATTTTTCGCACCGTTGCCCGCACGACGATAGGACCAGACCAGCATTGCGATGCCGATCAGGATCATCGGCAGCGACAGCCACTGCCCCATCGACAGGTTCGCCGCCAGCAGGCCGAGGAAGTTGTCCGGCTCGCGTGCAAATTCCGCAGCGAAGCGGAACACGCCGTAGCCGAGCAGGAATGCGCCCGACACCGCGCCCATCGGCCGCGGCTTGCGCGCATACAGCCACAGCAGGATGAAGAACAGCACGCCCTCACCGAGGAACTGGTAGAGCTGGGAGGGATGGCGCGGCAGCATGTGGTACTGGTCGAACAGGGCCTGCACACCGCTGGTGACCGCCTCTTGCGCGTGCGAGAGCAGCCACTCCCGGTCTTCGCCCTGCGCCTGCGGGAACATCATCGCCCACGGCAGATTGGGCGACGATACGCGACCCCACAGCTCGCCGTTGATGAAGTTGCCGAGGCGGCCCGCTGCGAGCCCGCACGGCACCATCGGCGCGATGAAGTCGGTCACCTGCATCCAGGATCGACCGCGCATGCGCGCGTACAACATCATCGCCACGACCACGCCGAGGAAGCCGCCGTGGAACGCCATGCCACCTTCCCAAACCTTGAAGATGTCGAACGGGTGGGCGAAGTACCACTCGGGCTTGTAGAACAGCACGTAGCCCAGGCGCCCGCCGAGAATGACGCCCAGCACGCCGTAGAACAGCATGTCGTCAAGGTCGCGGCTGCTCCAGCCTTCGGCGGCGATGTGCGGCTGGCGCGTACGCAGCCGGCCGAACCACAGGAACATGATGAACGCCGCCAGATACATCAGGCCGTACCAGCGGATGGCGAGCGGCCCCAGATGCAGGGCGACGGGGTCAAATTGCGGATGGATGAGCATGAATCCTGTGGGTTTCAGGTTTGGTTGTCTTCTTGCAGTTCGGCGACGGCTTCAGCACTGGTCAGGAACCACGGCAGCACCGGCGAAGCTGCATCGCGCCGCCACACCAGCCCGGTCTCGATGAACGGGCTTGGCGCGGCAAGTTCGAGATAGACCACGCCGGTCCGCTGCAGGTTGCATAGCGATGCCGGCACCAGCGCGACCCCCATCTCGGCGGAGACAAGGCTGACGATGGTCTGCATCTGGATGGCTTCCTGGCCGATGCGCGTGGCAGCCCCAGGTTCTCCCGGCCGGCCACCGTGCGCGGCATGATAGCCGGTAATGATGTCATACAGCGCAGGCGCGGACCGACGCGGGAAGATGATGAGCGATTCGGCCGCGGCGTCCGCCAGCGCAATCGGCTGGCCCGGCGCCACGCCCCATTGCGCGGCACGCGACGCGGGCACCGCCAGCACGAGGCGCTCGCGCACCAGCGGGCGGTATTCCAGTTCACCCGGCACCGAGCCCGCGTGATGCGCGATCACGACGCCGGCGTCCACGTCACCGGCCAGGAGCGCTTCGATCTGCACATCGCTGGTGGCCTCGCGCAGCAGCAGCTGCACGTCAGGCCGCGCATCGCGAAAGTGCCGCAGCAAGTCAGGCAGGATGCCGTAATCAGCGGTGCTGACGAAAGATAGCGATAGCGAGCCGACCTCTCCGCGCGCCAGCCGCTGCGCCAGCGCAGGCAAGGCATTCGCCTCCGCCAGCACACGCCGCACCTCGACCAGCCAGCGCGCACCGACGGGCGTCAGCGCCACGGAGCGCTGCGTGCGGTGGAACAGCGTGACGCCCAGTTCATCCTCCAGCGCGCGAATCTGCTGCGACAGCGGTGGCTGCGTCATCGAAAGCCGCTCGGCGGCCCGCCCGAAATGCAATTCCTCGGCAACGGTCACGAAGTAGCGGAGCTGGCGCAAATCCATATCGGCGATTGATATTTTTTTCGACTCAATAATCGCTTAATAATATATTTGACGCGTCATTTCTTCAAGCGCATGCTGAGCGCCAGGCTGTTGACTACAACGATAGTGCCGACCCCACGGAGACCCCCATGCCAGACAACAAGCGTTCGCAGCACATCACCCAGGGTGTGGCCCGCTCGCCCAATCGTTCGATGTACTACGCGCTGGGCTACACGAAAGACGATTTCAACAATCCGATGATCGGCGTGGCCAACGGCCATTCGACCATCACGCCGTGCAACTCGGGCCTGCAGAAGCTGGCCGATGCCGCCGTGGCTGCGGTAAAGGACGCCCGCGCGAATCCGCAGATCTTCGGCACGCCCACCATCTCCGACGGCATGTCGATGGGCACGGAGGGCATGAAGTTCTCGCTGATCTCGCGCGAGGTGATTGCCGACTGCATCGAGACGTGCGTCAACGGTCAATGGATGGATGGTGTCGTCGTCATCGGCGGCTGCGACAAGAACATGCCGGGCGGCATGATCGCCCTGGCGCGCACCAATGTGCCGGGCATCTATGTGTATGGCGGCACGATCAAGCCGGGCCACTGGAAGGGCAAGGATCTGACCATCGTGTCGTCGTTCGAGGCCGTGGGCGAATTCACCGCGGGCCGCATGAGCGAGGAAGACTTCGACGGCATCGAGAAGAACGCCTGTCCGTCGAGCGGTTCGTGCGGCGGCATGTACACGGCCAACACGATGAGTTCTTCGTTTGAAGCGCTGGGCATGTCGCTGCTGTATTCATCGACGATGGCCAATCCCGATCAGGAGAAGGTCGACAGCGCCGCCGAATCCGCCCGCGTGCTGGTCGAGGCCGTGCGCCGCGACCTGAAGCCGCGCGACATCATCACGCGCAAGTCGATCGAAAACGCCGTGGCCCTCATCATGGCGACCGGCGGCTCGACCAACGCCGTGCTGCACTACCTGGCCATCGCACACGCGGCGGAAGTGGAATGGACCATCGACGACTTCGAGCGGGTGCGCCAACGCGTGCCCGTCATCTGCAACCTCAAGCCGTCGGGCCAGTACGTGGCCACTGACCTGCACGAGGCCGGCGGCATCCCGCAGGTGATGAAGCTGCTGCTCAACGCCGGCCTGCTGCATGGGGATTGCATCACCATCACCGGCAAGACGCTGGCTGAAGAACTCGCCCACGTGCCCGACCAGCCGCGCGCCGATCAGAACGTAATCCTGCCGATCGACAAGGCGCTCTATAAGGAAGGCCACCTCGCCATCCTGAAAGGCAATCTGGCCGAAGAAGGCGCCGTGGCGAAAATCACCGGCCTGAAAAATCCGGTCATCACCGGCCCCGCGCGCGTGTTCGACGACGAGCAGAGCGCGATGGCCGCGATCCTGAGCGACCAGATCAAGGCCGGCGACATTCTCGTACTGCGCTATCTGGGGCCGAAGGGAGGCCCGGGCATGCCGGAGATGCTGGCCCCGACGTCAGCCATCATCGGCAAGGGCCTGGGCGAGTCGGTCGGCTTTATTACGGACGGACGCTTCTCGGGTGGCACGTGGGGCATGGTGGTCGGCCACGTCGCGCCGGAAGCGTACGTGGGCGGCACGATCGGCCTGGTGCACGAAGGCGATTCGATCACCATCGATGCGCATCAGCGCCTGTTGCAATTGAACGTGCCCGACGATGAACTCGCCCGGCGGCGCGCCGGGTGGAAGCAACCCGCGCCGCGCTATACGCGTGGCGTGCTGGCAAAGTTTGCGAAACTGGCGGCACCGGCCAGCAAGGGCGCAGTGACGGACTGAGTTGGGGCGACACCAACGAAAAAACCCGCCAGACGGCGGGTTTCTCTTTGGGCGCTCAGCGCTGCGGCGGCTTCTGCTGCGCAGCGAACGCATCGTCCAGCGCCGCACCCAGCCAATCCATCAGGCGAGCCTCCAGCGTGCGGGTCAGCTCCGCGGCGAGCTGTTCGCTCAGCAGCGACAGGCGCGATTCCATGGCTGCGCGGCATTGCGCTTCGATGAGCGCCGGCCATTCCGACTGAAAACGCCACATCACGTCGCCCATCACGCGGGCGGCATCGGTGCCTGCGGGCGGCATGGCCGAAGTGGGCGCCAGGCCTTGCTCGCGCAGGGCGGGCGGAAGGTCTACGCTGGGGGTTTCAACAGGCTCAGGCAGCGTCGCGGCGGGCGCTGCCGTCGGTGCGGCGTCCTCCAGTTCGACAATCTCCGTCAGAACAGGGATGTTGTTGTCCGCGTGGGACCCGGGATAGCGTCTGTCGGTCATGCGCCCCCCACGTCGTGGTGTTGAATCGGGTAACCGCGATCGCGGTAGAAGCGGAAGCGATCGCGCGCAGCGGCGCGATCGGCATCGTCATCGCCAACGATCTCGATCAACCGGGTAAAGCGCGCGAACAGCGCCGGCGGTTCAGGCGCCAGGTTGACCAGGATGTCGTGATGCGGCGCGTCGTCCAGGGGCTCGGCTGCGTCGGCCAGGAGGATGGGCGTCTGCGCGGCCAGCGGATGCCGCAGGCCGCAGTGCGGCAGGAAATCGAGCTGGCTGAACGTCCACAACTGCGTGTCGAACGCTTGCAGCGCAGCTTGATCCCCGACCACGATCACTTTCTGGCCCGCGCCATAGGCCTTGCGCACGAGCCGGCAGGCATACGCCAGCTTGCCGGGCACGTTGCTGTGGAAATCGACGCGGGTCATACGGTGCATTGCCTCTACGTGATCAACCGCGGTCCATCAGGAAGCGCGTCAGCAGCGGCACGGGGCGGCCCGTGGCGCCCTTGGCTGCGCCGCTCTTCCACGCGGTGCCGGCGATGTCCAGGTGGGCCCAGTCGTACTTTTCCGTAAAGCGCGCCAGGAAGCAGGCTGCCGTCACGCTGCCGGCCGGACGGCCGCCGATGTTGCCCATGTCGGCAAAGTTGGACTTGAGCTGCTCCTGGTATTCCTCGTCCAACGGCATACGCCACGCGGTATCGAGCGATTGCTTGCCGGCCGCCACCAGCGCGCCCGCCAGTGCATCGCTGCGGGCGTACATGCCGGTGTTGATGTGACCGAGCGCGATGATGCAGGCGCCCGTGAGCGTTGCCACGTCGATCACCACCGCCGGCTTGAAGCGCTCCACATAGGTGAGCGCATCGCACAGGATCAGGCGGCCTTCGGCGTCGGTATTCAGGATTTCGATGGTCTGGCCCGACATGCTGGTCACCACATCGCCCGGCTTGGTGGCAACGCCGCTGGGCATGTTCTCGCAGGTGGGCACCACGGCGATGACGTTCTGCTTGAGACCCATTTCGGCCACAGCACGCAGCGTGCCCAGTACCGAAGCGGCGCCGCACATGTCGTACTTCATCTCGTCCATGCCCTCGCCCGGCTTGAGCGAGATGCCACCCGTATCAAACGTGATGCCCTTGCCGACCAGCACCACAGGAGCCTGTTTGGCCGGGCCGCCCTCGTAACGCAACACGATGAATGCCGGCGGCTCCACGCTGCCCTTGGTCACGGCCAGGAATGCGCCCATCTTCAGGGCTTCGATCTGCTTACGGCCGAGCACTTCAACCTTGAGCTTGAAATCCTTGGCGATCTGGCGCGCGGTGTTGGCCAGGTACGTCGGCGTGCAGATGTTGGACGGCAGGTTGCCCAGGTCACGCGTGAGGTCCATGCCGTTGGCGATGGCGGTGCCGCGCGTAGCGGCTACGGTGGCGGCCTTGGCGTCAGCCGCCGGTACGGCCAGCACGACCTTGCGCAGACCGGTGCTGTTCTTGTCGCGCTTGCTCTTGAGTTCCGGATGGCGCTCGATGAAGCGGTAGCTGGCTTCACGGATGAGCGTGACCGCCGTCAGCACGGCCCAGGCGGTGTCTTTTTCGCGCGCGGTGTGCTCGGTGAGCGCCCACGTCACGCTGGCGGCCTTGGTGCTGGCCAGCGCGCGCAGTGCGGTGCGCACGGCTTCGGCGTAGGCGCGATCGGTGAAGTCGGCCTCCTTGCCCAGTCCGACCAGCAGCACGCGGGCGGCGCCCACTCCGGACACTTCGTGCAGCAGCAGCGACGTGCCGCGCTTGCCTTCAAAGTCGCCCAGCTTGACGAGGCGGGCGACTAGGCCCTTCGTGGCCACGTCCAGCGCCTTTGCGGCGCCGGCCAAGGTCTGCGACTCGAACAGACCGATCACGAGGCAATCGCTCTTGGCGGCCAGGGCGCCCGCTTTGGCCCAGTCCAGGGCTTTTGTGCTAAATTCCATCGCGCTTCTCTCTATGAGGCGAGTCAACGAAAGCCCACATTATCCGCCATTTTGCGCGGGGGCTCCGATGGAACTTGGAACCTATTCACGATCCGCAGCGAGCGGCCCGAGGTTGGCGTGAGAAGCGCAGCCGTACACGGGTACGGCGAGCATCGCAGAGCCAAGATCGGGCCGCGCAGTAGGATCGTGAACAGGTGCTTACGGCGATCCTGACCTCGCCCCCCCTTCCCGCATCCGCATGATTTTTGAACAAGCCCTGCGACGCGAGCTGTCCTTCACCGCCGGCGCCGTCTTCCTCGTGCTGCTGACGTTCATGCTGACCACCCTGGTGATCCGCATTCTCGGCATGGCCGCCAACGGCGAGGCCAACCCGAATGACGTCCTGCTCCTCATCGGCCTGGCAACGCTGGGCTACCTGGCGATTCTGCTGTGCGCCACGCTCTTCATTTCGGTGTTGCTGGTGCTGACGCGCTGGTACAAGGATTCGGAAATGGTGGTGTGGTTCACCTCGGGCATCAGCCTGACGGATTTCATCCGCCCGGTGCTGCGTTTCTCGCTGCCGTTCATCGTGCTGGTGGCGCTGCTGGCGCTGTTCGGCTGGCCGTGGGCCAACCAGCAGAGTGCGCTGTTCCGCGACCGCTTCGAGCAGCGCGATGTGCTGTCGATGATCTCCGCCGGCCGCTTCATCGAGCCCGCGCACGGCAACTACGTGCTCTTCATCGAGGGCGTCGATAACGGCATGAAGCACGCCCGCAACCTGTTCGTCGCCAATGCCGAGCAGGACAAGATCGGCGTGGCGATGGCCAAGACCGGCGAGTTCAGGACGAACCCCAACGGCGACCGCTTTGTCGTGCTCGACAAGGGCCGCCGCTATGAAGGCACGCCCGGCAAGCTCGACTACCGCATCGTCGAATTCGACAAATACGGCGTGAAGGTCGCCAACAAGCCGCCGCAGGCAGACGCCAACCTGCCGACCAAGAGCCGTTCCACGCGGGATCTGCTCGCTAACCCGACGCCCGAGAACCTGGGTGAACTGGTCTGGCGGATCGGCCTGCCGCTGCTGGCGCTGAACTTCGTGCTGATCGCCATCCCGCTGGCCTACGTCAACCCGCGCCTCGGCCGCTACACACCGATGATCTTCGCGGTGCTGATCTACCTGACGTATTCGAACCTGCTCAACCTGTCGCAGGCGTGGGTCTCGCAGGGCAAGATGAACGTGTTTATGGCCTGGTGGCCGATCCACCTGGTCGCCTTCATCTGTGCGGTGCTGCTGTTCCGCTTCCGGCACTACAGCGCGGCCGGCCTGAAAGGGATTTCCGCCCTGCTCGGCTTCGCACCCAAGAAGGCGGGTGCGTGATGAAAATGCCGGTCTACGAGAAATACTTCGCGCGCCAGATCTACGGCGTGTTCGTGTTCATCCTGTTTGCGGTGCTGGCGCTGTTCATTTTCTTCGACATGCTGGGCGAGCTGGGCTCGGTGGTCGGACGCTACACCACGCTCGTCGCGTTCTTCCACGTGATGCTGCAGGCGCCGACGCGTGTGTACGAAGTGATTCCGGTGGCGGCGCTCATCAGCGCCATCTATGTGTTCTCGCAGATGGCGAGCCAGTCGGAGTTCACGATCTTTCGCGTGGCCGGGCTCGATACGCGGCGTGCGCTGATGTCGCTGTTCAAGATTGCGCTGCCGCTGGCACTTGTCACGTACATCTTCGGTGAATTCATCGGACCGAAAGCGGAAGAGTACGCACAGAAGGTGCGACTGGAAGCGCTGGGTGCGACGGTGTCGGCGGGCTTCCGCTCCGGTGTGTGGGTCAAGGATCGCGGCCCCGCCAAGCCGGACGGCACGGGCGGCGAGGTTACCCGCTTCGTCAACGTGGGCGCGCTGCAGGCGGATCAGTCCATCAAGGGCCTGCGCATCTACGAATTCGATTCGGATTACCGCCTGAGTTCGATCCGCGTGGCGGAGCAGGCGCGCTACCAGGGTCACCAGAACTGGCAACTGAACGGCGTAACGGAGACGCGCTTCATTGAATTCCCGCGCAAGCCGGGCACGGTGACCCCGCAGGACACCGTACAGGCCGTACCCGGCGCGCCGGATGCGCTGGCGCCAGACTTCCGCGGCGAGCAGACCAAGTTGGCGCAGCAGGAGATGCGCTCCGAACTCACGCCGCAGATCCTGTCGGTGCTGATGGTCACACCCGACCGCATGGCTACGCTGGACCTCTTCCAGTACATCCGCCACCTGCGCGACAACAAACAGGACACGCAGCGCTACGAGATCGCGCTGTGGAAAAAGGTGGTCTATCCGTTCACCGTGCTGGTGATGATGGCGCTGGCCCTGCCTTTTGCGTATCTGCATGCGCGCGCGGGCGCGGTCGGCCTGAAGGTGTTTGGCGGCATCATGCTGGGGTTGTCGTTCCAACTGGTGAACAACCTCTTCTCGCACGTCGGCCTGCTGAACACGTGGCCGGCCATCTTCACGGCCATCGTGCCGGGCGCGCTGTATCTGGCACTTGCGCTGGTCAGCCTGCGCTGGGTGGAGCGCCACTGATGGCCGCCCGCGCGCTTGTCCTGTTTGCGCACGGCGCACGCGATGCCCGCTGGCGCGAACCGTTCGACCGCCTGCGCGAGCGTTTGGCCGCGCAGCAGCCCGACGTGGACACCCGCCTCGCCTTTCTCGAACTGATGGCGCCCGATCTGCCGGGCACCATCGATGACTTGGCCGCAAACGGCACGCAGAGCGTCACCATCGTGCCGGTATTCTTCGGCCAGGGCGGCCACTTGCGGCGCGATCTGCCTGCGCTGGTTGCGCAATGCGCGCAGGCCCACCCCACCCTCTCCATCCGCTGCGCCGACGCCGTTGGCGAAGACGACGCCGTGCTCGACGCCATCGCGGGTTACTGCGTCCGCCAACTCGGCTAAGCCAGACCTCTTCTTACTGAGGTTCCACCACGCGGACGAAGCGCGCATGCACGTTGTTCTCGACGTGAAAGCCGTGCGCTTCGAACTCCACCAGTTCCAGTGTCAGCCCCAGATAGCGGCGCGCAAACACATCGGCCAGATGCGCGCGCATGGCAGCGAACATCGCTGCACAGATCGGCCCCGTCACGGATTTGCGCCGGCCCGCCTTGATGCGAAAGGTCACGTGGATGAAGGCATCGTCTTGCGCGCCGTCGGCCATGCGGTACTGGTCAAGGCGCAGCGCGCGCGTCCGGATGCCACCAATGGGAAACACATCCGCATGGCCGATCAGCACATCGTTGAGCACGCGCATCAGCTCAGGAATGCGCGCATCGGCCTCGACATTGGCGGTGTATTCGATGATGACGTGCGGCATGGCACAGATCTCCCCCCGGAGAATGGAATACGTCAAAGCATCTCATGCCCGACAGCGTTGTCGCTGCACCGGGCAGTTTCGATTGCTTGAACAGGGGGAGCGAAAAAGCTCTGGCGCGCCGAGCGCAGCTCAGGCGGCCAGGCTATGGAGATGCGCGTCGAGCGCCAGCTTGGGCACGGCCGCCGATGCCCGCACGGCAAATGCGTCGCCGATCATCAGCAGGCTCGGATGCTCGGGGTTGATCCACTCCGCGGCGGCGCCATCGGCCATCTGCTGCAGGGTGAAGCACGCCGAGCGCTGTTCGGGCGTGGTGGCAGCCTCGACCACCCAGGCGGGCGTCGACGGTGCGCGGCCACGGGCGATCAGATCCGCTGCGATGGAGGCAGCTTGATCACGGCCCATGTAGTAGACGAGCGAATCGGCTTGTGCGACGGGCTCCGGCAAAACGCCTTCGGGTTGCGGCGTGTCCGGATCAGTCGCCTTGGCTTGCGTTACAAACGCGACGCTGCGGGCGACACCGCGCTTGGTCAGCGGCTGACGAATGGCGGATGCGGCTGCCAGCGCAGCCGTGATGCCTGGAACGACTTCGTAGTCGATGCCGGCCTGCTCCAGCGCCTGCAGCTCCTCATCAGCACGGCCAAACAGCATCGGGTCGCCGCCCTTGAGGCGCACCACGCGCTGATACTTCGTGGCCAGATCGACGAGTTGACGATTGATGAAGCGCTGCGCGGTCGAACGCTTGCCGCAGCGCTTGCCGACCGCAATCAGCACGGCCTGTGGGCAGTACTGGAAGACCTCCGGCGAGACCAGTGCGTCATGCAGCACGACCTCGGCTTCGCCCAACAATCGTGCACCGCGCACCGTGATGAGGTCCGCGGCACCGGGGCCCGCACCAATCAGGCTCACGTGGCCGGATGTTTTGGGGGTCTTCGCTTCCATTGCCTAGATTCCTTTGCTTTTTCCTGTGGGACGCAACTTACCGCGCCCCATCCACATTAGGAAAATGCACGGATCATGCCAGCCGCCACCGTATGGTGCGTGGCTTCATCCACCAGGATGAACGCGCCGGTGGCCGGGTTGTCGCCATACGCATCGCAGACGATCGGCTTTTGCAAGCTGATGTTGACCGTGCCGATATCGTTGAGCGCGATCTGCTTGCGGCCGGTTTCGTGCGACAGCGTATGCACGTCCAGCACGCGCTCCACATCCGACACGCGTGCGAACACGGTGGCAGTGGTGTGCTTGAGCACGTACTTTCGGGCCGGATTCAGTTCGTGTTCGTCGAACCAGCACAGGTCGGCGTGCAGCTTCTTGGCGGCGTTGGCGGCCGTCGTCGGGGCAGCGACGATGGTGTCGCCGCGCGAAATGTCCACGTCGTCGGCCAGACGCACGGTAATGGTCTCGCCGGGGCCGGCAGAATCGGCTGCGCCATTGGGCGTCAGCACTTCCGCCACGGTGGTTTCGCGGTTGGCAGGCAGCACGCGCACGGCCTGGCCGACGCGTACGGTACCGGCTTCCACTCGACCCATGTAGCCGCGGAAGTCATCGGCCTGCGAGCCATCCTGGCGCGCCACCAACTGCACCGGGAAGCGCAGCGCGTCGTCGCCCGCCGGGGCGGTCTCTTCCACCTTCAAGTCTTCGAGCATCGCCAGCAGCGGTTCGCCCTGATACCACGGCATGGCTTCGGACGCATGAACGATGTTGTCGCCGCGCAGCGCAGACACCGGCACGTAGCGCACAGCATTTTCGTGATCCTGCAGGCCCAGTTGCGTAGCCAGTGCATCGTAGGCGGTGCGGATCTCATTGAAGCGCGCTTCGCTGTAGTCGACCAGATCCATCTTGTTGATGGCCACGATCACGTGCTGAAGCTCCAGCAGCTTGACGATGGCCGAATGACGCTTGGTCTGGGCCAGCAGCTCGGTCTTGCCGTCGACGGTCGTCACACGCGTGGCATCGATGAGGATGATGGCGGCGTGCGCGGTCGAGGCGCCCGTCACCATGTTGCGCGTGTACTGCTCGTGGCCCGGCGTGTCGGCAATGATGAACTTGCGGCGCGCGGTCGAGAAATAGCGGTACGCCACGTCGATCGTGATGCCCTGCTCGCGCTCGGCTTCCAGGCCGTCGGTCAGCAGCGAAAAATCGATCTGCTCGCCTGCGGTGCGCTTGTTCTTGGCGTTGGCCAGCGCTTGCAGCTGGTCGGTCAGCACGGCCTTGCTGTCGTACAGCAGGCGGCCGATCAGCGTGCTCTTGCCGTCGTCAACGGAGCCGGCGGTGATGAAGCGCAGCAGGCCTTGGTGCGATGCTTGATGGGTCGAATTCGTCGTCATGATCAGAAATACCCTTCCTTCTTGCGCTTTTCCATCGAGGCTTCGCTCGTCTGGTCGTCCATGCGCGTGGCGCCACGTTCGGTGATTTCGGTCACGGCCGTCTCGGCGATGATCTCGGCCGGCGTTGCGGCGGTGCTCGCCACCGGGCATGTGCAGCTGATGTCGCCCACGGTGCGGAAGCGCACCGACAGGACCTCGCTCACGTCGCCATCGGCCTTGGGCGTGATCGGCGTGACAGGCACCAGCAGGCCGTTCTTGCGCACCACTTCACGTTGATGCGCGTAGTAGATCGGCGGCAGAGCGAGGTTCTCGCGGGCGATGTACTGCCACACGTCCAGCTCCGTCCAGTTGGAGATCGGGAATACGCGCATCTGTTCGCCCTGCGCCATGCGGGCGTTGTACAGGCTCCAGAGTTCCGGGCGCTGGGCCTTCGGATCCCACTGGCCGAACTCGTCGCGGAACGAGAAGATGCGTTCCTTCGCACGGGCCTTCTCTTCGTCGCGGCGGGCGCCACCCATCAGGGCGTCGAAACCGTGCGATTCGATCGTTTCCAACAGCGTGACGGCCTGCGCCGCGTTGCGCGAATCGGTTTCCTTGCGCAGACGCACCGTGCCGCGCTTGATGGAATCTTCCACATGGCCCACCACCAGACGCGCCCCCAGCTTGGCAACCTGCTCGTCGCGGAAGGTGATCACTTCCGGGTAGTTGTGGCCCGTGTCGATGTGCACCAGCGGGAACGGCAGTTCGATCTTGCGGTCACCCAGGCGGAAGGCCTTGAGCGCCAGATGCAGCATGACGATCGAATCCTTGCCGCCCGAAAACAGCAGCGCCGGGTTGCGGCACTCGGCCACGACCTCACGGATGATGTAGATCGACTCGGCTTCCAGCCAGTCGAGGTGTTCGTTCTGCACAGACGTCAGTGCCGTGCCGGGGATCTCGCTCATCACTCCCATGATTCTTCCTTAGCTCTCGCTCAATTCTTTTGCGACAGATTCGTCGCCGAATTTGTCACATGCAGACCGCATTCCTTGCTGTCGCGCGATTCCCACCACCACCGGCCGGCGCGCACATCCTCACCAGCACGCACGGCGCGCGTGCACGGCTCGCAGCCGATGCTGGGATAGCCTTTGTCGTGCAGCGCGTTGGTGGGCACGTTGTGCTGCTCGAGGTAAGCCCAGACTTCGGGTTCGGACCAGTCGAACAGCGGGTTGTACTTGGCGATGCCGCGGGCGTCGTCGTCTTCGGCAAACGGCAGGTCGGCACGGGTGACGGCCTGCTCGCGGCGCTGGCCCGTGAACCACGCGTCGGCGTCTTTCAGCGCACGGTTCAGCGGCGCCACCTTGCGGATGTTGCAGCACGCCTTGCGCAGTTCGATGCTGTCGTAAAACGCGTTGAGGCCATGGTCACGCACGTAGGCCTCCACTGCCCGGGCGTCCGGTGCGTACTGCTCAATCGCATAGCCGTAGTGCGCGCGGACGCGGTCGAGCATCGCCAGCGTTTCGGCGTGCAGACGGCCGGTCTGCAGCGTGAAGATCGGCAGGTGCGCGCGCACGGCCTCTGGGCCGCGCAGGATCGCATCGGTCACGACCATGTCTTCGGCAGCCAGGCTGGTGGCGAACTTTGCCACGCTGTGCTTGGCGGCAATCTCGGCCAGGCGGTCGAACAGCGCGGCTTCCTTGGCCGCCAGCGCTTGCGCCGTGCCGGTGTAGGCCGGACGTGTCCACAGCGTCGGGCGTCCGATCGCGGACACCGGCACTTCCGACACGCTCACGTCTTGGACGTCGCTCACGCGGCCTCCTGGACAGCACGCTCACGGCGGAACAACGGACGCGGCTCGTCGACGGCGCCCTGGTAACGCACGCTGATCTCGCCAAAGCCATTCAGCGCGTCGTCGATGTTCTTGTCACCACGTACGGCATAGGCGTCGAAACCGCAACGACGCATGAAATCGAGCTGATCGCGCAGCACGTCGCCGATGGCGCGCAACTCACGCGTAAAGCCCAGGCGTTGACGCAACAGGAACGCGGTGCTGTAACCGCGGCCATCGCGGAAGACCGGGAAATCCACCGCCACCAGCGACAGGTTCGGCAGATCGGCCTCCAGCGCGAACGGCTCGTCGTCCGGAGCGAGCCAGACGGCCAGCGTGCCGGCGCGGGCGCGGCTGAGCAGCGCGTCGCGGTTGGCTTCCCAATAGGCCAGCGGCACGATGGCGTGCGTGGCGGCATCCACATCGGCTTGCGTCAGTTCGCCGCCTTCCGGGGCGCGCAGCACAGTCCATTCGTCAGCCACGACTTGCGGGGCACCGTTTTGCAGCTTGATGATCTTGCTCATGTTCGTTTCCCTCGGCATTCAGGCTTCTTCACGGGCGTAGACACGTTCCTTGAACGGGGCCATGCCGATGCGGTGATAGGTATCGATGAACAACTCGTCTTCCGTGCGGTTGGCGACGAAGGTATCGATGATGCGCTCGATCACGTCGGGCATTTCTTCGGCCTTGAACGACGGGCCGATCACCTTGCCCAGCGCCGAGTCGTTGCCCTGCGCACCGCCCAGCGACACCTGGTACCACTCTTCGTCTGCCTTATCGACACCCAGGATGCCGATGTTGCCCACGTGGTGGTGGCCGCACGAGTTGATGCAACCCGAGATGTTGAGCGACAGCTCGCCCAGGTCGTGCACAAAATCAAGGTTGTCGAAACGCGCTTGAATCGCCTGTGCGATGGGGATCGACTTGGCGTTGGCCAGCGAGCAGAAATCGCCGCCGGGGCACGCAATGATGTCGGTCAGCAGGCCGATGTTGGCGGTGGCCATGCCGTGCTCTTTGGCCAGTTGCCACAGTTCGAGCAGGTCGTGCTTCTTCACATCCGGCAGGATCAGGTTCTGCTCGTGCGCGACACGCAGTTCGCCAAAGCCAAAGCGCTCGGACCAATCCGCCACCAGCGCCATCTGCTCGGCCGTCGCATCGCCCGGGGGCAGCGCCACGCCCGGCTTGAGCGACAGCGTGACCGCGGCGTAGCCCGGCACGCGGTGCGGATGCACGTTGCGGCGCACCCAGCGTGCGAATGCCTTGTTCTCCAGCAGCGCCTTCTCATAGGCGGCGTCGGTGTCGGCCAGCTTTTCGTATGCAGGCGGCGCGAAGTCCTTGGCCACGCGGTCGAACTCGGCCTGCGGGATGGTCGACGGGCCGTCCTTGATGTGCTGCCACTCTTCTTCGACCTGGCGGGCAAATTCTTCCGCGCCGATGGCCTTCACGAGAATCTTGATGCGCGCCTTGTACTTGTTGTCGCGGCGGCCGTAGCGGTTGTACACCCGCACCGCGGCCTCGATGTACGACAGCATGTGCTGCCACGGCAGGTCTTCCTTGATGATCGCGCCCAGGATGGGGGTGCGGCCCATGCCGCCGCCGGCCAGGATGCGCAGCAGCGTCTGGCCGTCCTTCTCGTAGGCGTAGACGCCGATGTCGTGCAATTGCGTCACCGCGCGGTCTTCGCGCGAGGCCGACACGGCGATCTTGAACTTGCGCGGCAGGAAGGCGAATTCGGGGATGAACGTCGACCATTGGCGCAGGATTTCCGCCAGCGGACGCGGATCGACGAACTCATCCGGCGCGACGCCGGCAAACTGGTCGGTCGTGATGTTGCGGATGCAGTTGCCCGAGGTCTGGATGGCGTGCATTTCCACCGAGGCCAGCTTGGCCAGGATATCGGGCACCTGCTCCAGCTCAATCCAGTTGTACTGGATGTTCTGGCGCGTGCTGAAGTGACCATAGCCGCGGTCGTGCTCGGCGGCGATGTGGCTGAGCATGCGCATTTGCTTGGCGCGCAGGTGGCCATACGGAATCGCCACGCGCAGCATGTAGGCGTGGCGCTGGTAGTACAGACCATTCTGCAGGCGCAGCGGCAGAAACTCTTCTTCCGTCAGTTCGCCCGAAATGCGGCGGCGCACCTGGTCGCGGAACTGCGCGACGCGGTCGGCGACGAGGCGGTGATCGTAAGCGTCGTATT
The DNA here is from genome assembly GCF_958405935.1 of Ralstonia psammae. Lineage (NCBI taxonomy): Bacteria > Pseudomonadati > Pseudomonadota > Betaproteobacteria > Burkholderiales > Burkholderiaceae > Ralstonia > Ralstonia psammae. The sequence continues at coordinate 190,133 of NZ_CATZBU010000006.1, forward strand.
GGTACATGCCTGTTCAGTCCAATCCGGCTGGGCCGGCGTGCGATTCAATTTGGGGGAAAGCGTTTCGTTATGGTGCTGCTGTCGACTCAGCGACAACAGCCACAATCAAGCGGGGCCGGCATGAAGTCACGCATCACGACACCAGCTTGATGGCCGTGATCGTCAGCGTGGCGGCAAGCGCGCCGCGCACCAGACGTTCCGGCAGATTCTTGGACAGGCGCGCGCCCAGCCAGATACCCGGGATGGAGCCCACCAGCAGCGACACCAGCAGGTTCCAGTCGATCGTGCCCAGGTACATGTGGCCCAGGCCCGCCACGGCAGTCAGCGGCACGGCATATGCGATGTCGGTGCCGGCCACTTCGGCGCTCTTCAATTCGGGATACAGGATCAGGATGAGCGTCGCGCCCACGGCACCCGCGCCGATGGACGACACCGTCACCAGCACACCCAGCACCGCGCCAACGACAATGGTTGCCACCGCCAGCGCCGTGCCCTGCAGGCGATAGCGCGGATTGCGGGCCAGCCAGCCCAGCACGCGCTGGCGGAACAACAGCGAAATCACCGTCAGGATCACGGACACGCCAATCGTCAGGCGAATCAGGTGCATCCATTCAGCGTCGAGGTTGCCGGCATTCTTCAGCACGATCACCGTCACCAGCGCAGCGGGCAGGCTGCCCAGGCAGAGGCGCTTGACGATGTCCCAGCGGATATGACCGTGACTGCGGTGTGCGATCGTGCCGACGCCCTTGGTCAGCGAGGCGAATGCCAGGTCCGTGCCCACCGCGGTCGCCGGCGAAAAGCCGAACATCAGCGTCAGCAGCGGAGTCATCAGCGAGCCGCCGCCAACGCCAGTCAGGCCGACCAACAGGCCGACCAGCAAACCGGAAACCGTATAGGCGAGCGTCATAGCGCAGGGGACAGTGAGGGCGTGTTATCACGAAGTTCGAGCATCGTAATGAACTGGCCTCATATCCCAAACCAATAAAAAATTGTTTGTTTATATGGCCTCGGTTATAAGTAGCGTTCAGTTCGCACCCGTTCTTCCTTATCGACCGCGCAGCCATGAACCTTCACCAATTCCGCTTCGTGCGCGAAGCCGTGCGGCAGAAATTCAATCTGACAGAGGCCGCAAAAGCGCTCTACACATCACAACCCGGCGTCTCCAAGGCCATCATTGAGCTGGAAGAGGAACTGGGCGTCGATATCTTCACCCGGCACGGCAAGCGCATCCGGGGTCTCACGGAGCCCGGTCGGCGCATCCTGGCGTCGGTCGAGCGTGTGCTGGAAGAGGTTGAAACCCTCAAGCGCGTGGGCAAGGACTACGCCGCGCAGGACCAGGGCAACTTCACCATCGCGACCACGCACACGCAGGCGCGCTACGCCCTGCCCAAGGCAATTGCCGAATTCACGCGCAAATACCCCAAGGTGCGTCTTTCCATTCAGCAGGGCACGCCCGCGCAGATTGCCGAGATGGTGCTGCACGACCAGGCCGACCTCGCCATCGCCACCGAAGGCATGTCGCACGTGAAGGACCTGATCTCGATCCCGGGCTACCAGTGGCAGCATGTGGTGGTGACACCGCCCGATCACCCCCTTCTGTCTCGCCAGCACCTGACGCTGGAAGACCTCAAGGGTTACCCGATCATCACGTACGACCACCACTTTGCCGGCCGCCCCAAGATCGACCACGCCTTCGAGCTGCGGCAGATCAAGCCCGACATCGTGCTGGAAGCCATCGACGCGGACGTCATCAAGACCTACGTGGAAGTGGGGCTGGGTGTGGGCATCGTGGCCGGCGTCGCGTTTGATGCCGAACGGGACCGCAATCTGCGCGCCATTCCGGCCGGACACCTGTTCGGCACCAACGTCACGCACCTGGGCATCAAACAAGGCGCGTACTTGCGCGGCTTCGTCTACACCTTCATCGAACTGTTTGCGCCAACGCTCACGCGCAAGCTGGTCGAACAACTCATGTCCGGTGATCACGAAGCGTACGAGCTGTGATTCGCCTGCCATCAGCAATTGCCGAACTTCCCGGAGACTTCATGACGACCCGACGTCGCCTGCTGTGCGGCATGGCGCTCTTTGCCAGCGTTGCCGCCATCGCCCTGCCCGCCCAAGCCGACATCCGCGTGGGTGTGGTGCTATCGACCACCGGCCCCGCCGCGGCCATCGGCATCCCCAGCAAGAACACCGTGCAGATGTGGCCCGCGACCATCGGCGGCCAGCGGGCACAGGTCATCATCCTGGACGACGCGTCTGACCCGTCGATGGCGGTACGCAACGTGCGCAAGCTGATCGCTGAAGACAAGGTGGACGTGATCGTCGGCCCGACAATCGTGCCGACGGCGCTGGCCTCGCTCGATGCCGTAGCCGAAGGGCAAACGCCGATGATCACGCTGGCGGCTTCGGCCTCCATCGTCGAGCCGCAGGACGCCAAGCGCCGCTGGGCCTTCAAAATGCCGCAGAACGATTCGCAGATGGCCACGCTCGTCACGCAGCACATGGCGGACAACGGCGTGCACACCGTCGGCTTTATCGGCTTTACCGATGCGTATGGCGAGAGCTGGTGGCGTGAATTCTCGAAGCTGGCCGAGGTGCGCAAGCTACGCGTGGTGGCCAACGAGCGCTTCGCGCGCACAGATACCAGCGTGACCGGCCAGATTCTCAAGCTGATGGCCGCCAAGCCCGACGCCATCCTGATTGCCGGGGCCGGCACCCCAGCCGCATTGCCCCAACGCACCCTGGTCGAGCGCGGCTACAAGGGCCGCATCTACCAGACGCACGGCATCGCCAGTACGGAATTCCTGAAGGTGGGCGGCAAGGACGTGGAAGGCACCCTCTTCCCGACCGGCCCCGTGGTGGTGGCGCGCGAGTTGCCGGCCAGCCATCCCGTGCGCAAGGTGGCCGTGGAATTTGCCGAACGCTATGAAGCCAAATACGGCCCCAATACCGTCACGCAATTCGCGGGCGACGCGTGGGGCGCCTGGCAATTGCTCGACAACGCCACGGCCCGCGCGCTCAAGACCGGCGCCAAGCCTGGTACGCCCGCCTTCCGCGCGGCCCTGCGCGACGCGCTGGAAACCACGCGCGATCTGACCGTGCCCAACGGGGTGCTGAACCTGAATGCCCAGGATCACCAGGGTTTTGACCAACGCTCCCGCGTGATGGGCATCATCAAGAACGGCCGCTTCGCTTACGCCGGCCCGCGCTAATTCAACACGCAGAGATTTGCAATGACACGTATCGCCTTCATCGGCCTCGGCAACATGGGCACGCCGATGGTCCAGCACCTGATTGCCGCCGGACACACCGTGCGCGCCTATGTGCGCCGTCCGGAGGCCGCCGACAACGCCCGCGCCATTGGTGCCGAGCCGTGCAACACCCCCGCTGAGGCCGCGCGCGACGCCGAGGTCATCTTCACCAACGTCACCTCCACGGCCGACGTGCAAGGCGTGCTGCTGGGGCCGGATGGCGTCATCCATGGCGCACCGCGTGGTGCGGTGTGCATCGACCACAGCACGATTTCCGCTGTGGCCACGCGCCGCATGGCAGCCGAGCTGGAAGCGGCGGGCCTCGAGTTTCTGGATGCGCCGGTCTCCGGCGGCACCGCAGGCGCGCACAAGGCCACGCTGTCGATCATGGTGGGCGGCAAGGCCGAGGTGCTGGAACGCGTGCGCCCGCTGCTGCAACTGCTGGGCACCACCATCACGCACGTCGGCGATCACGGTGCCGGCCAGGTCGCCAAGGCGTGCAACCAGATCGTGCAGGTCATCAATATCCAGGGCATTGCCGAAGCCATGCTGTTTGCACGGGCCCAAGGCACCGAGCCGTCGCGCGTGCTCGCCGCCATCGGCCCGGGCTTTGCCGGCAGCCGCATGCTCGACCTGGAAGGGCCCAAGATGGCCGAGCGCGACTTTGCCGCCGGCATCGAAGCCCGCCTGCACGACAAGGATTTCGGCCTCGTGCGTGAGATCGCCCAGGAACTCGGCCTGCAGATGCCGGCGATGGAGCTGGTGGCTTCACAGCTCAATACGCTGGTCGCCAATGGCTGGGGGCATGACGATACGGCGTCGCTGTTGCGCGTGCTTGAGCAGCAGAACAACCGGCAGGCGGATTGAGCATCGCCCAGCCCGCCTTGTTCGGACGGCCGGACTTCTGGCATAATTGCCGGCTCAGCAGTACCTGCCCGAGTGGTGAAATTGGTAGACGCAGGGGACTCAAAATCCCCCGCCGCAAGGCGTGCCGGTTCGATTCCGGCCTCGGGCACCAGAATTCAAGCCGCTTCTGTTCACACAGAAGCGGCTTTTTCATTGGGCGCTCGCCAACCCGGCGACAGCCGTCAACACGCCCCGTCTGGCGTGGGATAATGCGGGTTTTGCCCCGGGCGCGGCTCAAGAGGTTGATCGCACGGGCACGAGGGCCTGTATCCGCGAGGCCCGCCCCACAATCGACTTTCTTCAGCACCCAAAATGCCCGCATACCGTTCCAAAACCTCCACCGCCGGCCGCAACATGGCGGGGGCACGCTCGCTGTGGCGCGCCACCGGCATGAAAGACGAAGACTTCCAGAAGCCGATCATCGCGGTGGTCAACTCGTTCACCCAGTTCGTTCCCGGCCACGTGCACCTGAAAGACCTCGGCCAGCTCGTCGCGCGCGAGATCGAAGCTGCGGGCGGCGTTGCCAAGGAATTCAATACCATTGCTGTCGATGACGGCATCGCCATGGGCCACGACGGCATGCTGTATTCGCTGCCCAGCCGCGACATCATTGCCGACTCGGTCGAATACATGGTCAACGCGCACTGCGCCGATGCCATGGTGTGCATCTCGAACTGCGACAAGATCACGCCGGGCATGCTGATGGCCGCCATGCGCCTGAACATTCCGGTGATCTTCGTGTCGGGCGGCCCCATGGAAGCCGGCAAGACGCGCCTGGCCAACCCCGTCACCAAGGCCATCGAAATCAAGAAGCTCGACCTGATCGACGCGATGGTGATTGCGGCCGACAGCAAGTATTCCGACGAGGAAGTGGCAGAAGTCGAGCGCTCGGCTTGCCCCACCTGCGGTTCGTGCTCGGGCATGTTTACGGCCAACTCGATGAACTGCCTGACCGAAGCGCTGGGCCTGTCGCTGCCGGGCAACGGCACCGTGGTCGCCACGCATGCAGACCGCGAACAACTCTTCAAGCGCGCCGGCCGCCGCATCGTTGAACTCGCCCGCCAATACTACGAACAGGAAGACGAGCGCGTGCTGCCGCGCTCGGTCGGCTTCAAGGCATTTGAGAACGCGATGACGCTCGACATCGCGATGGGCGGCTCGACCAACACGATCCTGCACCTGCTGGCCATCGCACAGGAAGCCGAGATCGACTTCACGATGGCAGACATCGACCGCCTTTCGCGCGTCGTGCCGCAGCTGTGCAAGGTTGCGCCGAACACGAACAAATACCACATCGAAGACGTGCACCGCGCCGGCGGCATCATGGCCATCCTGGGTGAGCTGGACCGCGCGGGCAAGCTGCACACGGACGCACCGACCGTGCACGCGCCCACGATGAAAGACGCGCTGGACCAATGGGACATCGTCCGCACGTCGGACGAAGCCGTGCAGACGTTCTACCGTGCCGGCCCGGCCGGTATCCCGACGCAAGTCGCATTCAGCCAGAACACGCGCTGGCCGAGCCTGGATCTGGACCGCGCCGAGGGCTGCATCCGCTCGAACGAGCATGCGTTCTCGAAGGAAGGCGGCCTGGCTGTGCTGAGGGGCAACATCGCGTTGGACGGCTGCGTGGTGAAGACCGCCGGCGTGGACGAAAGCATCCTCGTGTTCGAAGGCACGGCGCACGTGACGGAATCGCAGGACGAAGCGGTCGAGAACATCCTCGCCGACAAGGTCAAGGCCGGCGACGTGGTGGTCGTGCGCTACGAAGGCCCGAAGGGCGGCCCGGGCATGCAGGAAATGCTGTACCCGACGAGCTACATCAAGTCAAAGGGCCTGGGCAAAGCCTGTGCGCTGCTGACGGACGGCCGCTTCTCGGGCGGTACGTCGGGCCTGTCGATCGGTCACTGCTCGCCGGAAGCCGCTGCAGGCGGCGCGATTGGCCTGGTGCGTAACGGCGACAAGATCCGCATCGACATCCCCAACCGCACGATCAACGTGCTGGTGTCGGATGAAGAACTCGCGCGTCGCCGCGAAGAGCAGAACGCCAAGGGCTGGAAGCCCGCGCAGCCGCGTCCGCGCAAGGTATCGGCGGCGCTCAAGGCGTACGCCAAGCTTGTCATGTCGGCGGACAAGGGCGCGGTGCGCGACCTGTCGCAACTGGACGACTGATACGGCGGTGGGCTCAGCGCCCGACTGCTGCAGAAAAGCCGCTCTTCGGAGCGGCTTTTTTTCTATCGGTGCGTGGCCTTGTCTATGGCGTCGGTAGCGTGACGCTCAATCCCACTGCGGCGCAAGCCCATCGGGTGAAACTTCGCGGCCGTTGCGCTCAAGGGCGGCAATCTGCGCCATGTCGTCGGCCGTCAGTTGCATAGTTTGCGCGCGCAGGTTGCTCGCGAGGTTCTCGCGCTTGGTCGACGACGGGATCACCGAATAGCCGAGCTGCATCGCCCAGGCCAGCACGACCTGCGCCGGCGTCGCCTCATGCCGCTGCGCAATTGCGCCGATGACCGGATCGCCCAGCACCTTGCCGTATGCGAGTGTCATGTACGACGTGACGTGAATGCCCTCGCGCTGCAGGAAATCGACGAGCTTGCGGTTCTGCAGATACGGGCTCAGTTCAATCTGGTTGGTGGCGATGGCGTCTTTGCCCACCGCCGCAATCGCCTGCTGCGTCAGTGCAATGTTGAAGTTCGAGACGCCGATCCGGCGCGTCAACCCCTTGGCCCTGGCATCGGCCAGCGCGGTCATGAATTCTTCGAGCGACACGCCGTTGTTGGGCGCAGGCCAGTGGATCAACGTGAGGTCGACGTAGTCCGTGCGCAGCTTGGCGAGGCTGTCTTCGAGGCTCGCCGCGAGCTTGTCCTTGGCGTAGTTGTCGACCCAGATCTTGGTGGTCAGGAACAGGTCTTGGCGACGGACGCCCGAGCCGGCAATTGCCTCGCCCACATCGGCTTCATTGCCGTAGATCTGCGCCGTGTCGATTGCGCGGTAGCCGAGTTCGAGGCCATGGCGAACCGAGTCGATGACAACCTGGCCCTTCAGGCGAAACGTGCCAAGACCGAAAGCAGGAATCTTGTTCATCTTGTGCTCCAAATAGGGGGAATCGAATCAGGGGTTCATGGCCAGGCGCGTTCGGCGCTGCACAACGTGCAGACCAACCAGAGCGAGGCCTGCCGCCGCGATCACCGCGCCCACAATCGGCACAGCCGCATAGCCAAAGCCCGCAGAGATGGCCGCGCCGCCGGCTGCCGCGCCCAGCGCGTTGCCGAGGTTGAACGCGCCCACATTGACCGACGATGCGAGCCCCGGAGCCTCAGCCGCAGCACGCATCACACGCATCTGCAGCGGCGGCACGACCGCGAAGGTGGCAATGCCCCACACCAGCAGCGCGGCGGCCGCACCCACGTGTGTTTTGGCGAGCACCGGGAAGGCGAGCATCGTCAGGATCAACAGCAACAGAAAGCCCATCAGGCTGCCGTCGAGCGAGCGATCGGCCAAGCGACCACCGGCGATGTTGCCGATCGAAAAGCCGATGCCGATCAGCACCAGCATCGCCGTCACGAACGCGGGGGAGGCACCGGTCAATTGCGCGAGCGTCGGAGCAACATACGTGTACAGCGTGAACATCGCGCCCGCGCCGAGCACCGTGGTGGCAAGCGCGCCAAGCACGACGGGCCGTGTCAGCACGGCCAGTTCGGCGCGCAGATTGGGCATCTTGCCGGCATCACCCTTCGGCAATGCTGTGAACAGGCCGGCGATGGCGATCAGGCCCAGGCTTGCCGTGGCGGCAAACGACATGCGCCAGCCGATCATCTGGCCAAGCCACGTCGCGGCCGGCACGCCGCCGACGTTGGCGATCGTCAGGCCCATGAACATCGTTGCCACGGCGCTGGCCTGCTTCTCGCGCGGCACGAGGCTGGCGGCAACTACCGAACCGAGCCCGAAGAACGCGCCGTGGTTGAGGCTGGTGACGAGCCGTGCGAGCAGCAGCGTCGTGTAATCCGGCGCAACGGCCGACAGCAGGTTGCCGATGGTGAAGATGCTCATCAGCGCGATCAGCGCCTTGCGTCGTGGCCACCGTGCGAGCAGCAGCGTCATGATCGGCGCGCCAACCATCACGCCGATGGCGTATGCGCTGATCAGCATGCCGGCCTGCGGAATCGATACATGTACGCCGTCGGCAATCACGGGCAGCAAGCCCATCGGCGAGAACTCGGTGGTACCAATGCCAAAGGCGCCGGCGGCAAGCGCGAGCAGCGGCAGCGTCGCGCCGCTGCGTGCGGGCTCGGCGGAAGTGGGGGTGGGGTTCATACGGTGGACTCCAATGCAGAGGGTTGGAAGGCGGGCAGAACCTCTGCCGCGATTTCCGCAAACGTTTCAGCAAGCGGGCGACGATTGCGGCGGAAATGCAACCCGATATGCTGCACACCGGCTTCGCGCATCGCCGCCAGTTCTTCGGACAGTGCGATGCGCCCAGCGCGTGCGCCAAAGCGGTGGCGTTGCAGCGGTGCGTGCGGGTCTTCCGCCAGGTCGAGATGGATGAAGCTCACATAGGGCTTGTCGCCCGCAACGGCGCGCCATGCGAGGGCGCGTTGCGCGTGGTCGGCGGGCGTGCCCGGATAGGCAAGGCAACCATCCATGTGTGCGCCGATCCAGCCCGGCGTCTGTTGCGCCAGGCCGGCCACGAGCAGCGGCAACGGTGTGCGCGCGGCCGGAAGGATTTCCACGCCGGCGGGCAAGCTGCCACGCGCACCGTCACGCAATAGCGCGATCTGGTCACGGAAGCTTGCACCGCGCGATTCGAAGTCGCGGCCGAACAGCGGGTACTCCACTGGCCGGTCCCCGCTCGCCACGCCGAGCAGCAGACGACCGCCGCTCAGCTCCTGGATCGTCGCGGCCGATTTGAGCGTCAGCAGCGGCTCGCGCAGCGGCAGGACAACGGCGGCTGTGCCCAGCAGGATGTTGCGTGTGATGCCAGCCAGGTAGCCCAGGTACGAGAACACCTCGAACACCTGCGCAGCATCGCCGAATGCAGGATCGTACACCGGCACATCGCGCACCCACAGGGCACGAAAGCCAAGCGAATCCGCGAGTTGCGCGAGGGTCGCGTGGTGTTCGATATTGGGCACACCGTGGCGGCGCCCATCGCGCAGGCGCTTGGCATCGCCGGCGGGGGACCAATCGTTGTCGAGCGGCAACTCGATGCCAATGCTGAAGCCGCCGTGTGTCAGTTTGTCGAGTGCAGGGGACATGGTTGTAACCGGTTCAAGAGCGCTGAAGGCGGAGCGCCCGCGACCAGTGCAATGAGCATGGATCGCAGTGTGCGGGCTCTACCTTTGCAGAGAAACCCGTCCCTCGACGAAACAGTCTTGATTGTTAATCAACAATCCGAGCAACTCAGAACGCACTCCAGATCGGCAATACAGCAACCGGGCCCGCTTTCCAGAATATGTCATGCCATGATATATTCCGCCACGAACCTTTTGATTCCGCCATGTCTACCCCAGCACGACCTTTGTCCAAGCAGGATTTCGAGAGCCTCTCCGATTTCCGCTACCACCTGCGCCGCTTCCTGCGCGCCTCCGAAGACCTGATCCACGCCAAGGGCATCACGCCGCTGCAGTATCAGTTGCTGCTGCACGTGAAAGGCTATGCCGGGCGCGAATGGGCCACCGTTGGCGAACTGGCCGAACGCCTGCAGGCCGCACCGCACGGCACGGCGGCACTCATCACGCGCTGCGAAGAAGCGGGCCTGGTCGAACGCCGTCAGAGCGACACCGACGCACGCCAGGTAGAAGTCCATCTCTCCAGGAAGGGCGACCACCTCGTCGCGCTGCTGGCCGGGCTGCACCAGAGCGAGCTGTCGGCCTTCAGCCGCGCGTTCAAGATTCCCCACCTCGATCACCCCGCCGAACCACCCGCCGAGCAGCCACGTCATGCAAACCCTTGAACACCACCAGCATCGGCGCGACTTTGCGACCGACACCACGCTGTTCCGCACCACAGCGCTGGCGGTCGTCATCGCTGCGTTTGCCACGCTGGCTGCGGTGGTGCTGCTCAACCTGATCCGATTCTTCACCAACCTGTTCTTTTTCCAGACGCTGTCGCTGGCGGACCGCTCGCCGGCCGCCAACACGCTCGGCCCCTGGGTGATCGCGGTGCCGCTCATCGGCGGGCTGATCGTCGGGCTGATGGCGCGCTTCGGCTCGGAGAAGATCCGCGGCCACGGCATTCCCGAGGCCATCGAAGCCATCCTGTTCGGCAAGAGCAAGATGTCGCCCAAGGTGGCGGTGCTCAAGCCACTGTCGTCGGGCATCGTGATTGGCAGCGGCGGCCCGTTTGGCGCAGAGGGCCCCATCATCATGACGGGCGGCGCAATCGGCTCGCTGTTTGCGCAGTTCTTCAAGCTGACGGCTGCCGAGCGCAAGACGCTGCTGGTGGCCGGTGCCACGGCGGGTATGACCGCCGTGTTCGGCACGCCGGTGGCGGCGCTGCTGCTGGCGGTGGAACTGCTGCTGTTCGAATGGCGCCCGCGCAGCATGCTGCCGGTGGCGGTGGCGTGCGCGGTGGCGGGCTTCCTGCGTGTGCTGGTGCTGGAACCCGGCCCCCTCTTCCCGCTGGAAACCGCGCCGGCAACACTGCCTGCGCTGGGCTCGTGCGTGGTCGCCGGGTTGCTGTGCGGTGCGCTGGCGCGTTCGCTGTCGATGGCGCTGTACAAAACCGAAGACCTGTTCGGCCGCCTGCCGATCCACTGGATGTGGTGGCCGGCCATCGGCGGTCTGGTTGTGGGCATTGGCGGCTATTTCGAGCCGCGTGCGCTGGGTGTCGGCTACGACGTCATCGGCGATTTGCTGCACAACCATCTCGCCATCAGCGTGGCGCTCGCGCTGCTGGTGGTCAAGGCCATCATCTGGGTGATCGCGCTGGGCTCGGGCACGTCGGGCGGTGTGCTGGCCCCGTTGCTGATGATGGGCGCTGGCCTGGGTGTGCTCATCGGGCCCGTGCTACCCGGTGGTGACCCGGGCCTGTGGCCGCTCGTGTGCATGGCCGCCATGCTGGCCGGTGTGCTGGGCGCCCCGCTCACGGCCATCGTCTTCGCCTTCGGGCTCACACACGATGTGAACGCGCTGCTGCCGATTCTGCTGGCGGTGGCGGTGTCCTACGGCTTTGTCGTGCTGACCATGCCGCGCTCGATCATGACCGAGAAGATCGCGCGCCGCGGCTTCCACATCTATCGCGAATACGCTGTCGACCCGCTTGAGCGCCACGCTGTCGATGAGGTGATGACACGTTCGGTGCAGACCATCGACGCCCAGGCCACGCTGGCCGATACGCTTGCCAATCGCTTTGGCGCCAAGCAGGCGCACCGCGCGTTTCCGGTGGTGCAAGGCGGTCCGAACGGCGCGTTGATCGGCATGCTCGATCGCGATGCACTGTTGGCGGGCCACAAGCGCGGCGCGGTCACCGTTGCCGAGTTGTTTGGTGCGAATGCCCCCGTGATGGCGTTGCCCGGCGAGACCTGCCGCATCGTCGCCACGCGCCTGGCAGTGCATGGGCTGGAACGGCTGCCGGTGGTGGCCGATTCGCAGTCACGCGCACTGGTGGGCATTGTCTCGCGCAGCGATCTGGTCAAACCGTCGCTGGCGTTCTTTGATGAGGAACAGCGCCGCGAGCGCTTCCGCCGTGTGCCGCTGTCGGGCACGCGCACGCAGCTTGAACTGCGGCGCCGCCGTGCGGGCCGGCTAGCGCGCTAGTTTCAGCCGGCCACGTGCCGGTTGCGCCCGCTTTCCTTGGCGCGATACAGCGCCAGGTCGGCACGCTTGAGCATCTCCGACGCGGTATCGCCCGGCCGGCAGACGGTCATGCCCATGCTGACGGTCATCGACAGCCCGGTCGGAAAATTTTCGTCGGTCTCGGCCACCGCCGTACGCAAGCGCTCCGCCACCTCGGTGGCTGTCTCCAGCGTGGTCCGGCCCATCACCATGCCGAATTCCTCGCCGCCCAGGCGCCCGACCAGATCACTGCTGCGCAGCACGCTCGTGGCAAGCGACGCAAAACGCTGCAGCGCCATGTCGCCCACGGCGTGGCCCCATGTGTCGTTGATGCGCTTGAAGTGATCCAGATCGGCCAGCACCAGCACGAGTGGTTCAGCGCGGTTGTGAGAACGGGCGAGCACCGTATCAAACAGCGCCAGGAAGCGGCGGCGCGTCAGCACCCCCGTCAGATGGTCGAAATGCGCCTCGTTGGCGAGCGCGCTGTTGGTGCGCTGCAGCCGCTGGTTCAGATGGCGCGTCACGCGATGATGCTGCCGCTCGCGCACCAGAGACCACGCCACCAGCACGAATATCACCATCACGCTCACGAACAACACGAAGCCGATCATGCGATTGCGCGCATGGTTGGCGATCTGCTGGCCCCACGCAGGCAGCGGCTCGGCCACGACGACGGTGAGGTCCGCACTCGCATTGCGTGACACCGTGAGCGATGGCATCGGACTGCCGTCGCGCCAAGCCAGCGTATCGCGCACCTCGGCCGGCACCCAGCCGGGCACGTCGTGATGCGCCTTCGCGGTGGGCTGATAAGGCCAGGTATCGAAGTCGACGCGCTGGTAGGCGTTGTACCGATCGCTGGCACTGAGGTGCTGCAGGCGCGCATCCGGAAGGATCTTGCCCACCAGCGACGCATCGGTCGACAGGATGATCAACCCGTTCGGATCGGTCACGAGCGATGTCGGATGCGACACCCAGTGCTGCAGCCGCGCGAGGCTCACCTTGGTGCCCATCGCCGCGACCAGGTATCCGCCGGCGTCATACACCGGCGCGGCGAAGAACAGGCCCGGCACGCCCGTCACCCGGCCCACCGTGAACTGCTCGCCCAGGCCGCCCAGCATCGCCTCTTTCATGTACGGCTGCATGCTCGACTGCACGCCGACAAACGAATCGGCATGACCGGCGTTATTGGCCAGTACCACGTAATTGTGTTGGTTGACGACCCACACGTAGTCCAGCCCGAGATTGCCGGCGGTGGTATTCAGGAATGCGTCGATGTCCACCACCTCCGGATGCGACATCGCTTCTTCGGCACGCGAGCCCTGGTCCATCAGATTCCAGCGCCGGGTGTCGACGCGCTCCACGGCGCGCGGGATGGCGTCGATCTGTGCGAGCGTTTGCGGCAGCGCGCGCAGCAAGGCCACGTCGGCCGTGATCTGGCTCGACATCCCCTCCGCCACCTGCGCAGCCAGCTGGCGCCGCGCATCGACCATCTGCTGCACGTCGCGCGCACTCATCGCGTCAGCCACGATGCAGGCGGCAAACCAAGAGACGCCCACGCCCACCACCACTGCCGAGAGCCAAAGCGCCAACCGCGCAACGCGCAGCCGGGCGCCATGCGACGACGTTGCAGGGGCGGGCGCAGGCGCGTTCACGTCAGGCCTCGCTGCCCAGGAAATCCGCCACCGTCGGGTAGCGCAGCGCCACGCGCAACTCGCGCGTCAGCCGCGTGTTGCGCAGCCGGCGCGATTCGCTCATGAACGACAGCAGCGCCGGCTCGATCTGCTCGATGGCCTCGGCTCGCGAAATGCGCGGTGGCCGCCGCAAGCCGCGCGCGTCGGCCACGGCGTCAAAGTAATCGCCCATGCGCAGTTCCGACGCGTCGCTGGCATGCACAACGCGCTGCGATTTCCCCCGGAACAGCGCGGCAACGACGGCGCGCGCCAGGTCGTCGGCGTGGATGTGGTTGGTGTAGACGTCGTCCTCGGCGCGCAGGGCGGGCGTACCGCGTTCGAGCCGCGCGACGGGCAGGCGGTCAGCCGCATAGATGCCGGGAATGCGCAAAATCGACGTGCGCCAGCCGCCGCCCGCACCGAACCAGCGCACGCGGCGCTCCGCGGCGACACGGCGCTGGGCACGCGCCGTCGTTGGCTTCACGGGGCGGGATTCGTCGACCCAGGCGCCACTCGCATCGCCGTAGACGCCACTGGTGCTGGCATACACGAACGCGCGCGCTTGGAGGCGGGTTTTCAAGCGGCCAGTAAGGCCACCAGACCTGCGCGCCCGCTCGGGTAAAATGCGACGTTTTGTGGCTCGGGAAATCGGGGCCGGTTGCGCCAGCGTGTGCAGTAACTTGGCAGTACGCGGATCATCGTTGCCGACAGCGGGCGGCGGCGCCAGATGCAGCACGCGTGGGCTGATGCCCCGCAGGCGGCGCAGCGACGCGGCATCGTCCAGATTGGCGACAATCGGCACGGCGCCGGCTTCGCGCAACGCAGCGCGACCGTCAAGGCGCGAGGTGACGGCAAAGACGCGAAAGCGCGTGCGCAGCATCGACAGACAGCGTTGCCCGACATCGCCGCAGCCGACGATCAGCACGCGTGGAAGCCCCAGGCGTGGTGCAGATTTGGACGGCGGAGCGACTGACTGATTCACCATCGGACGTGCTGCCGGATTGACCATCATTGCGTGCCCAGACGGGCGACCAGACACTCTTTTCAACATATTCGGATTGTAGTATGGCTTACCAGATCAACGTGCTGCCCAGCGGCCGCCAGTTCCAGGCCGAAGACGGCGAGACCATCCTTGCAGCAGCGCTGCGCCAGGGCATCGGCCTGCCATACGGCTGTAAGAACGGCGCGTGCGGCTCCTGCAAGGGCAACGTGCGCGAGGGCTCCATCGTCCAGGGAACGCACTCCCCCAACGCGCTCTCCGCTCAGGAGGCCACCGAAGGCCGTGCGCTGTTCTGCTGCGCCACGCCCGCCACTGACGTCACGATTGAAGTGCGTGAGGTGCAAGGCGCCGGCGACGTACCCATCAAGAAAATTCCCTGCCGCGTCGTGTCGCTGGAAAAGGCTGCGCCGGACGTCACCATCGTCAAGCTGCAACTGCCTGCCACCGAGCGTATGCAATTTCTGGCCGGGCAGTATGTCGAATTCCTGCTGCGCGACGGCAAGCGCCGCAGCTACTCGATCGCCAACCCCCCCCACGACGACGGCCCGATCGAGCTGCACATCCGCCACATGCCGGGCGGGGCGTTTACCGACTACGTGTTCGGCGCCAAGGAAGGCGCCCCGGCCATGAAGGAGCGCGACATCCTACGCTTCGAGGGCCCGCTGGGCAGCTTCTTCCTGCGTGAAGAGTCGGACAAGCCGATCATCCTGCTGGCCTCGGGCACCGGTTTCGCACCCATCAAGGCGATCATCGAGCATGCGCAGTTCATCGGCAGCACGCGCCCGATGACGCTGTACTGGGGCGGCCGCCGCCCGCAAGACCTGTACATGCACGCCAAGGCCGAAGAATGGGCGCGCACGCTGCCCAACTTCACCTATGTGCCGGTCGTCTCCAACGCCCTGCCCGAAGATGCCTGGACCGGCCGCACCGGCTTCGTTCACCAAGCCGTGATGGCCGACCACCCCGATCTGTCGGGCCACGAGGTCTACGCCTGCGGCGCGCCGGTGGTGATCAACTCGGCCCGCACGGATTTCGCTGCCCAGTGCCGGATGCACCCGGATGCGTTCTTCGCCGATTCCTTCACCTCGGAGGCGGACCTCCACCCGGCCGGCTGACGTTGCACAAATCCCAAGCGCGTCAAAATTTCGTTTTGACTTGACTTGGCATCCGTCTTATTCTTGCGCCTTATGAACCAAGCCCTGCACCTCCGACGCCGCCGTACGTTGCTCCCTCCGGGAAGCCACGCGGCTGTCTGCTGATTGCATATCGGGTTCACAGGATTCGACGATCACAAGGCCACGGGGCAACCCCCGTGGCCTTTGTCTTTTTCCAACTCGCGTTTCTCCGCTTTTTCATCTTCCTGCCGCCTTTTTCTGGAGCTTTGCCATGGCGTTTGCTGACTACCCCGTCCAGTCCCTGATGTACATCACCAACCGGCCCGAGATCGTCTTCACCGAAGGCAAGGGCTCGTGGCTGACGGACCACAACGGCAAGCGATACCTGGACTTCGTGCAAGGCTGGGCCGTCAACTGTCTTGGCCACTCCAACGACGGCATGATCGAAGCGCTGAACGCCCAGGCCAAGAAGCTCATCAACCCCAGCCCGGCCTTCTACAACGAGCCGATGGCCAAGCTGGCCGGCCTGCTGACCGCACACAGCTGTTTCGACAAGGTGTTCTTCGCCAACAGCGGCGCCGAAGCGAACGAAGGCGCCATCAAGCTCGCCCGCAAGTGGGGCAAGAAGCATAAGAATGGCGCCTTCCAGATCATCACCTTCGACCACAGCTTCCACGGCCGCACGCTCGCTACCATGAGCGCATCGGGCAAAGCCGGCTGGGACACCATCTTCGCGCCGCAGGTGCCGGGCTTCCCGAAAGCCATCCTGAACGACATCGCGTCGGTGGAAGCGCTCATCACCGACGAGACCGTCGGCGTGATGCTGGAGCCGGTGCAAGGCGAAGGCGGCGTGCTGCCGGCCACGCCGGAGTTCATGCAGCAACTGCGCGCGCTGACCAAGAAGCACAAGATCCTGTTGATCGTTGATGAAGTGCAGGCCGGTTGCGGCCGCTGCGGCACCCTCTTCGCCTACCAGCTCTCGAACATCGAGCCGGACATCATGACGCTGGGCAAGGGCATCGGCGGTGGCGTGCCGCTGTCGGCCCTGCTGTGCACGGATGAAGTTGCAAGCTTCGAAGCCGGCGACCAGGGCGGCACCTACAACGGCAACCCGCTGATGACGGCCGTGGGCTGCTCGGTGATCGAGCAGTTGCTGGCCCCCGGCTTCCTGGCCGGCGTGGAAGAACGCGGCGCCTATCTGCGCACGCAACTGCTCAAGCTGAGCGAAGAGTTCGGCTTGGCTGGCGAGCGCGGGAACGGCTTGCTGCGCGCGCTGCTGCTCGGCAAGGACATCGGCGGCCAACTGGTTGAAGCTGCGCGCGAGATGAACCCGACGGGCCTGTTGCTGAACGCCCCGCGCCCGAACATCCTGCGCTTCATGCCTGCGCTGAACGTGACGACCGAAGAAATCGACACGATGATCGGCATGCTGCGCACGCTGCTGAAAGCGCACGCCTAAAGCGCAGCGCATGACCGGGGGCGGCACGCAATGCGTGTCGCCCTTCATCGCCCCATCTCTGCTCCCACTCTGAGGTTTGCCATGGCCGTGACGCGAGAAGTTCCGGCCACGGGGATCGTTTTGTCCGATGATTCCGCGTGGCTCCCGCTGGACCAGATCTACAACTTCCTCTCGCAGGAAACGTATTGGGCTCGCGGCTTGCCGCGCGAGGTGTTCGATCGATCGGTCGCACACTCGCTGTGCTTCGCCGCCTATCGACTGAACGTCGATGGCTCACGTGGGGACATTGTGGGCTTTGCGCGCGTCATCACCGATCGCGCGACGTTTGCGTACCTGTGCGATGTGTTCGTGCTGCCGGCGTGGCGCGGGAAAGGCGTCTCGCACGCGCTGATGGATTTCCTGGGCACGCACCCGGACCTGCAGACCCTGCGCCGTACCGTGCTGGTCACCACGGGCGCCGACTGGCTTTATCGCAAGCATGGCTTTACCGACGTGCCTGAAGGTGTCGGGTTCATGCAATTGCACCGGCCGAACATCTACACGGCGGCATCGGCTTGAAACGTTGGTCACGCGCAAAGAAAAAGCCCCGCAATTGCGGGGCTTTCTCATGGTGCTTGATGGCGCTTACTCGCCCAGGTAGGCGGCACGCACCTTCGGGTCATCCAGCATCTGCTTGGCATCGCCGCTCATGGTGATGAGACCGGAGTCCATCACGTAGCCGCGGTGCGCTGCCTGCAACGCCAGGCGCGCGTTCTGCTCAACGAGCAGCACGGTGACGCCTTGCGCCGAGATGTCACGCACGACCTCGAAGATCTTCTCCACCATGATCGGGGAGAGACCCATCGACGGCTCATCCAGCAGCAGCAGCTTCGGTTGGCTCATCAGCGCACGCGCCATGGCCAGCATCTGCTGTTCGCCGCCCGACATCGTGCCGGCCAGTTGGTTTGCACGTTCCTTCAGGCGCGGGAAGATGGCGAACATGCGGTCGATGTCGGCCTTGATGTTGGCCTCATCGTTGCGCGTGAAGGCGCCCATCTGCAGGTTCTCGACGATGGTCATGCGCGCGAACACGCCGCGGCCTTCCGGCACCATCGCCAGGCCCTGCTTGAGCAGGTTGTAGCTCGGCACGCCCTTGATGGACTTGCCCAGATACTGCACGTCACCGCCGGCCCAGCCCTGCAGGCCGGTGATGGCCTTCATGGTGGTCGTCTTGCCGGCGCCGTTGGCGCCGATCAGCGTGACCAGCTCACCTTCGCGAATCTCCAGATCCACGCCCTTGACCGCCTGGATGCCGCCGTACGCGACCTTCAGGCTGTCGATCTTCAACATTACTGGTTTCATATTCCGTTCCTCTGCGTCAGTGCGCTGACGCGCCGAGGTAGGCCTCGATCACGGCCGGGTTGCTCTGCACTTCCTGCGGCAGACCTTGCGCAATCACCTTGCCGTAATCCAGAACAGTCAGGCGGTTGCACAGGCCCATCACCAGCTTCACATCGTGCTCGATCAGCAGGATGGTCTTGCCGTCGGAACGGATCTTGTCCAGCAGGCCACGGAGTTCCACTTTTTCCGTGGCGTTCATGCCGGCGGCGGGCTCGTCCAGAGCCAGCAGCTTGGGCTGCGTGGCCAGGGCGCGCGCGATTTCCAGACGACGCTGGTGACCGTACGACAGGTTGCGCGCCGTGTAGTTGGCGTACTTGCCGATGCCGACGTAGTCCAGCAGGTCGTGCGCCCAATCTTCGATGGACTGCTCTTCCTCGCGTGCAGCCTTGGTGCGGAACACCGCGCCGATCAGGCCGGCCTTGGTGCGCACGTGGCGGCCGACCATGACGTTTTCCGCCGCGGTCATGTCGCCAAACAGGCGGATGTTCTGGAACGTGCGCGCAATGCCGGCCTTGGCCACTTCGTGCACGGCGGTCGGCTGGTAGGGCGTGCCGCCCAGTACGAACTCGCCGGCGTCCGGCGTGTACAGGCCCGTGATGACGTTGAAGAACGTCGTCTTGCCGGCGCCGTTCGGGCCGATCAGACCGTAGATTTCGCCTTCGCGAATTTCCAGGCTCACGTCGGACAGCGCTTGCAGGCCGCCGAAACGCTTCTGCACTCCTCGGATCGAGAGGAGGACGTTGTTATTGCTCATGTGCGTGCTCCATCAGATTCGGGACAGTCCACCAGCCCGCTGCTTTTGCGGACGGTCTTCCTTGCGCGGCGAGGGCCACAGGCCCGAAGGGCGATACAGCATCACCACCACCATCGCCAGGCCGAACAGCAACTGACGCAGCACTTCCGCTTCCACAATCACATGGCCGAACAGCTTGTTCTGCACCGGCTCGGCCAGTGCGCGCAGCAGTTCCTGGAAGCCGACCAGCAGGATGCCACCCAGGATCACGCCCGGGATGTGGCCCATGCCGCCCAGCACCACAATCGCCAGGATGTAGATCGACTCCCACAGCACGAACGATTCCGGCGACACAAAGCCCTGGAACGACGCGAACATCGCACCCGACACACCACCGAACGACGCACCCATTGCAAAGGCCAGCAGCTTGATGTTGCGGGTATTGATGCCCATCGCCTTGGCGGCGATTTCGTCTTCACGCAGCGCCACCCATGCACGACCGATGCGCGAGTTCTGCAACCGCAGGCACACGATGATGATGATCGCGGCCAGGAACACGAACAGGTAGTAGTACATGTAGACCGATTCGAAGCGGATGCCGAAGAAATCATGGCGCTTCGAGAAGTCGAACCCGAAGATCTTGACCGGCTCGATCAGGTTGATGCCCTTCGGACCGTTGGTGATGTTCACCGGGCGGTCGAGGTTGTTCATGAAGATCCGGATGATTTCACCAAAGCCCAGCGTCACGATGGCGAGGTAGTCACCGCGCAGCTTCAGCACCGGCGTACCCAGCAGAATGCCGAACAACGCCGCCAACCCGGCACCCAGCGGGATCACCCACCAGACAATCAGGTGCAGCCCATTGGGGAACAGATTGTGGATCCACTCAAACTGGTTGGACAGGTGCGGTGAACCGAGCAACGCCATCATGTAGGCGCCCACCGCGTAGAACGCGATGTAGCCCAGGTCGAGCAGGCCGGCAAAGCCCACCACGATGTTCAGGCCCAGGGCCAGCATGATGTACAGCAGTGCAAAGTCCAGCACGCGTACCCAGTAGTTACCACCTGCCGCACCCACGATGAACGGTGCGAACAGGGCGAGGATCAGGAAGCCGTAAAGCGCAGCACGCGTCTTCTTCGGTGCCTTGAATTCGGTTGCAGTTTCTGTCATGGCGCTCCCCTTCTTATGCGCGGTCCGCAACGCGTTCGCCCATGATGCCGGACGGGCGGAACAGCAGCACGCCAATCAGCACGATGAATGCGAACACATCCTGGTAGTTCGAACCGAACACACCGCCAGTCAGATCGCCGATATAACCGGCGCCCAGTGCTTCGATCAGGCCCAGCAGCATGCCGCCGACCATGGCGCCCGCCAGGTTGCCGATGCCGCCCAGCACCGCAGCGGTAAACGCCTTCAAGCCAGGGATGAAGCCCATGTAGAAGTGAGCATTGCCGTAGTTGGTCGCCATCATCACGCCTGCGACCGCAGCCATAGCGGCGCCGATCATGAAGGTGGCGGAGATCACGAAGTTCGGGTTGACGCCCATCAGGCCTGCCACACGCTGGTTCTCGGCAGTAGCGCGCATGGCGCGTCCGAGCTTGGTGCGGTTGACCAGCAGGATCAGCCCAATCATCACCAGGATCGACACCGCGATGATGACGATTTCCTTGCCCGTGATGGTCGCGCCCGTGGAGCCGATATCGATCGGGTTCGAAGGCAGCAGTTGCGGGAAGGTCAGCGGGTTACGCGACCAGATCATCATTGCCAGGGTCTGCAGCACGATCGACACGCCAATGGCGGTGATCAGCGGCGCCAGGCGCGGCGCATTGCGCAGCGGCCGGTAGGCAACCCGTTCGATGGTGTAAGCCACGATGGCGCAGACCGGCATGGCAAACAGCAGCGCCAGGACCAGCGTGATCCAGTCAGGCAGATTGGGGAAGAACTTCTGGAGGAAGTTGATGGCGGTCAGGGCAGACATTGCGCCGACCATCAGAACATCGCCGTGGGCGAAGTTGATGATGCCGAGAATACCGTAGACCATGGTGTAGCCAAGTGCGATCAGCGCGTAAATGCTGCCGAGCACCAGACCGTTCACGATCTGCTGGATAAAGATATCCATGAGAACAGCTCCTGCTATGCCTTGCTTTGTTGTAGGCGACGGGATGACGTGCCCGCAAGGTATGCGATCAATCGGATGGGTAAGGTGTGGTTGCTGGTAAGCGGCCTGCCGACACGCCCATGGTGAGGGCCTTGTTTCATTGGCGAGGCTATAAAAAACGGCACCGCAGGGGTAGTCGCGGTGCCGTTTTTAGGGCGGATAACCCTTCGATTACATCTTCACAACGTCAAGAACCGACTTCTTTTTGTCCTTGTAGTTGTACAGGGTGATCGAACCTTGCTTCAGGTCACCCTTGTCGTCGAACGCGATGTTGCCGATCACGCCGTTGTAGTTGGTTGCCGGCATGGCAGCCAGGATCTTGGCCGGATCGGTCGAGTTGGCACGCTTCATCGCGTCGATGATCACGTTGACGGCGTCATACGTGAACGGTGCGTAGATCTGCACCGGCGTCTTGAAGCGGTCTTGGTACTTCTTCTCGAAGTCCGCGCCCTTCTCCATCTTCGACAGCGCCAGACCCGCTTCCGAGCAGACGATGTTGTCGATCGCGTCGCCAGCCAGTTCGGCCACCTTGTCGGTACACACGCCGTCGCCGCCAACGATCTTGGCCGTGATGCCCAGTTCCTTGGCTTGCTTGGCGAACGGACCGCCGGTGGCATCCATGCCGCCGTACATGATCACGTCCGGCTTCTTGCCCTTGATCTTGGTCAGAATGGCCTTGAAGTCGGTGGCCTTGTCGTTGGTGGCTTCACGCGCCACGACGTTCACGCCGTCAGCCTTCGCGGTCTTCTCGAACTCGTCGGCCAGGCCCTTGCCGTAGGCGGTGGCGTCATCAACGATTGCCACGGTCTTGGCGCCCAGGGTCTTGGCGGCGTAGTTGGCCAGTGCCGGGCCTTGCTGCGCGTCGGTCGCAACCACGCGGTAGGTCGTCTTGAAGCCTTGCTTCGTGTAGTCGGGGTTGGTCGACGACGGCGAGATCTGCACGATGCCTGCATCGCTGTAGATCTTGGAAGCCGGGATCGATACACCCGAGTTCAGGTGGCCAACGACAGCAACAACGTGCTCATCAACCAGCTTCTGCGCCACGGCGGTGCCAGTCTTCGGGTCGCCCGCATCGTCTTCACCGACCAGCTCCAGCTTGATCTTCTTGCCGTCGATGGTCAGGCCTTCCTTGTTGGCTTCTTCAACGGCCAGGCGTGCACCGTTTTCGTTGTCTTTGCCAAGGTGAGCAATACCGCCCGTGAGCGGAGCCGCGTGACCGATTTTGATGACGGTCTCGCCGCCGGCAGCCGCCGCCGGAGCCGACGTTGCTGCAGGTGCAGCAGCTTGGTCTGCGGGCTTTTCCTCGTTCTTACCGCAAGCTGCTACGAGTGCCACGGCAGCCGCAAGCGGCAGAACTTTGGCAAACTTAATTTGCATGAGTGATCTCCTAGATCTCGCAAGAGCAAGAAGAGCGTCCTGCCTCCCGGCCGCTCCCCCTGCGCCGATTGTTTCAATTTGAAACGCGCGAATTGTATCCCCTTTTATTGCGGATGCAATACGCGTCGCAACAACGATTTTTACAGTAACTACGCCGCTTTACGGGCTTTCCCCAATGCCCAAACAGGCGTCATTTCGCGCAGGCATTCGCGAACGGCGGGATAGGCGTATCAAGAAGTGTGCCAGACTAGGGGAAACCCCCTATTCATGCCGCTTGGCGGGCGATTCTCACGGTAAATCAAGGCTTCGCCGGTATTGATGGGTTTTTTGCAACGCACAAAACAAAACGGCCACTCCTGGAAGAAGTGGCCGTTGAATCCTCAAAAGCGCTTTATGCACCGCATTAGGGCGCACTCTTTTTGTGCGCTTTTAAGTGGGTATTTACATAAAGGCATTCAATTGATTTGAAGACCCCTCGGAAGGGGGAAGGACATGTTTTCCTGGATACCGTCGAGCGGGCGCACGGTGCGCGCGCCCAGCGCCTTAAGCCGATCCACGATCGATTGCGCCAACTCCTCGGGCGCCGAAGCCCCAGCGGTCAGGCCCACACGGCGCTTGCCGGCCACCCATTCGGGCCTCACCTGTTCAGGCGTATCCACCATATAGGCAGGCACGCCCAGCTTTTCGGCCAGCTCACGCAGGCGGTTCGAGTTCGAGCTGTTCGGGCTGCCGACCACAATCACCACTTCCACTTGCGGCGCCATGAACTTCACGGCGTCTTGGCGATTCTGCGTCGCGTAGCAGATGTCCTGCTTCTTCGGCTCGTGCACGGCCGGATAGCGTGCCTTGATGGCTGCCACGATTTCCTGGGTCTCATCCACCGACAACGTGGTCTGCGTCACGTAGGCCAGACGCGTCGGGTCTTTCACCATGAGATGCGCAACATCCTCGACGGATTCGACGAGCAGCATCCCGTCGTTGGCTTGGCCCATGGTGCCTTCCACCTCGGGATGGCCCTTGTGTCCGATCATGACGATCTCGAAACCCTGCGCGCGCATCTTCGAGACTTCTACGTGCACCTTGGTCACCAGCGGGCAGGTCGCATCGAACACCCGCAGGCCGCGCGCTTCCGCCGCTTCGCGCACCGCACGCGATACGCCGTGCGCACTGAAAATGACCGTGCCGCCCACCGGCACATCGTCGAGTTCCTGTACGAACACGGCGCCCTTGTTGCGCAGATCGCCAACCACATAGGCGTTGTGCACGATCTCGTGACGCACGTAAATGGGCGCGCCAAACAGCTCGAGCGCGCGTTCGACGATCTCGATGGCGCGATCCACGCCGGCGCAGAAGCCGCGCGGCTGCGCCAGCAAGACCTCGGCGTCGGCCTGGGTGACAGGATCAATGGGATCGAGCGGGGCGTTCACAGCGTTGCTCATATTAGAGAATGCCGATCAGCTGGACTTCAAACACGATCGTCTGGCCGGCCAGCGGGTGGTTGAAGTCGAACAGCGCGGAGGTCTCGCCGACTTCCTTGAGCACGCCGGCATATTTACCGCCGCTCGGCGCATTGAACTCGACCAGGTCGCCCGGCTGGTAATCCTCTTCGAACGAGGAGTTCTCGCGCAGCGTGGCCAGCGACACATGCTGCAGCAGTTCCGGATTGCGCGGACCGAACGCATGCTCGGGCGCCAGGCGGAACGTCGTACGCTCGCCCTCGCGCATGCCGAGCAGCGCCTGCTCCAGCGTCGGCGCCAGTTGGCCTTGGCCCAGCAGCAGCGTGGCCGGCTTGTCGCCGAAGGTGGTGACGATGTCCGTGTCGTTTTCCAGCGCGATGCGGTAGTGCAGCGTCAGAAAGGAATCCGGGCCAACCACCTTGCCTGCGCCGCTTGGCGTCGCCGCGGACGCCTCGTTCACCAAATTTTGCACGCTCAACCTGCTTGACCAAAAAGTAACCCGTTATTGTACGTCAGCCCTCCCTGCGGCCGCAGGCGCGACGCGCGCCGCACTCCGCTGGCAGTACATTTCCTCCACTCACCCCAACCCTATGGCCATCGTCGACTGGCCCGCCCACGAGCGGCCGCGTGAAAAACTGCTCGCCCACGGCCCCGCCGCACTCTCCGACGCGGAGCTGCTTGCCATCTTCCTGCGCGTCGGCATGCCGGGCAAAAGCGCCGTCGACCTCGCCCGCGAACTGCTCACGCGCTTTGGGTCGCTGGGGCGGCTGTGCCACGCGTCACAACAAGAGTTCTCGTCGATCAACGGCATGGGCCCCGCCAAATACGCACAGCTTCACGCGCTCCTGGAGGTTGCGCGGCGCGCGCTGAAGGAAGACTTCGCCCACGGCCAGACCTTTGAATCTTCACAAAGCGTGAAGGACTTTTTGCGCCTGACATTCGGCCACCGCCCGCACGAGGTGTTCGCCTGCCTCTTTTTAGATGTACGGCACCGGTTGATCGCGTGGGAAGAGCTGTTCCGCGGCACACTGACCGAAGCCCGCGTCTACCCGCGCGAGATCGCCAAGCGAGCGCTACATCACAATGCGGCCGCAGTGATCCTGGCCCACAACCACCCCACCGGAAATACCGAGCCCAGCGAATCCGATATCACGCTGACCCGCGAGCTATGCCGCGCACTGGCACTGCTTGACGTGATCGTCCTGGATCACATGATCGTCGGTCGCAGCAACGTTTACGGCTTCTTGGAACACGGCAAAATGTAGTGCCGACACCGCATCGCACAGTACCCAACAGCAATCCATCGATCTCGTTGATTTGTCAGCGGTTTTGTGTGTATAATCCGCGTTTCGCTGAAGTCCCACCTCTACAGTGGCACTGCGCTTGGTTTGGTCCCAGCGCCCGGTCGCAAACTGTAGCCAACGAATTTAGTTAGGAGTGCTCCATGGCACGCGTCTGTCAAGTGACCGGGAAAGCGCCGATGGTCGGCAATAACGTTTCCCACGCAAACAACAAGACCAAGCGCCGTTTTCTGCCGAACCTGCAGAATCGCCGCTTCTGGGTCGAATCCGAAAACCGCTGGGTGAGCCTGCGCGTCTCGAACGCTGGTCTGCGCCTGATCGATAAAAAAGGCATCGACGAAGTGCTCGTGGATCTGCGCGCACGCGGCGAAGTCTAATTAGGAGTTAAACATGGCCAGCAAAGGCGGACGCGACAAGATCAAGCTGGAATCGACCGCAGGTACGGGTCATTTCTACACGACCACCAAGAACAAGCGCACCAAGCCGGAAAAGATGGAGATCATGAAGTTTGATCCCGTCGCCCGCAAGCACGTCGCTTACAAGGAAACCAAGATCAAGTAATCCTCGCGGATTGCGCATCTTGTTTCCGTCGGCATGACCGACAGCAAAAACCCGCTTTCAGGCGGGTTTTTTGTTGCCGGCTGTTTGGCGCATGCCACGGTGTACACTGCCCCTCTATCCGATTGACACGCGACTGTGTTATCCACCAGCCGCGCCTGCACCGCGTCCCGCGTCTTCCATGAATTTCGATGTTGCCGTTGTTGGCAGCGGCTTGGCGGGTCTGACCGTCGCCCTGCACCTAGCCGATCACCGCCGCGTGGTCGTCATCAGCAAACGCAGCCTGCCGGAAGGCGCCAGCGATTGGGCGCAGGGCGGCATTGCCGCAGTGCTCGATTCAGGCGACAGCCATGACGAGCACGTCGACGACACACTCATCGCTGGGGCCGGGCTGTGCGATGAAGCCGCTACCCGCTACATCGTCGAGAACGGGCGCTCGGCCATTGAATGGCTGATCGGCCATGGCGTGCCTTTCACGCGCGACGAGCAGGCCGAACTCGGCTTCCACCTGACGCGCGAAGGCGGCCATCGCCATCGACGCATCATCCACGCAGCCGATGCCACTGGCCATGCCGTGGTCACGACGCTGGTTGAGAAGGTGCGCAATCACCCGAACATCACGCTGCTGGAAGACCACTTTGCGATCGACCTGATTACCGATGCGAAGCTGGGCCAGCCGGGCATGCGCTGCCATGGCCTGTACGTGCTGGACATTGCGTCGGGCCACGTCAAGACGCTCACCGCGAGCCAAACCGTGATGGCCACGGGCGGCGCGGGCAAGGTCTATCTCTATACGACGAATCCGGACACGGCCAGCGGCGACGGCATCGCCATGGCGTGGCGCGCGGGCTGCCGCGTGGCGAACATGGAGTTCATCCAGTTCCATCCCACGTGTCTGTACCACCCGTTCGCGAAATCTTTCCTGATTACCGAAGCCGTGCGCGGCGAAGGCGGCAAGCTGATCCTGCCCGACGGTACGCGCTTCATGCCCGCGCACGATGCGCGCGCCGAGCTGGCCCCACGCGATATCGTCGCCCGCGCCATCGACTTCGAGATGAAGAAGCGTGGCCTGGACTGCGTCTATCTGGACATCAGCCATCAGAGCCCGGAATTCCTCAAGGAACATTTCCCGACCATCATGGCGCGTTGCCTGGAGCTGGGCATCGACATCACGCGCCAACCGATTCCCGTGGTGCCAGCAGCGCACTACACGTGCGGCGGCGTGGTGACGGACCATCTTGGGCGCACGGATATCGCCGGCCTGTACGCCGTGGGCGAGACGGCCTACACCGGCCTGCACGGCGCCAACCGGCTCGCGAGCAATTCGCTGCTTGAATGCATGGTGATCGGGCGCGGGGCGGCGGAAGACATCCTGGCGCAACCGCCCTCGAACCCAACGTCGGTGCAGATTCCTGCGTGGGACGAGAGTCGAGTGACCGATGCCGACGAGGAAGTCGTCGTCTCGCACAACTGGGACGAACTGCGCCGCATGATGTGGAACTACGTCGGCATCGTGCGCACGAACAAGCGGCTGGAGCGCGCGCAGCACCGCATTGCCCTGCTGCGCGAAGAGATTACGGAGTACTACGCCAACTTCCGCGTAAGCCACGATCTGCTGGAGCTGCGCAACCTCGTCGAGGCCGCCTCGCTGATCGTCGACAGTGCGCTCTCGCGGCATGAAAGCCGCGGCCTGCATTTCTCGCGCGACTACCCCGAAACGCTGCCCAAGGCGCTGCCGACGGTCATGCAGCCGACCCATCGGCAGATCGCGCGAAAACGCTAGGGCTTACCCCACGATCCGCAGAGAGAAGTCGGTCGCGCGCACGTCCTTCGTCAGCGCGCCGACTGAGATTCGGTCCACACCCGTTTCGGCAAACGCGCGGATCGTCTCGATGTTCACGCCGCCCGATACCTCCAGCAGCGCCCTGCCCGCCGTCACGCGCACAGCCTCGCGCATCGCAGGCGGTTCGAAGTTGTCGAGAAGCACGGACGTGGCACCCGCGGCCAGCGCTTCATCAAGCTGCGCGAGCGTTTCCACCTCAACCTGGATCGCCACGCCGGCATTCAGCGCCTGCGCCGCACGCAGGGCCGCCGTCACGCCACCTGCCGCAGCGATGTGGTTTTCCTTGATCAGGATGCCGTCGTACAGCGCCAGGCGTTGATTCTCGCCGCCACCAATCCGGACGGCGTACTTCTGCGCCAGGCGCAGGCCCGGCAGCGTCTTGCGCGTGTCGAGCACACGGGCGCGCGTGCCGGCGATGACCTCGGCGTAACGCGACGTCGCGGTCGCCACGCCGGACAGCAATTGCAGGAAGTTCAGCGACGGGCGTTCGGCCGTCAGGAGCGAACGCGCCGGGCCTTCGATCTCGCACACCACCGAATCGGGCGCCATGCGGTCGCCTTCGTGCTGGCGCCACATGACGTGCAGCGTCGGGTCAACGGCGCGCATGCACGCATCGAACCACGGCGTACCGCATAGCACGGCGTTCTCGCGCACGATTACGCGCGCACGCACATGGCGGTCGACGGGAATCAGCAAGCCCGTGCGGTCACCCGTGCCAACGTCCTCGGCAATGGCAGCGGCCACGTTGGCGGACATCGCCTCGCGCAGTGCCGGGCCAAAGCTATCGAAAATTGCCTGAGCCGCAGTGGCACGACTCGTCGCGTTCATCTGGGTTGCCGTCATGCCGGGCCAATTCCTTGAAAGAGTTGCGCGTTGGCGGCCAGCTCACCTTGCGGGCGAACTGCAGCCTTCTCCCGCGCGGCAAAGTCGAGCATGCGGTCGATACAGACCACGGCTTGCTGACCAATGACCGGATCGACGTGGATCTCGTTGCGACCGGTTTCCAGCACCTCAGCCAGGTTGGTCAGCGCGTTCATCGCCATCCATGGGCAATGCGCGCAGCTCTTGCAGGTGGCCGCGTTGCCAGCCGTCGGCGCCTCGATGAAGCGTTTGCCCGGGGCGGCCATGCGCATCTTGTGCAGGATGCCGTTGTCGGTCGCGACGATGAATTCCTGCGCCGACAACGACTGCGCCGCCGCAATCAGCTGCGAAGTCGAACCCACCACATCGGCCTGCGCCACCACCGATTCCGGCGATTCCGGGTGTACGAGGATCTTCGCGTTCGGATGTTCGGCGCGCAGCAGGTCCAGTTCCACGCCCTTGAACTCGTCGTGCACAAGACACGAGCCCTGCCACATCAGCATGTCGGCGCCGGTCTGCTTCTGAATGTAGCTGCCCAGGTGCCGATCGGGTGCCCACAGAATCTTCTTTCCCTGCGCATGCAGGTGCTGCACGATCTTCAGGCCGATAGACGACGTCACCATCCAGTCTGCGCGCGCCTTCACGGCGGCGCTGGTATTGGCATAGACGACCACGGTGCGATCCGGATGCGCGTCGCAGAAGGCGCTGAACGCATCCGGCGGGCAGCCCAGGTCCAGCGAGCATGTCGCGTCCAGATCCGGCATCAGCACGGTCTTTTCGGGGCTGAGAATCTTGGCGGTTTCGCCCATGAAGCGTACGCCCGCCACGATCAACGTCTTGGCCGAATGGTCGCGGCCAAAGCGCGCCATCTCCAGTGAATCGGACACGCAACCTCCGGTCTCCTCGGCCAGGTCCTGCAAGTCGGCGTCAACGTAGTAGTGCGCGACCAGCACGGCCTCACGTTCCTTGAGCAGGCGCTTGATGCGCGCCTTCAGTTCGGCGCGCTCCTCGTGCGACAGCACCGGCGGCACCTTGGCCCAGGCGTGGGCCACGCAACTGGCGCCGGATTGCGCCTCGGCAAGCATATCCGGGCGCTCGAATTCAACCGTCTTGATGTGGGTTTCCATGATGGTCTCCCCGTCCGTTCGTGCTGATAAAGCGCCGAGAAGCTGACGCGGCAATGAAATGGACGGTGTGTGAGGAGGACTGGCACCGCGATACATTGTCGCGGCCTGTTAACTGTGAATTGGGGCAGTTTACCCAAAAGAAAAGCCCCGCTGCGGAGCGGGGCTTCACCTATGAAACAAGAAACTCAGGCGTAGCGGCGCAGGCGGACAGCAAATTCCTGTAGCGCGTGGATGCCGCTTTCCTCTGCGCGCTTACACCACTCTTGCAGTTGATGCAGCAGTTGCTCGCGCGTGGCGTTTGAACGACCCCACAGCGCGCCAAGCTCGCGACGCATTTCAACGAAGGTGTGCAGCGCCGAATGGTCCGACACGATTTGCGAGAGCTGCTCACGCTGCGGCGCGCCCAGCTTGGTCTCGTCGCGGTGGAACCACTTGCGGGCAGGCTTCAACGCACGGTACTCAACAGCACGCGACTCCTTCAGCTTCGCCAGCTCCTGGCGGTAGGCCGTCTTGACAGTCTTGGCGTAGCGGGCCATCACGTCGTAGCGGTTGGCAATGATGGCTTCCAGCGTGTTCTGGTCGACCGGCTTCACGTCGCCAAAGCGCGCCTTGGGCGCCACTTTCTTGACCTTCGCCAAACCGACGATCTCCAGTGCGCGGATGTAGCCCCAGCCGATATCGAACTCGTACCACTTGACCGAAAACTTGGCCGACGTGGCGTACGTGTGGTGGTTGTTGTGCAGCTCTTCGCCGCCGATGATGAGGCCCCACGGCGACACGTTGGTCGAAGCGTCTTCGCAGTCGAAATTGCGGTAGCCCCAGTAATGGCCCAGACCGTTGATGATGCCGGCAGCGTGAATCGGGATCCACAACATCTGCACCGCCCACACCGTCAGGCCGAGCGCACCGAACATCAGCACGTCCAGGATCAGCATCAAACCGACGCCTTGCCATGTGAACTTCGAATACAGGTTCTTCTCGATCCAATCGTCCGGCGTACCGTGGCCGAACTTCTGGATCGTTTCCTTGTTCTTGGCCTCAGCGCGATACAGCTCAGCGCCTTCCATCAGCACCTTGCGGATGCCGCGGGTCTGCGGGCTGTGCGGGTCCTCTTCGGTTTCACACTTGGCGTGGTGCTTGCGGTGAATGGCGGTCCATTCCTTGGTGACCATGCCCGTCGTCAGCCACAGCCAGAAACGGAAGAAGTGTCCGGCGATGGGATGCACGTCCAGCGCCCGGTGCGCCTGGCAGCGGTGCAGAAAAATCGTGACGCTGGCGATCGTGATGTGCGTCACCACCAGCGTGAAAATCAGGATTTGCCACCAGGCCCAATCCAGGGTGCCGTTAGCAAGAAAAGTCAGAAAGGAGTCGATCAAAGTGCTCTCCGTGGTCAACTCGGGGTGATCAAAGCAGCCTTTGGTCCGTCAATCGATCGGGACACGTGCTGCCTCTTGAGGCCATCCGCTGTCGCAGCGTTACGACAATGGGGTCGTGTTGGCGGGGATTCGAGTGCTGGCACCCGGCTTGCGCGTCACATCGGCGAGCCTCCGGCCGCTGCTCATATGACCTCCGCCCCAGCGCAATACAAGATGTTCGCGGCGCTTTGTCGCAAGAGCTAAGCCTTTGCGACGGGGGCCGTCTGATCCTTCGTGGGAACACTCAGTATTTTAACCGAATACCCCCTCTATTCCATGCGGGAAAACCGCCGTTTTGACCTCGGACAAGTCGGCACCGTTCCGCCCGCCGGTGTGTTAAGCCGGCAGGGAGGCCCCAGATGAGGCTGCCGCATCACCCGAAGTGCTTGAAGCGCCCTGCTGCAGCGCCGGCGCCCCGAGCACACGCACTTCGCGTTGCGGATACGGAATCTCGACGCCCGCCTCTTTGAAGCGGCGGTAGATGGCGCGGTTCAGATCGGACTGCACGCCCAGCTTGCCGTTGTGCGGATCGCCGATCCACACCCCCAGTTCGTACTCGATGCCGCTGTCAGCAAACAGGGCCATGAAGGCGGCAGGCGCCGGCTCGGGCAGGATGCGCGAGATGCCCTCGGCGGATTGCAGCAGCAGCGCCAGCACCGTTTCAGGGTCGGCGGCATACGATGCCTGCACCCGCACTGCCACGCGCACGGTGCCGCGCTCGTTGTGGTTCTGCACGGCCTGCGCGACCATCAGCTCGTTCGGGACCAGCGTATCGCCATCGCCATTGCGTACCACGGTGTAGCGTGTGCGGATCTGTGTGACGATGCCGGTGTACGTGCTGACCGTAATTTGATCGCCCAGCTTGAGCGAGCGCTCGAGCAAGATGATGAAGCCCGACACGTAATTGCTAGCGATCTTCTGCAAGCCAAAGCCCAGGCCGACGCCCAGCGCGCCGCCAAACACCGACAGGACCGTCAGGTCGATGCCCACCAGCGACAGGCTCAGCAGCAGCGACACCAGCAGCAGCACCGCCTTGGTTACGCGCGACAGCACCACCTTCAGGTTGGCATCAATGGCCGAAGCGCGCGTAATGCGGCTGTCCAGCCACGAGCCAAACCACATCGCCACGAGCACGGTGACGAGAATCCACACCACGCCCATCAGCATGGCGGCCAGGCTCACCTTCTGCTTGCCGCCCAGCGCAAAGCGGATGCTGTCGAGGTAATCCACCACATCGCCCAGCACGCCCAGCACGTAGAGCACCATGCCAATCCACATCAGCGTGGTCAGCACGCGCTCGGCGACGACCAGCATGCCGTGCAGCTCACCATTGGCCGACAGCACGCGGCGCAGCACGTAGAAGCCGAGATAGAGAATCGCCAGGCCAAACAACGGCACCGCCGCCAGGCGGAACACGCTGATCGGCATGGTGCCGACCAGGGCATAGCGCGCGCCGACCACCAGCAGCCAGCCGATCAGCGGGAACATCGTCCGCTCCAGGCTCGACCAGGCAAAACGCAGGGCGAACGTGTCGTTCACATGCGCCGTATGCAAGCGCCGCGAGATCGGGCGCGCGATCAGCCAGGCGGCAACGAGCAGCAGCACCAGCACGCCCAGTTGCCAGATAAAGCGCGGACCACCCAGATCGGAGACGATGTCGTCGATCATGTGGCCTAGCGCGATGTGGTTCAGGTTCAGCGGCAATCCGTTCATTGGCGTGACCGGTTATTGCAAACCCTCATTGGGTCCGATAGGGCAACGCATCACCCACGTGCTTCTGCCAATTGGCGGCATAACGCTGGGCGAGATCGGCGTCGCCGCGCACGATCAGTACGTTCTCGGCATTGCCGCGCTGCGCGGTCTGCGTGAAATTGAAGCTACCGGTGACCAGCACCGGATGTGCGCCGCGCGGGTCGATCACGATGACCTTGTTGTGCGCGTTCTTGTAGCGCACCTCCAGCCAGACAGGGATGCCCGCATTGGCGACCTCGGGCACGCGGCTGCCGCCGGAGCGCGTCATCTGCTCGCGATCGGCCAGCACGCGCACATCCACGCCGCGCTGATGCGCCGCCAGCAGCGCACGCGTAATCGCCTTGTTCGACAGCAGATACGCCTGCACCAGCACCTGCTCGCGCGCCTGATCGATGGCATCGGCCAACAACCCTTCGATGTCGTCGTCAGGCGTGAACGCTGCCTGCACCGTGCCCTTGGCCGGTTGCACCGGCGGCGTGCTGCGGGCCAGCGCCATGCCACCTGCGGCAAACGCCAGCCATGCGGCCAGCAGCCAACCCAAGTGGCGCACCCTCATGCGCGGCGCTCCAGTACGGCCGCAAAGAAGCCGTCGGTCTGATGCGTGTGCGGATACAGCTCCAGGTAGGGGCCCATTTCCAGTGCGATCTTCTGCGCGGCCAGCACCTCACCCGCGGGCACGAGCACGAAGTCTTCATGGGTGGCCAGGAACTGCTCGACCACCTGCTGGTTCTCTCGCGCCAGCACGCTGCAGGTCGCGTAGACAAGGCGGCCACCCGGCTTCAACAGCCGCGCCGCCGATGTCAGGATCGACAACTGCTTGGCCGACATTTCTTCGACGGCCTGCGCGGATTGACGCCACTTCAGGTCCGGATTGCGGCGCAGCGTACCCAAGCCGCTGCACGGCGCGTCGACCAACACGCGATCGATCTTGCCCGCCAGGCGCTTGACCTTGGCATCGTGCTCGCTGTCGATGCGGCCAGGATGCACGTTTGACAGGCCACTGCGTGCCAGGCGCGGCCCGAGGTTCGACAAGCGCTTTTCCGATACGTCAAAGGCATACAGGCGCCCGGTCGAGCGCATCGCCGCACCGATCGCCAGGGTCTTGCCACCGGCACCCGCGCAGAAATCGACCACCATCTCGCCGCGCTTGGGTGCCAGCAATTGGCACAGCAGTTGGCTGCCCTCGTCCTGCACCTCGACCGTGCCGTTGGTGAAGATGTCGAGCTTGTTCAACGCGGGCTTGCCTGCCAGGCGAATACCCACCGGGGACAGCGGCGCCGCAGCGCCTTCAATACCGGCTTCGGCCAGTGTGGCGAGCACGGCGTCGCGCTCACCCTTGAGCGTGTTCACGCGCAAGTCCAACGGCGCGGGCGCGAGCCACGCCTGCGCCAGCGCTTCGGTGAAGTCCGCACCGTGCTGTGCGACCAGCGCGTCGAAGAGCCAGTCGGGCAGGTTGGCGCGCACGCGGGCCGCCAGCGCGGCGCGGTCGCGGTTTGCCCAGCGATCCAGCCATTCCGCTTCGGCCGGGTTCAGGAACGGCGCAATGGCCTCACGCCCGGCGGTTTGCAGCAAGCCAAGCAGCACCAGGCGACGACGCGCCGGGCCAGTGCCGCTCTCGGCAAACTGGCCGAATTCCACCTTGCGGCGCAGCACGGCAAAGG
Organism: Ralstonia psammae; assembly: GCF_958405935.1. Taxonomy (NCBI): domain Bacteria; kingdom Pseudomonadati; phylum Pseudomonadota; class Betaproteobacteria; order Burkholderiales; family Burkholderiaceae; genus Ralstonia; species Ralstonia psammae. Next base: position 224,935 of record NZ_CATZBU010000006.1, read on the forward strand.
CCGCTTCAGCGATGATGCCGCGCTCGCGGTGGCCGAGTTCGTGGTGCTCGCGGAAGTACTGGCTGACCACCATGTCGGCGGGCGCCGCGAAGTGCAGCAGACGCGCAAGCACCTTGTCCAGGTGTTCCAGATGGCTGCCATGCAGCCCCGTGCGGGGGCGCGGCGCGCTGCGGGGCGCGGGCTTGCCCTGCGGCGCCCGATACCAACCGCCGCCACCGGAGCCCGCGCGTTTGTTGCCCGACCCGCCGCTTCCATTGCCGCGCGAACGCTGACGATCCTGACTCATGCTGCCTCCCGGGCGTTGACGCCAATGACAAGCTGCGACACATCCGGCGAGACGCGCACAACACCGTGTTCGATCGACAACCGTCCTTCCACGAACCAGCGCACGGCACGCGGGTAGATCGTGTGTTCCTGCACCAGTAGCCGCGCAGCCAGCGAGTCAGGCGTGTCGTCCTGACGCACGTCGATGATGGCCTGCAGCACGATCGGGCCGTGGTCCAGGTCTGCGGTGACGAAATGCACCGTCGCGCCATGCACCTTCACGCCCATGGCCAACGCGGCCTCGTGGGTGTGCAAGCCAGGGAAGCACGGCAGCAGCGACGGATGAATGTTCAGCATGCGGCCGGCATAGCGCTTCACAAAGCCTGGCGTGAGGATGCGCATAAAGCCGGCCAGCACCACCAGATCGGGCGAAAAGCCGTCGATAACCTGCGCCAGGGCAGCGTCGAAGCTGTCGCGATCGGGAAAAGCCTTGTGGTCGACCACCGCGGTGGCAATGCCGTGCGAGGCGGCAAATTTAAGTCCTGCCGCATCAGGCCGATTAGAAATGACGGCGGCGATGCGTCCCGACCAACCTTCGGCCTGACAGGCGCGGACAATGGCCTCCATATTGGAGCCGCGTCCGGAAATGAGAATCACGATGTTTTTCATCGCGGCATTTTATCAAGTGCGCGGCAGTTCCCCGAGAAAATCGGGTGTGACGCCTGCGCAGCCATGCCGCGGGCGCTTTTGCAGCCACCGTGGCATTTTGCCGACGCGTGCCGGCAAAAACCCTGTCGCGTCGGCAAAAGGAGGGGGCAACCGTTGGCGTGCTTTGGCGCGCTCTGATAATCTCAGCACCATAATTGTCCGCGCTCCCGAGGGGTCGGGTGGGCAGCCAACGATGATTCGACGCGTATCCGGCGTCCATTCATCCTGCGCTGCAACATCGTGCGGGCGATACCGTGACGGTCGATCGGCACAGGGTGAGACACCCGGCCTGTCGGCCATCGCCCGCGCCGGGTCGACACGCGTACAACAACAAGAGGGCTCTGCCCTCACCGGGGAATAAGAATGACGAGCTCGCTGCGTAGCCTGCTGGTGGTCGACGACCACCCTCTCGCCTTGTCTGGCACGACCACGTTTCTTGCACACGCCTTGCCTGAAGTTCAGGTGCACGCGGCCATTGGCCGGCGCCAGGCGCTTGCGCTGGTTGAAGAAGGCGTCCGCCCGGACGTCGTGCTGCTGGACGTGTGGCTATCCGACTGCACCGGCTTCGACGCCATGCGCGAACTGCGCGGCAAACTGCCTGAGGCACGCTTTGCCTTCATGTCGGCGGAAAACACGCCGGAAATCGTCGCCAAGGCCCAAGCGCTGGGCGCCATCGGCTTCATCGGCAAGCACGCCGATGCCCATGCGTTCTCCAAGGCAGTGGCCGGTATTTTTGGCGGCGATGCCTCCTTCCCTTCGGAAGACGATATGGGCGGCACCAACGGCAAGGGCGGCGCCTCGCACGGCATTCCCATCACGCCGGCAGAACTGGGGCTGACGCCGCGTCAGGGCTCGGTGCTGGCGTTGCTGCTCGAAGGCCTGCCGAACAAGTCGATCGCACGCCAGTTGGGCCTGACGGAAAACACGGTCAAAGAACACGTCTCGGCGATTCTGCAGCGGCTGGGCGTGCGCACGCGCATCCAAATCATCTCGCGCATGGAGCGTTTTCGCCTGACGGGCGCAGCCTGATCTGCGCGCCTGATCTGTTCATTCCGGCGCCGCCATCGACGGCGCCGTTTCACATTCCCATCAGAAAGCGACCTGCGGCTCTGCCGAGCGGCCGCGCAGCCAGCGCTTGAGCAGCACGCGCAGCATGTTCGGGTCCATGGGCTTGGCCAGCAGCAGATAGCCCGCCTCTTCCGCACGTGCCAGAGCGGCGGAATTGCGATCGCCGGTCAGCAGCACGGCGTGTGCGTCGGGGTGGCTAACTTGCCAGCGTTCGAGCAGTTGCAGGCCGTCTTCCTCGCCAGGCAGCCGCAAGTCGCAAAAGATAATCTGCGGACGGATGCCGCGCGCGAGCAATTGCTCGGCAGAACGGCCATCGGCGGCGCTATGGACTTCCACGCCCCATGCTTCGAGCAACGCGTGCCAGGCATTGCGGATCTGCGGGTCATCGTCCACGACCAGCACCACGCCCGAGAACCGCGGCTGATCGAGCACTGCGCGCTTCTGCTCGGCGCGCGGCTGCGTGGCCAGCGGCGCCTTGATCTCGGCGGGCACCGGTCGCAGCGCCATCCAGAACATCGAGCCGCGCCCGGGCACCGAGCGCACGCCAAACGTGCCGCGCAGCAGACGCACACATTCCTTGTAGATCGACAGGCCCAAACCCAGACCCTGGCTCGGATCGCGCTCGGGATTTTCGACTTGGTAGTACGTCGAGAAGATGTCTTTCTGGTGCTCAGGCGCGACGCCGATGCCGGTATCCCACACCTCGATCCGCAGATGCTTCTGGCGCACGCGCAGCGCCACCATCACGCCGCCGCGCTCGGTGTAGCGCAGCGCGTTCTGCAGCAGGTTGAACAGCGCCCGGCGCAGCAGCACCGGCTCGGCCATCCCGAATACCGGCAGCGGCGGAATGCGCGCCGTGAGCGCCAGCCCCTTGGCGCGCGCGTCCGGCATGAACTGCTGGACCACTTCGGTGATGACTTCGCCCAGATCCACCGGCTCCAGCGTCGGCGAGGTCTTGCGGCTCTCCAGCTTGGACAGGTCCAGCAGCGAGCGGAACAGCAAATCGATGGTCGCGGCGCCCGAGGCCAGTTGCTCCACCAGCGGCGCCAAGGACTCCGACTGATTGCGCGCCCGCAGTGCCTCCACCAGCAGCACGATCGCATGCACCGGCTGACGCAGGTCGTGGCTGGCCGCCGCCAGGAAGCGCGATTTTTCTTCCGACGCCGACAACGCGCGCTGCTTCTCGTCCTGATAGCGGCGCGCGAGCTGGCGGCTCTCGTTCTCAAGCTGGATTTCGCGCACCAGCGTGTTGTGAATGTTGACGGCATGCCGCGTCAGCAGCGCCGCAAAGAACAGCAGCACGCCGCGCAAATACAGCCCGTGCCCCGGAAACGCCTGCTCGGCCAGCACAAAGTGCGGCGCCAGGATGCCCGTCCCGAGGATCAGCAGGCTGGATGGCACCGGCGCCTGCGACAATACCGCCGCCGCCGCCACACCAATGATCACGATCATCAGCAGGCTGCTGAACTCCAGCGACGGCGACATCAGATACAGCCCCGCCGAGCAGCCCCACGCCACCCCGCCCACCGCCGACATGACGTGCATGCCCGTCCACCACTTGCGAGTGTGCGCGGCCAGCGTCATGCGGGTCAGGTCGTAGCGATAACCAAAATAGAAACGCAGGCCTGACGCCGTCAGGCACAGCATGATCAGGCACCAGCCCAGCAGCACCGGGCGGTTGGAAGCATCCCAGAACGCGGCCACCGTCAGGGCAGGCAGGACGACGGAGGCGGCGATCCCCATGGGCGCCCCGCGATGCACGGCAGCGAGCAGCTTGGCTCGGGCATCCAGTTCAAGCGGCGCGCGGCTGGCAAGCCCGAACTTGGCGAAGAAAAGGCGCAGCGAGGCGTTCAAGGGGATATAGGGAAGAAACTGGATACCGGATTGTGCCGCAAGCCTGCACCGTGCGGACGCATCGTTCGGACGATTGTGCAACACCCGGCCTCATCCTCCCCGGACCCGCCGGAGATGGGGCAATCCCTTATATAATGTGCGTTTTGCTGGATTTTGGCGGCTGTCACGCCAATCCGGTACAAAAACGCACTTCTCATTTCCTCGACCACCGACGCCTCTCGTGAAAGTCTTTCGCGGCCTGCCCAACGCCGAAAGTCGCGCGCCCTGCGCGTTGACCATCGGCAACTTCGACGGCGTGCACCGCGGGCACCAGTCTCTGCTGGCCCGCGCACGCGCGGCGGCCGACGCACGCGGATTGCCGCTCACGGTGATGACGTTCGAGCCGCATCCGCGCGAATTCTTCATGCCGGACCGCGCGCCCACCCGCATCGCACTGCTGCGCGACAAGCTGGAAAGCCTGCGTCGCCAGGGTGTCGACCGCGTGGTCGTGGAGCATTTCAACGCGCATTTCGCCGGACAGACGCCGGACGAGTTCGTACGCAACGTGCTCGTCGACGGCCTGCACACGCGCTGGCTGCTGGTGGGCGATGACTTCCGCTTCGGCGCCAGGCGTGCGGGTGATTTCCCTTATCTGCAGGCCGCCGGCGCGCAGTTCGGCTTCGAAGTCGAGCAGATGGGCTCGGTGTCGGAGTCCGGGGTCCGTATCTCCAGCTCGGCCGTGCGCGAGGCCCTGGCCGCCGGTGACCTGGAGCACGCGCGCCGCCTGCTTGGTCACGGTTATGCCATCAGCGGACACGTGGTGCATGGGCAAAAGCTCGGCCGCTCGCTTGGCTTCCCGACACTGAATTTACGCATCTCGCACCGCAAGCCGGCGGTCGCTGGCATCTTTGTCGTGCAGGTGCACGGCCTGGCCGAGAAGCCGCTGCCGGCCGTCGCCAGCATTGGCGTTCGCCCGACGGTGGACGATTCCGGCCGCGTGCTGCTGGAAGTGCATATCTTTGATTACCAAGCCAGCGTCTACGGCAAGCTGGTCCGCGTGGAATTCATGAAGAAGCTGCGCGACGAGGCTCGCTACGATTCGCTCGATGCCCTCAAGGACGCGATCGCTCAGGACTGCGTTCACGCGCGTCAGTTCTTCGGCCTGCCCATTCCGCCAGCCGGCGAATCGCCAACGCTGCGGCGCGACTTCGCCACCTCCGCCACCGACCGAATTCAGTAGGCGGCTGACACACTCGCCGCCCGAACGCCGCACAGCGCAAGCGCCCCTGCCCTGGCGCGCCTGCACCGATCCGATTTGCCCGAATCTGCCCCACATCACACCATGTCCGATTCCAAGAAGCCCACGCCGGAGAAGAGCAAGTACCCGGTCAACCTGCTGGACACGCCCTTTCCCATGCGCGGCGATCTGCCCAAGCGCGAGCCGCTGTGGGTGAAGCAATGGCAGGACAAGCAGCTGTACAAGAAGATCCGCGCCGCGCGTAAGGGCGCGAAGAAATTCATCCTCCACGATGGCCCCCCGTACGCCAACGGCGATCTGCACATCGGCCACGCGGTCAACAAGATCCTCAAGGACATGGTGATCAAGGCGCGCGGCCTGACCGGGCTGGACGCCGTCTATGTGCCGGGCTGGGATTGCCACGGCATGCCGATCGAGATCCAGATCGAAAAGCAGTTCGGCAAGGGCCTGCCCGTCAAGGAAGTGCAGGAGAAGGCGCGCGCCTACGCCACCGGCCAGATCGCCCGCCAGAAGGCCGATTTCGAGCGCCTGGGCGTGCTGGGCGACTGGGCCGATCCGTACCTGACCATGAACTTCCGCAACGAAGCGGATGAAGTGCGCGCGCTGGGCAAGATCCTGGAGAAGGGCTACGTCTTCCGCGGCCTGAAGCCGGTCAACTGGTGCTTCGACTGCGGCTCGGCACTGGCCGAAGCGGAAGTCGAATACGCGGATCGCACCGATCTGTCGATCGACGTCGGCTTCCCGTTTGCCGATATCGACGCACTGGCGAGCGCCTTCCACATCGGCGCCGATGTGCTCAAGGCCAAGCCGGGCTGGATCGTGATCTGGACCACCACGCCGTGGACGATCCCCTCCAACCAGGCGCTGAACCTGCACCCGGAAATCGAATACGCGCTGGTCGACACGCCGCGCGGGCGGCTGATCGTCGCCAAGGAGCGCGTCGAGGCCTGCCTGCAAAGCTGGAAGCTCGAAGGCACCGTGCTGGCCACCTGCGAGGGCGCGGCGCTCTCGGGCGTGCGCTTCCACCACCCGCTCGCCAAGATGGATGCCGGCTACGAGCGCACCTCGCCGGTCTACCTGGGCGACTACGTGACCATCGACACCGGCACCGGCATCGTCCACTCCGCACCGGCTTATGGCGTGGAAGACTTCCAGTCGTGCAAGGCACACAACATGCCCGACTCGGAAATCATCAACCCGGTGATGGGCAACGGCGTGTACGCATCGACGCTGCCGCTGTTCGGCGGCCAGATGATCTGGGACGCCAATCCGAAGATCGTCGAAGTGCTGCGCGAGTCGGGCAACCTGTTCGACGCGCACAAGTACGCGCACAGCTACATGCACTGCTGGCGCCACAAGACGCCGATCATCTATCGCGCCACGTCGCAGTGGTTCGCGGGGATGGACGTGCAGCCCAACGACGGCAACAGCACGCTGCGCGAAACGGCGCTGGCCGGCATCGATGCCACTGCGTTCTACCCGTCGTGGGGCAAGCAGCGCCTGCACAACATGATCGCCAACCGCCCGGACTGGACGCTGTCGCGCCAGCGCCAATGGGGCGTGCCGATGGCCTTCTTCGTGCACAAGGAAACCGGCGCGCTGCACCCGCGCACGCCTGAGCTGCTGGAGCAGATTGCCCAGCGCATCGAAAAGGCGGGCATCGAAGCCTGGCAGACGCTCGACCCGCGCGAGCTGCTCGGCGACGAGGCTGACATGTACGAAAAGAACCGCGACACGCTCGACGTGTGGTTCGACTCGGGCACGACGCACTGGCACGTCATCCGCGGCTCGCACGCGGCGGATCTGTACGATGCTTCGGCGGAACTGCCGGACGGTCGCCTGGCAGACCTGTATCTGGAAGGTTCCGACCAGCACCGCGGCTGGTTCCACTCGTCGCTGCTGACCGCTTCGATGCTGTACGGCAAGCCGCCGTACAAGGGCCTGCTCACGCACGGCTTCACGGTCGACGGCGAAGGTCGCAAGATGTCCAAGTCGATCGGCAACACGATCGCGCCGCAGGAAATCGCCAACAAGATGGGCGCCGAGATCATCCGCCTGTGGGTGGCCTCGACCGACTACTCGGGCGAACTGGCCATCTCGGATGAAATCCTGAAGCGCGTGGTGGAAGGCTATCGCCGCATCCGTAACACGCTGCGCTTCCTGCTCGCCAACCTCACGGACTACGACCACGCCAAGCACGCGCTGCCGACCGAGCAATGGCTCGAAATCGACCGTTACGCCGTGGCGCTGACGGATGCGCTGCAGAAGGAAGTGCTGTCGCACTACGACGTGTACGAATTCCACCCCGTGGTCGCCAAGCTGCAGACGTTCTGCTCGGAAGACCTGGGCGGCTTCTACCTCGACGTGCTGAAGGATCGCCTGTACACCACGGCGCCGGATTCGCTCGCACGCCGGTCCGCGCAGAACGCGCTGTACCACATCACGCAGGCGATGCTGCACTGGATGGCGCCGTTCCTGTCGTTTACGGCCGAAGAAGCGTGGCAGGTGTTTGCGCACGGTACGGAGCACACCGACACCATCTTCACCAGCACCTACTACAACGCCCCGGTGCCGCATGGCGCAAGCGCGCTTCTGGAGAAGTGGGCCGCCATCCGCAACGTGCGTGGCGAAGTCACCAAGCAATTGGAAGCGCTGCGCATTGACGGCAAGATCGGCTCGTCGCTGCAGGCGGAAGTGACGGTGTCGGCGGGTGAATCGGTGCATGACGCTCTGGCCAGCCTCGGCGACGACCTGCGCTTCGTGCTGATCACGTCGGCGGCCAAGCTGGAGCGCGCGCCCGAAGGTGGCGACCTGCTCATCAGCGTGGTGCCGTCCTCGCATGCCAAATGCGAACGCTGCTGGCACTACCGCGCCGACGTCGGCCACGACGCGGCCCACCCCACCCTCTGCAAGCGCTGCACCGACAACCTGTTCGGCGCCGGTGAACAACGGAGCGCTGCGTGATGGCGGCCCGTAACGGCGGTAAGAGCAAATCGATCGGGTTGAAGAAGAGCGGTGGCGGTCATGGCGTAGGCCCGTGGCTGGGCCTAGCCGTCATCTGGATCCTGTTGGACCAGTTGACCAAGGTCGCCATCCTCAAGACCTTCACCTACGGCGAGTCGCGCCCGATCACCGGGTTCTTCAACCTCGTGCTGGCCTATAACAAGGGGGCGGCGTTTTCGTTCCTGGCGGCGGCGGGAGGCTGGCAGCGCTGGTTCTTCACGGGCCTGGGCGTGGCAGCGGCGCTGTTCATCGTGTGGCTGCTCAAGCGGCACAGCGGGCAGAAGATGTTCTGCTTTGCGCTGGCGCTCATCCTGGGCGGCGCGCTGGGCAACGTGATTGACCGTGTCATCTACGGCCACGTGGTGGACTTCCTCGATTTCTACCTGCACAACTACCACTGGCCGGCCTTCAACGTGGCGGACTGCGGCATCACCATCGGTGCCGTGCTGCTGATCGTCGACGAACTGCGGCGCGTTCGCCGCTGACCCTGCGGTGCCAGAACTCCAGCAGTGGAATGGCGAAGCGGTGCTGTGCCTCGACGAGGCCGGCCCGCCCATCGCCAGCGAACAGGATGCGCTGGACCACCTGATCGGCGAGGCGCTGGGGCATGGCGCATCAATGGTTGCGGTGCCCGTCAGCCGCCTCGATGCCGCGTTCTTTGCGCTACGCACAGGCCTGGCAGGCGGCATCACGCAAAAGATCACCAACTACCGCCTGAAACTCGCCGTGGTGGGTGACATCTCTGCGCATCTGCACGCCAGCAGCGCGCTACGCGACTGGGTCCGTGAGTCGAACCAGCGCGACACGATCCGCTTCGTCCCCTCGCTTGACGATCTGGCCGCCAATGCGCGGCCCATGCCTGCTGAATGAGGGTTCAGCCCCAGTAGCGCACGGCGTACCACGCCCGCTTGACGTACTCCGCAAGAATCGACCCGGCTTCGTAGATTGGAACCGACTTGGCCAGCGTGTCGCCCGGGAATACACCCTGTGCACCCCATGTGACTTCTGGCCACGCCTTGCGGAACACAGCCAATGCCCGGCCGGTGTGATACCAGCTGGTCACCAGTATTGCGCGCTGCCCCTGCCAGCCTGCGAGCGTCTCGCGCGTCATCCGCGCGTTTTCCATCGTGCTGCCGGACACACATTCGTGGCCGATGCGCTCTGCCGGCACACCAGCCATCACCAGGCGACGCTCGATCAGGAGGCAATCGCCCTGCCCGCTGACAAACACGCGAGGCGCCACGCCTGCGTGGTACAGCTCGGCGGCGCCGATCACGCGCTGGCCCGATTCACCGCCCAGCACGACAATCAGGTCTGCGTGAGCGAGCCTGGGCTCCTCGCGCAGCCACGCCTTCGCCGCACACACGAGCACAGCGCCCGCCACCACCGCGACGATTGCGCAACCGCCAATCAAGGCGAGGACATTGCGAACTGCTGAACGACCGAAAACCATATCGGGAATGCGCTTTTGAGGAAAAACCCTGGCGTCAGACGCGCCGCGGGGCAAGCCGGTATCATCGCCACTGTTCAGCAGGGAAGCCCGGGCACCGGGTTGTATCCTGCCTGCGCACATTGCGTCAATCGGATTCCCAAGCGGGTTGTTATGGAACTGCAAGGCAAACATTTCGTCCTCGGCCTGACTGGCGGCATCGCGTGCTACAAGTCGGCCGAGCTGGTGCGGCTCTTGACCAAGGCCGGCGCGACCGTGCAGGTGGTGATGACCGAGGCCGCCGCGCACTTCATCACGCCGGTGACAATGCAGGCGCTTTCCGGTCGCCCGGTCTTCACGTCACAGTGGGACGGCCGCATCGGCAACAACATGCCGCACATCGACCTGTCGCGCGAGGCCGATGCCATCGTCATCGCGCCGGCCTCCACCGATTTCCTCGCCAAGCTCGCGCACGGCATGGCCGACGATCTGCTCTCCACGCTGTGCATCGCGCGCGATTGCCCGCTGCTCGTGGCACCCGCGATGAACCGGCAGATGTGGGCCGCGCCCGCCACGCAACGCAATGCCGCACAACTGCGCGCCGATGACGTCACCCTGCTCGGCCCCGATGCCGGCGACCAGGCCTGCGGCGAAGTCGGTGACGGCCGCATGCTCGAGCCGGAAGACATCGTCGAGCAGCTCGTCGGTTTCTTCCAGCCCAAGCTGCTGCGCGGCCATCGTGTGCTGCTGACGGCCGGCCCGACCTTCGAGCCAATCGATCCCGTGCGCGGGATCACGAACCTGTCCAGCGGCAAGATGGGCTTTGCGCTGGCGCGAGCCGCATCGCAAGCCGGCGCGGCAGTCACGCTGGTCGCGGGGCCGTGCCATCAGGACACGCCCGCAGGCGTGCTGCGCATCGATGTGCAAACCGCCCAGCAGATGCACGACGCCGTCATGCACGAACTGGACGCCGCGAAGAACGACGTCTTCATCGCTGTGGCCGCAGTGGCCGATTGGCGCGTGGCGCAAGCCGCAGAGCAGAAGCTCAAGAAGCAGAACGACGCCGACGTACCCACACTCACGTTCACGCAGAACCCGGACATCCTCGCCGCTGTGGCACGCCGCGCGGATGCACCGTTCTGCGTCGGCTTTGCGGCCGAAACCGAACGCCTGGAAGAGTTCGGCGAGGCCAAGCGCCAGAAGAAGGGCATTCCGTTGCTGGTCGGCAATCTCGGCCATCAGACCTTCGGCCGCGACGACAACGAAGTCGCGCTCTTCGATGCAAAGGGCATCACGCGCCTGCCGCGCGCCGACAAACTGACGCTCGCGCGCCAGATCGTCGCCGCCATCGCCGACCGCATGCATGGAGCACGATCATGAGTGTTGCGCCGATCCGCCTGTCGGTCCTGGACCAGAGCCCCGTCATCTATGGGCACAGCGCGCGCGACGCGATCGCCGCGACGGTTGACTTGGCGCAACTCACGGATTCGCTCGGCTACACGCGCTACTGGTGCGCCGAGCACCACGGCCTGCGCGGCGTCAGCAACCCCGCACCGGAAGTGATGATCGCCCGCGTGGCGAGCGCCACGAAGCACCTGCGCGTGGGCTCCGGCGGCGTGATGCTGCCCTATTACAGCCCGTTCAAGCTGGCCGAGCAGTTCCGCCTGTTGGAGGCGCTGTTCCCGAACCGCATCGACCTGGGCGTCGGTCGGGCGCCCGGCGGCGACATGCGCACCGCGCAGGCCGTGGCCATGGGCGACTACAACCGTGGCGACATCTTCCCGCAGCAGGTGCAGGAACTGATCTGGCACCTGACGGGCACGCTGCCGGCGGACCACCCGGCAGCCGGCGTTCTGCTGCAACCTGAGATCGACACCAAGCCCGAGTTGTGGATGCTGGGCTCCAGCGATTTTGGCGGTGCGCTGGCAGCGCGCCTGGGCATCCGCTTCGCGTTCGCACACTTCATCAACCCGCACGTCGGCCATATCGTCGCGCAGCAATACCGCACGGATTTCGAACCCGGCTACGATGCGCGCCCGTATAGCGCCGCCGCCGTCTTCGTGATCGCGGCGGATACCGAGGCCGAAGCGCGCCGCTACGAAGCCGCGGTCGACTTGCGCCGCGTGCAGATGGCGCTTGGGGTGAACGGCCCGATCCCGACCGTCGAGCAAGGCGAAGCCCACGTCTACACCGAGCGCGACCAGGGCATCGTCATGCGCGAGCGGGCGCGCAGCATCATCGGCACACCGGAATCGGTGGCCGAGCAGATGCACGCGCTCAAGGACCGCTTCGTCGCCGACGAACTGATCGTGCTGACCGTCGCACCGAGCTACAAGGCGCGCCTTCGCTCGTACGAACTGCTGGCCGAGGCGTTTGCGCTACCATCTCCGGCTTCCGCAACCTCTTCGGCCTGCCCCGCATGAAACTCGACGTCAAGATCCTCGACGCCCGCCTGCACGAACAGCTTCCGCAGTACGCCACCACCGGCAGCGCCGGCCTCGACCTGCGCGCGTGCATCGACGCCCCGCTCACCATTGAGCCGGGCGCCACGCACCTGATCCCCACCGGCATGGCGATCCACCTGGCCGACCCTGGCTATGCCGCGCTGATCCTGCCGCGCTCGGGCATGGGCCACAAGCACGGCATCGTGCTCGGCAACCTGGTGGGCCTCATCGACTCGGACTATCAAGGCCAGTTGATGGTGAGCACGTGGAACCGTGGCAGCACGGCGTTCGTGCTCAATCCGATGGAGCGCCTTGCGCAGCTCGTGATCGTGCCGGTGGTACAAGCCGAACTGAACATCGTCGACGACTTTGCCGAAAGCGAGCGCGGCGCCGGTGGTTTTGGCAGCACTGGGCGCCACTGAGCAGCCGTCAGAGATAAAAAAACAGCCCGGGATTTCCGGGCTGTTTTTCTTTGGCGATCGCCAAGTCCTGCATCAGCGTGAGGACTTGTTCACCATCCGTAGGGCGCAGCAGGATCGTCAGGCTTCCGCTTCCTCCGGCGCCGGTGCCGGCGGCGCTTCGTTCTCGGAGAACTCCAGCTTCACCGCGTCGGCATCGTCCAGGTCCACGGTCACCTTGCCGCCGTTGACCAGCGTGCCGAACAACAGTTCGTCGGCCAACGCCTTGCGGATCAGGTCTTGAATCAAGCGCTGCATCGGGCGTGCACCCATCAGCGGGTCGAAGCCCTTCTTCGCCAGGAAGCGACGCAGCTTCTCGGTGAAGATGGCATCCACCTTCTTCTCGTGCAGTTGCTCTTCCAGCTGCATGAGGAACTTGTCGACCACGCGCATGATGATTTCCTCATCCAGCGAGCGGAAGCTGATGGTCGCATCCAGACGGTTGCGGAACTCCGGCGTGAACATGCGCTTGATGTCGGCCATCTCGTCGCCCTGTTCGCGCGTCGTGGTGAAACCGATGGTCGCCTTGTTCATCGTCTCGGCGCCCGCATTGGTCGTCATGATGATGATCACGTTGCGGAAATCCGCCTTGCGGCCGTTGTTGTCCGTCAGTGCGCCGTGGTCCATCACCTGCAGCAGGATGTTGAAGATGTCGGGGTGCGCCTTCTCGATCTCGTCCAGCAGCAGCACGCAGTGGGGCTTCTTGGTCACGGCTTCCGTCAGCAGACCGCCCTGATCGAAGCCCACGTAGCCCGGAGGCGCGCCGATCAGCCGGCTCACCGCGTGGCGCTCCATGTACTCCGACATATCGAAGCGGATCAACTCGATGCCCAGGATAAACGCGAGCTGCTTGGCGACTTCCGTCTTGCCCACGCCCGTCGGGCCGCTGAACAGGAACGAGCCGATCGGCTTGTCCGTCTTGCCCAGGCCTGCACGCGACATCTTGATTGCCGAAGCGAGCGCATCGATGGCCGGGTCCTGCCCGAACACGACCGACTTCAGGTCGCGCTCCAGCGTCTGCAGCTTGCTGCGATCATCCTGCGACACGCTTTGCGGCGGAACGCGGGCAATGCGCGAGACGATGTCCTCAATCTCACCCTTGCCGATCGTCTTCTTCTGCTTCGACTTCGGCAGGATGCGTTGCGCCGCGCCGGCTTCGTCGATCACGTCGATCGCCTTGTCCGGCAAATGGCGGTCGGTGATGAAGCGTGCCGACAGTTCAGCCGCCGCGGTCAACGCCGACGACGCGTACTTCACACCGTGGTGCTCTTCAAAGCGCGACTTCAGGCCTCGCAGAATCTGCACGGTCTGGTCGACCGTCGGCTCCACCACGTCGATCTTCTGGAATCGGCGGGACAGCGCTGCGTCTTTCTCGAAAATGCCGCGATATTCCGTAAACGTGGTCGCACCGATGCACTTGAGCGCACCCGACGACAGCGCGGGCTTGAGCAGGTTGCTCGCGTCCAGCGTGCCGCCCGAAGCTGCGCCTGCGCCGATCAGCGTGTGGATTTCGTCGATGAACAGGATCGCGTTCGGGTTGTCCTTGAGCGACTTCAGCACGCCCTTCAGACGTTGTTCGAAATCACCGCGGTACTTGGTGCCGGCCAGCAGCGCACCCATGTCGAGCGAATAGACGACGGACTTCGCGAGGATATCCGGCACTTCGCCCTTGGTAATGCGCCATGCCAAACCCTCGGCGATGGCCGTCTTGCCGACACCGGCCTCGCCCACCAGCAGCGGGTTGTTCTTGCGCCGACGGCACAGCACCTGCACCACGCGCTCGACTTCCTGCTCGCGGCCGATCAGCGGATCGATCTTGCCGGCTTTGGCCAGCGCGTTCAGGTTCTGGGTGAATTGCTCGAGCGGGCTTTCCTTGCCGTCGCCGCCTTCGCCTTCGGGGTTGCCCTCGCCTTGCTTGGCGGGCTCAGCCTGGTCCTTGCGGATACCGTGGCTGATGAAGTTGACGACGTCCAGCCGGGTCACGCCCTGTTGCTGGAGGTAGTACACCGCGTGCGAATCCTTCTCGCCGAAGATGGCGACCAGCACGTTCGCGCCCGTCACTTCCTTCTTGCCGTTGGACGTGGACTGCACGTGCATGATGGCGCGCTGGATCACGCGCTGGAAGCCGAGTGTCGGCTGCGTGTCGACCTCGTCCGTACCGGGTACCACCGGAGTGTTGTCGGCGATGAAGTTCTTCAGATGCGTGCGGAGGTCTTCGATATTGGCGGCACAGGCGCGCAGCACCTCCGCAGCCGTCGGGTTGTCCAGCAGCGCAAGCAGCAGATGCTCCACCGTAATGAATTCGTGGCGAGCCTGGCGGGCTTCAACAAACGCCATGTGCAGGCTGACTTCCAGTTCTTGCGCGATCATGCTTCCTCCATCACGCACTGCAGCGGGTGGCCCGCTTGCCGTGCATGGGTTGACACCAATTCCACTTTCGTCGCGGCGATATCCCGGGTATAGAGACCGCACACGCCCTTACCTTCCCGATGCACCGTCAGCATGATTTGTGTCGCTGTCTCCCGGTCTTTGCTGAAGTATTGCTGAAGAATCATCACGACGAATTCCATCGGGGTGTAGTCGTCGTTGAGCAGCAGCACCTTGTACATCGCGGGCGGTTTGAGCGCTTGCTCTTTCCGCTCCAGGACGGTGCCTGCATCGTGTTGTGGAGTGGTCGCTTGCCGGATTGCCATGGTCTTATTCTAACCACTCCTTTCGAGTTCGCAATTTGGGGAAATAACACCGACTTCAAGGTCTACAAACGGTTTGGCCCACGCCGCGTGCGTCCGTCAGCCCTCCGGGGCGAAGGGTTTTACCGCCTGCACGCTGGCCGGAACCGGCGCAAGCTCCGCGCCCGAGATGCCAATCGTTTTCCGTACTTGGAGGCGATTGGCCGGTTTTCGAGCAATTCCTCTTCCGAAACTGACCGATTTTCGCCACAAACCCACCCTTTGTAGCCTTGACAGTCTCTTACATTCCTCGAACAATCGAATGCAGCATGTGCGCCCTACTGCCCCGCAAACCGTTGGCAGCGAGCCGCATGAATGGTGAGCCCGGGAGGCCTCACACCAGTCGACAACAGATCGACAACCGCTTCAGGCTGTGGTGTTTGCCACAAGAAGACCGATCGCTTGCGGCGCGGTTCCACCCGCGCCATTCGTCGTGCCCCGCAGGCCGGCGACCGGGCGATGACTGCGCGGTACCGCTCTGCACTGCCCCGACAGGCACACCCTCCCGGCTCGGACTTGTGTTTTAACGGAGGGGTTTTCATGGCACTCGGTACGGTCAAATGGTTTAACGACGCCAAGGGTTTCGGTTTCATCTCGCCTGACGAAGGCGGTGAAGAGCTGTTCGCGCATTTCTCGGCCATCCAAATGGCTGGCTTCAAGACGCTCAAGGAAAATCAGCGCGTCTCGTTCGAAGTGACGCAAGGCCCGAAGGGCAAGCAGGCCACCAACATCCAGGCTGCCTGATTGGCGTTGTGCGGCGCCCCGCCTGATGGCGACGGTGCCCAATTGCAAAAAACCCGGCGACATGCCGGGTTTTTTGTTGCCGAGACGCAAGACAATGACGAGATACTCACCGCGCAACAGGTCATTTCGCCGGGTTGTGCACTACGGTGTGGTGACCCCCCGTCATTTCGAGGAGCCCCCCGCATGAAACACCATCTGACCCGAACCGCCGCCACGGCAACGCTCCTGATTGCCGCGCTGCTTCCTGGTGCCGCCCATGCCCAGCTCGGAGAACTCATCAAAGGTGCCACTCAGGGCAACAACCAGGGCGGCACAGGTAGCCTTGGCAGCATCGGCAGCCTGGGCGGCGTCCCGTCACTCGGGTCATTGACGTCAGGCAGCGCCGGCAATGTGGCTGGCGTGCTGGAGTTCTGCATGAAGAACAACTACCTGGGCGGTGCCACCGACGCGGCCTCGATCAAGGACAAGCTGCTCAGCAAGCTGGGCGGCACACCCGCATCCAACCCTGGTTACACCGATGGCACAAAGGGCATCCTGACCGCCTCGGATGGCAACAAATTCGATCTGGGCAGCATCAAGTCGCAGATCACCAAGCAGGCTTGCGACAAGATCCTGTCGCAGGGCAAATCGCTGCTTTAAGCCGCGGCGCAGGCGAGCGCGCACTACACTGCAATATCGACTGGCCGTTCGCCCGTCCTCTCCGCGCCAAGGAGCCGCATGCTGGAAACTGCCGCGCTGGCCGCCGGTCTGTCCTGGACCAGCGGATTCCGCCTCTACCTGGCCGTATTTGCCGCCGGCGTGCTCGGCCGCACGGGTTGGCTGCATTTGCCGCCGGGCCTGCAGATGCTGGAGTCGTGGTGGGTGATCGGCTTGGCCGGCGTGCTGGCCGTGGCCGAATTCCTCGCCGACAAGATTCCCGGTTTCGACTCCGTGTGGGATGGCATCCAGACCTTCATCCGCGTGCCGGCGGGCGCGATTCTAGCCGCGGCTGCATTCGGGCAACTCGATCCGCAATGGATAGTGGCAGCGGGATTGATTGGCGGGACGCTGGCCGGCACGGCACATGCCACCAAGGCGGGCACGCGGGCGCTGATCAACACGTCGCCGGAACCGTTCTCGAACTGGGTGGCGTCGTTCAGTGAAGACGTGGCCGCCAGCGGTGGTTTGTTGATGGCGTTTTTCCTGCCGATCGCGTTTCTGGTGGTGCTGGCGCTGCTGCTGTTGGTGTCGGTGTGGCTGCTGCCCAAGCTGTGGCGCGGCGTGCGGCGCCTGCGCGATGCGCTGCGCGGGCGTTCGTCTGAGCCTCCACCGGCCGGCACGACGCGGCTGCCGCGCTAAGGCGCTATCCAAAGGCGCGCAGCAGCCCAAACAGCGTCAGGGCCAGCGCGCACGCCCATCCGGAAAACAGCACGCGCCACACCTTGTGGCGTGGAACAAACCCCACACCCCGCACCAGCCCCGCACTCATCGCCCAGAACAGCAGCATGGCGAGACCATGGTCGGCATGCCCGTCGCGATTGGCGAGGATGTACGGATACACCGTGCCCACCGCCATGACGAGCAATCCGGCTGCCAGGCTGGCCACGTGGACGTGCGGCTTGTCGGTGGCGTTCACGTTCGCTCGGCTTACTCGCGGTCCGGGTTCGCATTCGCGGCCCGGTCGTCGCTCACCTCACCCCACATTGCGTTGAGGACGGCCAACAGCACTGCGAAGCCGACTCCCAAGACCCAACTGAAGTACCACATGGACGTGTTCTCCTGCTGTGGTTAGTAAGCCGAGTGCTCGTTGGCGCGGATGTGCTCGACCGTCACCTTGCCGCGCATCACGCGGTAGCACCAGCTTGTGTAGGCAATGATGATGGGCGTGAAGATGATCGCCACCCAGAACATCAGACCGAGCGTGAAGTGGCTGGAAACGCTGTCCCACACCGTCAGGCTGGCGGCGGGCGTGCTGGACGACGGCAGCACGAACGGGAACATCGATGCCCCGGCCGTGGTAATGATTCCGACCAGCCCGAGCGAGGACAGCATGAACGCGACAAGCGTTCGCCCCGCCCGCGCCAGCGCCACCGCAAGCAGCGGCCCGGCCACGCCCAGCAGCGGCAGCACCCACAGCAGCGGCTGCGCACGATAGTTGCGCCACCAGGCGTCTGCGGTGCGCGCGACTGTCTTGGCCATCGGGTTGGAAACACCGGCGTGGTCGATGGCCGAGGTGATGGCATACCCTTCGATACCGCCCCAGCGCAGCCACACACCCGCCGCAACGAAGGCCAATACCGCCACCACGGCCGCGCCCGTGGCGGCGTTCGCGGCGCGCTGCTGGATCGCGCCCTCCGTGCGGTGGACGAGGTAGATGCCGCCTTGCATGGTGATCATCGCGCTCGATACCACGCCGGTCAGCAACGCAAACGGGTTCAGCAGCTGCCAGAAGCTGCCGCTGTAGGTGACGACCATGAAGTGGTCGAAGTGGAACGGCACGCCCTGCAGCAGGTTGCCGAACGCCACGCCAAAGATGAGCGGCGGCACCGCCCCCCCGATGAAGAGCCCCACGTCCCACGCTTTGCGCCACGTGGCATTGTGAATCTTGCTGCGGTAGTCAAAGCCGACCGGCCTGAAGAACAGCGCCCACAGCACGGCGAGCATGGCCCAGTAGAACCCGCTGAATGCCGTGGCATACACCAGTGGCCACGCCGCAAAGATGGCACCGCCCCCGGTGATGAACCACACCTGGTTGCCGTCCCAGTGCGGGCCGATCGTGTTGATGGCCACGCGCCGCTCGTCGTCTGTCTTGCCGACGAACGGCAGCAGCGTGCCGACGCCCATGTCGTGCCCGTCCATGATGGCGAAACCGATCAACAGCGCGCCGATGAGCAGCCACCAGATGACCTTGAGGGTTGGATAGTCGAACATGGCGTGCTCCTCAGGCGTGGGCGGCCTCGAAATCGTAGCGGCCGGTGCCCAGACTGCCCGGCCCCTGGCGTGCGAACTTGATCATCAGGTACATCTCGACGATCAGGAGCAGCGTGTAGAAGCCGATAAAGCCGGCCAGCGAACCATAGAGACTCGCCTCGCTGAGGGTCGAGACGCTCAGATGCGTGGGCAGCACACCGTAGATCGTCCATGGCTGGCGGCCGTACTCGGCAACCACCCAGCCCAGTTCCGCCGCAATCCACGGAGCGGGCAGCATCCACAGCGCCCAACGCAGCAGCCAGGCTGGGGCCTTGCGCTGCGGGCGCAGCGTGCTCCAGAACGCAAGGCCAAACAGCGCCAACATCAGGAAGCCCAACCCGACCATCACGCGGAAGCCCCAGAACATCGGCCACACGCGCGGCACGGTGTCGTCGACAGCCTTGTCGATGATCTCGGGCGTGGCTTGCCGCACGTCGGTCACGTACTTCTTGAGCAGCAGGCCGAAGCCCAGGTCTTGCTGATGGATCTGCAGGGTCTGGAGCGCCGCCGCATCGCCGGGGTGCTGGCGCACCGTCTCCAGCGCGGCCACGGCCTCGATGCCGCTCATGATTCGGCCGCGATTGCGCGTCTTGATCTCATGGATGCCCGGAATCTGCTTGGACACCGAGCGCGTGCCGATCAGCCCCATGACCCACGGAATCTCCACCGCCCAGTCGTTCTTCTGCTCCCGCTGGTTGATCGACGCAATCATGGTGAAGCTGGCCGGCGCCGGCTCGGTTTCCCACATGGCCTCGATGGCGGCCATCTTGGTTTGCTGCGCTTCACCCACGGTGTAGCCGGATTCATCACCCAGCACGATCACCGAGCACACGCTGGCCAGGCCAAACGCCGCCGCCACGCGAAAACTGCGCCGCGCGAATTCCACATCGCGGCCACGCAGCAGGTACCAACTCGAGATCGACAGCACGAACATCGCGCCCGTCACGTAACCGGCCGACACGGTGTGCACGAACTTGGCCTGCGCCACGGGGTTGAACACCACCGCCCAGAAGTCCGACATCTCCATGCGCATGGTCTGCCAGTTGAATTCGGCGCCCACCGGGTTCTGCATCCAGCCGTTGGCGATCAGGATCCACAGCGCGGAAAGATTGGTGCCCACCGCCATGAGCGTCGTCACCAGCAGATGCTGCGTCCTGGAAAGGCGGTCCCACCCGAAGAAGAACAGACCGATGAAGGTGGATTCCAGGAAGAACGCCATCAACCCTTCAATGGCCAGCGGCGCGCCGAAGATGTCGCCCACGTAGTGCGAGTAGTACGCCCAGTTGGTGCCGAACTGGAATTCGAGCGTGATGCCCGTCGTCACACCCAGCGCAAAGTTGATGCCGAACAGCTTGCCCCAGAAGCGCGTCATGTCTTTCCAGATGACCTTGTTGGTCATCACGTAGACGCTTTCCATGATGACCAGCAGCCAGACCATGCCCAGCGTGAGCGGCACGAACAGGAAGTGATACAGCGCCGTGGCTGCAAACTGCAGCCGGGACAGATCGACGAGATGCTCGGAAATCACGGTTGCCCTCCCTGCGCTGCTGACGGTGTCACGACCAGGCGATCGGCGGCCCGCTCGGCATCGACCGGCACCCGGTGGTCTCGCACGAACACCCACCATAGCGCGCTCAACACCGCCAGCTTGATGGCGACGACGACGAGCAGATGGCGGACGAGTCGGCGATCGTTGGGGCTCACGGGCGAGTGATGCAAGGGCGGCCAAGAAGTCACATAAGGACCAGTCTAGTCAGCGCTGAAGTGACTGACAAACGGTAATTTCCACGCAGAATCCGTGACATATCGCCGTCCCGTTGGGTCAGAACCGGAACGCAGCGGGCAGAAAGCCGGAGAGCCGATGTATGAGGACAGCGACCACGACATTCCCCCACACACACATGACACTAACGGCTACGCAAGATGTTCAGCCAGGACGACGACGGCTTCTGGCTGTTTGTCGACATCGCTCTGACCAAGATTTGGATCGAAGGCGGTGCGTCTGAACATCGGTCTGCCGGATCGGCTCATGCAGCAGATTGATGCCATCGCAAAAGCGCGCCGCATGACGCGTTCGGCGTTACTGGTGCTTGCTGCACCGCATGAGATGGGGCGCGCATAACACCGGCCATCAACAGAATCCCCGCCGCTGTCGAAGCTGCCGGGGTTTTCACTGCGGGCACAACAGCGCTTGACCTTCCCACAAGCGACACTGACCCGCCAGCGGCGGGTGGCGTTCACAAGCCGGCATGCTTTAGTGCTGCGGCTTTTTCATGGCCTCGGATTCTTTCGCGGCGTTCCGTTCTTCGCTGGCCTCGATCGGCTCCATTGCCTCGTCAATAGAGGAGGCTGCGCGCTCTATTTCGCCTTTCTCTTCCGTCACGAGTTCGTCGGACTCCTCTTGCTCACCCAGAGGAGGCTCCAGCATATCTCTCAGCATCGCATCCAATTCGGGCGTGTCCCATGGCTGGCCGCGGTGCGTCTTGAGCTTTATGTAGTGACGAATCTCAGCATCTTGTTCGGGAGTCAACGGTAGCCCGCGAAAAGTGCTCTTTGGGCCGGTCTCGGGCATGATGTCCTCACATACTGAATGCGTTTTCAGTGTAGGCCGGGCTCTGCGGGAGCGCTCGGCGACGTTGCCGGGCCCACAGCCCTTCCCCATAGTCTAGTCGTCCCGCAGGGCACACCGAGCAGCATTCGCGCCGGACTTAGGACGATTGAGTTTTATGGTTGTAACCCTGCTCCGACGAAGCACGGTCATTACACTCAGCGCCACCGCTTTCAGTGCCAGCATCCAAAACACAACGCGAACTCTCTATGGGCGAGCCAGGCGCCGCCTGAAGGCCTGCTGGTGCCGATGTTGCAGCATCGGTGCCGGGACTTGCCTGGGCTCGCCCTCAGGCTCGCACCTGTTGTTGGATAGGAAGAATCGCGACGAAGTCAGTCGTGGTCCGCCATTGATCCACATCAAGCAGCGGATCACACAGTGGTCGATGCTGGGGCTGTCCTGAATTTGAGGAGCAGCCCATGAATGAGCAGATCAAAAAACAGATTCTGGGATTGTTGGATCAGCACCGGATCATGACGATCGCCACGCTAAGACCGGACGGCTGGCCACAGGCTACGACCGTAGGCTATGTGAACGAGGGGCTTACGCTCTACTTCCTCTGCGGCCTGGAAAGTCAAAAGGCAACCAATCTGGCACGAGATGATCGGGTGTCGCTTACGATCGATCACGACACTTCTGATTTGATGGCAATTGCTGGCTTGTCCATGGCGGCGCACGCGCATCCGGTGACCGACCGCGCCGAGGCGGAAAAGGTCTTGCGCATGCTTCCGCTCAAGTATCCAGAACAAGTTGCCCTGCCAATGCCGATGCCGTCCCCCGAGGAAGTCCGGATATTCCGCGTCACACCGACGGTGATTTCCGTACTCGACTATTCGAAGGGCTTCGGGCATACCGATCTTGTCGCTTGCTGAGCACGGAACACCATGACGCGGAGCGCTTGTCGGCGGGTCAGGTTGGCAGCGTGCGCCAAAGCTGGCTGCGTCTATGCATTGATTGTTTTTGCGATCGGCTTTGCCTTGGGAGCGATCCGTGTCCTGCTGCTTGCCCCGCGATTGGGAGACGCGATCGCCGTATTGCTGGAAGCGCCGCTCATGCTTGCCGTGAGCTGGAAGATATCAAGATGGACCGCAAGCAAACACGGCTTGCTGAGCGATCCTGGCGGAGCGTTGCTGATGGGGGCGATCGCCTTTGCCGTCTTGATGCTTGCTGAACTGGCAACCTCCATGCTTTTCTTCAATAGGACTGTGGCGGAGTACTTTGCTGGCTTCTGGTCCATGGCTCGGGCGATCGGGCTCGCGTCTCAACTTTGCTTTGCCAGCTTCCCCTTCCTGCAGGCCAGCAATCGGCAAATTCAGTCCAGCAGGTAGTCAAGCACCTCCTTCTCGGCAGACAAAAAAACCCCGGCCAGCCGAAGCTGCCGGGGTTTTTCATATCCATCGCGGCCGGCGCCGCGAGCGACATGCTCGATCATTCTGTGCAAATCGACCACAAATCCTTTTGTTGCAACGCACGTTTGCCTTCTGACCTCAAAAAACACTCCGATTTACACTCACTGCCGCGCGGCTGGCCCACTTATCCCCATGCTCACCTTGGCCACCTCGCCAATTCCAGCCGCTTGCCGGTACGCTTACGCCATCGTTTGACGATGTCGCGTAGCACGTGTCACGAGCCCTCGTGATAGGTGGGCTACTCCCCTCGATCTCGCCACCAAGGCCTCTAACAGCCTACTTTAGAGATTCGGAATCCTCGGAACGTTGTGACGTATTACAACCTGAAAGCCGACTCAGCACGCACGGCTACGGAGCACATCTGGACTCTTCATTTTCGCGCGCGCCTAATCAAACGGCGGATGCGCCGCGCTTTACGCGGACCCTCCGCTTTGCACGCTTAGTAGCACTTGCATCGGTATAGCCCCAGACTCCCCACCTCTTGTGAATGTGCTCTCGAGTAGCGAACGCGTCATGCAGGTCACGTCCGCTACTCATGTGCCCACGATAGTGCTGGCCACGTTCACCCCACATCATCCAAATGAGAACTTGGCCAGTCTCCTGGAGATACTTGCGCAACAGGTCGGCTCGCAGATACGTCACGTGCCCGCTGAGAGTCCTGCTCTTGGCCTCTAGTTTTCGATATATCGAAGCCACCCCATTTGGATCATGCATGTCCCACAAGCCAGGTGAGTACCTCAAGCCGACTGCTTGACATAGATTCGGACTCGGCAGCAGCGCGCCGCTCGCTGTGTTTAGGTCGCTGTGATAGCTCTCCCACCCGTACTCGTGAACAGGCAACTCAGCGCTCACAACCAAGTTACGATCTTTTGGATGCGACATCTCGACTCGACCAAAACCCTTCCCCATGCCAGGCGCAGCAACTAGTGCTTCCGGCGGACCTCCAAACGGCATCTCACCGGCATAGGTGTAGTAGTGCTGCCGTGCTCCCGGTATGGCGTTGTTTCCTGGATACTCCATCGCCTCGAACATTTGCGAAGCTTGCTCGACGTCATCACACTTCACCAAGATTGCACGGACAAATGTAAAGATATTGCGATAGTTGTTCGTCGCCGTTTCGTCGATGAAGCCGTCAATCATCACCCAATCGCCCTTTACGCCGGCGACCTCAGACGGATGCAATAGCGAGCCATAATCCGGTGTCGGTCCCTCCCGAATCCAGGCAACCATCTCATCAGGACCTGCGTCGAAGAGATTAGGCCGAGCAGGCTCCCATGTTAGGACCGGCCCTGGAAAGGACGGGTCAAGGTCAGCATCCGACGGCCGCTCCTCGCTTCTCCAACTATCCAGAAGCCCGTTGTCCAAGCGCCACCCCCACATCTCAAAGTACGCAATCCAGCCGTACTTCTTCCCGTAGCGATCAATCTTTCGTCTTTCGCCCCTTGACCGGCTACCGCCTCCTCCCCTCGACGAATCAGCTTCCTTGTAGGCGGACGGCTCATAGCCAAGCTGGAGCATCCGCTCCACGATGGCTCGACGGGTTGCTTGGTAGTCAGCGTTCTCAAAGTCGTAGTTGTGCCGATCAGGCACAAGCGTACCGATGGTGTAGTTTCCGAAGTCCATCCCGATTGCTTCTTCGTCCGCATCTGCAATCTGCTTTTCTGTGAAGGAGCTTGGACCGGCAAAGGGATTCGGGAGCTGAGCGAACGGAGCGCGTAGGCATTGCGCTTCGGCTTCGGATATACATGTCGGGACAATAATCCGAGCTAGCGCAATAATTCCGAGGCAATATTGACGCAAAAGAACGTGGCGCGTCGGTGATGGCGCAGAGGGAACGAACATGCCATCCAGAAGAGCTCTGGCAACAACCGGCAGCGCTTCCGCCATCGGAGAGGATTCGCCGTCGGACCATGCAGAAAGCGCTGCCCCATAACCGGCAGCACACATCCGCTCTGGCACATATGGGTCCGGGATAGTCAGAGACTCGACCATCAAGCCAAAAAACTCAGCAGGCTGTTGCAGTGCAAGTGCGCGCAGCGCGCGGGTTGCAACATCCCGAAGGTATCGATTCGTCGTGGTCAAAGTCCACATCACCCACCGAGCACGAACGATCTCCCGCGGGTCAGTTTTCCCTTCCTCCCAACGAACCCGCAACGACTCGATATCCTGTTCGACCCTGTCCTCGCTCTCAAGAAGCCATTCTGACCAAGACAAGTCCCGTTGAGCGGGGGACATCCGACGAAGCAGATCATCGAGAAAATGCGCGTCGAGCGGATGGGCCAGTGCAGCCCGCGTCGATCGGAGTCGCGGGAATAAAGCTCGCGCAAATTTGGGCCTTACGCTCGCCTGCGCCGCCAATTCATTGACCGTCTCACGATTGATATGCGCAGGGTCGGCAAAGGCGCTTAGGTAGAGCGCAAACAAAACCAATGGCTCCGCTGCGACCTGCCAGAGCTGCTGGCGTTGCACTCTCGAAGGAAACAAATCCACCAGTGCGCTCAGAGTATCGAACGCAAGTGGATGCCGCGCTTCCTTCTTTTTTGGGTCGAACCTGACTGCGTTGGCGGATTCTTTCAACCACGACTCGATGCGCTCGGCCTGCAGAAGATGCTCTGCAATCAATTGGCCCGCCATCAAATCGTAGACCACCGCAATGCGCTGGCGCGAACTTTGATATTCAACGCGCATGAGAATGCCTTCGGATTCAAGGCTTCGCACCAAGCTTACATCCCAGCCGCCCCGATCCTTCAAACCAGAGCGCAACTCTCGGAAATCAATGTCGCGACTGTTCTCCTTCCAAAGCAACTCACCGACCAGCACAAGCGCCTCGCGCACGTCTTCCCGGTAAATTCTTTTCGAGCTTGGGGATGCTGCGGCTATGCGCATGGCTACGGCATCGAAGTACCGGCTAAACAGTGTCGTCAGCGAGTTGGGCAGCGCTTCGACGCCCACTATGTGCTGCCGAGTCGGGTTAGCGACTTCGCAGAACATGCGAAGGGTTAGTGGGTGGTCCAACTGCTCCAAGGGCAAGTCGGCGTCCGTTGCATCAATCTTATAAAAAGCAAAATAATCGTCTCGGGCCGTCGGCCTGTTTGCGAACCCTTCAAGTTCGACTCGTTCGAAGTCATCCGGGATGCAATCGCCGGCGAATTCCGTTCGAAGGGTAACGACCAACAGCACGTATGGAAAGCGCTGCAGCATAAGTTGTGCTGAAGCCAGCAGACCCTTCCAATCTCTTGGGTCCTCGCTTTCGTTCAGACCATCAAAGACAATCGGGATTCGGCGTCCCGCACGCTGGCCTGCGGCATCGACTGCTTCAAGCAGTTGCTCGAACGTCGGCACAGCGTGTCCGGAAATATTGAAGCGCTGGGCCAGGTTATCAAGCGTCTGGGCAGCGTGTAGCGCATTGCCGAGCACGAGCACGCCACCAGGAAAGTCGTGCTCTGGAAGGGTCAGCTTGATGGCCAATTCCGATTTCCCGTAACCGGCAGCGGCCAGAACAGCAATGGATTCTGCCGCAACCGACTCTTTCAGCTCTGAAAGTCGGTACCGGGCGGCATAAAGATCAGCTAGAACGTTAGCGCCAATGAGCGCAGCTGGTGATCGAGCACTACGTAATCTCGCGAGCGTCTTGCGATGGATGTCTGGCGATAGAACACTGGAGACAAGAAGCTGCCGGATTGCCGGCAGATCGCCCACAGCCAGCGATCGATGCAAACCCTCGAGGGCGTCCGCAGTCGACCTGCTACTCTCGACCAACATCGATGCCTGCGCATGCAGCCCGGTCGGCAGGCCAGTGATCTGGCTCTCGATCGCACTCGCGCCGGACTTAAGATCGTCCGCCAGTGTCGAAAGGATGTCCCAGGCCTCCTGGCCACCAAGATATCGCCGCAACGTAGTTTCAACCGAGGCGACCTGATGGACCTCCGGCTGGAACTTCCGTTTCACCGGCGCTACCGCAAGTGCATGCTGTTGGGCTAAGCCCTCAGGTGTCAGAACAAGTTCGCCGAAGTATGCTTCTCTTAGAATTGCGGCAGGGCCGACCAGAAGTTCGGCGATGTCGTCGGACGTTGCAAGCGCCAGTTTGAAGTTTGGATATTGAGGTTGCAGACCATAAAACCAGTCCTGATCGCCTCTCGTCAATTTATGGCGCGTCCAGAGGACCCAGTCAGTCAGGCCCGGCAGCGTCTTCGCGCTCTTATCCAAACCTTCGATGATTTTCGCTCGCCGGGTGCTTCCGATCGCAGTGCCGCTTTGAACGGTGTACCACTTGCATTGCCACCCGAACCATCGCCCGGGACTGCCAAGTGGGCATGCGGTGTGTAGTTTCAGATGAAACTCCACACCCGCTTGGTTCGCTTGTTCCTTGAAGTCACCGTACTGCCCATAGTGTCGACGGATCAGCGCACGAGCAAGCTTCTCGAAATTGGTCTCTGCAGACCCCGGAAGCTGGGAAAACACGTCCCAATTCACTGCAACCATCTGAATCCTCTTGCCTTGTCGTGGCCGACTTATTCTTCTGGACTTTGGTGATGCGCGGAGAAGACCTCGACGCGCGCTCCCGCCTCAACGAACAGCTTGATAAACGCCGACACGTCTGCTTCGTCGGTCCTGACTGTAATCGTCGCCTCCTTCCGCTCAAGGTTGTGGTCGAAGGCGAACTGTTCGATTTCGACTGGGCCGAGCGTGTAGACCTTCAAATCCCAAAGCATCTTCCGCATGTCATCGGAAAATCTCTGCTCGTCAGGATCCGCATGAGAGACACTGTAGGTCTCGTCCTTAATAGCTTGCTCGGTAAGCTTTCCAATGAGGTCCTCAACTTGCTCCGCATCTCGCGCGTGCTTGAATCGCCCAATAAGCACGAGGTTCATAGAATGTTCCGAACCGTAGCTCGTCCAGATTTTCAATTGATATCTCCTGTCGCCGCACGAAGGCGGCCGATTGCAACCATAACCCCTTTGTCACAGACCGCGATTCCTTCCCTGGCGTATGAGCTAGATCTTACGTACCCGGACGCATCGATATGAGCGTACGACCGTAATCCTTTCTCTTTTGGCAACGGGTCACACGTCGGCATTCCCTGGGCGGCCCCTGCCTCACTGATTGCCAAACGCACTTTTGGTTTGGCGATGTCGAGCCATGACTCGAGTTTCCGCTGCACCGAGACATCAATCGCGCTGACGGATCGCGTCGCCTGCTGCGGCAGCAGCAGTAACTCTGACGCATCGACCTCCTCGGCCAATGCCGCCACGGCATCCAACTCACCGACCGTATCCGCATTGACTACGAGGTTGATGCCAATCGGCGCAAGCTGACGAGCCTCATGCAGCCGCGCCAACAGATTTTGAAATGGTCGTCCGCGCAGCCTTTCATAGGTGCACCCGACCCCATCGACGCTGACCCGAATGAAGTGAACGCTGCCGACGAGCTTGTCCAGAAGTCGAGGCACGAGTCGGTGGCCATGAGTCGTGAAGGTGATCGCCAGCCCGGTATCGCGAGTTGCAGTCCTGCAAATCTCGGCAAAGGCCGGATGCAGCGTGGGCTCTCCGCCTCCAAAACCAACACCGAGACAACCTGCTGCATCAAGCTCCATCAACCAGCGCTGAACAAACTGAGCATCAAGAGCTGCACGGAATTTGGGAGCATAGCAATAGGAACATTGCAGGTCGCAAAGGTTAGTGAGCGCAATGGAGACTTGCCGTGGCGCCTCAGACCAACGTTCACGAGGTATCCGGACTTCGTCGAACAACACGTTGAAACCGTTCGTCCGGTCAAATATATGCAGGCCGTCCGGCCCTCGCCTAGACTTCACGTTTTTCCTTCGAGCTTCTTTATCAACGCCGGTCGGACTCTAACGAGTCCGCTTAGTATGCGGCTCGCATGGCACAGCCCCCCTTCGGGAGATCAGCCGCTGCAGGCGACTTCCAAAAGATGCCACCCGTACTCCGCACACAAATTGTAGTGTCATCCGCCTTATTGAGACGTGAAAGACTGGCCGAAGGAGCAACAGATGCTAAGGGCCGGGGCCGCGTCTTACTGGAAAAACGCTTTCGGTAGGCATACTGGAGCGGAACGGATGTTTCAGACCGCCGATCCAGGATCGCGCATCGGCCGCAGCGGCCGTTCAGCATCAACCCAATGAACATCCGTTCTTGAGACTCCTCGCGAATCCCACGTCGCGACACGGGTGCGGGTTAGTATCGAAGCTCAACACGCGACCAAATCGACGGAGAGAGAACGAGATGTCCGAACTTATTAAGAAGCGAGTCGTCAGGGACTTGATCGACGAACTGGCCAACCTTGATCCAGTTAGCCTAGAACTGGTCGGACATAAGGTGATCGAGACGCTCGAGAACAAGACGCTTGTACACCATGGCATCAACAAGGACTACAAGCCCGTCGGCTACACCGTCGACACGTTCTCCCAGGACTTCACGATCGTCGGTGAGTACAGTACCGAGTCAGACTATTTCGAGGACAGTTCTGGCAGGAAGAAAGAGAACCGATTCGACAAGATCGAAAAAGACATCAATCACGCGATCGAGAAGAGCGGATCAACCCCTCCCTCCACAATCTATCTTGTCTCGTCCGAAGAGGAGCCAGCATCTTTTCGCGGCAACTTCAACAACTCGAAAGTTAGCGAGGAAAACAGGAAGCGTGTGAAGTTTCTCGACGCGCGAGAGCTAGCGAAAGCTATCTTTCGGTCATCTCTGGACAATTCGCAGGCGGCTGACTTCTATCGGCACTATCTCCCTGACTTCTCGCAAAATCTGGATCGCTACGAGTACTACGGGCGGGTTCCCTCAGCTTGCGCCCACCATCAGACCGAGCAGTCTTTCATTGATACCATACGACAGCACTTTGCGGCGGGTGCTCAAGTGTGCGTCGTGCACGGCCTCAGCGGATCTGGCAAGACACAAGCCGCGATCGACTACGTCCGTGCCGATTTGCCGCAGTTCGGAAACTATCTGTGGATTTCGGGCAGCGACTGGCCGGATGACACACCGCTCACAGCGATCAAGCGTTCTCGCGGCGGCGTGGCCATGAACGTCGCCGGTTTGTTCAATGCTACCAAGACTCTGCTGATCATCGATGACCTAGGTCGAGCGGTAACGCCTAATTCTTTTGCGGATCTCCGGACAGGATTCGAGCTTGGAGGGCGCGTTCTCGTGACCTCGCAAATCGGCGTTCCCGGCAGCCCGATTCATTTGCAACTGCCACTGATGTCTATGGCTATCGGCCTTCAAGTCCTAGGGGAAGCCGAAGACACCGCCAGCGAAACTTGTAAGCAATTCGTTGACGCCTGTCGCTTTTGCCCGTTGATCCTTGCGGTCACACGGGAAGTGGCCAGGATTGATGACGTGCCTGCTGACGATCTCTATCGAGAAATCCTCCACGATCCGAAGACCGTTCACGAGAACGGCGGTGGTAACGTGATGGAACGCGTTCTGCGTCGGTTAAGCACCGAAAACCGTCAGGCCCTGCAGAAGATCGCCAACAGCGGGTGCACGACGTACGACTCGCAATTTCTCCGGGGCTTCATCGGGATAAATGCGCGCGCCTCGCTGCAGTCTCTCGCCATCCTGAATCGGACGGCGGCGACTGCGACTTTGTCTGTTCACGATCTAATCTGTCGAGTCTCGCGCTCGGGGACCCATGCGGATCATGAACTGGCGCAGGCTATTACGAGATACCTCGATCAGAAGCGTGGTGAGATGACGCCAAGCGTGCTCAGACAAATCCATCTATCGGAAGATCAGCTCCAGGCGGCCTACGATGCCGGCTGGGACGCAAAGCAAGCGGGTTGGCTAACCTACTCCCTATTGCAGATCGACAGGCCTTCAAGAGCGGAATTGATCGCCAGCTTAAAGGGCATCGAACTCAATGCCGACATGCCGATCGAGCAGTTACTCTGCATTGTCGATGCCAGAGAGGCGGCCTCGTATGACCTCGATAAAGAGGCACGTGCCGCTCACTATCAATCCTGCGCCGACGACTACGGCAAGATAGCGGCAGAGGCCAAGGACCCGGACGTCCGAGCAGAAATGCTTCACCATCAAGGAAAGGCGCTACGTCGCTGCAGTGAAATCGATGCCGCGTTGGCGTGCTTCGATCAGCTCCTCAAAGAACGGCCCGAATGGCAAGCTACGTACGGACAAATTGCACACCTGGGAACACAGACCGACGCCAGTGCCGACGCTAAGAAGCAAGGCGAGGCTGCAATTCGCCGGCTCGTTGCTGACGTCCAGAAAGACGTCTATGCCGTTCCTCTACGTGTATCACTCGCGGCCCTGAGCCGACTTCGATCTTACACAAACGTCAGTAGCGAGATAAATGCAGACGCTGCGGCCGTTAAGCAATTCGGCGACGTGGTCGCATTGTCCGCAATGGAGGGCTTCGACCAGTTCTATGAAGCCTTTCTCGCGCTCACCGCGCTGTTCGGATATCGCCACGGCGAGACTTGTCTTGCCGTGGCCGAGATTTTTCCCGACATGCTCGCCATATTTCCCAACACGGTACATCCACGCCAATGGGTGAACGCCTGCGAGGCACTTGCGAACATCTCCATCGTTGCCGCCCGAAGCGGTAATCGAGTGCTCGCCGGCAAACTGGAGAGCACTATGAGGGCATTCACAGATGAATTGGCAAGCACATCAGGAGGCGATCCCTTCGTTGCCCGGGTTCTCGCGAAGACCTTCTTAGCCATCAATGATCCTACAGCAGCATTAGAAGCTACCAAAAAGATCCCCGACGACACGAAGGACCACTGGCTGCTCTATCAGCAGGCCAAGGCGGAACTAGCCCTCGATCAAACCATAGCGGCATCGACTACTGCCAAGCGTGCGCTCGATGCGGCCGGGAAGGATCCCAGGGGGAAAACGAGACTGGCGATCTACTACGACCTGATGAGCCAGGGCTACGAAGCGGGTGGCTCGATACCAGACGCGCTGCAGAGCTTAGAAACTGCTCGACGTTTGGCTACCGACGACCAGTACGAACGCCAATTGACAGCGCGCATAGAAGCGTTGAAAGCCCGCCAAGCCCTATCCGATTGAACACTACCTTCGCGTCACGACGTTTCTTTGGCAGCAACTTCCGCCGATATCTGCAACGCGGCATGAAGAGAGCTTCGTGCTGCCCGACGCGATGCCCGCACCGGGGTTTAAGTGACCGTTCTTGCTAGATGAGGCGGTCTCCTAACGGTCTGAGCCACGCGTCCGGCGAATTTCCTTCGTGCCCGCTCATGGCGCCCCCCCAAAGTCTTACCACCGCGCACAATACAAGATAAACCGAGGGTGCAGACATCGGGGAAGCAAAGTGTCGGATCAGCCTATCTCACACGCCAGCTTTGATGAGAAGCTCCCCCGTCGAGATGCCAAGCACACTGGCTATTCGGAGCAAATTCAGAACCGTCAGATTGTGTTCGCCTCGCTCAATGCCGCCAATGTAAGAGCGGTCCATATCCGTAGCGAGTGCCAACTGTTCCTGCGAATACCCAATCGCTTTCCGAGCAGCGCGCACCGTCTTGCCAATCGAGGCAAGCGCGGGATCACCAGCGTGTTTCGGAGAGGGTTTCGCCATCCCCAAATGGTCTGCATTTGACGGAGGCGATACCACTGGATACGATACCCAAAAACCAACTCAAATTATGTCTGACAGTTGGGCGGGGGCCTGATCGAACTCTCGTGTTCGACGATGGCAATGCACCGGCTCAAGTCGAGTCCGACCCAAATGCACACCATGAGAAACAAGATCTTGCTGCCCATGCTGGCGACGACGGCACCGCTAGGCTGTGCTGCTACCGGCACCGATGATGTTGTGCCGATCGGCCCCGACATGTACATGATCGGCGGGCTTGGGAATTTCACCGACCTCTCTTCCAGTGCAGTCAAAGCACGCATGTTCCAGCAGGCAGCGAAATATTGCGCCGATCAAGGACGCGTGATGTCACCCACGGGGAGCGCCGGCAAGGATTCCGGCTACGGCTTATACGCCTCGGCAGAAGTGCAGTTCCGTTGCTTGGCTCCCGCCGCTGCCAGCGCCGCCAAGTAACTCTCGGGGAGCCACAAACCATGCAGAATAACCAAGGAAAGAGCATTCTGGCCCGCTGTTTTTCTGGCGAACTGGAACTATGGAAAGCGTTTTGGCTGGTCTATTTTCCTGTTGCGACAATACTCACACTGACAAGAAAGGCTTTGACCGAACATGCGAGTCGGACCGGAGAGACTACCGCCCTATACTTCGGAATACTCTTGAGCCTCGTTTTCGGCGTTTGGATCGTCATCTCCATCTGGAGATGCGCCCCAAACGTCAAATGGAGGGCGATGTTCTTCATTGGTCGTGCGTGGGCGATCGTCAACGCCATGGCCGTCATCACGTCTGCACTGAGCCTGCTTGGCAACAAAGCGTGACTAAGCTGTTCGCGTGCACAATGGCCAAAACTTGCTGCGCTGACGTCGGTATGGCGCCAAATAACCGGTTCGCCCGCGTGGACACAGTGATTCCGAATTGCTGTAGAGCGGCGTGTCAGCGGGCCACCTCATCTTTCCAGGCGAAGCCATGAAGACACTCTTGTACCGCATAGGTCGCGCCGCAAGTCAGCTCTCGAATCGCTATCCAAAAATTACGCTCGGCATCATCGCTGTACTCTTCGCCTGCATTGCTCACAGCTTCGGTGGCAATGAAGGCCGGCCAGGAGACGGCGAGGCATGTGTGGTCGTCCTCGGACACTGCGCATGAGCTGAGCCAATCGGAACTCAAGCACAACGACCGAATTTTGAGTTCTATGCCAGACAAAGCCGACCATCAGTCATCCGGCCCAATGTCTTTCGAGTCTTCTGGCATGACAATCTTGGCGTCTACGTTGGCGTGCTCTTTCAACAGGTACAGCAAATTGCTACCTGCGAGAAGCTCAATAGGCTTGCCACTCGCAAACTCGAATGCGGCCTTTCCATAGCCGCTAGTAGCCACCAGGATGCCTTTTGACGCCCCTTCGTTTTGCATGGTGCCGAATAAATCGCGAACGGAGCTGACACCCACCGTGTTTTTGTACCGTTTAGCCTGAATCACGACCTTGCCACCAAAAATCGGGCGGGGATCAAAAGCCACGCAATCTACGCCGCCATCACGCGACGCCTGCGTTTGACGGGTTTCAAGGCCCATCGTCTGGAACAGGTTGGTAATAAGCGATTCAAATTCGCCCGGTGTAAGGTCCATCAGGTTCGGCCGCTGGTCGAGAGTCGAAAGCACATCGTCTTCTTTGATGAATCGCGGGTCGGTCATGTTCAATTCAAGCACAGGGCGTACCGGTGCCAACTCCGCCGCACTCTTGGAAACTGAGGCGTTCAGCGATTTCAAGCACGTCAACGGATCAACATGTGTTAGGTCGATGTCCAGAAATACTTCTCTCGTGGTACGGACTGTGATGATGCACGGCCGAATCGGCTTGCCTGTACCTCTATCGATGGATTCCACATATCCGTTGAATACGACGGTCTCAACGTGTCCTGCAATGTCCGAAGCAAAGATTTCGTGAAGCGACCGTAGTGTGGTTTGGGCTACCGCATCGGCATACATTGTGCGGCGCTGACTTTCGGGCCGTGCCGACTCCGTAAACGAGTCCGATGCCTTAACGTACTTAACGGACTTTGTCGCCGGGACAACTTCGTCGTACTCGGGCAGGTCGTACGCGACAACTAGCTGCCTCGATTCAGGTTGGAACTCGATTTGGGATGTCTGCGCAAACCCTTCGGGATATGCCCCATGCTCAAGTACCGTGACGAAGTAGGTGGCGATGGCATCGGGGTCGGCAGCTCGGAATGCCGCCTCAAACTGCGCGACCTGCTGATTGTGCTCATTTGCATCGCGTTCGGCTTGCTCTACCTCACGTGCATGGGCGTCATGGCGCTTCTTTATCTCAGCCTGACGAATAGCCTCTTTTGCTTGGTAGCTACGCTCATCGGCATCAAAACGCTGTCTGGCAGCGAGTTCCTGTTGTGCATGCGCTTTCTTGACCCATGGGAACAGGGCCGCCAAACCTTTTGGTTTCTCTGGAGCGTAGCGCTCCCAAACTGGAGCGTGCTCAGAATGAGGCAGGCCGAACAGGTCTACCGGCGTATGCGTCGGCCTCACCCGCAGTTTGGCAAAATCGAGAGCCGCATTGCGACTTAGACCTTCGGTCAATATCTGGCCAAGTGCCTCCACTTGCTCCTCAATTTCCTGATTCTGACCGGCAGCGTCTTCTAGCTGAGACTCGACATAAAGGCGCCTGTTCTCCTTTTCATCGGCAATCAGTGCGCGTTGACGGGCTCGCTCCGCACGTTCCGCTTCTCTGATTGCGCGTGCCTGGTCCCGCAGTCCTCGTTCATGCGCACGTTGTGATGCGCGTGCCGAACGCTCCATTTCGCGCGAAATGCGATTCATGGCACTTACAAATCCCCCGCGAGCCATACTCCTCTCCATTTTTTGGTTTTGGTGGTCTGCTCGGATCATACCGAGGACGCCGGAAGTTTTTATCAATGCGTACGACACGACGCATAGTTCGCCTAACAACGAACCGGTTATCCGCGCCGGGAGCGTGATACGGTGTAAGTAGCACAGCTTATGGGCAACTTGGGCGTCTCTCGCAACTGCAACGCAAGCGGCTCGATTGCAGCTACACGGGCAATAGCCTCGATAGCATTCAAACGCTCTTGGAAATACGCGAGGTCGTCAACCAGGGAAGCAACAGGCTGGCGAGCCACCAAGCCCAGCAGGTCCACTCGACACTCCACCGCCCACCCCTCAATGTCGGCCACCTTGCCGATGGTGTCCCACAGATTCGCCAGCAAGCTATCCACGCGCTCCGGCGCCATCGGCACCACGTAGGGCATGTACGGCGCACCGTCCTCCGACAGAGGATAGCGAACGCGTTGGGGTTCAATGCTTTGTCCGCGTCCCACTTGTCCCGCATGTCCCAAACCCTCGGAACCCTTATTTGTATTGGGCTTGCGAGTTTTTCCGGGTGGGACATGCGACACTTCCCCGCTATGTCCAGCCCACCCCAATGCATCGTTGTTAGGTTCAATGCCGGCTTGCTGGGAGAAGATTGAGGCACGCGGGACCTTCATGAGATACGCTGGGTGTCCCGTCTCGGACTTCTCACACTCCTTTGTGTGTTCTGGGATTGCAGCTCCCTGGACACGCGGGACATTTGGGACACTCGAAAATCGCCCCGGCTTGTCCAGTAGCGAAAAATCAAGCTTCATGCTTCCTCCCACATACGCGACGTGAACACATAGCATCGAACTCGACCCATACCTGGCAGACGTTCGCGCCGCTGCGGTTTGTCGCCATCAAGCGCAAGCCATCCATGTGCTACCAACGCCTTTACCGCAGTCTTCGGATCAAATCCAGCGCATACATCACGTCTGAAGGACTCCGGTAAGACGATGTACTCGCGACCTCCCTCTGCATCTGTACGGTAGAACCCGGCTCGATTAATGATGCGTTGATCTTCGGTGGCGCTCATTGCCTCGAATCGGCTTGCCCCGTGGGACTCGAAGAAAGCGCGTACCTGCGCCAACACAGCTCGTTCTTCGCGGTTTCCCGCCCCGCCGAAGGTGTCTAGCCACGCCATGAAGCACGTCTTCGCGGCTCGCTCCGATTCGCCCTCCTCCCATCCCGTCAGGCCATAATGCGTTGCTAGTTCGCCAGCCACGGCCACCAGTGCAAAGCGTCGTGCCACGCGCAGAACCTGCCCTGCAGCGTCACTCGGCGCCACCTCCTTGACGAATTGCGCCATACCGCTATGCAGAATGTCTGTAAGGTTGGTACGGTCCGCTACGATCCGCCGTAGCCACTCAATGCCCGCAGCACCGTAGTACCGCGTCGCCGCGTCCTTAATCGCTAACGCCATCTCTGCCGGCGTCGCATGACCGTGCAACTGCTCGAACGCGCCCATACAAGCCCCAGCGTCGGCTTCGATGTCGGCGAGGCGGATTTCTTGGCCGGCATTCGCACGCTTTCCAGCTTTTGACATCAGCGCAGATAAAGACTCTTCGCCAGCAGACAGGAACAATAATCGCCAGCGCGCTGCTTGTCGCGCCGCTCCGGATCGTGTTGCCCGCGCCTTGCCTTGCCCGTTCGCAAGCATGTAAGCGGCATCTCCGGCCTCTCTCGGGTCGATCTGAGAAAGCTCGTCCAGAATCAGTAGGCCATCGTTATGCAGTGCCGCCAGTCCTTCCAAACCATTGGTCGTTGCCCGCCACATGCGGACATAGGCCGATGGTTCCCCCCATATGGAAGCAGCCACCTTAAGCGCCGTAGTCTTGCCGGATGACGAACCGCCGCGCAGATGGAAGCCACCCGAGTCTTCGCTTGCCACATCGGCCAGTGGGCCCGCAAAGGCGACAGATATGGCAAACACCATGCGGGTATTACCTGACGCCAGCGCTCCAACAGATTGCCGCCAGTCCTCCACCGTGCCGGCCTGAGCCAACGCGGGCTCCATTGCGCTGGCATTCTGGAATACGACAATCTCGTCATTATTCCCAATGGATTCATTGGCCGTCACGTAGGCGCCACCATGCCAGCCCATGCGTTCAACGCAGCGCGCGCGCCCGTTGACACGCCAGACTTGGACATATGACGCCAGCATGTCGCGTGCTGCCTTGTTAGGGGATATGGTCAATCCCATACGGGCCAGTTCTCGTCGAAAGTCAGCGCCATCACCTTGCAGCAGTTCGAGCGGCATAGCCCATCGGTGCATCACGCGGTCGTCATCTCCCCATTCCAGCAGGCGGCCCCATTCACCGCTTTTGGTGTCGCGAGTCATGGCGATTATGTCCAGCCGCGAGCAGAGAAACATTGGCGGCTTCTCGTTACCCTCCTTATCAGTGCCAACGTAGAAGACACCGCGCTTGGATACGTCGAAACGACCGTCACCATAGCGCTGCGTCAACTCGCCGTCGGCCCCAGCAACTTGAGCATGCATTTTCTGAGCCTCAACGAAGGCAGCTTGCTCCTCCTCTGTAGCGAGAACCAGACTGTCACTGAAACCCATGCGCGCCCCCATGTTTCAGGATGACGATGGCGGGATGCCGCCCGCAGGTCAGTAACAGGAGACGTAGCGGACTCGCCTGCATGATCCCTGCAACCAAGCCGCGCGCCAGACCGTAGCCAGTGTCGTCATCGATCAGAAGTTCACAATCGAGGCCGTGAAAAGCCGATAGGTCGTCGTCATGACGGGGGTTGTATCCAGCCGGAACAGGCAGCGCGGGAACCCAATTGCCAACGCGCCCGCCAGCCTGAACGACAATCCAGCCGTGACGTGGTGTCAGGCCGGATACGCGAGCGTGGTGGAGCGGCTGCAGCCAATCGGGACAGCGGGAAGCGTTCATATAGCACCCCCATCGATCCCGCCCAAGAAGCAATAGACGCCCCAAAGCTCGATGAGCGTCAGTACGTGAAGATCAGCGATCAAGCCAAGATTGGCATGACATGCAGCCAAGCTCCATAGGCGCGTCATCCAGTCGTCGCATGCAGGAGTCATACGCCCTCCTTCACGGATGCCCCAGTGAGCACTGCGCGAAGTTCGCCAACATTCCAGCGAGCAGATGCCCCGAACTTGCGGGGCTTTGGCAATTGACCCGCGGCGGAACGACGCCAGACAGTGGCGCGCGTACAGGACAGGAGAGCCGCTACGGTCTTGCAATCGACGTGGGCGGCGTTGGGGAGGCTGTCGAAATCAGACAGCGGGGTAACGGGCTTCGGCATTGCGTATCACTCCATTTGATCGGCGCGATACGA
Source organism: Ralstonia psammae (assembly GCF_958405935.1). Classification (NCBI taxonomy): domain Bacteria; kingdom Pseudomonadati; phylum Pseudomonadota; class Betaproteobacteria; order Burkholderiales; family Burkholderiaceae; genus Ralstonia; species Ralstonia psammae. The sequence goes on from NZ_CATZBU010000006.1 coordinate 263,628, forward strand.
ATGTCCCTGCTGTATCGCCGCCGCACTTAGGTGTTACAGGGCGATACGGATTCTTTGCCTTACCTTTACGTTGGTCGATAGATGTGGTGGATAACGGCGGTTAATGTCCGCTAGCGGCGGTTAATGTCCGCTGGCGGTACTTCAACCGTTTGACGAGTGCGTCGCGGGTGAGCACTTTTTCCTTGTTGTTGGCATCCGTGTATTTCAGTGCGCCATCGGATGCAACACCTGTAAACGGCCCCTCCTCACTCAATGCTCGCTCTCGCAGATACGGATAGATCCGATTCACATCCATACCTAACTTCTTGACAGCATCGTCAATTTCGGGGGCCAGGATGTTGGCGCGCTTGGTAATTGCCGAGTGCCGGGTAATTCCAGTGTCGGCCAGAGCTTCACTCGCTTGGCTTGCATTCTTCGGGGGCAGCCAATCTTCAACAGGTGCGCCCTCTGCTGATGCCCCCGACTCGAGGACAACATCTTTGTATTCAGACGCTATGTCTTCATCAATAGCGTCCGAATACACTCCAAGCGCTTTATATAGCTCTGCGAGCGTGCACGGAAACCGGATGTAGGGCTCGCCTGGAGTCCATCCGTCCGGCCTTTCGAGTAGCGCTGCCGCTTCCTCGCCGGTAAGAGAATCCAGAACCTCCTTGTATGCGCTGTCATCTGGCCAAATGCCCGCAGCATCTACCCTGATACCGTCAATCTTTTGATTCAGGGTCAATCTTCGGTAGTCGCCCTCGTGGATTTTTCTACTCATCGCGCACCTTCACATGTCACCTCCAATTTAGTGCCCCCTAGGCGGATTCAGCGCGACCCTTGATGCTCACCACGTTGCCAGCCGCCGAAATAGCCGCCTGCCGGTCGATTTCATCCGCGAGGTATTGCAGCGCCTTGCGCCGCTCCGATTCCAACTCATGGTGGTGATAGCTTGCCGCCGTCTGGCTACGCTCAGTGTGGGCCAGCAGCAGCTCCACCACGTCCCGACTGAATCCGTTCTCGCGTAGCAGCGTTGCTGCCGTACCGCGCGTGCCATGCGGGGAAAACTCGGGCACGCCGAAGTCCAAGCGCTTAAAGAGGTGGTTCAGCGTTGCATCGGCCAACGGCACGCTTGCGATCTTCACGGAGGGAAACACATATTCACCCGCTCCGCTGAGCGCCCGCATAATCTCCAGCACCTCTAGCGCCTGGCGCGACAGGTAGACCCGGTGCGGCCGGCGCGACTTCATCCGTTCGGCGGGAATGTCCCACTGGGCTTTGTCGAAATCGAACTCCGACCACCTAGCGCGTAGCACCTCGTTCTTCCGGCACATGCTGTACATCAGCAGTTGGGCGGCGGCAGTCGTGGACGGGTGCGCTCCCTGTTTGCCAAGCGCCCGCCAGAACGCACCCAGCTCGGATTCGGATAAGTGGCGATGGTGTTCAGCCTTGGGGACGGTGATGACGCCGCGCAGGGGCCGTGCTGGGTTCGACTCCACGAGCAGCTTCTGGATGGCGTAGTCGTAGCACTGCTGGATGAGGGCGCGCACGCCCTCCGCCGTATTCGGTGTCGGCCGCAGTTCCTCAATGATTCCTAGGACGTGCGCCGGCTTCACGTCCTCCAACGCCTTGCGCCCGATGGCTGGCCAAACAAACCGCTCTAGGCGCGATTTGATCTGACTGCGGTAGCCCTCCGTCTTGCCGGCCAGACGCTCATCGATCCACTTGAGGGAAAACGCTTTGAACTGGCCTTCGTCGGCGTTTATCGCTGCGCGCGCCACACGTTCAGCCTTCTCTTCACGCCTGTGCGTGGCCGGGTCTTCGCCATGCTCGACCATCGCCCGGTATTCAGCATGCCGGTCCCGGGCATCGGCCACGCTGATTTCGGGATAGCGCCCTATGGTGACTTCGCGGCGCTTGCCGCCCAACCGGTATTGGTAGGCCCAGGTCTTAGCGCCACCTGGCGCGACCAGCACGAACAGGCCACCGCCATCGACCAGCTTGTACCGCCCCTCCTTCGGCTTGGCATTGTTGATCCGGGTCGGAGTCAGCACATAGTTGAAGTGACGCATGGAATCACCCTCCAAGTGGAGTGTTTGGAGTGCTTACACGCCCCAATTCCACTCCTTTTTACACTCCTTGATGGAGTGTTTTCATGATACCGCGTGATACTGCCTGAAACAAAAAACCCCGGCAGACCATTGATCTACCGGGGTTTTGTGCGTCAGCCTGATACTGGCTGAAACGTGCTTACATGTTGTCGATCATCACTTGACCGAAGCCGGAGCACGACACTTGGGTCGCGCCTTCCAGCAGGCGCGCGAAGTCGTACGTGACCTTCTTCGACAGGATCGACTTCTCGATCGACGAGATGATCAGGTCAGCGGCTTCCGTCCAGCCCATGTGGCGCAGCATCATTTCGGCCGACAGGATTTCGGAACCCGGGTTCACGTAGTCCTTGCCGGCGTACTTCGGTGCCGTGCCGTGGGTGGCTTCGAACATGGCAACCGAGTCGCTCAGGTTCGCGCCCGGGGCGATACCGATACCGCCGACCTGCGCGGCCAGTGCGTCGGAGATGTAGTCGCCGTTCAGGTTCAGCGTGGCCACGACCGAGTACTCGGCCGGACGCAGCAGGATCTGCTGCAGGAAGGCGTCGGCAATGGCGTCTTTGACGACGATTTCCTTGCCCGTCTTCGGGTTCTTGAACTTGCACCACGGGCCGCCGTCGATCAGCTCGGCGCCGAATTCCTTCTGTGCCAGTGCGTAGGCCCAGTCACGGAAACCGCCTTCCGTGAACTTCATGATGTTGCCCTTGTGCACAATCGTGACCGACGGCTTGTCGTTGTCGATCGCGTACTGGATGGCCTTGCGCACCAGGCGCTCGGTGCCTTCCTTCGAGACCGGCTTGACGCCGATGCCCGACGTTTCGGGGAAGCGGATCTTCTTCACGCCGAACTCGTCCTGCAGGATCTTGATCAGCTTCTTGGCCTTGTCGCTCTGGGCTTCGAACTCGATACCGGCGTAGATGTCTTCCGAGTTCTCGCGGAAGATCACCATGTCGGTCTTCTCCGGCTCTTTGACCGGCGAGGGCACGCCCTTGAAGTAGCGCACGGGGCGCAGGCAGACGTACAGGTCCAGTTCCTGGCGCAGCGCCACGTTCAGCGAACGGATGCCGCCGCCCACCGGCGTCGTCAGCGGGCCCTTGATGGACACCACATAGTCCTTCAGCACTTGCAGGGTTTCTTCCGGCAGCCACACGTCGGGGCCGTACACCTTGGTCGACTTCTCGCCGGCGTAGATTTCCATCCAGGAAATCTTGCGCTCGCCCTTGTAAGCCTTCTCAACCGCTGCGTCCACCACCTTGATCATCACCGGGGTGATGTCGAAGCCGGTGCCGTCACCTTCGATGTAAGGAATGATCGGGTTGTTCGGAACGTTCAGGGAGAAGTCTTGGTTGACGGTGATCTTCTCGCCGGCCGGGACCTTGATGTGTTGATACATGGACGACTCCAGTGCAGACCGCAGGTTAGCGGGTGGACGGTGGGGGTTGACAGCACAGCGTGCCGCTCACGGGTTGGCCGGCGTGGCGCGCTGCAATGAATTGGCGATTCTAACGGCCTACGGTGACGCTCTCACGATGCACCGCACAAATCTCGCATCTCGCGTAAGCCGCAACTCTTATATAAGACACAAGAGTTAATTTCGCATTATGCCGGAAAATTTCACCATCCGCCATACTCCCCAACGCGGCAAGGCTGCTGTCAACTGCCGGGCAAGCCGGGGCCAGGAGCCCGGGCGAAGGGGGCCCGGGCCTCGACCCACGCGGAATCCACGTCCAATCGGGCGCTCCAGGCATCCACCAGTCGGGCCAACGCGGCGCGCAGATCGGACGCGTTGCCGGCATCGAGCAATCGGATCAGGCCCGCGCCATCCAGGCCCGGATGCCGGCGGACCAACCACGCGAGCGTCTGGATGTGTTCGATAAAGCGATCGTCAGTCCGGTGCAAATGGCTGAAACGGGACAACCCCGCGTGGCGATCCAGCGTCGCGCCGGAGATCGTCTGCGACACGAGCATGAAATCGTCGAAGCTGGAAACGTCGTGCGTAGGCGGCCGGAAGCCGGGCACGGCGCCCAACCCAATCAACGCGCCGCAGCCGAGGACGAAATCGCGGCGCCGGAAACGGGCAGGCTGGATGGGCGAGGCGGGCTTGGTGGGGCGGGGAGATGACGGCGGGAGAGACACAGCGAGCCTTGAGCAAAATCGGCTCGCATTCTCTCGGCGCGGGCGCCCCGGTCCAATCAGATCGATCCGAAACGCAGGCGCCGAACGTCCGGTGGCAGGCATCTTTCTTGCGCAGCGCAACATGCGCCACATTCGCGGATCAGGAAGCACGAAGGCTTTTGTCGCCCCCACAAAAATTTCAACGCGACGTGTCAACGCGCCTGTAACGGCCTGCGTTATTGCAGATGACTCATTTAGCGGGTCGTTGGTTAACTCACTGATCTATAAAAGGATTCACCATGAAGAAGCTGATCGCTGCCCTGATCGCCGGCCTGTTCGCCACCGGTGTGTTCGCTCAAGCCTCCGCTCCGGCTGCTGACGCAGCTGCTGCTCCGGCTGCTGCCGAAAAGGCTGCTCCGAAGGCCAAGAAGGCCAAGAAGCACCACCACAAGAAGGCTGCCAAGAAGGCTGCTGACGCTTCGGCTCCGGCTGCTGACGCCGCCAAGCAATAAGCTTGTGTTTCTGCCAGGCCCACGTGGCTCGGCCGATACAGAAAAAGCAGGTGCTTATGCATCTGCTTTTTTTTCGCCCTCGCCTGCCGTGCGGAAATCCCGAGCGCGCATGCGGGGCTGTCAAAATAGCGCCATCAAGCTTGAGTACCTTGCCCGTTCCTCACAACAAGAAACAGGGATGGCGCAATGGAATTCCGATCGATGTTCGCTCCGGTGCAACGAAAACGCACCGTGCTCACGATGTTCTCTCTTGCCGCGCTGGCCGCTGCCGCCGTGATTGCCGGCTGCGGTGGCTCATCGTCTGATTCGACGCTGGTGTCGACGGCCACGCCGTCGGATGCAGCCACGGCTGACGCCAACATCCAGGCCGCGTGGGTCGAGATCGGCGACAGCAACCAGGCTGTTGTGCGCGCTGTCACGAGCTATACGAACAGCGCCTCGCCCGTCGACAGCTCGGTCTGCCCGCTGCTGACGGTGGACGGCACCTCCACGCGGATGACGCTGCGTGTGGCCGCCGGCACTCCGGCGCAGCGCAACACGGCCAGCGCCGCCAGCGATTCGAAAGCCTCGTCCTTCCCTGTGAACGCCTGCGAAGCCACCGTCGCATCCACCGCCAAGGCCGCGTCGATCGGCTCACGCGCATTGCCGCTGCCCAAGGCAAACCCGCAGCGTGTGGTGATCCTGGCGGACACCGGCTGCCGCATGAAGAAGTCGAGCAACACGTTCCAGTCGTGTAACGACCCGCTGTCGTGGCCGTTTGCCAACGCTGCCGCCACGGCCGCCAAGATGAATCCCGACCTCGTGCTGCACGTGGGCGACTACCACTACCGCGAAAATGCCTGCCCGCCCGACGTGGCCGGCTGCCAGGGCAGCCCGTGGGGCTACGGCTGGGATACGTGGCAGGCCGACCTGTTCCAGCCCGCCGCACCGCTGATGGCTGCGGCCCCGTGGGTGCTGGTACGCGGCAACCACGAAGAATGTGCGCGCGCCGGCCAGGGTTGGTACCGCTTCCTGGACCCGCGCCCGTACGCCGCCGCCCGCTCGTGCGACGACCCGGCCAACGACACTGGCGCCAACGCGTCGGACCCATACGCCGTAGCCATCGGCAGCGATACGCAGGTCATCGTGTTCGATTCGGCCAAGGCCGGCACGACGGCATTGGCGACGACCGACCCGTGGTTCCAGACCTACCAGAAGCAGTTCAGCACGGTGGGCACGCTGGCCGCCAAGCCCGGTGTGATGTCGATCTTCACCAACCACCACCCGATCCTGGGCTTCGTGCCGATCGCGGGCAGCACGCCGCTGGGCGGCAATGCAGCGCTGCTGTCGGTCATGAACAGCCTGAACGCCACGGCCTATTACCCGCCGGGCGTGCAAGTCGCACTGCACGGCCACGTGCACGACTTCCAGGCCATCAACTTCACCAGCAACCACCCTGCGACCATCATTGCAGGCAACGCAGGCGATTCGCTCGACGTGGCCCTGCCCGATCCGTTCCCGGCAATCAGCCCCGCTTCGGGCGTGACGGTTGGCAGCATCTCGCACAACAACTCGTTCGGCTTCATGGTGATGGACCGCCAGGCCGCCCCCGCCAAGGGGTGGCTGTTCAAAGCCTATACCGTGGCCGGCAAGCTGCTGACCACCTGCACGCAGAACGGCACGAGCCTCGTGTGCGACAAGACGGGCTTCGTCGCACCTTGAAGGCCCTGAGCATCACGCTGCTGGTTGCCGCCGCACTCTTGCCGGGTGCGGCCTTGGCTGAATCGATCGGCATGACGCCAAGGCTGGACGCTGTGCCACCGCCTGCCGAGTCGACCGCGTTCAAGCCGGACCCGAACCTCGTCGCGCTCGGCAAGCGGGTGTTTCTGGACCCGCGCCTGTCGGAGCCGCAAGGCACGTCGTGCGCGGCATGCCACGACCCGGGCCGCGCCTTCGCGCCCACGCTGAAGGGCGAGGCGCTACGCATCGGCGTACCGGCAGGCAGCCGCCCCGGGCATATGGCGGCACGCAATGCGCCGTCACTGCTGTATCTGCGCTACATCCCGCATCGCTATTTCTTCCAGGACGACGACGCGAGCTTCCCGTCGCCGTTCGGCGGTTTCTTTGCCGATGGCCGGGCGGATTCCATCCCGGAACAGATCCGCGGCCCGCTGTTCAATCCCGATGAAATGGGCAACCGGTCAGCGCGCGACCTGCAGCGCAAGGTGGCCGGCACCGACCTGGGCCACGCGTTGACGAAGCAGTTCGGCGCCGATACGGTGCGTGAGCCCGAACGCCTTGTCAGCGCGTTGGGCAAGGCGCTGGAGGCGTATTTCCAGAGCGACGAGTTGGCACCGTTCACCTCGCGCTTCGATGATTTCCTGCGCAAGCGCACGCCGCTGTCCCCCGCCGAGATGCGCGGCCTCGCCCTGTTCCGCAACCCGGACAAGGGCAACTGCGCGTCGTGCCACCTGATGGTGGAATCGTCGTCACGGCCGGAGCGCTCGCTGTTCACGGATTTCGGCTACGACGCCATCGCCGTGCCGCGCAACCCGCTGCTGCCTGCCAACAAGGACGCACGCCACTTCGACGTTGGCCTGTGCCAGACCGCCCACACGCTCAAGTGGCCGGAGCCCGATCAGTGGTGCGGCTATTTCCGCACGGCGGGCCTGCGCAACGTGGCGGTACGCCAGACGTTCATGCACAACGGCGTGTTCCGCACGCTGCGCGATACCGTGGCCTTCTATGCCACGCGCTCGACCGACCCCGCGCAGTGGTACCCCGGCGGCAAGCGTTTCAACGACGTGCCCACCAAATACCAGGGCAACATCAACGTGAATGCCGTGCCGATGAACCGCCGCCCCGGCGCCACACCTGCCCTGACGGAAGACGAGATCGACGACATTGTTGCGTTCCTGCGCACGCTCACCGATGCGCGTTATGTGGCTCTGATACCCGATGCGGCGGCGGACAAAGCCCGCTCTGCGCATGCGCCCAAGCCGGACGCCAAGACGGTCGCCACTGAACGCCACGCCGCCAATACGCGGTAACAACTTCGTCGCCCGGCCGGCCGCCGTCTCATTGACGCCGGCTGGCCGAGTGCCGATCATGGAGCGTTTCTTTTCTGACCCGTTCGCGCCATGACCCCCCTGTCCCGCTTCTTTGCCGCTCTATCGCTGGCCGTTGCCGCCACCGGGGCGCTTGCCCAGACTCCCACTGCCCCCAATACCGGCCTGCCGGTGGTCAACCTGACCCTCGGCATGTACAAGGTCAAAGCCGAGGTGGCGGCCACCCCGCAAACGCGCGAAACCGGCCTGATGTTCCGCAAGACCATGCCCGACACCGCCGGCATGCTGTTCGTGTTCGATGAATCCGCCGGCCACTGCTTCTGGATGAAGAACACCGACCTGCCGCTGTCCATCGCCTTCATCACCGACGACGGCACCATCTCCGACATTGCAGAGATGAAGCCGCAAACCGAAGACAACCACTGCCCCACCCGTGCCGGCAGCTATGCGCTGGAAATGAACAAGGGCTGGTTCGCACGCAAGGGCATCAAGCCCGGCATGAAGGTGGACGGACTCCCCCGCTGAAACACACACGCAACCAACAACAGAGAGGAAACCGCCGCATGCACGCTTTCGACAACAACCGTCGCCGCTGGATGCGGCAAGCCGGTGCGCTGGCCCTGGGTGCGGGTGCCGCGTCGGCAGGTTTGCCGTTGGGCGCCTCGGCCGCCGATGCGCCCAAGAAGGGCACGCGGCTGATCCTGCTGGGCACCGCCGGCGGCCCGACGCCCAAGAAGAACCGCTCGGCGCCGGCGCAGGTGATCGTCATCAACGGCGTGTCGTACGTGGTCGATTGCGGCAACGGTGTCGCACGCCAGTACGTGACGGCGGGCCTCAAGCTCAAGGACATCCGCCACGTCTTCATCACGCATCAGCACTCCGATCACAACGCCGATTACGGCACGCTGATGCTGCTCGCATGGGCCACCGATCTGACCGGCCCCGTCGACGCCTGGGGACCACCCCCGCTGGCCGCGATGACGACCAAGTTCCTCGAACTGTACGACTACGACATCCGCACCCGGATTGCCGATGAAGGCCGCCCACCGCTGGCGCCGATGATCCACCCGCACGAACTGACCGAAGGCGGGCTGGTCATGCAGGATGCCAACGTGAAGGTGACGAGCGCGCTGGTCAAGCACCCGCCGGTGTCGCCGGCATTTGCGTTTCGCTTCGATTCGGCAGACCGTTCCATCGTCATCTCCGGCGATACGGCGCCGAGCGAAAACCTCGTGCGCCTGGCTTACGGCGCCGATGTGCTCGTACACGAGGTGATGCACCTGCCGTCGCTCGACAAGCTGCTGTCCACCGAGCCCAACGCCAAGACGCTGCGCGAGCATCTGCTGGCAAGCCATACCTCCACCGAAGAGGTCGGCCGCATCGCCACCGAAGCCAAGGTGAAGACGCTGGTGCTGTCGCACTTCGTGCCCGGCGGCTATCCGTATCTGGAAGATTCAGTCTGGCTGGATGCCGTGCGCCCACACTTCAAGGGCGAAATCATCGTCGGGCACGATCTGCAGGAAATCTAAGGACGGCCGCTGGTGGCTTCGCTGCAATCCTGGTAGAGCTGATTGCGGCTGCCGAGGGTCTCGTCGGCGAGGAAACCGGTGGGGCCCTTCGTCCACCACACATACGGGCCCGACGCATAGCGCGCACCCGAAGCGGCCATCACGTTGGCAAACACCAGCGTCTTGCCGTTGAGGGTCATGGCGGCCAGCGGCGTATCCCCCACGGTCATGTATTTCACCACGAGCGTCTTGCCGCCCTCGCACGTGTAGCGCACGTCGCGCGGGTCCTTGATGGGCAACGCGGAATACGCACGCGCCTAGTCGATCGCCTTGTTGAGACCGGCCTTGGCAAAGTCGAGCGCGGTGTTCAGGTCGTCGGTCGACATGCCGGGCACCGGCGATTGCTGCGCGGTGGCGATCCCGCTGAACACGCCAGCGCCCAACGCCAGCCCAAACATCACTGCAGTTGCAAAACGACGCATGGCTCCGTCTCCAGGAAATGGTCAGCGTTAGTCTGCCGCGTCGCTGTCAGGTTCTGTGGGCTTGAGCACGAATGCCGTCGGCTCGACACGCTGCGGGAGTTCATCGGACAGCGCACGCGCGGCCTCTGCAAAGCACTGCACGAGGCTATCCGCCAGCGATGACGGCGCGTGATGCTCGGCACGCATGGCACGTACATCAAACGTCTGCGCCGGCTCCAGTGCGAACAGCGCAATGCGCTCCATGCTGCCGGTGGCGGCTGTGAACTGATCGAGCATCGTCACGCCGAGCGACTCCTCCACCAGTGAACGCGCCAACGAATACGTCTGCACCTCCAGCGTCGACTGCGGCGCCAGCCCGCCGCGCGCCAGCGTCTGCCCGACCAGCGAGCCGAGCGAAATCTGGTCTTCGAGTCCGATGAACGGCTTCTCGGCGACGAGCTTGTGCAGCGCGCGCCCATCGGTCTTGCCGCCCACCCAGGCGCGCGGCGCGGCCAGAAGGATGCGACCCTGCGCGACCGGCGTGGTGCTGATGGCCGGATGCACAGGCGGCGCAAAGGCAAAGCCGACGTCGATGTCCTGCGAGAGCAAACCCTGCACGATCTCGGCCGTGTGATGCGTGAACACGCGCACCAGCGTATCGGGATGGCGCTGCGAGAAGCGCCGCACGGCGGGGGCAAGGATGCTGGGCGCCAGGCTGGGCGTCGCTGCCACACGCAAGCGCCCGGCGCCCTTGTGGCGCAGATTGGCCGACACGCGCCGCACACGCTCGACCTCCTGGTACAACCGCTCGACTTCGCTGAACAGCTCAAACGCCTCGGCGGTGGGCTGCAGGCGGCCCTTGGTGCGGTCGAACAGCCGGAAGCCGAGCTGCAGCTCGGTGTGCTGCAGCACACGCGTCACTACGGGTTGCGACACGTTCAGCATGCGCGCCGCCTCGCTGACGGTACCGACCAGCATCACGGCGCGGAAGACTTCAATCTGGCGCAGACGCATGGCCGCCGGTCCTCACAATCCGAATAGGGAAGCGCCGATTGTGACATCCGGCGCCGGTCTTCGGCTAGGCGGGGGCGGGTGTGGCGGAAGCGCCCTCCGCTTCCAGGGCGTCTAGAAACACGCGCACCTTGCGCGGCACCAGCTTGCGTGCGGGCATCAGCGCGTAGACGCGCAGCGCGGTCAACTCGAAATCGGGCAGCACGCGCACGAGCCGGCCGGCCGCGACTTCCGTGTCGCCCACGGAGCGCGCCATGCGGGCCACGCCCAGGCCACGCACGGCGGCGCGGGCACGCATTTCAGCATTCAAGGTCTGCAGGCGCGGCTGGATGGGGACTTCGATCGGCTCGGCCGCGGGCTCGCCGACGGGGCGAAAGGCCCAGCTCGCGTCATCCGGGCCGGAAAGGCACGGCCAGCCAGCGAGGTCGGCGGGCGTCTTCAGCGGCGGACGTTCCGCCAGCAAGGTCGGCGACGCATACAAACCGCGCGGGATCAACACGACGCGGCGCGCCACGAGCGACGAATCCGGCAGCACCTGGTCGACCATCACGAAGACGATGTCGTAACCGCTGGCGAGCAGGTCGGGCTGCTCCCACGAGATGTGCACCTGGATCTGCAGATGCGGATAGCGCTCCAGCGTGCGGCAGACGGGCTCGGTCAGGTGCTGCGCGCCCACCTCATACGGCGCGGCGATGCGCAGCGTGCCGGCGACGTTCTCACTGGCGGCGGTGGTGTCGGCGTGCACTTCGCGCAGACGGTCAAACAGTGGCGCGATGTCATCGTAGAAGTGCGAGCCCGCTTCGGTCAGGCGCAACTGGCGCGTGGTGCGCGTCATGAGCCGCACGCCGAGCGCCGCCTCCAGCCGCGATACGGCAGCGCTGGCGGTCGATTTGGGGATGCCCAGCGCCTCGGCGGCGGCGGTGAAGCTGCCGGCCTCCACCACGCGGCAGAAGGTTTCCCAGTCGTTCCACTCCATTGTTCGCATGACTGGACAGTGTTCCTAGAGTTGGCCGTTTATCCTGCTGGCGGGCAAGTTTATGCTCGGGCACATGTCGCTGCCAATCCTCAAACCCGCTTCTCTGCGGGCGTTTCCCCATTTTTCTTCGGCGCGCGTCCACGCTTTTGGGCTGGCGCTGGGCCTCGCCACCGGCCTCGACTTCGTCTCTTCGCAGATGTTCGCCGTGGCGGGCCAGCACATTCAGGGCGGTGTGCACGCAAGCCCTGAGGCGTATCTCTACGCGGTCACAGCGTATGCCGTGGCGGCCGTGGTCGCCAACCTCGCCATCGGCCGCATTGCCGCGCAGATGGGCTACCGGATGTATTCGCTCGTGGGCATCGTGCTGTTCGCCATCGGCTGCGTGGTGTGCGCCCAATCCAACACGATCGGCGAACTCGTCATCGGACGGACCATCCAGGGCCTGGGCGCAGGCGGGCTGTTCTCGGCGTCGCGCATTCTGGTGCAGCTCACGGCCGAACCCGACGAGCGCATTCCGCCGATGCTGATGTTCAGCGTTGGCCTGTTCGGTCTGACCACCATTGCACCGTGGATCTGCGCCGAGGTGCTCGAGTACAGCGAATGGCGCGTGATCTTCTGGATCGAACTGGCACTGGCCAGCGTGGCGTGGGTGGCGATGTTCTTCCTGCCGCCCGAACACCATCAGCCGCGCACACGCGCCGCGCGCCGCCCCGATGAAGCGCCGCCAGAAGAAAGCCAGTGGGATTGGGTTGGCGTGGGAGCCATGGCCATCGGCGCGCTGTCGTTCCTGATGGGCCTGTCGGAGCTGCGCTACAGCCGGCTGACAGCCTCGCCTTTGATTCCGCTCTTGCTGCTGGGCGGTGCGGCTTCGCTGCTGCTGGCCATCCACCGCCTGCGCACGCACCCGGACCCGTGGCTCGATCTCTCGCGCCTGAATGGCCGCCGCTACTTGTGGGGCATCGGCTTCTACGGCATCTATTACCTGATGAGCGGGTACTGGTCGTACCTGTTTCCGGCGGTATCGCAGGGCGGCCTGGGCTTTACGTTCCGCACGACCACGCTGCTCCTGATGATCAGCGGGGCGGTGTCGACCGTGGTGGCCGTGGTCATGACCGTCTGGCTGCCGTTTTTCTTCCGCAAGCGCCGCTTCATCGCCATCGGCTTTGCGGTGTATGCGGCAGCAGCGCTGCTGCTGGCGACAAGCCTGATGCCGGGCGCGCCAGACTATGCGTTCTTCCCCGTGTCGGTACTGGAAGGCATCACGCCGGGCGCGGTGATGATCCAGGTGGCGATGATGACCTACCTCGATCTCGACCGGGAAGACTTCGCGCATGGCTACCAGATGAAGAACATCGCGCGCCAGTTTGCGACCGCGGTGGGCACGGGGCTGGCGGCGGTGTCGCTGCAGACGCAGCAGGCGGAATCGCGCTCGCTGATCGTGGCGCATGTCACGCGCTTCACGGCAGACCTGCAGGCCGTGAACCCCCTTACGCCGGAGCGCCTCGCCAGCCTGTCAGCCGAGATTGACCGGCAAGCCACGCTGCTGGCCGGCACGCAGCTCTTCAGCTGGTTTGCCGTGGCATGCGGCGTGTTTGCCGTGCTGGTGCTGGTGCAGCGGTCGTTGCGCTGAGCGGATGCACTACGATTTCTGCACCGCGTACTTGCCCGGCCCTACAGCGGCCAGCAGGAACAGCCCGCCCATGATGCTCAGGTTCTTGTAGAACTGGATCTTGTTGGCGGCCTCCATGGCGCCTTCCATATCCCAGTACGAGTGGGCAATGAACGAAGTGCCGAGCACGAACAGCGCCATCAGAATGGCCAGCGGCCGCGTCCACAGGCCGATGAGCAAGGCGATGCCCACGCCAAACTCCATGACGACGGCAATCGCTGCGGCCAGCACGGGCACCGGCGCCCCGGTGCTGGCCATGTAGCCGACGGTGCCCTGGAAGCCCGTGAGCTTGCCCCATCCGGACATCACGAACAGCACCATCATCAGGATGCGGGCGAGCAGGATCAATTCGTCGCGCCAGCGTTGAATGAATGCGTCCATCGCGGCCTCCGAGGCCAGTCTTGGTGCCTCCAGTCTAGGCGCTGGAATTGCCAAGTGTGGTTTCGAGCGCATCGAGTACCGCCTGAATCACACCGTGCCGCACGTGTTCTTTCCGCTCGATCATGCCGACGGCGCGCACGGGCGTCTGCGGCGGCATGGGCAGCACGCGCAGGGCCGGGTCGCTCTCCCAGCTTGCGCGGCGCAGGCGCGGCACCAGCGTCACCCCGACCTGCTGACGCACCAGTTCGACAATCGCCTCGATCGAATTGACCTCGATGAACTCGTTGACCGCCATGTGCGTCTTGCGCAGCGCCCGGTCGATCAGCGCGCCGGTGCGCACCGCGCGGTCAAAGCGCAGGAACGGATGGGTGCGCAGGACTTCTTCTGCGCGGCCACGCGTGTGGCGGCCCGCCACCACCACCAGCGGCTCGGTATAGAGCGGATGCCACGCAAGGTTGGCAGGCAGGCGCTCCAGGTGTTCGACCACCAGCGCGCCATCCAGCTCGCCCGCTTCCACCTGGTCCGCCAGTTCGCCCGATTTGCCGGTGATGAGCTTGACGTCCAGCCCCTTGTGCATCTGCTTGAGCCCCGCCACCGCATGTGCCAGCGCCCCCATCACCGACACCACCGCACCGATCGCCACCGCGCCGGACAACTCCGTCTGCGGCTCGTCGCCGACGCGCATGGCGTCATACAGCGCCAGCAGGTGCTCGGCGTGGGGCAGTAGCGCGCGACCATGCGCATTCAGCGTGACGGTGCGCCCCGATCGGTCGAACAAGTCGCGGCGCAGTTCGGTTTCCAGCGCACGCATCTGCAGGCTCACCGCGGCCTGCGTGAGCGCCACGCGCTCGGCGGCGGCGGCAAACGAGCCATGGCGGGCCACGGCGACAAAGGTGCGGAGAAAGCGGACGGTACTCACGGCAAGGCGCGGCGGATTCTCAAGTTTTTCTTAAGCAATATCCAATGAATTTTAACTTTATTAAATCCAGCGCACCGCAAATAATCGTTCGTCAAACATTCCCGCTTGAGCCCCCCATGTCCCACCGCTTCGACTGGCAGAACCCCTATCCCACGGTGCGCATTCCACTGTTTGCGCGCAACGTTGTCTCCACGTCTCATCCGCTGGCCGCACAGGCCGGACTGCGCATGCTGCTTGCGGGCGGCAGTGCCGTGGATGCGGCCATCGCCGCCGCAGCCATGCTCACCGTGGTCGAACCCGTCTCGTGCGGCCTCGGCAGCGATGCATTCGCCATTTTGTGGGACGGCAAGGCGCTGCACGGCCTGAACGCCTCCGGCACCGCGCCGCAAGCCTGGAACCTCGACTACTTCCGCAGGAAATATGGCGAGGACGCCAACGGCAACCCCAAGCGCCCCACGCGCGGCTGGGACGCGGTGACCGTGCCCGGCGCGGTCTCCGCCTGGGCTGCGCTGCACGAGCGCTTCGGCAAGCTCCCGTTTACCGACGTTCTGGAACCCGCCGCCGAGATTGCCGAGCGCGGCCACACCATCGCGCCCATCGTTGCGCACAAATGGGCGGCGGCCATTCCCGAGCTGCACAACCAGCCCGGTTACGCGCAGGCCTTCATGCCGCACGGCCGCGCACCGCAAGTGGGCGAGAAGTTCAAGCTGCCCGAAGCAGCGGCCACGCTGCGCCGCATTGGCCAGACCCACGGCCGCGATTTCTACGAAGGCGAACTCGCCGAACGCATTGCCGCGTACTCGCGCGAATGCGGCGGCGGCATGACCGCGCAAGACCTGCGCGACTTTCAGCCCGAGTGGGTCAAGCCCATCACCAAGCGCTACCGCGGCTACGACCTGCATGAGATCCCGCCGAACGGCCAAGGCATCGCGGCGCTGATTGCGCTGGGCATTCTCGACCGCTTCGACCTCGGCGCCCTGCCCGTCGATTCGGCCGACTCGCAGCATCTGCAAATTGAAGCGATGAAGCTGGCGTTTGCCGATCTCTATCGATACGTGGCCGACCCGCGCTCGATGGAAGTCACGCCCGAGCAGATGCTCGACGACGCGTACCTGGATGCGCGCGCCAAGCTCATCGACATGGGCCGTGCGCAGATGCCGACCTTCGGCATGCCACGCGCCGGCGGTACGGTGTATCTGACCGCCGCCGATGAGAACGGCATGATGGTCTCGTTCATCCAGTCCAACTACATGGGCTTCGGCTCGGGCGTGGTGGTACCCGGCACGGGCATCAGCCTGCAGAACCGCGGCTTCGGCTTCTCGATGGATGCGCGCTCGGCCAATGTGGTGGAAGGCGGCAAGCGGCCGTTCCACACCATCATCCCGGCGTTCCTGACCAAGGACGGCCAGCCTCAGATGAGCTTTGGCGTGATGGGCGGCGACATGCAACCGCAAGGCCATCTGCAGACGCTCGTGCGCATGCTCGATTACAAGCAGCAGCCGCAGGCCGCGTGCGACGCGCCGCGCTGGAAGGTCAACCGTGATTTCACGCTCGACGTGGAAGGCACCATGAACCCCAACACCATCGCTGCGCTGGAAGCGCGCGGGCACAAGCTTGAATCGGTGGCTGATCCGTACATGGATTTCGGCTCCGGCCAGTTCATCTGGCGCCTGTCGGACGACGCCGACCACGGCTACGTGGCCGCCAGCGACAGCCGCCGCGACGGCCATGCGGTGGGCTTCTAAGGAAAGCCCGCCGCACCAGCGCGCTGACCCGTCGGACCGGGCTGGCAACGCGCTGCAGTCCCCATAAAAACGATCCCGGCCCGCACCAAAGGAACCCTCATCATGACCGCCCCGTCTGTGGCAGGCTCTGCTGCACCCGCTCGTCCAGCAACAACGAGTGCAGCGCATGCGCGCCGCATCGTCATTTCGTCGTCGATCGGCAATGCGCTTGAGTGGTACGACTTTCTCGTCTACGGCTTCTTCGCATCCATCATCGGCAAGCTGTTCTTTCCGGCGGATGACGAATGGGTCTCGCTGCTGTTTGCGGTGGGCAGCTTTGGCGTGTCGTTCATCACGCGGCCGGTGGGCGCGATCGTGCTCGGCATGTATGCCGACAAGAAAGGCCGCAAGGCAGCGCTCACGCTGTCGATTCTGCTGATGATCGTCGGCACGCTGGCGATTGCCGTGATGCCGAGCTACCAGCAAATCGGCATCGTGGCGCCCGTCACCATCCTGCTTGCGCGCCTGGTGCAGGGCTTCGCTGTAGGCGGTGAATTCGGCAGCGCGACAGCCTTCATGGTGGAACACAGCACGCGCGGGCGTGGGTACTACGCGAGTTGGCAGTTCGCCAGCCAGGGCATTGCCACCATTCTGGCGGCGGGGCTCGGGGCGCTGCTGACGGCATCGCTCACGTCGGCCGAACTGGAAGGTTGGGGCTGGCGGTTGCCGTTCATCTTCGGTCTGCTGGTCGGCCCGGTGGGTTTCTACATCCGCCGCCATCTGGATGAGACACCCGAGTTCGTCGCCGAGCAAAGAAAGACAATGGTCGACCCGCAGGCTTCGTTCAAAGCGCAGTGGTCTAACCTGCTGCTGGCGGTGGGCGTGGTAGCGCAGTCGACGGTGTCGGTGTACGTGCTGCAGCTCTACATGCCCACGTACGCCGTCAAGCAACTGCATCTGCCGGCGGCACAGTCGTTCGCGGTGGTCGTGCTCAATGGCGGGCTGCAGTTTTTGCTCTCGCCGGTGATGGGTGCGCTGTCGGATCGCATTGGCCGCATCCGCATCATGCTCACCACGTCGGTGCTGATGATCCTGCTGATCTACCCGATGTTTGCGCTGTTGCGCGCGTATCCGACCATCGGCGCGCTGCTTGCGCTGCAAGCCGTGTCGGGCATCTTCAAGGCCGCGTATTCGGGCCCGATGCCGGCGCTGATGTCGGAGATCTTTCCCACGCGCGTACGCTCGACCGGCCTGTCGCTCGGCTACAGCCTGGGCGTGACGTTATTCGGCGGGTTCGCGCCGTTCATCGTCACGTGGCTGATTCACACGACGGGCGATACGCTGGCACCGAGCTACTACGTGCTGACGGCGGCCGCCGTCAGCGGCATCTCGCTGACGATCATCGCACTGCGTCGTCGCAAGCAAGTGCACGCCGCCTGAGCGTTTACGCTTTCTTTACGCCGCGTCACGCCCCTTTTTCACGCTTTTTACGAGCGAATCGATACGGTGTCGTCATGTTCAACGACATGGCGACGCGAGCCGTCGCCACCTCATCATGGCGCGATCGATGCTCCTGTCTTCGCTGATTCCGCAGTTGCTGCCGCCCTCGCCGGTGGCGGTGCCTCGCGCGGCCGCCCAGCCGGCACGTCAATACGTGTGCCTGCGCGTGATGGTGCCCGGCGATGCGCCGCACGCGGTTCGCCGGCAGTTGCACGCGCTGCTCGGCGACACGCTCGGGCTATACATCGTCCGGCACGACGCCCGCCGCAAGACCGTCACCGTTGATCTGGAACTGCCCCATGCGGATGCCGATGCGGTGATCGGTGCGCTGCTGCGCGGCCTCCCCTGTGCCACGCTGGGCCGCATCACGCCGCTGTGCACGGCGCACAAGTGCGCGCATACGTTGCTGCATTGAGGCGCGCCATGTTCTCGGGTATCTGGATTCCGCTGGTCACGCCGTTCCACCATGATCACGTCGACACCGCTGCGCTGCGCCGATTGGTGCGCCATTACCAGGGCGCGGGTGTATCGGGCTTCGTAGCGCTGGGGACGACGGGTGAAGCCGCGCTGCTCTCGCAGATCGAGCGCTATACCGTGCTGGAGGCCATCGCCGACGCTTGTGGCGATCGCACGCCCTTCCTGATCGGCGTCGGCGCGCCGGACACGCGCGAAGTCTGCGCGCAGATCCGCCATTACGAGTGCTGGAACAGCGCAGGCTACCTCGTGCCGCCGCCGTACTACGTGTGCCCGTCGCAGGCGGGATTGCGCTGGCATTACGCGCAGGTGGCGGCCAGCACAGGCCGCCCGGTGGTGCTCTACAACGTGCCCAAGCGCACGGGCGTCTCGATCGCGCCGCATACCGCGCTGGCGCTGGCCGAGCAGCCCAACATCGTCGCCATCAAGGAATGTGTGGCCGAGCATTTCAGCGCGTTGAAGGGCGGGCCGCTGGATGTGCTGAGCGGGGATGACAGCGCGCTGCTCGATTGCCTCGCACAGGGCGGCACGGGAGGCATCCTGGCCGGCGCGCATCTGCGGCCGGAGCTGTTCGTAGCGCTCGTCGCGCACCATCGCGCGGGGCGCATCGTCGAGGCCCGGCGCTTGGCCGATGCACTGGCGCCGTTGGCTGCGCTGCTGTTTGCGGAGCCAAACCCTGCGCCGGTCAAGGCGTTGTTGTCAGCGGGGGGAAGCATTGGTGCGGACACGCGCGCGCCGATTCTGCCGGTATCGGAATCGCTGCACCGCCGTCTGGTGGCGGCGATGCACGCCCTGGAAAACGTCGAAGTGGATTGCCCGCCACGACTGGCCCAAATATAGAGAGTGCCGATCAGGCGCCCTTGTACCACGCCGCGTTGAACGGCGCGCCATGGCGCATGTAACGCGTACCGCGATGATGACGTCGTGCGTTGCCAGATGCCGGTACATCGTTGTCTTCCACCATCTCGCGTTCGGCCACCGTGCGAGCGCGGGGCTGCTGCACTTGCGAGTAGACGCGTTGCTCCATCCGGTCTCGCGCCGCCGCCACCCGGTCGGGCGATGCGGGTTGCGTGGCAGCATCCGCCGGCACAGGCGTAATGGTCGGCACCGGCGTGGCGGCGTTGGCAGGCCCAGCGGCCATGGCGACGCTCATCGCATTGCCTGCCTGGGCGGCTGTCGGCGTGTGGCCGGTGAGGCTCTTCACCCAGGGCGCGTGGTACATCCCAATGTAAATCGCCCCCGTCACGGCAATCAACGCGGCCGCGACACTGCTGAATGCGCCACCGATCACCGCGCGCCATGTGCGCCCCCACCACGGCGTGCGCTCCGCGGCGATCTGCTCCACATCCGACACCTCGGTCGGATCAACATGGGTGGCGGCCAGATGCGACGGCTCGGGGGCGTGTGGTGGTTGAGCAGTGATCGAAGCGGGCAAGCGCATGGTGAAAACTCGAAGTCATGGGATCGGCAGCGTATCCGTCTGCTGATCGTTATTCGGGAACCGCCGCATGTCACCCGGATGACAGCGGAACGGAGGATGGGCAGCTTTGGTTAGCAAGTTTCCTGCCGGGTTTTGTGCGGTGCCACAAATCGCCGCCAGCCCTTGCCTGTGCTCGCACCGGCCCTCCACGCAGACGATTCGGCCGCGCGGCGGCATGCCCGTAAGAACGCACAGCAGGTAGACTTTGCAAAGTTTACCGGGCGTGACGCCCGGCCTTACCTGCCCAATTGGCCTCACAGGCCCCTCAAGGAGAACACCGTGCGTTGGGATGACATGCGCGAAAGCAACAACGTCGAGGATGAGCGAGCGTCCTCGGGCGGCAGCGGCTTCGGTGGCGGCGGCATGCGGTTGGGCATCGGCGGCATCGCAATCGTGGCCATCGTGGGCTTACTGATGGGCAAGAACCCGCTGGAAATTCTCGGCATGGTGATGCAAGTGTCGCAGAACACCCCCACGCAATCCGCGCCGCACAGCCCGGCCCGCCCCACCGGGGAGACCGACAACGACCGCAGCAAGCAATTGGTCTCGCACGTGCTGGGCGACACCGAAGACACGTGGACGCAACTGTTCAAGCAAGCCGGCCGCGCGTACCAGCCGCCCAAGCTGGTGCTGTTCCGCCAGGGCATCCGCTCAGGCTGCGGCGACGCCTCGTCTGCCGTCGGCCCGTTCTATTGCCCGGCTGACACCAAGGTCTACCTTGACCTCGGCTTCTTCGACGAGCTGCGCCGCAAATTTGGTGCCCCGGGCGACTTTGCCGCCGCGTACGTCGTCGCGCACGAGGTGGGCCACCACGTGCAGAACCTGCTGGGCGTGTCGGAGAAGGTCAGCCGCGCGCAGGCGGGCAAATCGCAGGCTACGGCAAATGCCCTGTCGGTCAAGCTGGAGCTGCAGGCCGATTGCCTGGCCGGCGTGTGGGGCCACTATGCCCAGCAACGCGGCCTGCTCGAGCGCGGTGATCTGGAGCAAGCGCTCACCGCCGCGCACGCCATTGGCGACGACACACTGCAGCGCAACGCCGGCCGCAGCGTCACGCCTGATGCCTTCACGCATGGATCATCCGAGCAGCGCATGCACTGGTTCCGCCAGGGCTTCGATGGCGGCGACCTTCGCCAGTGCGATACCTTCCGCGCCGGGGCAAATGCCTGATCGCCGGTCAGCGTCCACCCGAACAATCCAGTAGCGCCCCCGTCACGTACGACGCCGCATCGGAGAGCAACCAGACGATGGTCTCGGCCACTTCCTGCGGCGTGCCGGGCCGGCCGATCGGCGTGGCGCTGCCCAGGCGCTGCGCGCGATCGGGCTGGCCGCCCGAGGCGTGAATATCGGTCTCGATCAAACCGGGGCGCACGGCGTTGACGCGCACGCCATCGCGCCCCAGTTCACGCGCCAATCCCAACGTCATGGTGTCGACGGCCCCCTTGGAGGCAGCGTAGTCGACATATTCGTGCGGCGACCCCAGCCGCGACGCCGCCGACGACACGTTCACCACCGAACCGCCCACGCCGCCGCGCGACGTCGACAGGCGCCGCGCCGCCTCGCGCGCAACCAGAAAGGCGCCCAGCACATTGGTCTCGAACATCGTGCGCAGCCGGTACGTGCTCATGTCGGCAACGTCCTGCGCCTCGGCCACGATGCCGGCGTTGTTGACCACGCCATGCAGCGCACCAAAGCGCCCCACCGCTGCCTCGAATAACGCGATCACATCTTCGTCGTTCGACACATCGCCCTGCACCGCCAGCGCGTGGCCGCCGGCCTGTTCGATGAGCCCCACCGTCTCTTCCGCTGCCTGCCGGTTGCCGCGATATTGCAGCGCGACAGACCACCCGCGTTGCGCACACAGCACCGCCGTGGCGCGACCGATACCCCGGCCCCCGCCGGTAATGACGATGGTCTTGGACATGCCGATCTCCCGATATGTTGTTGTGTTCGCCATTGTGCCGAGACGCAGTCTTTTTGGCATCGAAGGATGTGTCCGAATCCGGCGAACCCATGCGACCCGACAGGGCTAGACTAGCTGCCAAGTTCCCCGCTCACCACCATGAATCTCGACCACAACGCCTGCTACCGCGCCGTGCAATCGCGCGACCGTCGCTTTGACGGGTGGTTCTTCGTCGGTGTGACTTCCACCCGCGTATATTGCCGCCCCGTTTGCGCGGTCCGCACGCCGCTGGAGAAGAATTGCCGCTTCTTCACCACGGCCGCCGCCGCCGAGCGCGCGGGCTTTCGGCCATGCCTGCGCTGCCGACCGGAACTGGCACCGGGGCACAGCCTGGCCGAGATGTCGTCGAGCCTCGCACGCGCCGCCGCCCGCATGATCGAGGAGGGCTTTCTGCAAGAGCACGACCTGGCCGCGCTGGCCGCAGCCGTGGGCGTGACCGACCGCCACCTGCGCCGCATCTTCCGCGCCGAGTTCGACGTCTCGCCCATCGAGTACGCGCAAACACAGCGCCTGCTGCTCGCCAAACAGCTGCTGACCGACACCGCCATGCCCGTCGGCGATGTCGCCTTTGCGGCCGGCTTCGGGAGCGTGCGGCGCTTGAACAGCGGCTTTACCGAGCACTACGGCTTTGCACCCACGCGCCTGCGCTCGCGCACGACGGCACCGTGCACCGAAGACGGCCCTACGCTTACGCTCGGTTACCGTCCGCCGTTTGCGTGGCAAGCGTTGCTCGAGTTTCTGCGCGCCCGGGCAGTCGATGGCGTCGAGGCGGTCGACGCCGACAGCTACGCACGCACGATCACCGTCGACTATGCCGGCGTGCGGCACGTCGGCTGGCTGCACGCGCGCAATGTGCCGCAACGCCATGCGGTGACGCTCACGCTGTCGCCCAGCCTGCTGCACGCCATGCCGCCCGTGCTGGCCCGCGCGCGGCGGCTGTTCGATCTCGATTGCCGGCCCGACCTGGTGGACGCGCACCTCGGCACGCTCGCTTCCGAAACCCCCGGCCTGCGCGTGCCGGGCGCCGTGGACGGCTTCGAAATTGCCGTGCGTGCCATCGCCGGGCAGGTCATTTCGCTGGTGCAGGCGCGACGCATTCTCGGGCGCATGACTGCCGTGTATGGCGTGCCGCTGCC
This sequence comes from Ralstonia psammae, assembly GCF_958405935.1. Classification (NCBI taxonomy): domain Bacteria; kingdom Pseudomonadati; phylum Pseudomonadota; class Betaproteobacteria; order Burkholderiales; family Burkholderiaceae; genus Ralstonia; species Ralstonia psammae. The sequence goes on from NZ_CATZBU010000006.1 coordinate 286,588, forward strand.
GCAATCACGCGAAGGGCTGTCGATGGCATTCCCGAGCGCTGCTGCACTGGCGAACACCGATGCGCAAGCGCTGGCCGCGCAGACCGGGCTGCAAGCCAGCCGTGCCGCCGCCGTCGTCGAACTCGCCCGCGCCATCGATGGCGGGAGCCTGCGGCTCGAACCCCTGGTGCCGCTCGCGCCCACGCTGGCCGCCTTGCAAGCGCTGCCCGGCGTCGGCGAGTGGACAGCGCAATACGTTGCCATGCGCGCACTGGGCTGGCCAAACGCATTCCCACTGGGCGATTACGTCCTGCGCAAACGTCTCGCCGACGGCGACGGCGCGCTGCCCACACGCCGTGCCATGGTTGAGCGCGCCGAACCATGGGCCCCGTGGCGCGCGTATGCCGCCATGCATCTCTGGCACCGCGAAGAAGCGCTCACCCTGCCTGTATCGAGTTGACGCCATGACCCGTTGACGAATCGACCGCCATGTACCGCCACACCTTTGCCTGCCCGCTCGGCGATCTGCTGTTGACCGCCACAGACACCCACCTGACCGGCGCGTTCTTTCCCGGCCAGAAGACGATTCCCGTAAATGCCGCGCGCATGTCGCCAGGCGCAGACGTCCCGGTCATTCGCGAGGCACAGGCACAGTTCACCGCGTACTTTGCCGACAAGCTGCACGACTTCGATCTGCCGATGGCGCCCGAGGGCACGCCGTTCCAGCAAGACGTCTGGCGCCTGCTGTGCGACATCGCATTCGGCAGTCGCACCACCTACGGCCAGATCACCGCACGCCTGGGGCTCACGCGCGAACACGCACGCGCGGTGGGCACCGCCGTTGGCCGCAACCCGATCTCGATCGCCATCCCGTGCCACCGCGTGGTCGGCGCGGACGGCGCGCTTACGGGCTATGCCGGCGGCCTGCCACGCAAGGCCGCCCTGCTGCGGCTCGAGGGGCATCCAGCGCAGGTTGGCGAACGCCTGCCCATGCCCGACGACGACCGCCAAGGCACGCTGGCACTGCTGCCTACATAAAACGCAAATCGCGCGGACAATGCGCGCACACCACCCCACAACGATAACGAGACCCCGTCATGCGCCGCTCCGATGTGATCGAACTCCTCACCCTGGCTGCCCTATGGGGCGGCTCCTTCCTGTTCATGCGCGTGGCAGCGCCGCCCTTCGGGCCCGTGGCCCTCATTGCACTGCGGGTCGCGATCGCCTCATGCTTTCTCGTCCCGATGCTCACCTTGCGCGGCGGCATGGGCGCGCTGCGCACGCATTGGCCGCATCTGCTGGCCGTTGGCGTGCTGAACTCGGCCATCCCGTTCTGCCTGTTCGCCTACGCCGAACTCACCCTGACGGCGGGCTTCACCTCGGTGCTCAATGCCGCGGCCCCGTTGTTTGCGGCCATCGTCGCGTTCACGTGGCTGGGCGAGCGGATGTCGTCGCTGCGCGTGCTGGGACTGGCGATCGGCTTTATCGGCGTCATCGTGCTGGTGGGTGGGTCGTCTGTCATCGATGCCAAACAAGGCGGCGTGGCGGTGGCCGCGGCGCTGTCGGCCACCGTGCTGTACGGGGTGGCAAGCAGCTACACCAAGCGCTTCCTGACCGGCGTGCCGCCGCTGGCCGTGGCGACCGGCAGCCAATTGGGCGCCGCCATCGTGCTCGCACCGCTGGCCTACTGGCTGTGGCCCGCGCAAACGCCCACCGGCAGCGTGTGGCTGCACGTCATCGCCCTGGGCATCGCATGCACGGGCGTGGCCTACATCCTTTTCTTCCGCCTCGTCGCGCATGTGGGGCCGACGCGGGCGGTGTCGGTCACCTTCCTGATCCCGGTGTTCGGTGTGCTGTGGGGCATCCTGTTTCTGGGCGAACAGCTGACGCTCAACATGTTGATCGGCTGCGCGGTGATCCTGCTCGGTACGTCGCTGTCGACCGGCGTGTTCGCACCAGGCAGAAAAACCCATGCAAATGCGACGACCCCGGCAAAGTAGAAGGATTCGCTGCTGCATGCCGGCCGCTGAACGGTCCGGTGAGCGCCCCGGCAGGCCGGGCGTGCCCTGACCTGCTCAAAATCCGCTTGAAGCCTGCACTTAAATCCGCAGGTGAATCCATGGGCAATGCGGTTATGTCATCTCCGTCCTCGCATTGCGCAGGCGCCTCCCGCCAATTCGGGCTGTGCGAGAAAGTGTTGGCACCGCCACGATAAATCGGCGATTTGTAATGAATACCCTATCGATTCGGTGCCTCTGAAATTTATTCAATGGCCTCAGCATTGGCTCTGCGGCTAGATTTAAAAAAGCCGAAAAACTGAAGTAGATACCGGAAATATCGGCCAACGCGCACTCGATCTTAACGATCCGATAATCCGATTTGAGAAAATTGCATCATCGAAATTGGATATTCTCGCTTGTCGGGCAGATTTTCTTTGTTATGCTCGCCCTCGGTCGATAAGGGGCGTGCAAGGGAATGGCATATTTGCTGCAAAGCAGCCGAATTCCCAATTGCCGGCGGATTCTCCGCTGCACAGCCGACTACGCACGCTCCATCAAATACGTTGGATACGCGCATGCTGGACGTCTACCTGAATAAGCATCTGATCGGTCAGCTATCGTGCGGCCGCAGCGGTTGGGCGTTCGAATACGATGCTCGCTGGCAGACTTCGTCGCAGGGCTTTGATCTGAGTCCGCACCTGCCGCGCACCGCCGGCAATATCGCCGACACGGCAAAGGCCCAGCCGGTACGCCACTTCTTTGAATACCTGCTGCCGGAATCGGCACGCAGCACGCCCAAGGCTGCCGCCGCAGCGCTGGAGCATCTCGCGCAAGCGGCGCCGCATCTGGATGGCCCGCTGGCCTTGGTGCCCATCGGCCTCAAGCCATGCAGCGGCCGCGCCGATGGGCTCTCCGAACGCGATCTCGTGCTGCAGTTCCAGCAAACCATCGGGCGCCCGCCCCGCAGCACACCGCTGCATGTGGCTGAACCGCGCGCCAGCTACGGCACCGATGTTGCTGCGGCGCCCGAAGAAATCAGCCTGCCCTTCCTGGCCTCGAATGGCCTGCCGGTGTCGATGTGGCTCGGCCGGTTTTCTGCGCCGGCCAATGCCGCGCAATCGAGCCACTTCGTTCGATTGGATCTGGGCGAAGGCGCACACTTGCCGTACGCCACCATCAACCACTGCTGGGCCACGCTGTTGGGCCGCAGTATCGGCCTGGACACGCCGTTCATCGGTCTGCGTCAGTTTCCGGAAACCGCCGCCGTGGTGCAGCGTCTCGATCGCACCCTGCGCTGCAAGAGCGACGACACCGCGCTGGTGCAGGCCCGTTATGTCGTCTCGGCGGTGCAATTGCTGGGGCTCTCGCCCCAGCACCGCTTCCTGCCGATCACCGTCGAGCAAGTTGCGCAATGCGCGAGCCTCTGCGCAGACCCCGCTTCCGCCACGGCCGCGCTGTTCCGCTGGATGGTGTTCTGCCTGCTGATTGGCGGGCGCAATGCCTCGGCCGGCACACTGCATTTCCACATCGGTGCGGATGGCATCCGCCTCGCGGCGCACGACCATCTTTTCTGCGCGGCGGTCTACGCCAACGAATGGAATGCCGATGAACTGTCGCCGGACGCGCAAGCCCGCTATGACGCCATCGACCAGGACGCACTGCTCGCCCTGGCCGATCACCTCGGCTACGACGCCAGCCAAGCGCGCCGCGAGTTGCTGCGCTTGATCAGCATGCTCGCGCCGCAGTCGTCATTCGTGGCGACGCATCTGTCGCAGGCGCTTGGGCATTCGCCGACACGCGCGGCGGAGATCGACTTCCTCGCGCGTATCCACCGCCACGTGTCCGAGACGGCACGTCGGCTGGGCGGCAAGACCGCGGAAGTCTGAACCGGAAGCACGCGGCTGAAACCGCCAACAAACACCGGCGAAGCGGGTCTGGCAACACAGCACAACGCCAGGAAGGTCGACGGGTGGCGCTTAAAGCGCGGCCAGGCTGACCGTGCCGTAGCGGACGTAGCCGTGCGCGGCCAGCGTATCCATGGCCTCGGCTTCGGCCCGGGCGAATGTCAGCGCCAGGGTATCGGGGCTCCCCGCCCCGCTGGCGAAGGCCTGGTAGGCCGCGAACGCTTCGCGCGGCGACACACCACTGCGCTCAAGCACCCGCTGCGCGGCTTCCAGCGCCGCACGAATCGCCGTCTCCCCGGGCGGGGCATCGCGAAACGCTAGCTGTAGACAAGACGTCGTCGGATTCATCCGCGTTTCGATGTTCGATTCACTGGAACAGCACACCTGACCCAGTCTAGGAAAGCGCCTATCGAGTGCCAAGCGTGACGCTCGCTTCGGGGCGCATTTCCACCCGGCGCGAATGTCAGACCTGGGGATGCCCCCGGGTGCACATGCTGTGAATCACGTTGCATAATCGAATCGATTGACGAAGCAATGACTTTGTTGGCGCCACCACAACGACAGGAGACACCATGATCACGCCCCCCATCCGGTTGAAACGCACCGCGCTCGCTTGGCTGCTGGCCAGTGCAGCCGTGCCGGCGTTTGCACAGATTCCGTTCAGCCCGGGCGGTGCGCCATCCGCGCCTGCGCAAGCTGCGGCGGCCGCGGCCGGCGGGATCGACGTGGCGCAGATCAAACCGGCAGTGGACGCGGCGGTCAATGCTGAATATGGCCAGCTCGACTTGCTCTACAAAGACATCCACGCGCATCCGGAGCTGGCGTTCCAGGAAACGCGCACCGCGGCCAAGCTGGCCGAGCAGATGCGCAAGATCGGCTTTGACGTGACAGAGCACGTGGGCAAGACCGGCGTGGTGGCTGTCTACCGCAATGGCGCCGGCCCGACGATCCTGGTGCGCACCGAACTCGACGCGCTTCCGATGGAAGAGAAAACCGGCCTGCCTTACGCCAGTCACGTCCACACGAAATGGCGCGGCGAAGACGTGGGCGTGGCGCATAGCTGCGGGCACGACCTGCACATGGCGTCATGGGTCGGCACGGCCAAGACGCTGGTGTCGCTCAAGGACCGCTGGCACGGCACGCTGGTGTTCGTCGCGCAGCCGGCCGAAGAAACCGTATCGGGCGCGCAGAGCATGATCGACGACGGCTTCTTCAAGCGCTTCCCCAAGCCCGACTATGCGTTTGCGCTGCACACCGGCCCGGGGCCGTACGGTTCGATCGTCTTCAACAGCGGCCCGATCACGTCCAACTCCGACGGGCTGGAAATTACGTTCAAGGGCCGCGGCGGGCATGGCTCTGCGCCCGACAAGACCATCGACCCGGTGATGATGGCGGCGCGCTTCGTGGTCGACCTGCAAAGCGTGATCAGCCGCGAGAAAGATCCGCAGGAATTCGGCGTGGTGAGCATCGGCGCCATCCAGGGCGGCAGCGCCGAGAACATCATCCCGGACAGCGTGCTGCTGCGCGGCACGATCCGTTCGTACAAGCCAGCAGTGCGCCAGAAGATGCTCGACGGCATCCGCCGCACAGCCAAGGCCGTCACGGAGATGTCGGGCGCGCCGGACGCCGACATCAAGATCACCGAGGGCGGCAAGGCCGTCAACAACGACCCCACCGTGGTCGCGCGCACCGAGGCGATGTTCAAGACCGCCTTCGGCAACGACCGCGTACTGCGCGTGCCGCCGATCACCGCGAGCGAGGACTTCTCTGCGTTTGTTGACGCGGGCATCCCGTCAATGTTCTTCTTCATCGGCGTGAATGATCCGCAGACGTTTTTCGCCTCGCTCAAGCCGGGCGCCAAGCCGCTGCCGACCAACCATTCGCCGCTGTTCGCACCCGTGCCGGAACCGTCTATCAAGACGGGTGTGACCGCGATGTCGCTGGCAGTGCTCAATGCGCTGCAATGGAACAAGGCGTCGGGCCAATAAGCCGGCGTCGATGCGGGCGCGGCCGGCCCAGTTGTCTGGGGGGCCGCGCCTTTTGATTTCTCAGGAGGGGATTCCATGTTCAACCGTTTCATCCGCACCAGCGCGCTGCTGCTGTGCGCCTGCGCCGCGGCACCTGCCATGGCGCAAACCATGCCAGCCACCAACCGCCTCGACGAAATCATCGCGCGCGGCACGCTGCGCGTCGGCACCACCGGCGACTACAAGCCCTTCACCTACAAGAACCCCGCCGATGGCCGCTTCATCGGCCTGGACGTCGAGATGGGCGAACGTCTGGCCAAAGCGCTCGGGGTGAAGCTGGAAATCGTGCCGACCACATGGTCGACGCTGATGCAGGACTTTACGGCCGACCGCTACGACATCGCCATGAGTGGGGTGTCCGTCACGCTGGAGCGGCAGAAGAAGGCGTTCTATTCGATTCCGTATCAGCGCGATGGCAAGACGCCGATCACGCGCTGCGAGAACCAGGCGAAATATCAAACGCTGGCACAGATCGACCAGCCGAACGTGCGCGCGGTGGTCAACCCGGGCGGCACCAACGAGAAATTCGCGCGCGAGCACCTGAAGCAGGCGCAGATTCGCGTGTATCCGGACAACGTGACGATCTTCAACGAGATCGTCGCCGGCCGTGCAGACCTGATGATGACCGACGCGGTGGAAACCAAGCTGCAGCAGAAACTGCACCCAGAACTGTGCGCCGTGCACCCAGAAGCGCCGTTCGATTTCTCTGAGAAGGCCTACCTGCTGCCGCGCGACGTGGTGTTCAAGAACTTCGTCGACCAGTGGCTGCGGCAGACCACGGAGAGCGGTGAATTCGCCAAGCGCTTTGATGCGTGGCTGGCATATCCGTGGAATACGGCAGCCAAGTAAGCAGGGCTACGCTTGTGCGGTGCGCCTGGCTGCGCCGCCCATCAGCAGCACGAGGCACACGCCGTTAAGCAGCGAGCCGAGCAGCCAGACCGTGCCGGACCAGACCGGCGCGGTCATCGCAAACACCGCTGTGGCAGCCAGCGGCCCGATCATGGCGGCCACGCTGGCGAGGCTGGCCAGCGCGCCCTGCAACTCGCCCTGCTCATGCTCGCCCACGTGGCGCGAGAGCATTGCCTGCAGCGCGGGCATGCCGATCTCGGCCATGCACAGCAGCACCATGGTGGGATAAACCATCCAGCCGGCGCTGATCCAGGCCATGGCCGCAAAGCCGGCCACATCCATCATCACGCTCAGCACCACGGCGCGGCGCTCGCCCAGCGCGCGGGAAATCGGCCCGGTCAGCAAGGCCTGCGCGAGCGCATGCATCAACCCATACGCCGCCAATGACAAGCCGGCAGCACGCGTGTCCCAACCGAAATGCGCCTCGCCGTGGATGACCCACAGCGTTTGCGGAATCTGCCCGACGATTTCGATGATCGCCAGCACAGCCAGCAACGGCAACAGCGTCGGCACACGCGCCACGCGACGCAACGACTGCACCGGCAGCAGCGCACGCCAGGCAAACGGCGGACGTTCAGCGCTGCGCGACTCAGGCAACGCGAAGCACGCAACCAAGAAGTTGACGCCATTGAGCGCCGCCGCCAGCAGGAACGGCGCGCGCAGCCACCAGTCACCCAGCAGCCCGCCCAAAGCCGGCCCCGCGATGAACCCCAGGCCGAAGCACGCGTTCATCAGCCCGTAACGGCGCGCGCGATCGGCCGGCGCGGTGATGTCGGCGACGTACGCCGTGGCCACCGCATAGTTGGCGCCGGTAATGCCCGCCACCACGCGGCCGACGTACAGCACCCACGCGTGCGGCGACAGCGCCATGACGAGGTAGTCCACCGCCGCGCCCGCCAACGACACCAGCAGCACCGGCCGGCGCCCGTAACGATCCGCCAGCGCGCCCAGGATCGGCGCAAAGACAAATTGCATCGCCGCGTACGCCGCGATCAGCAAACCGAATTCGAATGCGATATCGCCCGTGTGATCCAGCTCGCGCAGCAGGCTCGGCAGGATGGGCAGGATCAGCCCGACACCCATGGCATCGAGCGTCAGTGTGAAGAGGATGACGGCAAAGGCAGGCATGCGAATGCGCCGCGAGCCCATTGGCCGGCGGCGCTTCGAAAACAGGAAGCCGAGATGATGCCGTGGAAGCGCGCCTTGCAGGGTTGCGCTGCGCTCAGGCGAAAGCCACCGGCAAGCTTGGCGCCGCTAGCCAAACCGAATGAAGCAGTCCTGGCCAGGTGTGCGGGCGCAGACAGGGCTTGAGCACCAGGTTGTGGTCACTGCAGGCACCAGGACGACACCAGGAAGGTTTTGTGAGTGGCGCTCAGTGAAGGCAGGCCGGATCGCCGTGTTGCAGGGCCAGCGCGTCGCGCAGCAGCGCTTCGGTCATGTCGCGGCCCAGGAGGGCCGGATCGAAGCGCGCTGAGAAGCGCGTCGAGCACGACTCCACTTGCAGCACGACCTGCCCCGGGGGCAGCAGTTCGATGTCGACGTGGATAACCTCGTCGTCTTCGGTAAAGGAGTGCAGCAGCGTGAGCGCGCGGTAGCCGTCGGCGCGTTCCACGGCGGCTTCCGTCCAGGACGGCGCCAGCAGCGCGCAATTGACCAGCGTTTCGGGGTCGTCGGGGCGATACAGGTGCAGACCCATCATGGTCGAGGCGGCATCGGCCACGCCGGCCCATTCGGCCGCCGGAATCAGGTCACCCAGCAGGCGGATGTCGTCGACACCGGCGTCGGTCTGCACAAAGGCGGCGCCCAGGAAGAACGCTGTCTCGTCGCGGAAACCGCCCGCCACGGTGTTGCGCCACAGGCGGTGGCTGCTCTTGCTGCCGAGCGCCACTTGCGATAGCACCTTGGCCGCACGCGCGCCGTCGGCACCCGACCACTGATCCACCGCGCCGTGCGAGAACAGGCGATCGGCCATCACCAGACCCACGCCTTCGGGCAGCACGCGCTCTTTCAGCCAGTTGGCCAGGACGTGCACACCGCTGAACGGCATGTCCGGACGCCCGATCGCATGTGCGCGCACGCGGCCGTTTTCCGGCACGTGGAACGGCATGGCAAACAGCCTCGCTTGGTAAGCGACGCCGTCAATCTCGAAACGGGCGATGGAAGCGGTGGTAATGGACATGATGATCTTCCTGCTGCAAGGGGCGGAAAACGCCGCCCGTACCTGCATCAACGACCATCCACGCCGAATGTTTAGCCGCCCCATGGCCGGCTGAGGGGAGGGGAATCCCCATACCTGTAATGCAACGCAACAATCGGGACGCTTCGAGGCAGGAATTTTTTGCCGCGCCCGCCGTCACACCTTCGCATTAAGGGTTATCCCGCATCTCACATTTTCATTTCAATTCAATGACTTGTGTGCAGTTTGCGGTGCTGGGAGGGCCACAATTGTTCTTCTTTTTTGAACAAAGAGTTTAATAGAACTGCTTTTTTACCCTCCGAGCAACGACTAAGCTTATGCCATCGCGTTACCGCACCGCAGCGCAACTGCCCTGCGGCAATGCTCACCCCCCTGTTGTGGAGTCCATCATGAAGACCAAGAACCTGATTCTCGCCTCGCTGATCGCTGTTGCCGCTGTTCCCGCCTTCGCTGCCGGCGTTCAAGGCAAAGAGCCGTACACCAACGGCCAAGCCGTGACCAAGGCTGATCCTTACACCGACGGTGCCCGCAAGGCGGACGTCTATACCGACGGCGCCGTGCGCAAGGCCGACCCGTACACCGACGGCGCGCTGCGCAAGGCTGATCCGTACACCGACGGCGCCCTGGTCGGCAAGGCTGACCCGTTCAGCGACGGCCAATAAGTCGTCAATCTGCTGTCCGTATCACCCGTATCACTCTCCCTCCCCGATGTCGGGTGCCCCAGTTGGCACCGGCACCGGCTTACCGAGGCGGCCTTATGGCCGCTTTTTTTTTCGCTTACCCCCGCAGGCTTCACATTGCGAGCCCGGACTTTTCCCCCCTCAAGCCTCGGGGCGTCCGTCCGATAGAAGAGAATGCATCCATTGGCGGGCAGCCTTCCATTGGCCCCGTTGCGCAAAAACGTGCTTCGCCACGGACTGATCTCTGAACATCAACATGCGCAAGCGCATCGCCATCGAACACCTGCGGGTGGGCATGTACCTCGACGAATTTGTCGGCTCGTGGCTGGAACACCCGTTCTGGCGGGCCCGCTTTCGCGTGGAGGATGCCGCCCAGCTACAACGCCTGCGTGCCAGCGGCGTGCGTGAGGTGTGGATCGACATCACGCGCGGCACCGACGTGGCCGCCGCCAATGCGGCAGCTTCGGCGCCCGAAGTCTCCTCGCCGCCCGCCTGCCCTGCCGACGCCGGCATCGCACCCCGCCCCATCACGTATGCGGAAGAAATGCGCCGCGCTGCTCGCCTCATCAGCAAGGCCGAGGTGGCCGTGCAGGCCATGTTTGCCGATGCGCGCATGGGCCGCACGATCGAGGCGCGCGACGCACTGCCGTTGGTGGAAGCCATTTCAGGATCGGTCGACCGGCACCCCAGCGCGCTGACAAGCCTCGTGCGCCTGAAAGCGAAAGACCGTTACACCTTCCTGCATTCTGTGGCCGTCTGCGCGCTGATGGTGTCGCTGGGCCGTCAGTTGGGGCTGTCCGACGACGAAGTCCGTGACGCTGGTCTGGCCGGCCTGCTGCATGACATCGGCAAGATCGCGATTCCGCCCGAGGTGTTGAACAAACCCGGCGCCCTGACTGACGCCGAGTTCCGCCACGTCATCGTCCACCCGCAGGCAGGCCACGACATCCTGGCCGGCGACAGCGGCATGCGCGACATCGCGCTCGACGTCTGCCTGCACCACCACGAGCGCATGGACGGTACGGGCTATCCGCACAAGCTGGCTGGCGAAGGCATCTCGCTGTTTGCGCGCATGGGCGCCATCTGCGATGTGTACGATGCGGTCACGTCCGACCGCCCTTACAAGAAAGCTTGGGAAGCCGCCTACGCGGTACAACGCATGGTCGAATGGCGCGGCAACCATTTCGACCCGATGGTGTTCAACGCCTTCGTCAAAAGCGTGGGCATCTATCCGGTGGGCTCGCTGGTCCGGCTGCGCTCGGGCCGGCTGGCGGTGGTCATGCAGCACGCGCCGGGCGCGTTGCTCACGCCCACGGTCAAGGTATTCTTCTCCATATCGTCGGGCACGCGGGTTGCGCCCGAACTCATCGACCTGGCGCACACCGGCGACCAGATCGTCTCGCGAGAAGAACCCCGCGACTGGGGCCTGACCGACCTCAACGAACTTTGGATACACGGCGACTGACCCGTAGTCCCTTTCTGCGGCGCTTGCTGACATGGCTGGCGCTGGGCTCGCTGGTGTGCAGCGCATCGGCCTTCGCCGAAGGACCACTGCGCGTCGGCTCCAAACGCTTCACCGAGTCGTACGTGCTGGGCGAAATCCTCACGCAGACGGCAAGCCCGCACGGCCCCGCCGAACACGTACCGGGCCTGGGCAACACCGCCATCGTCTTCGCCGCGCTCAAGAACGGCAGCATCGACGTCTACCCGGATTACCTCGGCACCATCGCCGCCGAGATCCTGCACCTGCCGGCCGAACAGGCTGCCAACCCCGATCAAGCCGCGCTGCTCGCCGAGGTCAACCGTGGCCTCGCGCCCATGGGCCTGGCGGCCGGCGTGCCGCTCGGCTTTGAAGACACTTACGCGCTTGCCATGCGCGAGGCCGGTGCCGAGCGCGAACACATCCGCACGCTGGCCGATCTGACTACCCACCCGACGCTGCGGCTTGGCCTGTCGCATGAATTTCTCGGCCGCGTCGATGGCTGGCCGGCGATTGCGCAGCACTACAGGCTACCGCAACGTCCGATCGGCCTCGACCACGGCGTCGCCTACGACGCGCTGCGCGCCAGCCAGGTCGACGTGATCGACATCTACTCCACCGACGCGAAGATCCGCCGCGAACATCTGCGTGTGCTCGACGACTCTGCGCACGTCTTCCCGCACTACGACGCCGTGCTGCTCTACCGCGCCGACGTTGCGCATCGGCATCCGGCACAGTGGCAGGCCATCAACACACTTGCCGGACGCATCCAGCGCGAAGACATGGTGGCGATGAATGCCGCGGTCGAACTCGAAGGCCAATCGTTCTCGCAAGCCGCGCGGCAGTTTCTCGCTGGACATGGCAATGCGCCGGCCGCTGCACCGGCGCGCGCGTTCTTCACCCGACTGACGGACGGCCTGGGGCGGCTCACGCAACGGCATCTCATGCTGGTGGGCATTTCCACCGGCGTTGCGGTGCTGCTCGGCGTGCCGCTGGGTCTCTTGGCCGCACGTCATCGGATCAAACAGCCGATCCTTGCAATCGTGGGCGTGCTGCAGACGATTCCGTCGCTGGCGCTGCTGGCAATGCTCATCCCCCTTGTCGGATCGATCGGGGTGGTGCCGGCGCTGATTGCGCTGGCGGTGTATGCGCTGCTGCCCATCGTGCGCAACACCATCGTCGGACTGGAACAGGTGCCCGGCGGCCTGCGCGATGCGGCATTGGCACTGGGGTTCACGCCGTCGCAACGCACGCGCGTGGTGGATCTGCCGCTGGCGCTGCCGGTCATCCTCGCCGGCGTCAAAACCGCCGCAGTCATCAGCGTGGGCACGGCCACGATCGCCGCGTTCATCGGCGCCGGTGGCTATGGCGAGCGCATCGCCACCGGACTCGCGCTCAACGACAGCGCAACGTTGCTCGCAGGCGCCATCCCTGCAGCGGTGCTGGCGCTGCTCGTACAGGGCGCGTTCGAGCTGGTCGAATGGTGGCTGCGCCGGCACAGCGGCGGCACCCCACCGCGCTAACGAGCGCGCGGGCGGGCGTTCCATTACCATCGCGGTCATTCCAGCCGCCCCGCACGCCCTGCTTATGACCACGCTCCCGTTTTCCACCGCCCTGCTCGTCGCCGCGGCCGGCGTCTATGCCGGCGCCCAGAATGCACTCGCGGGCGGCGGGTCGTTCATCACGTTTCCGGCCCTGCTGCTGGCGGGGCTCAACCCGCTGGGCGCCAACATGACCTCGACGATCGCGCTGTTCCCCAGCCAGATCACCTCGTCGATTGCCGGGCGCAAACTGGCCGGCGGCGTCGATGCTGGCGAGCATCACCTCTCGCTCAAGCAGCTTATTGTCATCAGCCTGGTGGGCGGCGTGCTGGGCGCGCTGTTGCTGCTGGCGACACCGCCGTCGTTCTTTGCCAAGCTGGTGCCGTATCTCGTGCTGTTTGCGACCAGCGTGTTTGCGTGGGGCAGCTTCCGCCGCAAACCGCTGCACGCGGCATCCGGCATGTCGACCACCGCGCTGGCGACCGCGCAGTTTGCGATTGCCATTTACGGCGGCTACTTCGGCGGCGGGATCGGCTTCCTGATGCTCGCGGCGCTGACTGTTGCCGGTCAGCAGGTACGCATGGCAGGCGCGACCAAGAACGTGCTCGCCATGACGATGAACGCCTCCGCGGTGGCGGTGTTTGCGTTCTCGCCGCAGGTGAACTGGGCGGCTGTGGTGGCGCTGGGCATCGGCGGCATCGCAGGCGGCTTTGCCGGCGCGTGGCTGCTGCACCGGCTACCGGAAAAGGTGCTGCGCGGCTTCGTCGTCATCGTCGGGATCGTCCTGACAGTCTGGCTGTTCATGCGTGGCTGAACGCCGCGTCCGACTCTGGCTTGACAGCGTTTGTCCGACAGACGGTTCAGTCAACGCCTACTGTCTGCCGGGTTGCCGCCTTCCTATTGTGACGTTCGGGACGCGCGCCAGGATGGCACGCCGCATGCGTGTCATGGAGCCCGCCCCGTTTCACAACAAGGAGAACGAGCATGCAAGCACGCAAGATGTCGAGTCTGGCCGCAGCAATCGGCCTGGTGGCCGCTTGTGCTTGGATCGGCGCGGCGCCCGCGCAGGCCCAGCAGAAGGATCACAGCGCTGTGACGGGCGTCGACAGCCAAATGGAAGGCCCGCGCACCCAGGTTCAGCGCAACGCCGATGCCGCTGCCAACCCCGGCTATCACAACAAGGCCACCGGCGCGCAGCCCGAAGCCGCGCCCGGCACGCTCAAGCAGAAAGTCCATCGGGCGCATGTGAAAACCGACAAGTGGGTCGACAAGCACGTCACGCACCGCCATGGCAAGGGCAAGGCGACTGCGGAATCGTCGTCGGACCGCGCATTCTGGTCACGTCGCGCCAGCCAGTGCGATTCGCTGGTGGGTGAAGCCCAGCGCGTCTGCCGCGAACGCCGTTCTGAAGCCGCCGGCAACATGCAGTAACAGCATCAGCCCATGAAAAAAAGGTTCATCGAGTAATACCGGGGAACGCGGCGCGGATCTTGAGGAAGAAGTATTCCTCATCGCGGTACCCATAAGCCCGACGTTTGATGACC
>NZ_CATZBU010000007.1:0-222274 GCF_958405935.1 Ralstonia psammae
GGTCATCAAACGTCGGGCTTATGGGTACCGCGATGAGGAATACTTCTTCCTCAAGATCCGCGCCGCGTTCCCCGGTATTACTCGATGAACCGAAAAAAAGCCCGGTCGATGCCGGGCTTTTTGCTGCGCGCGAGATTCGCAGATTACGGATTCGGCCCTGTCGCCACCGGGCGTGATGGGTCGCTGCACCACTCGCTCCACGAGCCGGCGTAGAGCGCGGCGCCCGTCAGGCCAGCGATCTCCATGGCCAATGCGTTGTGGCATGCGGTCACGCCCGAGCCACATTGCAGCATCGCGTCTTGCGGTCGGGCGCCGGCCAACACGCCTGTAAAGTCGGCGCGCAACTGTTCCGCGGGCTTGAAAGTGCCATCGGCCTGCAGGTTGTTGCGGAAGAACCGGTTGCGTGCGCCCGGGATGTGACCGCCGACGGGGTCGAGCGTTTCGTTCTCGCCACGGTAGCGGTCGGGGGCGCGGGCATCGACGACGGGCTTGTCGGCGTGGCCCAGGTATTTCTGCACGAGGTCGGCGGTCACCAATTGGACGAGCGATGGCTTGCGCGTGATGTTGCCGGGCGTGGCGTTGAGTTGCGGTTCTTCGGGCACGATCTGGTCGACGGGGAAGTGTGCGGCTTCCCAGGCCTGCAGGCCGCCATCGAGCACGGCCGCATCGGCATGGCCGACCCAGCGCAGCAGCCACCACAGGCGCGCGGCGTACATGCCGCCCTGGCGGTCATACGCGACGACTTGCGTGTCGTCGTTCACGCCCAGCGCCTGCAGGCGCGCGACCAGTGCTTCCGCATCGGGTAGCGGGTGGCGGCCGTTGGTGCCGGTTTTGGGGCCCGACAGTTCGTTGTCGAGGTGCATGTAGAACGCGCCGGGCACATGGCTGGCGTGATAGGAATCGCGGCCCGCGGCGGGGTTGGCGAGGTCAAAGCTGCAATCGATGACGACCACCGCTTCGGGCGCGCTCTGCTGCAATGCGGCCAGTTGCGGTGCGGTGATGAGGGTGGCGTAGTGAGCGCGTTCGCTCATGGCGGCAATCTCCAGGGTCGATCAAACTTCCGGGTGAATCTCGGCTTCCGGGCCGGCCACGGCGGTCTGTGGCGTCGGGTGCTCGGTGCCCGACTGACGGGCGCGCATGACGGTGGTCACGATGCCGCTGCCGATAATGAGCGCCATGCCTGCCCACGACAGCGCATTCAGGTGGTCATCCCATAGCAACATACCCCACCCGCTCGCAAAGACGATGCCGGCGTATTGCAGGTTAGCAGTCAACAGCGTGTTGCCGCGCTTGTAGGCCCGCGTCATGGCGGTCTGGCCCAGCGTGGCCAGAAGCCCGACCGCCAGCAACAGGCCGGCACTGTGCCACGTATGCGGCTGCGCGCCGCCGATCAGCATCCAGACGCCGCCGGCAATTGCGCTCACCAAGGAAAAGTAGAACACGATGCGTGCCTCGTTCTCACCCAGGTCGCCCAGTTGGCGGACCTCCACATAGGCGAGGGCGGTGAACACGCCGGACACCAGCCCGATCATGCCGCCGGCAAGCTGGGATGGCCCGCTGCCCACGCTCGGTTGCAGCAGGCATAGCACACCGACAAACGACATCAGGATCGCAGCCACCATCTTCTTGTCGGCGCCGGCGGCTTTGCCGGCCATTGCCGCACCTGCGCCGATGATCAACGCAATCCACACCGGCGACATGTAATTCAGCGTCATGGCCGTCGCCAGCGGCAGCAGGCTGATCGACGTGAACCACAGCAGCAGCGACGTCACCCCGAACACGCTGCGCTTGATGTGTGCCGTGAGGTAGGGCGTGCGGATGCCAGCGCCTGTCTTGGCCAGGATGGCGCCCATCAGAGTCATGCCGATCACGCTGCGGTAGAA
The DNA here is from genome assembly GCF_958405935.1 of Ralstonia psammae. Taxonomy (NCBI): domain Bacteria; kingdom Pseudomonadati; phylum Pseudomonadota; class Betaproteobacteria; order Burkholderiales; family Burkholderiaceae; genus Ralstonia; species Ralstonia psammae. Next base: position 1,884 of record NZ_CATZBU010000007.1, read on the forward strand.
CACGATCTCGCCGGTGCTGTAGTGCGCCGAGGCCAGCTTTACGCACACGCCCATTGCCGAGAAGGCGAATGCGGCGAGGATCATCCACAGCGATTGGCGAGAAGAGCTGTCGGCCGCCTGGGCGGCAGTCTGAGCAGCGGTTGCAGTATCGGCAGGCATGGCGAGGAAGGGGGCGAAAAAAAACGGTGCGGCCCTTGGGGGCTGCACCGTTCCTATTGTGACGCGGAAGGCGGCAGATGCCTACCTTCAGTCGTCGCTTAGTAGTTCATCACGCGTCGATACCACTCGTGGAAGTGCTGCATGCCGTCCTCCATGGGTGACTGGTACGGGCCGACTTCGCTCGTGCCGCGCTTGAGCAGCGCCAGGCGCCCGGCGTCCATGCGCTCGGCGATCTCGTCGTCCTCGATGCACGTTTCCATGTAGGCGGCGCGCTCGGCTTCAACGAACTCGCGCTCGAACAGCACGATCTCTTCCGGATAGTAGAACTCGACCACGTTGCGCGTCTTGGTCGGGCCCAGCGGATGCAGCGTCGAGACCACCAGCACGTTTGGATACCACTCGACCATCACGTTCGGGTAGTACGTGAGCCACACTGCGCCGTACTTCGGCATCTCGCCATTGTTGAAGCGCAGCACGGCGTCGTGCCACTTCTGATACGTAGGCGAGCCCGGTTTGCGCAAACCTGCGTGAATGCCGACCGTTTGCACGCTGTGCCACTCGCCGAACTCCCATTCGAGGTCGTCGCACGAAACGAACTGGCCGAGGCCCGGGTGGAAGGGCACGACGTGGTAGTCCTCGAGGTACACCTCAATGAAGGTCTTCCAGTTGTAGTTGCAGTCGTGCACCTCGACGTGGTCGAGCATGTAACCGGAGAAGTCGAGATCGCGCGCCACGCCCAGGCGGGCGAGGTCGTTGCGCACGTCGCGCTTGCCCTCGAACAGCAGGCCGTTCCAGTTCTGCAGCGGCGAGCGCGACAGATGTACGCAAGGTTGCTTCTCGAAGTGCGGTGCGCCCAGCAGGTCGCCCTGCAGGTCGTACGTCCAGCGATGCAGCGGGCACACGATGTTCTGGGCATTGCCGCGCCCATTGAGCATGATGGCCTGCCGATGCCGGCACACGTTGGAAAGCAGTTCGACGCCGTTCGGGTTGCGCACCAGCACGCGGCCTTCGGCCTCGGCGGCAAGCGTGTGATAGTCGCCAACTTCCGGGACCATCAACTCATGGCCGACGTAACCGGGGCCATGCTTGAACAGACGTTCGATTTCAGTTTGATACAGCGCCTCGTCGAAGTAAGCAGAGACGGGCAACTGGGTTTCAGACGGCACTAGATTCAGTGCTGCGCTGAGATTGGACATTATCCCCACTCCCAATAACGGTGAAAGCAGTGAACAACCCAACCATCGACAAGATCGATTTGGGAAAGGACGCCATTGGCAGGTGGCCTAGGGTCTGTTGAGGTAGGAAACGAGCGCTTGCTGGCCCCCGCTTGGGCCAACGACCATACGTTCAATGGGCCAACAGACCCAAACCATCGTGCGGAGCGGCGTACACCGGCCCGGCCTTTGGAGGAAAGGGGGGGATTGTACCCCAGGGGAATTGATAAGTCCCTGATTTTCGAACCCTTTCCGCCTCCGGCCATTCGGCCCTCAGATCGACGATGCCCCACCTTGCCGCCGCAACCCGCTACCCCACGCCTTGCGGCATGTGCGCAGAACGCACGCGGAATTGCCGTAAAATGGCAGATTGTCCTTTTCTGATTCGCAATCGGCATGCCCCGTGCCTCAAACGACGCCTCCAGCAGCGCGTCCGCCACGCCTTCCGCTCCGCCGGCTTCCTATGAAGCGGCCATGGCTGAACTCGAAACCCTCGTTGCCAGCATGGAATCCGGTGAATTGCCGCTGGAGGCCTCGCTTGCGGCGTATCGACGCGGGGCGGAACTGGTCAAGTACTGCCAGCAGGTGCTGGAGCGCGTCGAGCAGCAAGTGCGCGTGCTTGATGGCGATGCCCTGAAGCCGTTGGGCGACGACAGCAACGCGAACGAGCAGGGCGACGCATGAGTGATTTCGCCCAATGGATGGCGTCCGTTGTCGCGCGGGCGGAAGGCGCGCTCGAGCGCGCGCTGCCGGCCGAAACCGTTTCGCCGCAACGTCTGCATGCCGCCATGCGCTACGCCACGCTGGGTGCGGGCAAGCGTGTGCGCCCATTGCTGGCACATGCCGCCGGTGCGATGGGTGACCCCTCACCCGAGGCGCTTGACGGCGTGAGCTGTGCGGTGGAGATGATCCACGCTTATTCGCTGGTCCACGACGACATGCCCTGCATGGACGACGACGACCTGCGCCGCGGCCGCCCCACCGTGCATCGCGCCTATGATGAAGCGACGGCCCTGCTGGTGGGGGACGCCTTGCAGACGCAGGCCTTCATCGTGCTGGCTGAGCTGGGTGCGGTGAGCCCGGCAACGCGGGCGGTGCTGGTGAGTGAACTGGCACGCGCCTCCGGTTCGCTGGGCATGGCGGGCGGTCAGGCGATTGATCTGCAAAGCGTCGGCATTGCGCTGTCGCAAGGCGAATTGGAAGCGATGCACCGCATGAAGACCGGTGCGTTGCTGCGGGCAAGCCTGCGGATGGGTGCGCTCTGTGCTGGAGTGAATGCCGCTGCCCTGGAGCAGGTTGATGCCTATGCGGGTGCTGTCGGCCTCGCGTTCCAGGTGGTCGACGACATCCTCGACGTGACGGCCGATACCGCCACGCTGGGCAAAACCGCCGGCAAGGACGAGGCTAACGACAAGCCGACTTACGTGTCCATCCTCGGGCTGGACAAGGCCCGGGCACTGGCCGATGAGCTGCACGCCGCAGCGGGTGCGGCGGTCGCGCGACTGGCCCGCGAACTGGGCGAAGTCCGTACCGTTCGATTGGCCGAGATGGCCGACCTGATCGTGCGGCGTGGCCACTGAACAACCATTGCATAGACGGTAGAAGTCTTTGCCAAAACGCCTGAGCGGCGGTCCCACATGACGTACGAACTCCTGAACACCATCGACGATCCGGCCGACCTGCGCCGGCTGGACCGCCGCCAACTCGGGCCGCTGGCCAACGAGTTGCGCGCCTTCGTGCTCGATTCCGTCTCTCAAACGGGCGGCCACCTGTCGTCGAACCTGGGCACGGTCGAACTGACCATCGCGCTGCATTACGTCTTCAACACGCCGGAAGACCGCATCGTGTGGGATGTCGGCCACCAGAGCTATCCGCACAAGATTCTGACTGGCCGCCGCGACCAGATGGGCTCGCTGCGCCAGTTGGACGGCATCTCCGGCTTTCCGCGCCGCAGCGAGAGCCCGTACGACACGTTCGGCACGGCGCACTCGTCCACGTCGATTTCGGCCGCGCTGGGCATGGCCCTGGGCGCCAAGACCAACGGTGAAGACCGCGTCGCCATTGCCGTCATCGGCGACGGCGCGATGAGCGCCGGCATGGCCTTCGAGGCGATGAACAATGCGGGCGTCTATAAAGACCTGCCGCTGGTGGTCGTGCTGAACGACAACGACATGTCGATCTCGCCGCCGGTGGGGGCGTTGAACCGCTACCTCGCGCGGCTGATGAGCGGGCAGTTCTACGCGGCCACCAAGAAGGGCGTTGAGAAGCTGCTGTCGGTGGCGCCGCCGGTGCTTGAGTTCGCCAAGCGCTTCGAGGAGCACACCAAAGGCATGTTCGTGCCGGCCACGATGTTCGAGGAGTTTGGCTTCAACTACATCGGCCCGATCGACGGGCATGATCTCGAATCGCTCGTGCCGACCCTGCAGAACATCCGCCAGCGCGCGCGCGAAGGCGGTGGCCCGCAGTTCCTCCACGTCGTCACCAAGAAGGGCCAGGGCTACAAGCTGGCCGAGGCCGACCCGATCCTCTATCACGGCCCGGGCAAGTTCAATCCGCAGGAGGGCATCAAGCCTTCCGGGCGCCCCGCCAAGGTGACGTACACCCAAGTGTTCGGCCAATGGCTGTGCGATATGGCGGCGGCCGATAAGCGGTTGGTGGGTATCACGCCGGCCATGCGCGAAGGCTCCGGAATGGTGGAGTTCGAGCAGCGCTTTCCCGATCGTTATTACGACGTCGGCATCGCCGAGCAGCACGCCGTGACCTTTGCCGGCGGCCTGGCGTGCGAGGGGCTGAAGCCCGTCGTTGCCATCTATTCGACGTTCCTGCAGCGTGGCTATGACCAATTGATCCACGACGTGGCGCTGCAGAATCTGCCGGTGGTGTTCGCGCTGGACCGCGCGGGTTTGGTCGGTGCCGACGGCGCCACGCACGCCGGTGCCTACGACATTGCCTACCTGCGCTGCATTCCCAACATGGTGGTGATGACGCCGGCCGACGAGAGCGAATGCCGCCAGCTGCTGAGCACGGCGTTCGCGCAGGACTGCCCGGCCGCTGTGCGCTATCCGCGCGGTGCCGGCACGGGTGTGGCTGTGCAGCCAACGCTGGAGCCGCTGCCGTTGGGCAAGGCTGAGGTGCGCCGCGCTTCCACGGCCCCGGCAGGACAGCGCGTAGCGATTCTGGCGTTCGGTTCGATGGTTGCCCCGGCTTCGGCAGCGGCCGAGCGTTTGGACGCGACCGTCGTCAACATGCGCTTCGTCAAGCCGCTCGATGTGGCCTGCGTGCTGGAAATGGCACGCACGCACGATTACGTGGTCACGGTAGAGGAAGGCTGCGTGATGGGCGGCGCCGGCAGCGCCTGCCTGGAAGCGCTGGCTGCCGCCGGTGTCGCAACGCCAGTGCTGCAACTCGGCCTGCCCGATCGCTTTGTCGATCACGGCGATCACGCCGCGCTGCTGGCGCAATGCGGGCTGGATGCCAACGGCATCCTCGCTTCCATCCGCGAGCGCTTTGCCGTACAGCCGCGTGCGGTGGCACCGCGCGTCGCCTGAATCACTTTCGGCTTCTAGCCATAGGCAGAATCAATCACCCGCATTGCGTCCGCGGGATTGAGTAGTTGACTGCAGAGGTGGGAAATTTCTTTTACACTCCGCCAGTCTTATTTGTGAATGTGTGCGCAGTCGCGGGATGGGCCGATTCGATCACTTGAGGGGTGGTCACCGTCAGCCAGGTTCCGCGGTTTCACACTCGTTGCGTACCGGCCGACTGCGATGGCCGGGCGACCGTAAAGGAAACCGATCATGAACGATATGAACCCGGCTTTCGCGATGCCGGACGTGCAGTCCAGCCACGATACCCGCCAGATCCCCATTCAGCGCGTTGGCGTGCGCGGGGTGCGTTACCCGATGTCGTTGCAGACGCCGTCGGGCGTGCAGAACACCGTCGGCACCTACAACCTCGATGTGCATCTGCCGGCCGACCAGAAGGGCACGCACATGTCGCGCTTCGTCGCGCTGCTGGAAGAAGAGCGCGAGCCGCTGAATCTGGCGCAATTCCAGCTTCTGCTGGAAAAGATGCTGGAGAAGCTCGAAGCCGACGCTGGCCGCATCGAAGTCCACTTCCCGTATTTCGTCAGCAAGACGGCCCCGGTGTCGGGTGTGCAGTCGCTGATGGACTATGAGGTGACGATGATTGGCGAAGTGCGCGACGGCCACACCAAGGTCCGCGTCAAGGCGCTGGTGCCTGTGACGAGCCTGTGCCCGTGCTCGAAGAAGATCTCGCAGTACGGCGCGCACAACCAGCGCTCGCACATCACGATCGACGCCGAGTTGGCGGCCGATACGCCGGTCGAATCGCTGATCCGCATGGCCGAAGAAGAAGCATCGTGCGAACTGTGGGGCCTGCTCAAGCGCCCGGACGAGAAGTTCGTGACCGAACGTGCGTACGAAAACCCGAAGTTCGTGGAAGACTTGGTGCGCGATATCGCCATGCGCCTGAACCAGGACGACCGCATCGTCGCCTATACGCTGGAAGCCGAGAACTTCGAGTCGATCCACAACCACAGCGCCTATGCGCTGATCGAGCGCGACAAGCGCACCGATCAGTAATCGACGTGCCTCGTGCCTAAACAGAAAGCCGCTCAATCGAGCGGCTTTTTTCATGCTTGCTGGATGCGGATGTCTTCGAGATCCCAGCGTGGTGTGACGCCGTAGCTGTAGCCGTCCTGCACCTGGGTGGGGTCAGCCTGCAGCCGCATCGCGCCGGCAAAGGCGATCATCGCACCATTGTCGGTGCAGAACTGCAGGTCGGGGTAGTAGACGCGCAGGCCGCGCTTTTTGCCCTCGGCGTTCAGGCCATCGCGCAACTGGCGATTGGCGCCCACACCACCGGCCACGACGATGCGCTTGAGGCCATGCTCGCGTGCGGCGCGCAGAGTCTTCTTGACAAGCACTTCGACGATGGCGTCGACGAACGCACGGGCGAGGTCAGCGCGCGGCTGGTAGCAGGTCTCGCTGTCGGTCAGGTTGAGCTTGCGCACCTGGGTGAGCACCGCGGTCTTCAGGCCTGCGAACGAGAAATCAAAATTGCCCGAATGCAGCATCGGCCGAGGCAAATCGAACACGCCAGGGTTGCCGAACTCGGCCAGGCGCGAAACGGCGGGGCCGCCCGGGTAGCCGAGGCCGAGCAGCTTGGCGGTCTTGTCGAAGGCCTCGCCGGCGGCATCGTCCAGCGTCTCGCCGAGCAGCGTGTACTGGCCGACGGCATCGACGCGCATCAACTGCGTATGCCCGCCCGAGACGAGCAGCGCCAGGAACGGAAACTCAGGCCGCTCTGTCTCCAGCAACGGCGAGAGCAGATGCCCCTCGAGGTGATGCACGCCCACCAGCGGTTTGCCGAGCGCAAACGCCAGCGCGTTCGCTACCGAGGCGCCCACCAGCAGCGCGCCGGCCAGCCCCGGGCCCTTCGTATAGGCGATGGCGTCGATGTCCGCGCGGGTGGCGCCCGCCTTGCCGAGCACCTCTTCCAGCAGTGGGATCACGCGGCGGATGTGATCGCGCGAGGCCAGCTCGGGCACCACACCGCCGTATTCGCGGTGCATGGCGATCTGCGAATACAGCGCGTGCGCGCGCAGGCCGGTATGGGTGTCGTACAGGGCGACGCCGGTTTCGTCACAGGAGGATTCGATGCCGAGGACCAGCATGGCAAGCGGGCGTGAAGAATTGCAATGGGAAGGCCGCCGAAGATAGCACAAGTTAAAATGCGCGGTTTCTTCAAGAATAGGGCGGCGCAGCCATCATGATGCGGTGCGATGTAGTGGTGATCGGCGCGGGCGCGGCCGGGATGATGTGCGCTGCCGTGGCCGGGCAGCGCGGCGCACGCGTGGTGCTGATCGATCACGCGACGAAGCTGGCCGAGAAGATTCGCATCTCGGGCGGCGGGCGCTGCAACTTCACCAACGTCAACGCTGGGCCGGCCAATTACCTGTCGAACAACCCGCACTTCAGCCGCTCGGCGCTGGCGCGGTACACGGCGCAGGATTTCATCCGCCTCGTTTCCAGCTATCGCATTCCGTATCACGAGAAGCACAAGGGCCAGCTTTTTTGCGACGACAGCGCGGAGGACATCATCCGCATGCTCGAAGCCGAGTGCGAGAAGGGCAACGTGACCTGGCGAACCGGCTGCTCGATCGCTGAAGTGGGCAAGGACGGCGAGGCTTACCGACTGTCGACCAGCGCGGGCGAGATTGTCGCCAGCAAGGTGGTGATTGCCACGGGCGGCCTGTCCATCCCCAAGATCGGGGCGACGGATTTCGGGTATCGCATTGCGCGGCAGTTTGGGTTGAAGATCGTTGAGACGCATCCGGCGCTGGTGCCGCTCACCTTCAATGCCGAGCATTGGGCGCCGTTCTCGGCGTTGTCGGGCGTGTCGATGGAAGTGGACGTGACCGTCGCGCAACCTCCGGGCAAGAGCGGTCGCAAGGGCAGCGCTACGACGTTTCGCGAAGACTTGCTGCTCACCCATCGCGGCCTGTCGGGTCCGGCGGTGCTGCAGATCTCCAGTTTCTGGAATTCGGGCCAGCCGCTTGCCATCGATCTGCTGCCGGACACTGACGCCGCGCAGTGGTTGTGCGATGAGAAATCGGGCTCACGCAAGCAACTCGGGACGGTGCTGGCGCAGCGCCTGCCCGAACGCGTCGCGCAGGCGTGGTGCGCCACGCACGGTGCCAACCCGCAGGCGCCGATTGCCGAGTTGCCGGACAAGGTGCTGCGCACACTGGGCGGCGCGCTCAACCGCTGGGAGCTGACGCCTTCCGGCAGTGAAGGCTATCGCAAGGCCGAAGTGACGCGCGGCGGGGTCGATACGCGTGCGCTGTCATCTGCCACCATGGAAGCCCAATCGGCGCCCGGCTTGTACTTCATCGGCGAGGTGGTCGACGTGACGGGCTGGCTTGGCGGCTACAACTTCCAGTGGGCGTGGGCCTCGGGCGTGGCGGCAGGAGAGGCTGCCTCCGCCCGCTGACCCCCACTGATCGGTCCTGGAACTGTTTGGGTTCTGTGCTACGATCAGTGATCCATTTTTCCAAGTTTGCAACCCGCTGGGCCAACCGCCCAAGCGGGTTTTGCCGTTTATCGGAGTTCGGAATGTCGCAGTTGTCCCTCAAGGCACAGATCACGGAAGACATGAAGGCCGCCATGCGCGCCAAGGAAACGGATCGTCTGGGCACGATCCGCCTGTTGCAGGCTGCAATCAAGCAGCGCGAGGTGGACGAGCGCATCGAACTGGATGATGCTGCCGTGCTGGCTGTGATCGACAAGATGCTCAAGCAGCGCAAGGATTCCATCACCGCATTCGAGCAAGCCGGCCGTGACGATCTCGTCGCCAAGGAAACGGCAGAGGTGGCCGTGCTGCAGGTCTATATGCCCGCGCAACTGTCGGAGGCCGAAGTCGACGCCGCGGTGCGTGACGCAGTGGCCAAGGCCGGCGCCTCGGGCCCGCAAGACATGGGCAAGGTGATGGGCATCCTCAAGCCGGCCCTGGCCGGTCGCGCCGACATGACGCAGGTCTCGGCACGCGTGAAGGCCGCCCTGGCCGGCGCCTGAATCCTTTCCACACTCGAAGCTTCCAAGGGGCGCACCCCGCGTGATCCCGCAGCCGTTCATTGACGACCTGCTCAACCGCGTCGATATCGTCGACGTGGTGGGCCGTTACGTGCAGTTGAAGAAGGGCGGCGCCAACTTCATGGGGCTGTGCCCGTTCCATAACGAGAAGTCGCCGTCGTTCTCGGTGTCGCCCACCAAGCAGTTCTATCACTGCTTCGGCTGCGGCGCGCACGGCTCGGCCATCGGCTTCCTGATGGAGTTTTCGGGGCAATCGTACGTCGAGGCCATCAAGGATCTCGCGCAGTCCGTTGGCATGGTGGTCCCCGAAGAGCGCGGTGGCTTGCCGCCCGCCGCTCGCGCCGAACAGCAAGCCAAGACCGTTGCACTGGGCGACGTCATGGCCCGCGCGTGCGATCACTACCGCAAGCAATTGCGCAGCGCGCCCAACGCCATCCAATACCTCAAGGGCCGAGGCCTGACCGGCGAGATCGCCGCGCACTTCGGTCTCGGCTATGCGCCGGACGACTGGCAATCGCTCGAAGCCGTGTTCGGTCCGTATCGCGAAGACGCCACTGCGGGGCCGCTGATCGAAGCCGGCCTCGTCATCGAAAGCGAGAAGACCGGCGCCGATGGCTCGCACCGCCGCTACGATCGCTTTCGTGATCGCATCATGTTCCCCATCCGCAATACCAAGGGCGTGGTCATCGGTTTTGGCGGCCGGGTACTGGGGCAGGGCGAGCCGAAATATCTCAACTCCCCCGAAACGCCGCTGTTCAGCAAAGGCACCGAGCTGTACGGCCTGTTCGAGGCGCGCAACGCCATCCGCGAGTTCGACTACGTTCTGGTCGTGGAAGGCTACATGGACGTCGTCGCGCTGGCCCAACTGGGCTTTGCCAATGCGGTGGCCACGCTGGGTACGGCCTGTACGCCGATCCACGTGCAGAAGCTGCTGCGGCAGGTCGATACCGTCATCTTCTCGTTCGATGGGGACAGCGCCGGGCGCCGCGCCGCACGTCGGGCGCTCGAAGCCTGCCTGCCGCACGCCACCGACAACAAGACGATCAAGTTCCTCTTCCTGCCCTCCGAGCACGATCCGGACAGCTTCGTGCGAGAAGAAGGCACCGAGGCCTTCGCCCGCGAAGTGCACAACGCGATGCCGTTGTCACGCTTCCTGCTGCAGGCCGTGACCGAAGAGCTCGACCTGCGTCAGCCCGAGGGCCGTGCCCGCGCCCAATACGAAGCCAAGCCGCTGCTGAGTGCCATGCCCGCCGGCGGCCTGCGCCTGCAGATCGTGCGCGGGCTGGCCGACATGACCGGCACCACCCCTGCCGACATCGAAGCGCTGTGCGGTCTGCGCAGCGACCCGGCCCAAGCGGGCCGCATGACGCAGAAGCGCCCCCGCGTGGCGCGCACCGCACCCACGGCGCTGGAGCAGAAGGTACTGCGCCTGCTCATGCGCTATCCCGCACTGGCCGCACGGCTCGACGCCGATGCCCGCACCCAGTTGACTGCGCCGCAATTGCCCCAAGGTGAGGTATTGGCGGGGTTGCTGGCCGAATGCGATGCTGTGGGGCCGGAAGTGCACTTCGGCGCCTTTGTCGAGCGTCTGGGGCAGACCGCTTATGCCGAAGCCTTTGCCGGGCTGCGTCCCGCCGTGCTCCAGGACGACATTGAGCTGGAGCCGGCCACGTCCGAATTCGATACTGCCGTGCAAAAGATGCTCGCCGAGCCACTCAAACGCGAGCTGGAGATGTTGCAGCGCAAGATGGAAGCCGGCCATGCCGGCGACGACGACAAGGAGCGCATGCGCTGGCTGGTGGGCGAAATCAGCCGCCGTCGGCAGCTCGTGTAGCGCATAGGCCGCAGAGCCAAGCTCCAAGCGGGGCGGGCAATTGCGGGTAGCCCCTTGATTTTTCAGGCGAAAACCCGATTTTCGTTTAGACCGGCTTAGTCGGGCGTGCTACAATAACCGGTTTGGATTGCAAGTCCTTTTTCCCATTTTTGGGGGAGTGAGCGTGCCCATGGTGAAGGTGAAGACCTCCGCGAAGGCCGGTTCCAAGGCCAGTCCTGCTTCTGTTTCTGCCACGCGATCCTCATCGGCGCGCGGCTCGGGAGGAGGAAAGACTACAGCGGGAACGGCGAAAGTCGCGAATGGTCGGACCCATATGGGGCAGGCGGGATCGACAGGAGTTAAGGCCACTGCGCCGGCAAAGACGGGGAAAACCCAGCCGCGCCAGACCGCCGATATCACCGTCGCCGCCAAGACTGTCAAACCGACAGCGCGCACAAAGGGCGCGATCCAATCTTCAACCTCAGGCAAGGTCTCGACGTCGATGAGCACGAGCGCCAGACCTGGCGGCACAGCCGCTTCCGTCGCACTCAAGGGCAAGACAACCACCGTGGCGAAATCGAAAGTTACCGAAGTCGAGAGCAAGCAGACCCCAGCCAGCGCAGGCGCAACCAAGACGGGTACCGCTCGTACCAGCACCGCAGCCAAGCCAGCCAAGGCAACCGCGGAAGACACCAAGCGCATCGCCCAGGCAGGGGCCACCCCTACAACTCCTCCTGCGCCCCGCGCCGAGGCAGCAGCCGAGCCCAAAAAGCGCGGCCGCAAGCCCAAGGCAGAGACGCAGGCAGACGACGACAGCAGCACGGACGTGACTGAAGAATTTGACACCCCCGCCGCTCCGGCACCGAAAACCGAAAAGCTGAAGGCCCGTGACCGCAAGGCCAAGGAAAAAGCCCTGCTCAAGGAATTCGCTGCCTCGCAGCAAGGCGGTTCGGAAGAAGAGCTTGAGGCCCGCCGCCAGAAGCTCAAGGCGCTGATCAAGCTGGGCAAATCGCGCGGCTACCTGACCTACGCCGAAATCAACGACCACCTCCCCGACGACATGGTCGACGTGGAGTCGATGGAAACGTTGGTCGCCACGCTCAACGACATCGGCGTTGCCGTGTACGAGCAGGCTCCGGACGCCGAAACGCTGCTCCTGAACGACAACGCGCCTTCCGTGACCACGGAAGAAGAGGCTGAAGAAGAAGCCGAAGCCGCGCTGTCGACGGTTGACTCCGAATTCGGCCGCACGACCGACCCGGTGCGCATGTATATGCGCGAAATGGGCACGGTCGAGCTGCTCACGCGCGAAGGCGAAATCGAAATCGCCAAGCGCATCGAAGCCGGCCTGAAAGACATGGTCATGGCCATCTCGGCCTGCCCGGTCACCATTTCGGAAATCCTCGCCATGGGCGAGCGCGTCGCCAACGATGAATCCAAGATCGACGAATTCATCGACGGCCTGATCGACCCGAACGCTGAAGCCGAGGCCGCTGCTGCTGCCGAGGAAGAAGAGGAATTCGAGGAAGAAGAGGCCGAAGAAGAGGGCGACGAAGAGGAAGACGAGGACGATGAAGGTGCCGGCGCTGCCGCAGCTTCGGCCCGTCAGCTCGAAGAGCTCAAGCAGGCTGCGCTGATCAAGTTTGGTGTGATCGGTGAGCAGTTCGACAAGATGCGCCGTGCGTTCGAGAAGGAAGGCTACAAGTCCAAGCCTTACGTGAAGGCACAGGAGGCCATCCAGGCCGAGCTGATGACGATCCGCTTCACGGCACGCAACGTCGAGCGCCTGTGCGACACGCTGCGAGGCCAGGTGGACGAAGTGCGCAAGCTCGAACGGGCCATCCTGAACATTGTGGTCGATAAGTGCGGGATGCCGCGCGGCGACTTCGTTGCGCGCTTCCCGGGCAACGAGACCAACCTGAAGTGGATCGAGACCGTGGTGGCTGACGGCAAGCCGTATAGCACCATCGTCGAGCGTAACGTGCCGGCCGTGCACGAACTGCAGCAGAAGCTGATCGACCTGCAAGCACGCGTGGTGCTGCCGCTGACCGAGTTGAAGGACGTCAATCGCAAGATGTCGGAAGGCGAGCGCCGCGCCCGTGAGGCCAAGCGAGAGATGACCGAGGCCAACCTGCGTCTGGTGATCTCGATCGCCAAGAAGTACACGAACCGCGGTCTGCAGTTCCTCGACCTGATCCAGGAAGGCAACATCGGCCTGATGAAGGCGGTGGACAAGTTCGAATACCGTCGCGGCTACAAGTTCTCGACGTACGCCACGTGGTGGATCCGTCAGGCCATCACGCGTTCGATCGCCGACCAGGCGCGCACCATCCGTATTCCGGTGCACATGATCGAGACGATCAACAAGATGAACCGCATCTCGCGTCAGATCCTGCAGGAAACCGGCAACGAGCCGGATCCGGCAACGCTGGCCGAGAAGATGGAGATGCCGGAAGACAAGATCCGCAAGATCATGAAGATCGCGAAGGAGCCGATCTCCATGGAAACGCCGATCGGGGACGACGACGACTCTCATCTGGGCGATTTCATCGAGGACACGAACACGCTGGCCCCGGCCGAAGCGGCGCTGCATGGTTCCATGCGCGGTGTGGTGAAGGACGTGCTCGACTCGCTGACGCCGCGCGAAGCCAAGGTGCTGCGCATGCGCTTCGGTATCGAAATGAGCACCGACCACACGCTGGAAGAAGTCGGCAAGCAGTTCGACGTGACCCGCGAGCGTATCCGTCAGATCGAGGCGAAGGCACTGCGCAAGCTGCGCCATCCGAGCCGTTCGGACAAGCTGAAGAGCTTCCTCGAAGGAAGCTGATTCTGTAGCGAAGCAGGCGATTTTCCGAGTGGGCTTGCGCCCACTTTCAGGTAAAATCCTGCACGAGGCCCGGCCTAAGCGCCGGGTCTCTTTTTTTCTCGTGTTCCAGGGCCGGACGCCGTGCTGGTTGCAGGCAGCGGACTCATAATCCGCCTCCGAAAGGACACCGTGGGTTCGAATCCCACCCGGCCCACCATCCTTCTTCTCCCGCCTTTTCTTTTTTCCTTCACCGCGTTCGTGGGCCATTTTTATGTGGCGGCTTTCTCTTGTCTTGCGCGCGTGACTGTCTCGGGATCGTATTTTGCTACTGCGCATGCTCCCGACGAAATATATTCATTTCGACATAATTGAATAACAGCATTGCGCCGGCATTCCCCCACCAGAGGGGGGGTAGTTTAAAACGCTTCAAACGAAACGGGTTTCATTCCCTCGTTTGAAAAGCTGCCAAACCGCGCCGCGCCTGCTTGTGCGGGGGATTGCGTACCGTGTTTTGAATGAAATCTCTATTTACTTCATACTCTGGGCAGACCATAGTTTCGGCCATAACGATAAGTAAATAGCCAGTAGCGTACCCTTCGGAGACACAGGATGTTACGCATTCAAAAACGGGCCATTCCAGCATTCCGCTTCTGCGCGTGCCCACGCGCGTCATCGCCATCGTCGTCACTGCAGCAGCGGTGGCGAGGCTCGGCCACGCTAGCAGCATGACCCCGATTGTTTTTGGGATCGGCACCCAGCCGATCTGCGTGATACCCGGCTGACCGTCGGGTAACGCGCCCAAAGCACGTCCGTCGTTTCTTTGTGGTTTGCAGGTCGATCTGCCGACGGGGCAGGTCGTGCGCTGTCGGCTGTCGTTCGCCGGCAGACGGGGTATTGACCGGCTGTTGCACACATTCGCCGGCCCAAAACACAACAAGTTCCAAAACGTGAGGAGACAACCATGGGTAGTCGACGTCATCTTTTTGTTGTCATGGCAACCAGTTGCATGGTTGCCATGCCGTTTATTGGCGGGTGCGGCGGGGCGGACGACCCCGGCTCGTCAGATGTGGCCCAGTGCTCGGGCAGCTCTTGCCCACCCAGCGGAGCGAACACCACGCCCAGCACGCCGACCAGTCTGTGCCCGGCCGCGCTGGATTACACGACCACGTACACCGGCGGCTCGGGCAGCGGCGAGTACATCAAGGTCAAATTCGACACGAGCAAGAACACGTACCAGATGCAGTTCCTGGAGTCGTCGGTGCCGACCTCGGCGGGCCAGATCAATACGACCCGCAAGGGGTTGACCATCGACGGTACCTTCGTCCATCCAACCAACTTGCCCACCCCCGAGCAGAACCGCTGCGCTTTCGTGCTGCAGTCGGGCAAGACGGCCGACAACAGCTACGCCATCACCGTCAATCCACAAGACCCGCCGATGCTGTTTGTCGGCCAGGGCATCGTGGGGGGCGGCATTCCTGGGGCGACCATTCAGTTCGCCGGCATCCAGCCGATTCCCGGCGTGGTGATTGGCGCAGTGCCTTCGCGAACGTTTGATTTCTATCCGTTCCTCGGCTTCTCCGAAACGGTGACGGATTTCTCGCAGGTCGCAGGGCGCTACAACCAGGTCGGCGTGCACGTAACGCCCACGGGCTCGGGCAACCAGACTTCGGCGCCGCAAGGCTGGCAACCTGACGCCGTCAACTGGACGCAAACGTTGAATGCGGACGGCTCGTGTACGTCGGAAGGCATCGACTATTCATGCCACACGACAGGCACACCGTGGACGTTGCGCCAGAACACCGATGGCTCGCAGGACAACGTGTTTGTCAGCAACCCGACCAGCAGCAGCGTGCCGTATCCGTATGTCGGCCAAGTCTCGCCGCTGGTGCTGCTGGCGCCGAGCCAAGCCAAGGGCATTCTGATTGCCGGCAAGCTCAACGGGCAGGTGGTGCCGGTGATGATCCGCGTCGGCTATTCGCATAGCGACGCGACGAACCTGCTGGCTTCGGTGGCGGACGACCAGATTGGCATCTCGATCCTGTCGCCGGCAACGGCGATCCCGGCCAACGCGCTCAAGGGCGGCTACGTTGGGGCAACCAGCGGCTCGGCCTGCGGCGTGGTCACCAACAACGGCCCGAGCGGTGCGCCTGCCAGCGGCAACGGCTTGAACGCGACGGTCGATCACCCGGAGCTGTCGGGCTCCTTCAGCGGTGGCTTCTTCCACGCCAATGCCGGCAATTGCAGCGATGGCACGGCCGTGTCGACGCTCGCCGCCAACTACACCTCCACGCTGTTCCAGAACGGCGCCGCGGCTTTCATCAACCCGCTCACTTCCCGTGTGACGGCGCAGTTCGGCCTCGACTACACGCAAAGCGCGCCGGGCAAGTTGATCGTGACGGCGCAGAACGACTTCAACGCGCAGGGCGCCAGCGGCAACGTTGCGTTGTTCAAGGCGGGCGACACGGGCGTGGCCGTCAAGGTGGGCAATGTGTACGCAATGCTCATGAACAACAACAAGTACAACCCGTTCTTCACGGTCGGCGCATTCGTCCAGTGAGGCGCGCAGCAACGAAACCACATGCGGCGGCGTGCGTGACCTGTGCACGCTGCGCTGCCGCGGCTGAACAACAACATGGAGGAGACGCAAATGCAATGGCGTAAATGGTTGGTCGTGCTCGCTTGCGCGCCGATGGTGACAGCATGCGGAGGCGGCGGAGATGATTCGCCGGCTCCGGTGATCCAACGCCTGTGTCCGCAGGCCATCGATTACAACACCGTGTTCACCGGCGGCTCGGGTTCGGGCGAACTCGTGAAGGTGCAGCTCGACACGACGAAGATGACGTACCAGATCACGTACCTGGCGTCACCGATTCCGGTCAAGACTGGCACCGTTGCGCCCACGCGCGATACGGCGCCCAACAACGTGCAGACCGGCACGCTCACGCAAGAGACGGCGCTTCCGACCGAGAAGCTGAACCAGTGCGCGTTCCGCCTGAATAACGCCAGCCTTGATCCGAGCCGTCCGGCGCGGTTCTTCCTGGGGCAGGGTGTGCTGGGCGGCACGATTCCGGGAGCGACGATCCAGTTCGACGGCATTGTCGGCGTGGGCAAGATTGCGCAGACCACGTTCCCGTATTACCCGTTCATCAGCTTTTCGAACACCGAGACCGACCTGAACAAGATCGCGGGCAACTACAACCAGCTCGGCTACCACCAGGTGCCGTCGCAGAGCTTCTCGCAGCAGGCGGTCGATGCGCGATTCACCATCAACGCGGACGGCACCTACACCGAGTGCGACAACCTGGGCGTGAAGAACGGCGGCGCGTGCCTGACGTCAAGCGCGACGGTCAACCAGAAGCTGACGCTGCGCGGCGATGCGCCGGCCTTCACCACGTTGAACTATCAGCCGCAGGTGCCGGCAACGGTGTCGTCGCTGGATCCGACCAAGGCGGGCAAGGGCGTGATGATCGTGGGCAGGCTCTATGGCCAGCTCGTGCCGATCTTCATCCGCGTGGGAGCGGCCAACTCCGATCTGACCGCCGGGCCGCCGGTGGCGGATGACGAGTCCGGCATTTCCATCATGGCGCCGGTTGGCAACATCGCGCAGGGCTCGCAAGACGGCGAATACACGGGTGTGGATAGCACGTTCAACTACCGCGCCACGGCGCTGGTGGGTACGCAGGCCACGATGCTCGATCCGTTCAACGCATCGCAGGCAGCGCTGGCGCGACCGCTGAACCTGGATTTCACGCAGACCGTCCCGGGCGTGATCCGCACCACGCAGACGAGCGCACCGGCGGGCTCGGCCCCGACGGGCAAGCTGATCTTCACCGGCAAGACCTTCGGCTTCCTGGACATGAGCGATACGAAGAACCCGTACTTCACCGTGGGCGCCTTCGTGCAGTGACGTTTCCGGAATAACACGCCACGGGGCGCGGCACAAACGACCGCGCTCCGCTCAGAACAACAGGAGGAAGCATCATGAAACAACTGACTGTCGCATTGGTGGTGGCCTGCGCATCCGCAGGTGCCATGGCGCAGCAGGCCGGTGACAACGTCGCGACGGTGGGCTGGTTCCACATCATGCCGCAGGACTCGAGCAACAACCTGACCACCAGCGTGATCAATGCGCCGATCAATGATCCGCTGCGCTTGCCGGGCAGCTTCACATCGCCCAACAGCGGGCTGCGCGTGAGCAACGCCAACACGCTGGGCCTGACGCTCACGCACTTCTTTACCGACAACATTGCGCTGACCACGATTGCCGGCGTGCCGCCCGAATTCAAGCTGACGGGGCATGGCGTGATCCGCGCGCCGGGCCCCGCAGGCGCACTCGGCCACGTCGATCTGGACGATCCGTCCAACCAGCCGGCCGTGCGCAAGGCGCGGCAATGGAGCCCCGGGGTCATCCTGCAGTGGTACTTCGGGCACGCGCAATCGCAGTTCCGTCCGTTCGTGGGCGTGGGCGTGGTCTACAGCTTCTTTACCAATATCGAGCTGAACCCGTACTTTGCGGCGGCAGTGAATCGCGAACTGGGCAGCGTGCTGGCAGCGGGGGCGGGCAAGCCGGGGCCGACGTATGTCGAAGGGAAATCGTCCTCCTCGTGGGCGCCGATCTTCAACCTGGGTGCGAGCTATGCGATCAACCAGCGCTGGGCATTGACGGCAACGGTCTCGTACCTGCCGCTCAAGACCGAAGCGGCGACCGTCATCAAGGCGGCGGACGGTACCACGCTGGCCACCACCAAGACCACGCTCAAGGCCAATCCGATCATCACGTTCGTAGGGGTGTCGTACAAGTTTTAGCCGGTCGGCTGTCTGCGCCTGGCTAATCGGCGCGGCGTGAATCGAGCGGGAACCGGTTTGCGCCGCATTCTGAAGGCGGTTTCTACCGTCAGTTCTAGTGAGGCAATAAATGAGCACACGTAAAGTCGTATCTCTTGCAGTTGCACTCGCACTTGCCACCGTAGCAGCCACACCCGCACTTGCCGTCACCGTTTCGCGTGTCGATGGTCAAGCCATGAACCCGAACGGCGAGCCGTTCTCGGTGACCGGCCAGACCACGTTGTCCAAGGGCTCCATCAGCGCCAATTGCACAGCGACCTTCACCGGCACGATCACGCCTTCGGGCATCGTCAACATCACGTCTACATCGTTTACCGGCGGCGGGACGTGCGGCCTCATCTCGGGAACGACCCCGTGGACCGGCCAGGCAGACAGCACCACCCAGCTGTCGATCAACAACGCGGGGGTCAGCGTGTTCCTGCTGGGCAGCTGTGGCCCGAGCAAGGTCGTGACCGCCTGGAACGATCCGAACTCGTCGCTCACGTTCACCAACGCATTGCTCACGCCCGACTGCACGGTGAGCGGCACGGTGGTGTCGACGCCGAAGTTCCACGTGCAGTAAGCGCGTACCCGGTTGACGGGCGGTTGCGCAGCCGCCGTCGATTGGTCTGAAGCAGGGGCCCGGCATGTCGGGCCTTGTTTCTTTTTGCGGGCCGTATTTTTCTCTGGGCAATACCCCTGTCGCCAATGGCGGCAACGCAATGTGCTGGGGCAGTGGCATGATCCGGCCTGCGCCGCTGCGCCGCTGCGCCGCTGCGCCGCTGCACCGGGGCAGCGGTCTTTTCCAGGAGCCAAGACATGCGTTTGCTCACCTCTGCCGCCGTGGCCGCCGCGATGGCAGCGTCCATCGGATTCGCCCACGCCCAAACTGCAGCATCAGCCGCAGCCGCCACCGCTGTTACCACCGCCGCTACGCAACAACGCACCCAGGTGCCAGGCTATTACCGCATGGCGCTGGGCGACGACGTTGTGACTGCCCTCTACGACGGCTACACCGATCTGCCTGCCAAGACCTTGCTCGGCCTGAATGCGCAATCAGTGCAGAGTCTGCTGGCTCGGATGTTTGTATCGAACACGCCAGGCATGCAGACGGCGGTGAACGGCTTCCTGATCGACACGGGCGCCAAGCGCATCCTCGTCGATACGGGTTCGGGCATCTGCTTTGGCCCCACGATGGGCGGCCTGCCCGGAAACGTCCGTGCCTCGGGCTACCAGCCCGAGCAGATTGACGCCGTGCTCCTGACGCACCTGCATCCGGACCACGCGTGTGGCCTCGTGACGCCGCAAGGCCAGCCGGCCTTTCCGAATGCGCAGGTGTATGTGGCCGCGCCCGAAGCCGATTTCTGGTTGAGCGAAACGATTGCCGCGTCCAAGCCGAACGACATGCTGCCATTCTTCAAGATGGCGCGCGACTCGGTGGCGCCGTATGCGGCGGCTGGCAAGCTCAAGCAGTTCAAGCCGGGCGACGAGGTGGTGCCGGGCGTACGCTCGGTGGTCGCCAACGGGCATACGCCGGGGCACAGCGGTTATCTGTTTGCCTCGAAGGGGCACAGCCTGCTGGTGTGGGGCGATATCGTCCACAGCCACGCGGTGCAGTTCCAGCACCCCGAGGTCGCTTTCGAATACGACGTCGACAAGAAAGCGGCCGTTGCCTCGCGCCGCAAGCTGTTTGCAGAAGCGGCGCGGGACAAGCTCTGGGTGGCCGGTGCACATCTGCCGTTCCCGGGGCTGGGGCACGTGCGCCGCGACGGCAACGCCTTCGCGTGGGTGCCGATCGAGTACGGCCCGCTGCGCACGGACCGCGCTGACTGATCCCGGGTGGCTCCGTCAAGCGCCTGCCGGCCGCTTCATCTTGCAAGTGGTTGGCAGGTCCAGGTCTTTGGCCGCGGTCGTGCTCTCGGTCCTGTGGCCCCATTGGGTGCCGTCGTAGCCGACCTTGACGGTCGTCCCGTCCACCGGCGCGATCGTCGATACCACCTGCGGCAGCAGCAACTGGTGGTCGGCCTTGCGCATCGTGACATCGCCCAGGAAGCTCCGTTTCTGCATGCCTTCCAGCGCCAGCGCAATCTTCAGCGGGTCGGTGGAATTGGCTTTGCGAATGGCGTCCGTCACCAGTTCGACGGACAACACGGTGCGCGGGGCGAAGTGTTCACCGGCGGGCGTCTGGCGCACACGCGCATCCATCTGCATCAGTTGCGCGTTGCCGTTGCCGGGCGTCCATTCCGATACCCATGTCACCTTGCCGATCTTGGCCTGTGAAACGGCCAGTACTGTGCCCGGGGCGCCTGCGCCGCTGTGGTTCAGATAGCGCACGTCGTAGCTCATGTCGCCCGCTGCCTTGATGAGCAGGTTCAGGTCTTGCCCCCAGTTGCCGGTGAGAAGCGTGTCGGCGCCTGTCGCCTTGGCCTTCGAGACGTAGGGCGCGAAGTCCTTCACCTTGCCGATCGGGTGCAGCGTCTCTCCGGTGAACTGCACGTCGGGTCGCACGGCCGAGATCATCTGCTTGCCCAGTGACGCCCACAGCCGGCCGTGCGCGTAGTCCTGGTTCAGCGAATAGACCTTGCGGATATCGGGCTGCGTTTTGACGAAGTTGGCCAGCGCGCGCATCTTCATCGCCGTGTTGGCCTCGGTGGCGAAATGCCAGAAGCTGCAATGTGCGCCGGTCAGGTCGGGGTCGATCGACGCGTAGTTGATGATCAGCACGCGCTTGGCCGGATTGCGCTCGTTGTGCTTGGTGGCGGCATCCACCATGGCCGCCACCACGGACGAGCCCGAGCCGCCGGTGAAGACGATCTTCGCGCCGGCATCGATGGCGCTCTGCAGCGCCGACAGACTGTCTTGCGCCGACAGCTTGTTGTCGTAGGTCGACAGCGCGTAACGCGCACCGTTGAGCACCCCTTGCGGTTGCGCGTTGGCGTCGTCAATGCCGAGCTTTAGATTCGCCAGAAACTGCTCGCCCACATTCGAGAGCGGCCCACTCAACTGATCGATGAACGCCACCTTGATCGGCGCGGGGTCTGCGGCGTACGCCAGTGGTGCAAACCACAACGCTCCAGCACACGCCAATGCGGTCAACGGACAGGCAAAGCGGATCACTGCGGGCATGTCGCCTCCTTGTGGGTGTTCTCGTCTACCAGGTGTCGATGAAGCGGCGCGTGGCTGGGTCGCGCGCGTGCCGCGGCGGCGCAGGGGGCGCCGATTGCAGCCCGCGCAACAGCCAGCGGCGCGTATCGGCCGGATCGATCACCGCGTCGATCTCGAGATAGCTGGCGATGTTGAGCGCGCGGCCTTCCTCATAAGCAGCATCGACCATCTTCCGGAACAGCGCCTCGCGTTCTGCGGGGTCTTCGACCGCTTCCAGTTCCTTGCGGTAACCCAGGCGGATGGCGCCTTCGATGCCCATGCCGCCAAATTCGCCGCTCGGCCACGACGCGGTGAAGAACGGCGCGTGGAAGCCGCCCGCGGCCATGGCCATCGCCCCAAGCCCGTAGCCCTTGCGCAGCACGACGGTGAAGAAGGGCACGCGCAAGTTTCCGGCCGTCACGAACATGCGGCTGACGTGGCGCACGGTGGCGGTCTTTTCCGCCTCCGGCCCCACCATGAAACCCGGCGTGTCGCACAGCGAGACGATGGGCAGATCGAACGCGTTGCACAGTTGCATGAAGCGCGACGCCTTGTCAGCCGCTGCAGAATCGATGGCGCCGCCCAGGTGGCGCGGGTTGTTGGCGAGGCAACCGAAGGCGCGGCCCTCGATGCGGATCAGCGCGGTGATGATGCCCACGCCAAAGGCCTGGCGCAGCTCCAGCACGGAGCCGGTGTCGGCCAATGCGTCGATCACGGCGCGCATGTCATAGCTGCGCATGCGGTTTTCTGGAATCACGTGGCGCAGGTGGCGCACGTCGCCGGCGTCCCAGTGGGTGAGTGGCCCCTGGAGGTAGCTCAGGTAACGGCGCGCGGCGTCCACGGCTTCGGTCTCGTCGTCGACCAGGACATCGATCACGCCATTGGGCGCCTGCACGCTCACGGGGCCGACCTCCTCGGGCGCGTATACGCCAAGGCCACCGCCTTCGATCATGGCGGGGCCACCCATGCCGATGGTCGCGTCGCGCGTGGCGATGATCACGTCAGCACATCCCAGCAGCGCGGCATTGCCTGCAAAGCAGCGGCCCGACACGATGCCGACGGTCGGCACCAGCCCCGACAAGCGCGCGAAATGGATGAAGGTCGGGCAGTCCAGGCCGCTGACGCCGCGCTTTTCAGTGTCGCCCGGCCGGCCGCCGCCGCCTTCGGCAAACAGCACAACGGGCAGCTTCCATTGCTGCGCCAACTCCAGTGCGCGGTCGGTCTTCTTGTGGTTGAAGGTGCCCTGCGTGCCTGCCAGCACGGTGTAGTCATACGCGAGCACCATGCAGCGCGCGTCCTGATCCGGGAAGTGCGTGCCGTTGACGGTGCCAATGCCGGTGATGATGCCGTCGGCCGGTGTCGAACGAATCAAGTCATCCAGGGCGCGCCGTTGGCGTTGTGCTGCGATGGCGAGTGCGCCGTACTCGATGAACGAGTCTGCGTCGCACAGGTGTGCGATGTTCTCGCGCGCGGTGCGTTGACCGGTCTTGCGGCGGCGCGCGACGGCATCCGGGCGGTGCGCGTCGAGGCCGAATGCATGGCGGTCGATGACGGTTTGCAGGTCGGGGCGAATGCGGTCGAGGTCGATCTCGGCCTCGGTTGCCGCGGCCTCGTGTTGCGCGTCGCCAGGCTGGAGCACCGCCAGCGGCTGGCCTTCCCGCACTGTTGCGCCCGGCTTTGCGCAGACTTGCAACACACGGCCGGCGGCGGACGCGATGACGACGTGTTCCATCTTCATCGCTTCAATCACGGCCAGCACCTCGCCGCGCGCGACGGTGGCACCGGCTTCTGCATTGAGCTGGATGAGCGCGCCATCCATGGGCGCGGTGACGAGATCGGCATCGTCAGGAAGCGTGTCGACGAATGAGGCTGTCGGTGTCAGGTCGGGGGCGGCTATCGACGCGGCGTGCAGGGTGGGATGCGCTTCGCCGTTGCCGGCGGCCAGCTCGGCGAGCTTTGCATCCAGAAACTGCGTGTGCACGGCGTTGGCCTGCACATCGGCGTCGCGCAGCAGGTCTTGCAGCAACCGCTTGTTCGTCGCCAGCCCTTCGATGCGGAACTCGCACAGCGCGCGATACGTTTGCGTCAGCGTCTGCGCATGCGTGCCCTGCGGTGCGTGGACGATCAGTTTGGCCAGCAGCGAATCGAAGCGCGGGTTCGGTCGGTAGCCCGCATAGCCGCAGGTGTCGACGCGCACGCCTGGGCCGTTGGGCGGTTCGAATGTGGTGAGCGTGCCGGTGGATGGATGCGGCTGCCCCCCTGCATCGAGGGTCTCTGCATTGATGCGCACTTGCACGGCATGGCCGCGTGGCGCGATCGGCCGAGCAAGCCCCAAGTCTGTGAGCGACGCACCTTGCGCCAGCGCCAGTTGGGTCGTCACCAAGTCGACGCCCGTCACCATTTCCGTGACGGTGTGTTCGACTTGCACGCGCGGGTTGGCTTCCATGAAATAGAACGTGGCGTGCGGCGTGCCCGCGCCTTCTACGAGGAACTCGAACGTGCCGATGCCGCTGTAGCCCGCAGCTTTGGCGAGCGTGACGGCAGCCTCAGCGATGCGCGCACGCAGCGTTTCGTCCAACGCCGGGCTCGGTGCGATCTCGATCAGCTTCTGGTGACGGCGCTGCAGGCTGCATTCGCGCTCGCCGAGATGTGTCACGTGGCCCTGTGCATCTGCAACGATTTGAATCTCGATGTGGCGCGGTGCGGGCACCAGCGCTTCGACATAGACATCCCCGACGCCGCCGGCGGTGGCTTCGGACACGCAACGCGCATACGCCTCGGCAATCGCCTGCGCATCGTGCACCGCACGCATGCCGCGTCCGCCGCCGCCGGCCACGGCTTTGATCATCATGCCGTGCGCGGGCGGCAGCGCGGCGAAGAAGGCGCGCGCATCTTCCAGCGTGGTCGCGCCTTGCGTGCCGTTGACGATGGGAATGCCAACCTCGCGCGCAAGGGCCCGCGCGCGTGCCTTGTCTCCGAAGAGGTCGAGCACACGCGGAGGTGGTCCGACGAACTGCACGCCGGCCTGTGCGCACTGGCGCGCGAAGGCGGCGCTCTCGCTCAGGAAGCCATAGCCGGGATGGATGGCATCGGCGCCGGCGGCGCGTGCGGCGGCAAGGATGGCTGCCCCGTCCAGGTATGCGCGCGGGCCCGTGCCGGGCAGGGGTACGGCTTCATCGGCTCGTAGTGGATGCAGCGCGTCGCGATCGTCTTCGGAGTAGATGGCGACGGAGGGCAAGCCCACCGTGGCGGCTGCGCGGGCAATGCGAATGGCGATCTCGCCGCGATTGGCGATCAGCAGTTTGCGAAACGTCATGGAGCAAGCGTGGGTTAGAGCTGTTCTGCCAGCGGCGCGAGATCCTGCTTGCGCACCTTGCCGGTGGCTGTGAGTGGCAGCGCGTCGACGATGCGCACGATGGGCACCTTGTAGACGGCCATGTTTTCGCGGCACCAACCGGTGAGCGTAGCGTCGTCCAATGTGCCGATGGCCTCGGGGCGCAGCATCACGAAGGCTACGGGAAGTTGGCCGCGCTGCTCGTCGGCGCGGCCTATCACGGCAGAACCGAGGACGGCCGGATGTTTGCCGAGCAGGGCTTCGATCTCCGCCGGGAACACGCTCATGCCGTTGACCTTGAGCATTTCCTTGCGGCGGCCGAGGTAGTGGACATAACCGTGTTCGTCGATGCAGCCGATATCGCCGGTGTGGAACCAGCCGTTACGCAGTGTTTGCGCGGTGGCGTCGGGCTTGTTCCAGTAGCCTTTGAGCAGCGTCGGCGTGCGCACGCAGAGTTCGCCCTCGGCGCCGATCGGCATCAGTTCGTGCGTGTCGAAATCGCAGATCTTGAAGTCGGTGCCCGGCACCGGCAAGCCCACGAAAATCGGTTGGGAGCGCAGATCGAAATCATCATCCTGCATGCCGAGCGTGAAGCTGTTGCAGGTCTGCGTTTCGGTCATGCCCCAGGCGCTCTCGGCCATCATCGAGCCCGTCAGTTCACGCCATGCGCGGCGGTATTCGGGGTTCAGCTTCTTTACGAACGACGACACGCCTGTATGCCGCAGCGAGCGCAGGTTGTAAGCATGCACACGCGGGTGCGCCATCACCTCGGCCGCGCTGTCGACAAGCATCGAGCCATTGGTCACCCGATAGCGCTGCACGCCGGCCATGAAGGCCTCCGCATCCCAGCGCGCGAGCAACACCAGCGGCACGCCAAGGAAGGCAGGGAAGATCAGTCCGGTGTTCTCCCCGGCAATCCAGAACTGCGGATAGAAGCTGAGCATGACGGTGTCGGCATCGGCGCGCAGCGAGACGGCCGAGAACGCGGCCGCCATATCCACCATGTCACCCTGCGTGTGGATGCAGCCCTTGGGCAGCCCGGTCGTGCCGCCCGTGTAGTTGAGCGCGGCAACCGCATCCAGCGAGCCAGGCGGCAGGGGGATCGGCGTGGTCTGTGCCAATGCAGGCAACAAATCGATTGCATCGTCGCAGGCCAGTGATGGTTCGGTCAGCATTGCCGGGAGCGGCAACGTCGGCTGTGCAGGGAGCACGTCTGCATAGCGCGTGACGAAGACGTGCTCGACCGATGTTTCGGCCCGCACGTCACGCACCAGCGGCATGAGGCGGTCCAGCGTGACGATGGCGCGCGGTGTCGCGTCGCGCAGCGCATGCATCAACTCCGCGCGCTGGGACAGCGGGCTGATCGGCACATACACGGCGCCAAGCT
Source organism: Ralstonia psammae (assembly GCF_958405935.1). NCBI lineage: Bacteria > Pseudomonadati > Pseudomonadota > Betaproteobacteria > Burkholderiales > Burkholderiaceae > Ralstonia > Ralstonia psammae. The sequence goes on from NZ_CATZBU010000007.1 coordinate 28,181, forward strand.
TTAGGATGCCAAAGAAGACCGCATTGAATTGCGGGCAGTTCGACAGGAACACTGCCACCCGGTCGCCCGTGCCAATGCCGTGTTGCGCGAGCAGCGCGGCAAAGCGGTCGGAGAGATCATCAAGCTGGGCGAACGTCGTATCGTGCCCGTAGAAGTGGATGGCCGGCTTGTCTGGTGTGGTGCGCGCCCAGTGCCGCAGATAGTCGGTGAGGGCTGTGCGCCCGATCGGGTAATGCGGCTCACGTGGGGTATCGACCGGCCATGCGCGCGCCCAGAGCGCGCGAACGCGGCCGAGATACTCGGACTCGTCCATCGCCAAAGCTTGTCTCCGTCGGGTTGTGCAGTGCGTGCGCGATGCGGCGCCGCACTATCTATACTGAGAAGTAATTTTTTATACCAACGGGTATGAATATAGAAAGCGTTCTTTGATGCGTCAAGCATTTGAGAACGATGGTGTCGCCAAGATGCGCACATGCCACGGCGCATACGCGGGCGACATGCGAAAATATGTGTCATGTCCATCGTCCGCAAATCTGCCGTTCCCGACGTGCAACCGTCTGCTGAAACCGACGCTTCCGCAGCCCCGGGCGTCACACCGCCGGCCACGCGCCCGCACATCGCCGAGCGGCAGGAGGCTCGTCGCCGGCAGATTCTCGATACAGCCGCGCAGCTTTTCTTCACCAAAGGCTATGCCGGCATGACGATGAGCGACCTGTGCAACGCGCTCGGCGTGACAAAACCGGCGGTGTACTACTACTTCACCGACAAGTACGAGATCTTCGACATCCTGTGCCGCGAGGCCGCGCAGATCTGTCTGTCGGCCATCCGTGAAACCGCCGACCCGGCGCTGCCCGTGCGAGAACGCTTGCAGGCGTGTCTGCTGGAAATGGCGCGCCGTTGCATCGATTGCCACTACGCCGCCGCACTGACGTATCGCGATCGGCAGTACCTGCGCCCCGAAACGGTGGAGTGGCTGCACGGCATGTCGCGAGGTTACTACCGCGATCTCTATGCGCTGCTCGACGAGGGCAAGCGCGCCGGCGTGTTCGACTTTGGCGATGCCCGGGTCGCGGCGCACTCGATGGGCGGCGTCATGGGCTTCATGTACACGTGGCATGACCCGTCGCGCATCGATGCCGAGGTGCTGGCGGTTGAGCTGTCGGGCGCCATGATGAAGATCATCCTGCCGGCCGCCCCGAGCTTGGCTGCTAAACCCGCGTCCTGAGCGCTGCGCCAGCAGTTGCGCTCGGCAAGGCGGGCAGCCGGAAGATCTCCGGCGTCATCAGGTCGATGCCGCAGTCGAGCGTTTCCACCCAATCGATGAACCGGTTGACCATGGCCTTCCCGCGGAAGGGCTGGCCGTGCTGCGGCACGATCCATTCGATTTCCAGCCCGCGCACCATCTGCGCCCACAGGCGGCACACGCGGTTGCCGCTCATGTAGCGGCGATGGAAGGGCGCCATCAGCGGAAGGTGTGCATCAAAATCTTCAATGGGTTTGGCGGCTACGTTGGCATGCACCATCGATGCCCCCAGGTCGCCCGAGAACAGGATGCGCGACACCGGATCGTAGAACTGGAAATTGCCTTCCGAATGCAGGAAATGCGCCGGCACCGCCAGCAGATGCGATTGCCCCAGCGGAATCGCCATGCCCGTATCCGGGATCGGCACGATGCGGCCCTCGGTCTTGCCGACGGTGCAGAAATGCGGCAGAAAACGCTCCCATACGCGCGAGATCAGGATGTCGCAGCTGGAACTCGTCAGCCACCTTCCCGCCGAGGCGACGATGTCCGGGTCCGCATGCGAGGCCAGCACATAGTCGAGCTGCTTGGGCGGGAAGTACCGGTTCATCGCCAGAAACAGCGCGTTGTAGGTCATCTGGCCGCCCGGATCGATCAGGGCGCCGTGGCCGTGATCGACGATGAGGAACTGGTTGGTCTGCACTGGCAGGTCGTCGTGATCGTCGACCAGATCCGAAAACATCAGGCAGACATGCTCGAGCGTTTCGTAAAGCGTGGTGACCATGAGAGAGGACGGGGCGCGGTTGGAATGCCCCGATGGTCGCGCAGCGCGTGCCCGCCACACTTGATCCGTGTCAAGGCGGCTGTGGCGCCGGCGTTGGCCTGGGTGGCCGATCATCCATCCCGCGCGGGGTCTCACGTGATAAACTTTTGATTTTTAACGCTTTGCGCGAGCCGCACGCGGGGTTTTCCGCTTGGGTCTGGCGCGCCGCCATGCCAACCGGCATGCCGCATCTCCCCCTATGAATACTGCAACGATGTCTGAAGCGTCTGAAGCGCCGGCCAATGAATCGGTGACATTCGACAGCTTCGGCCTGCATCCGGACGTCCTCCGCGCGCTGACCGAAAGCGGTTACACCAAGCCCACGCCCATTCAGGCTGCCGCCATTCCGGTGGTGACTGCCGGCCGCGACGTCATGGGCGCCGCGCAAACCGGCACCGGCAAGACCGCCGGGTTTTCGCTGCCGATCATCCATAACCTGCTGCCCGAAGCCAACACGAGCGCGTCGCCGGCGCGCCACCCGGTGCGGGCGCTGATCCTCACGCCCACGCGCGAACTGGCCGACCAGGTATACGACAACGTTGCCAAGTACGCGAAGTACACGGCGTTGCGCAGCGCCGTCGTGTTCGGCGGTGTCGACATGAACCCGCAGACGGAGCAACTGCGCCGCGGCGTCGAGATCCTCGTTGCCACGCCGGGCCGTCTGCTCGACCACGTGCAGCAGCGCAGCGTGAACCTGTCGCAGGTGCGCATGCTGGTGCTGGACGAAGCCGACCGCATGCTCGACATGGGCTTCCTGCCCGACCTGCAGCGCATCATCAACCTGTTGCCGGCGCATCGCCAGACGCTGTTGTTCTCGGCCACGTTCTCGCCCGAGATCAAGAAGCTGGCTGCCAGCTACCTGCGTCATCCGCAGACGATCGAGGTGGCACGCAGCAACGCCACGGCAGAGAACGTCCGCCAGGTTATCTACACCGTGCCGGACAACCACAAGCAGGCGGCGCTCGTGCATCTGCTGCGCCAGCGCGCAGAGCAAGGCCTGCCGCGCCAGTGCATCGTGTTCTCCAACAGCAAGATCGGCTGCTCGCGCCTGGCGCGCGCGCTGGAGCGCGAAGGCATCAACGCCAACGCCATCCACGGCGACAAGACGCAGACCGAGCGCATGCAAACGCTCGAAGCGTTCAAGCAAGGTACCGTGGATGTGCTGGTTGCCACCGACGTGGCAGCGCGAGGTCTCGATATCTCGCAGATGCCGTGCGTGATCAACTTCGACCTGCCGTTCAACGCAGAAGACTACGTGCACCGTATCGGCCGCACGGGTCGTGCCGGTGCTTCCGGTGATGCACTGTCGCTGTTCGCCCCGGGCGATGAACGCCTGCTGGCCGACATCGAAAAGCTGATCAAGCGCAACCTGCCGCGCGAGCAATTGGCTGATTTCGATCCGACCGGCGAACAGGCGCGTGACCGTGAGCGCCGTGAGCGCGACGAAAAGCGCGCTCGCAGCGAAGTCCGCCGCTCCCGCGAGCGCGAAGACCGCAACGGCGCCCGCGTGCTTGATCACACGATCGTGCGCCCGGCGTTCCGCCCATCGGACGACCCGTTCTTCAATCGCCCGTACGAATCGTCCGTGCCAGCGGAATCGGCTGGGGCTGCCAAGCCGGCACAATCGACCGGACACCCCCGCAGCGCCAAGCGCCCGATCGCGGCGCTGCTCGGTGGCGTGCCGCGCAAGCGTTAAGTCAGTCGGCTGAAAACGGCGGCGCTCCTGCCGCCAGGGTCAATTGCATCGGGCCGGTTGTGCCAGGCGATTGGCCCACGCCGGGACGGCGTCCCGGTAGAACCCCTCCACATCCTCCGCACGAATGTCCAGCCCCAGGTGTTGCGCGGCTTCCGTTAGCGCGGCCAGCGGCTGACTGCGGTTGATGGCGCGTGCGCCCGTTTGCTTGCTGAGTTTCTCGCCGTCGCGGTTCACCACCACGGGCACGTGCAGGTAGCGCAACGCAGGCAGCCCCAGCAACTGTTGCAGATAGATCTGGCGCGGCGTCGAGTCGAGCAGATCGGCGCCGCGCACGACGTCCGTGATGCCTTGCGTGGCATCGTCCACCACAACCGCAATCTGATACGCCCACATGCCGTCGGCGCGCTTGAGCACGAAGTCGCCTACGGCTTCGGCCAGATTCTGGCATTGCGTGCCTTGCCAGCGGTCGTTGAAGCAGACGGTGGCGGCATCGGCGTCCGGCACACGCACACGCCACGCGCGCGGCGGGCGGCCGTGCAGTCCGTTGCGGCACGTGCCGGGATAGATCAAGGTCTGGTGGCGCAGGTGCCCGTTGGCGTCGATGCTCGTGACGGAATCCGCAATCTCGCGGCGCGTGCAGCCGCACGGGTAGAGGTTGCCGTTGGCCTGCAACTGCTCCAGCGCCTGTTCAAAGCGTGAGAGGTGCGTGCTCTGCCACTGCGGGGGCTCGTCGGGATTGAGCCCGAGTGCTTCCAATGTGGCGAGGATGTCGCGATCGGCGCCGGGCACGTTGCGCTGGAAATCGATGTCTTCAATGCGCACGAGCCACGCGCCACCGTGCACGCGCGCATCCAGCCAGCTTGCCAGCGCGGTGACCAGCGAGCCGATATGCAACGGCCCCGTGGGCGAGGGCGCAAAGCGGCCGCGGTATGGTTCGCGCGGCGACGTAGTGGATTCCGGAAAATCGAGATTGGCTTGGGACAACGCAACGCTCCAGGCGCAGAGGTCGATGGCGCTATTGTGCGCGATTTGTCGGCCCGAGGCGCCTATTGCATCATCAGCGCTTGCCCCAGGCGCGGGTCTTCCAGCTTATCGACCCACCATTGCAGCGCCTTGCCGCGCATGTTGTTGCGCCAGGCAACCTGGAACGTGCCGGCGCGCTTGTCTTCGGTGGTTTCCTTGGCGATCAGCACGCCGGAATCGAGATACGGTTGCGCCAGCGGCACCGGCAACCAGCCGCAGCCCAGGCCGCGAATCTGTGCCTGCACCTTGTCCGCCATGGACGGCACCACCAGCGTGTCCTGGCCGGCCATCACACCGATGGTGCGTGCGGGCAGATTGCGCGACGTATCCCCCACGGCAACGATGCGATGCCGGGTAATGGCGGCTGCAGGCAACGGCTCTTCCATCTGCGCCAGCGGGTGATGTGCGGCCACTGCAAACACGAAGGGAATGTTGCCCACGGTGCGCGTCTGAATGCCCTGCACCTGCATCACCTGCGCCGGCCCGATCAGCAAATCCGCACGGCCGGAGAGCAGCGCATCCCACGTGCCGGCCAGCACCTCGCGGCAGAAGCGCAGGCGTGTGGCGGTGTTTTCGGCGTAGAAATCCTGGATGACGGGCATGAGTGCGCGAAAGTGCACGAGATCGTCGACTACGATGGTCAACGTGGCTTCCCACCCGGTAGCGAGGCGCTTGACGCGGCGAGCGAGATCGTCGGCTGCCTGCAGCAGGTGCCGGCCTTCGTCGAGCAGCGCGCGGCCGGCGGGCGTGAGTTCCGCGCGGTGGCGGCGGCGGTCAAACAGCAGTACATCGAGGTCGTCTTCCAGCTTGCGCACCACGTACGTGAGCGCCGACGGCACTTTGCCCAGCTCGTGCGCCGCAGCGGCAAAGCTGCCCTTGCGTTCGATCGCGTCGAGCACTTCCAGAGATTCCAGCGATAGTGCCATGTTCAGAATTTTTGATGTATTGAATCAAAGCCGTGTCGCGCAACTATAGCCAATCTGCGTACCATTCACACATCAACGCAGCAATTTGGATGGGAGATTCATCAAAATGATTGAAATTCGCCACTCTCAAGATCGCGGTTACGCAGACCACGGCTGGCTCAAGTCGTATCACAGCTTCTCGTTTGCCGAGTACATGGACCCGGAACACGTTCAGTTCGGCCCGTTGCGCGTCATCAATGAAGACCGTGTGGCCGCCGGCATGGGCTTTGGCACCCACGGCCACCGCGACATGGAAATCATCAGCTATGTGCTTGACGGCGAGCTGGCGCACAAGGACAGCATGGGCAACGGCAGCGTGCTGCGCCCGGGCGACGTGCAGCGCATGACGGCTGGGACAGGTGTGCGTCACTCCGAGTTCAACCACGCGCAGGACCAGACCACGCATTTCCTGCAGATCTGGGTGCTTCCCGCGCAGTTGAACCTCACGCCGGGCTATGAAGAGCGCCATTTCGACGAGGCCGCCAAGCGCGGCAAGCTCGCCCTGATCGCGAGCGCCGATGGTCGTGACGATTCGGTGAAGGTGCATCAGGATATGGCGCTCTACGCCGGCAAGTTCGATGGCGCAGAAACTGCGTCCTTGCCCATCGCCGAGGGCCGCCGCGCTTATGTGCACGTGGTTCGCGGCAAGGTGAGCATCAACGGTCGCACGCTGGTTGGCGGCGACGCAGCCAAGCTGACGCAAGAAGAGGCGGTGACGCTCTCCGGCGGCGAAGACAGCGAAGTGCTGGTGTTCGATCTGCCGTAATGTTCGTGGCGCACGCTGTGTGCGCCTTTTCTTTGCCTTTGTTCCCCCACCGTAGTCCAACCCCAAGAGGATTCCCATGGCACGAGTTGCAGTCGTTTATCACAGCGGTTATGGCCATACCAAGAAGCAGGCCGAGGCCGTGTTTGCAGGTGTGCAGGGCGCCGGCGCGGAAGCACACCTGATTTCGGTCACAGACGTCAACGACGACACCTGGGCGCTGCTGGCCGGCGTCGACACGATCGTCTTTGGCGCGCCGACCTACATGGGCGGCGTTTCGGGCGACTTCAAGAAATTTGCCGATGCCTCGTCCAAGGCGTGGTTTACCGGCGCGTGGAAGGACAAGATCGCCGCTGGTTTCACGAATTCCGCATCGATGAACGGCGACAAGTACGCCTCGATCCAGTACCTGTGGACGCTGTCGCAGCAGCACGGAATGATCTGGGTCGGCACGGGCATGATGCCGGCCAACAGCAAGGCCGCCACGCGTAACGACGTGAACTACCTGGGTGGTTTCGGCGGCGCGCTGGCGCAATCGCCGTCGGATGGGAGCCCCGAAGAGGGCCCGCTGCCGGGTGACCTGGAAACCTCCAAGCAGTTCGGCGAGCGCATTGTCGCCATCACGAACCAGTTCGTGCGCGGCCGTCAGTAAAGCGTGCCACGCAAAGAAAAACGCCGGCATGTCCGGCGTTTTTTTGTTGGTGTGCCACGGAGGGTCAGAATCGCGTGCCCACTTCGCAGAATGCGCCGCGGTTCGATCCACCCGCGCAACTCGTCGCGCAACCGCTCAATGCTGCAAGGCAAAGCGCGCTGACGAGGAGGGTGGCGGCAAGACGGTTCATGCGGCGGCGCGCGTTGGGTTGCTTGCGCAATGCGGGCAGCGCTGGCCGGGGATGTAATCGGCGGACTGCTGTTCTTCCGGCGTCACCACGGCGCGGCAGGCGAAGCATTGTTTCGGGCCCGCAGGCAGCAGTTCGGCATTGAGGGCGGTGCGGTGGTCGAACACGAAGCAATCGCCGTCGTAATGGGCGCCGCCGACTTCCTCGAAATATTTGAGGATGCCGCCTTCAAGCTGATACACGCGCTCGACACCGATCTCCTGCATGTGGATCGCCGCCTTTTCGCAGCGGATGCCGCCGGTGCAGAACGACACGACCGTCTTGCCGGCAAAGTCGTCCTTGTGCGCGGCAATGGCGGGCGGGAATTCGGTGAATTTCTTGAGGTTGTATTCGACGACGTTCTTGAATGTGCCGACGGCGACTTCATAGTCATTGCGCGTGTCGAGCATCACAACGGGGCGGCCCTCGTCGTCGTGACCCTGGTCGAGCCAGCGCTTGAGATCGGGCGGCGCGACCGACGGCGCGCGGCCCTCTTCCGGGCGGATCAGCGGGTGGCGCATGGTGATGATTTCTTTCTTCATGCGCACCAGCAGCCGGCGGAACGGCTGGTGGTCGGACAGGCTTTCCTTCGGTGCCAGGTCAGCAAAACGGGGGTCGGCGCGCAGCCAGCTGACGATGCCGTCAATGGCTTCGCGCGAGCCGGCCAGGAAGATGTTGATGCCCTCGGGCGCCAGGAGCACGGTGCCCTTCAACTCGCGCGCTTGGCATTCGGCCAGAAGGGCGGGGCGCAGGGTCTCGCGGTCATCGAGGGTGACGAATTTGTAAGCGGAAATATTGACGATCTGCATGTGCTGCCGCGCCATTTTCTGGCGCCTTGGGTAACCCGTTGATTCGTAAGCCGAAATTATAGCCGCCCGCGCAGCCGTGCGGGGTTGTCGATGGTCAACCGGACACGCTCGGAATGCTTTACAGAAGGTGTCACCCGGTACAATACGCGGATGAATTCGCCGCGCTTCGTCCACCTCCGTCTCCATTCCGAATATTCCGTCGTCGATGGCAACGTGCGTCTCGACGATGCCGTCAAGGCCGCCGCCAAAGACGGCATGGGCGCCTTGGCGCTGACCGATCTTGCCAACGCCTTCGGGCTGGTGCGCTTCTACAAGGAAGCGCGTGGCAAGGGCGTGAAGCCTATCGTTGGCGCCGACGTGTGGATCACCAATCACGACGAACGCGACAAACCGACACGCCTGCTGTTGCTGGTGCGTGACAAGCAGGGTTACCTGAACCTGTGCCAGTTGCTGGCCAGGGCGTGGCTCTCCAACCAACATCGCGGCCGCGCAGAAATCGCCCCCGAATGGTTCGATGAGCCTGGCGTGGAAAACGCCCCCCTGGCCACCGGCCTGCTGGCGCTCTCCGGCGGTATGGCGGGCGATATCGGCATGGCGCTGGCCAATGGAAACGATGCGCTGGCGCGCAAGCTCGCGACGAATTGGTCGCGCGTGTTTCCGGGCGCTTTCTACATCGAACTGCAGCGCGCGGGGCACGCTGGCACCGAAGCCTACATCCAGCAGGCCGTGAAGCTGGCCTCGGCCATGCAGTTGCCGGTGGTGGCCACGCATCCGGTGCAGTTCATGACGCCGGACGATTTCACGGCCCACGAAGCGCGCACCTGCATTGCGGAGGGCGAACTGCTCGCCAATCCGCGGCGCGCCCGCCGTTTCACGACCGAACAGTATTTCAAGACGCAGGACGAGATGTGCGCGCTGTTTGCCGACATCCCGTCCGCGCTGGCCAACGCGGTGCAGATCGCGCAGCGTTGCAACCTCAAGCTGGAACTGGGCAAGCCCAAGCTGCCGCTGTTCCCGACGCCCGATGGCATGTCGCTGGACGATTACCTCGTCCAGCTCGCCAAGGAAGGGCTGGAAAAGCGCATGGAGGTGCTGTTCCCCGATGAGGCCGTGCGCGAATCCAAGCGCGCCGAGTACTACGCCCGCCTGGAATTCGAGACCGGCACCATCATCAAGATGGGCTTCCCGGGCTACTTCCTGATCGTTGCGGACTTCATCAACTGGGCGAAGAACAACGGCGTGCCGGTGGGGCCGGGCCGGGGTTCGGGCGCCGGTTCGCTGGTGGCGTACGCGCTGGGTATTACCGATCTGGACCCGCTCAAATACAACCTGCTGTTTGAGCGTTTCCTGAACCCGGAACGTGTGTCGATGCCCGACTTCGACATCGACTTCTGCCAGCACGGCCGCGACCGCGTCATCCAGTACGTGAAGGAAAAATACGGCAAGGATGCCGTCTCGCAGATCGCCACCTTCGGCACCATGGCCGCCAAGGCCGCGGTGCGCGACGTGGGCCGCGTGCTCGATCTCGGCTACAACTTCGTTGACGGCGTGGCCAAGCTGATCCCGTTCAAGCCGGGCAAGCTCGTCACGCTGGAAGAGGCCAAGAAGGAAGAGCCGTTGCTGGCCGAACGCGAAGCCAATGAAGAAGAGGTCAAGCAGCTCCTGGAACTCGCGCAGCGCGTGGAAGGCATGACGCGTAACGTCGGCATGCACGCCGGCGGCGTGCTGATCGCCCCGGGCAAGTTGACCGATTTCTGCCCGCTCTACACGCAAGGCGGTGAAGATGCCGGCGTCGTCAGCCAGTACGACAAGGACGACGTGGAAGCCGTCGGCTTGGTCAAGTTCGACTTCTTGGGCCTGACCACGCTCACGATCCTCGACTGGGCCGAGCGCTACATTCGCATGCTCGATCCGTCCAAGGCGGATTGGAACTGCAGCCACATTCCGCTGACGGATAAGAAGGCGTTCGACATCCTGAAGACGGCTAACACGGTCGCCGTGTTCCAGCTGGAAAGCCGCGGCATGCAGGGCATGCTGAAGGACGCCAAGCCCGACCGTTTCGAGGACATCATCGCCCTGGTGGCGTTGTATCGTCCGGGCCCAATGGACCTGATCCCCAGCTTCTGCGCCCGTAAGCACGGTCGCGAGAAGGTGGAATACCCAGACCCGCGCGTCGAGCCGGTGCTCAAGGAGACCTACGGCATCATGGTCTACCAGGAGCAGGTGATGCAGATGGCGCAGATCGTGGGCGGTTACTCGCTCGGCGGCGCCGACTTGCTGCGCCGTGCGATGGGTAAGAAGAAGGCCGAAGAAATGGCCGAGCACCGCGAGCTGTTCCGCGCGGGTGCGGCCAAGGACGGGCTGTCTACCGAAAAGGCCGATGAAATCTTCGACCTGATGGAGAAGTTCGCAGGCTACGGCTTCAACAAGTCGCACGCGGCGGCATATGCGCTGCTGGCCTACTACACGGCTTGGCTCAAGGCACATCACCCGGCCGAATTCATGGCGGCCAACATGTCGCTCGCCATGGACGACACCGACAAGGTGAAGATCCTCTACGACGATGCCCGAGGAAAGAACGGCCTCACCGTGCTGCCGCCCGATATCAATGCGAGCCAGTACCGCTTTGCGCCGACCGACGCCAAGACCATCCGCTACGGCCTGGGCGGCGTGAAGGGCAGCGGCCAGGGCGCGATCGAAGATATCCTGCGTGCACGCGAAGACGGCCCCTTCAAGGACTTGTTCGACTTCTGCGAGCGCGTTGACCGCCGCCAGGTCAATCGCCGCACAATCGAAGCGCTGGTGCGTGCCGGTGCCTTCGACAGCCTCCACGACAACCGCGCGCAGTTGCTCGCTTCGATCGGCTTGGCCATGGAAGCCGCTGAGCAGAAGGCAGCGGCCGCCAACCAGGTGTCGCTCTTCGATCTGATGAGTGGTGACGATGCCGAGCTGCATCGCCCCGAACTCGTCGACGAACCGGCCTGGACCACCAAGCGCAAGCTGCAGGAAGAAAAGCAGGCGCTGGGTTTCTACCTTTCCGGTCACCTATTCGATGAGTGCCGCGACGAAGTGCGCCGCTTTGCGCGCACGACGCTGGCGGATCTGGCTCGCGAAGTGACCGACAAGGGCACCGGTGGCGGCTACGGCAACCGCGATGCGCGTAACAAGACGGTGGCGGGCGTGATCGTCGGCCAGCGCACACAGATGACGCAACGCGGCAAGATGCTGATCGTCATGCTTGACGACGGCTCCGCCAGCGAAGCCACCGAAGTGACGGTCTTCAACGAAGTCTTCGAAGCCAATCGCGCGCTGTTCAAGGAAGACGAAGTGCTGATCGTGCAGGGCAGCGCCCGCCACGACATGTTCACTGGCGGCGTGCGCGTGACAGCTGAAACCGTCATGGACATGACGCAGGCGCGCGCCAAGTTTGCGCGGGCGATCCGCCTGTCGATGAATGGCGATTCGACGGCGGCCAAGCTGCGCGATCTGCTCTCGCCGCATGTGGCGGCGGATGGCAATGGCGTCTCGGTGCGCATCACCTACGTCTGCGAGCAAGCCCGCTGCGAAGCCGTGCTCGGCGACGCCTGGCGCATTGTTCCGAGCGAAGCGGCAATCGCCGCGTTGCGTCAGGCGCTGAACGCCGAGAACGTGGCGACGGTGTATGAGTAGTTCGAAGATGGCGCAGGGGGCGCCATTGCCGGGCGCACGCTCGGCACGACTGCAGTCTCAATACGATTATTACTAGAGCATCCATGAACGTCGGAATCTCGTGCAACGCGCTGGGCTACAGCGGCGGCAGCGAGCGCTACGCGATGGACCTGGTGCGCGGCCTGCATGAGCGCGCCATCCGTCCCGTGTTCTTCGCCAAGATGGTGGACAAGGCGCTGCCCGAATACCGGCAGGTCAAGGCAATTGCACTGCCCACGCGCAAGCTGCCGGGCAAATTGAACGACCACGCGTTTGGCTGGCTGGTGCGCTACCTAGCCAAGCGGGAGCATGTCGACTTGATGATTGGCTGCAACCGCACGGGTGCATCGGATATCGCTATTTGTGGCGGTACGCACGTCGGTTATCTCAAGAGCTTTTCCAAAGAGGCTTCCTTCTGGGATCGCCAGCAGATCGCGCTGGAGCGCCGAGACTATGTGCGCTCGCACGTTGTCGTTGCACATTCGCGGCTGATGGCGCAGGAAGTGCTCGACTACTACGACATTCCCGCGGCCAAGGTGAAGACGGTGTATCCGCCGGTGAGTGAGTTGAAGTTCTCGCCGGTGGATGAGGCCGAGCGTCAGCGGCTGCGCGATGAGCTGGGCTTCGCGAAGGATCGCGTCACGTTTGTTTTCCCATCGTCGAGCCACAAGCGCAAGGGTTATCCGCTGCTGGAGGCATTCTTCTCCAAGACGGATTTGCCGGTGCAGCTCGCGGTGATCGGACGACCGGTGTCATCGTCTTCGCCCAACATCCGGTACCTGGGATACCGCAAGGACATCGAGAACGTCTATCGCGCGGCCGACTACACGATCCTCGCTTCGCACTACGAGCCGTTTGGGCTGATCGGGGTGGAGTCCGTGCTGTGCGGCACGCCTGCCGTACTGGCAGCCAATATCGCCTGCACTGAAGTGATCTCGGAAGAAGGGGCACCTACGTTCGATGTGAACGATCCAGCGACGCTGGCCCGCACGATCGAGGCCGCTGTTGCCCGAGTGCAGGCTGGCCAAGCGCGCCTGGCGAATCCGCGCGAGCACCTGCGCTATGACCCGAGCATCGCTGCGCACATCGACGCGCTGCTGGCGCTTGCACCTGGCGCGGGGACATTGCGATGAGCACCTTGATGCAACGTGGCCGGACGCTGATCTCCAGCGCGCCGGCGGCGCTGGCCGTGTTCGGAATCGCCATCCTCCCGGCCTTCATGCTGTCGGTGCGCGGTGCAGCGTTCCTATCGTTCCTGCTGCTGCTGGTTGCTGCCTTCTGGTCGATGCTGGCCGCGCCTGCAGAGAGCATGGACCGACTGCGAGCGATGTGGCGCGAACACCGCTGGCTGATTGTGGCCATGGCGGCCATGCCGACTGCGATGCTGATCAGTGCGCAACTGAACCCGGCGGCGCCGCGCAGTGTGCCGTTTGCCTATGGCCGGCTCTGGCTGTTCGGGTTTGCGCTTTTTGCGCTGCTGCAATTACGTCCTAAACAGCTGGAGAGTGTGCAGTGGGGTTGTGTTGCGGGGGCCATCGGCTCGGCGGTGTGGTCGTATCTCGAGCTGCGAGCGGGAAGAACCGGTACGGTCGGCGCGTTTTCCAACGCCATTCCATTCGGCAACCTGTCGCTGCTGATGGGGTTGTTCGCGCTGATATCGATGGGTTGGGCGAAAAATGACGGCTGGCCCTTGATCGGTCTGCGTCTGGTAGCGGGCGGTGCGGGACTCTATGCATCGTACCTGTCGCAGGCGCGCGGGGGATGGATTGCAATCCCCGTACTACTGCTGATTGCCGTGGCGACGCTGCGTCACGTGAGCTGGAAGAAGCGAGTGACAGCCTTGTTGGTGTTCTTCGCACTGCTGGCGGCCGTATGCGTGTCGTCGAGTATGGTGCGTACCCGCTTTGATCAGGCGATGGAGGACATCCATGCCTATCAAGCGGGTCAGACCAACTCGTCGGTCGGCATCCGCCTCCAACTCTGGAAGGCTGCCACGCTGATGTTGACGCGCCACCCGCTAGCTGGGGTGGGAAGAGGGCAATTCGAGCCTGCGCTTAAAGCGATTCACGCGGAAGGCCTGATCACACAGGAGGCGAGCGCCTTCGAGCATGCCCACAACGAGTTTCTATACAATGGCGCCACGCTTGGCGTGCTGGGTATCGGCGCATTGCTGGCGCTCTATCTGGTGCCTGCCGCGTACTTTCTGCGTGCCGCACTGTGCGACGACCGCATCCTGCGCACCACCGGCGCGATGGGCCTGACGTTGTGCGTCGGGTTCGTACTGTTCGGGCTGACCGAAGTGATGCTGATCATCGCCCAGACGGTCGTGTTCTACAGCGTAATGGTGGCCGTATTCACCACGCATATTCATCGGCGCCGGCAGCAGCTGGGCGCCGCTCCCGTTCTCTGAGATTGCTTTCGCATGTCCGCATCCAATCGAGCCACGCTCGCCGTTATCATCGTCGCCAAGAATGAAGCTGCTGATATCGGCGACTGCATCCGCTCGGTGCGCGACTGGGCGGACGATGTCATTGTCTTCGACTCGGGTAGCACCGACGGCACGCAGGACATCTGCCGCCAACTCGGCGCACGCGTGTTCGAGACCGACTGGCCCGGCTATGGCGAGCAATCCAACCGTGCCTTGCGCGAAGCCCGTACCGACTGGGTGCTCTCGCTGGACGCCGACGAGCGCATCAGCCCGGAATTGCGCGCCGAGATGATCGCCGTGCTCGAATCGGGCAGCTCGCACACGGTCTACTCCATGCCGCGCAGCTCCAGTTTTTGCGGCCGCTTCATGAAACATTCGGGCTGGTGGCCGGACCGCATTCGTCGTTTTTTCAAGCGCGAGCAGGTGACGTTCTTCGATGCGCCGGTGCACTCGCACCTGGTCTTTGAGGGTACGGTGGGCGACTTCCGCGCGCCCATCATCCACTACTCGATTCCCGACCTGAAGGCTGCGCTCGACAAGGCCAACGATTATTCGACCGCCGGTGCGGCCGCAGCCTATGCCAAGGGCAAGCGCGCGTCGCTGGGAAGTGCGATCGGTCACGGGCTGTGGGCGTTCATTCGTACGTACATCATCCAGCGGGGCTTCCTCGATGGCGCGGAGGGCTTCATGCTCGCCGTGTCGAATGCGGAGGGTACGTACTACCGCTACATCAAGCTGATGATGCTGCATCGTCATGGCAAGCGCTGAGCCGCCGCGTCGCATCGCTCTCATCGTTACGACGTATAACCGCCCGGACGCGCTCGCCCGCGTACTGGCAGGCTGTGGCGCACAGACCGACCGCGCATTCGACGTCATCGTGGCCGACGACGGTTCACGCGATGACACACGTGTGGCGGTCGAAGTCGCTGCCAAGACCGCGCCGTATCCGCTGCGCCATGTCTGGCATCCCGACGATGGCTTTCGTGCAGGTGAGATCCGCAACCGCGGCGTGCTTGCGACGGATGCCGACTACCTCGTTTTTCTCGATGGTGATTGCGTGCCGCGTCCGGATTTCGTAGCCCGGCACCGCGCGTTGTCTGAGCCGGGGCGCCTGCTGTCCGGCAGTCGCATCCTGCTGAACGAAGCGATGACGCGTGAGGTCGTCGACCAGCAGATCGATATCCATCTGAAGGACCGCGCGTATTGGTTTGCCGCCTGGCGCGCGGGCCGCATCAACAAGTTTCTGCCGCTATTGGTACCAGGTTTGCCGGTGCCGCGTACGTTCAAGGACACCAGCCTGCGCGGTATCAAGAGCTGCAACCTTGGCGTGTGGCGCAGCGATTTCGAGCGCGTGAACGGCTTCGATCAGAGCTTCGTCGGATGGGGTCATGAAGACGCCGATCTGGCAGTGCGCCTGTACAACGCCGGTGTGCGGCGAAAGCGCGGCTTCTGCGCGACTGAAGTCTTCCACCTATGGCATCGCGAACAATCGCGGGAGCAGGAGAGCCCCAACTATCAACGCATGGTGGCTCGCCGCAATACCGACATCATCCGCGCGGAAGCCGGGCTTGCGGAACTGCGCGAGCAAAGCGCCTGAGCGGGCGCCGTCATGTTCACCAGGTCTTCTTCTGCTTGGCGATGCCGAGGAACGGCCGCACGAAGATCTGATAGAGAAACTTGCGCACAAAGACCTGATACAGATGATGGCCGACACCAAGTCGGTTGTCGGCTTCGCGGCTTTTGATGGCGCGATCGGCTTCCAGGTTGGAGCCGCTATCGAAGTTCTGCACGCCAATCACATAAGGCACGACCGCACGCATCTGCACGATGCCTTCGCGCTCGAACTTGTACCAATAGTCTGCAGCCAGCCACACAGGATAGAGCTGTTCCACCATGCGCTGGGCAGCCGCCCGCGTGACGAAATAGCCATGCGCAAGCCACTGGTAGTTGGCGAGCTTGACCGTGCGGTGGTCAGCCGTCAGCGGGCGTGCGTTGCGCTTGTAATAACGGTCGATGTGCGTGAGCAGCGTGACCACGGGTTCGTCGGGTGATACCTGCTGCGCCAGCGCGTCGAGCACGGCGGGCACGTCCGGCCCCAGTTTCGCGTCGTCTTCCAGGATGAGCGCGTAGGGCAGGTTCTGCTCGATCATTGCCCGGTAGACGCCCAGGTGGCTCAGCGCGCAGCCGACTTCGCCGACGGTCAGTTCGCGGCTTTGGCCCGTGGCGCGCGCGTGATCGTAGTGGCGCGCAAGTTCGTCGGCCGGAAGCGCCTTGCCGTACACACCGGGGAAACGGCTGTACGGCAGGCCAAGCGCATCGAGCTGGCGCTCCAGCGCCGCGCGGCGTCCGGTGTCGTGGTCAAGATTGATGAAAAACGTGGGAACGCGCGAACTCATTGCAAAGCGTCAGATGATGCGTCGGTCCGTCTTGACCGGGGATTGCGCAGCAGGATGGGCCGGGTGGTCGATTGCCGCTAAAATGCCGGGTCGCCCGTCTGTCGGATGACAGCCGCTGCAGCGCACTTTATGTCGGCAGTGCCGATCGCCATGCGACGCAAGCTGCCCACCCTTATTTGAAAACGCCGTGAGTATACAAGCAAAGTCTGACCACCCAGCGCCCGCCAAGCCGATGCTCAAGCGTCTATGGAGCTATCTGCGCCCCGAATTGACCGCCTTCATCCTGGCGATGGTCGCCATGGGCGTGGTGGCGGCGACGGAGGGGATCATCCCCAAGGTCGTGAAGGATCTGCTGGATCAGGGCTTCGGCGGTGAATACGCCGGCAAGCTGTGGCAGGTGCCGGCCATGCTGGTGGGCATTGCGGTGGTGCGCGGCATCGCGCAATTTGCATCGACGTATCTGTTGAGCCTCGTGTCGAACAAGGTGCTGCTGAATCTGCGGATGAAGATGTTCGAGCGTCTGCTGCAGGCACCGGCTTCGTACTATCAGCGCAATACGGCGGCGTCGATCATCAACGCGGTCATCTTTGAAGTCAACCAGGTGCTGCAGGTGCTGACCGGCGTTTTCATCACGCTGGTGCGCGACTCGATGACGGTGCTGGCGTTGCTGATCTTCCTCTTCTATACCAACTGGCGCCTGACGCTCGTGGTGGCGGTGATCCTGCCGGTCATCGGGCTGCTGATGTCGCGTATCAACCGCCGCCTGCGCTCGCTCAACCGCGAGAGCCAGAATCTGACCAACCAGGCCGCCTATGTGGTGGAAGAGGCCGTGGGTGGCTACAAGGTCGTCAAGCTGCACGGCGGCGAGGCGTATGAATCGCTGCGCTTCAATGCCATGACGAATCGCCTGCGCGGCTACGCCATGCGCGTGGCGGTGGCCGGTGGCCTGAACCAGCCGGTGACGCAGTTCCTGGCGGCGCTGGCGCTGTCGATCATCCTGGCAATCGCCATGATGCAGGCGCAGGCCAACCAGACTACGGTCGGTGGCTTTACCGGCTTTGTGATGGCGATGCTGTTGCTGATCTCGCCGCTCAAGCACCTGACCGACGTGAATCAACCGCTGCAGCGCGGTCTGACCGCCGCCGAGTTCATCTTCGGCCTGATCGACACGCCGATCGAGCCGCAAGAGGACGGCAAGCGTATCGATCGCGCCCGCGGCGATGTGCGCTTCGACAACGTCACCTTCCGCTATGGCGAAGACGGCCGGGCGGCGCTCGACAACGTCAACCTGCACGTCAAGCCGGGCGAGGTCGTTGCGCTGGTCGGGCCCTCGGGCAGCGGCAAGACCACGCTGGTGAACCTGCTGCCGCGCTTCTTTGATCCGACCTCGGGCACGATCTCGCTCGACGGCGATGCGCTGGCAGATCTGGCGCTGCACGACCTGCGCCGCCAGATCGCTTTTGTAAGCCAGGATGTGGTGCTGTTCAACGACACCATTGCTGCCAACGTGGCATATGGCGCGCGTGACGCATCCGAGATCGACATGGCCCGCGTGCGCCGTGCGCTGGAAGCGGCCTACCTGACGGATGTGGTGGACAACCTCCCCGAGGGTATCGATACCAATGTCGGCGACAACGGTTCGAAACTATCCGGTGGCCAGCGTCAGCGTCTGGCGATTGCCCGCGCGATCTACAAGGACGCGCCGATCTTGATCCTGGACGAAGCGACTTCCGCGCTCGATTCGGAGTCCGAACGCCAGGTGCAGGCCGCCCTCGAACGGTTGATGGAAGGCCGTACGACGCTGGTGATCGCGCACCGTCTGTCGACCATCGAAAATGCCGACCGCATCATCGTGCTCGAGCACGGCAAGATTGCCGAAGCCGGCACGCACCGCGAACTCATCGACCGCGATGGGTTGTATGCTGGACTCCATCGCATCCAGTTCGCTACCCAGTAAAGCCCTTCCTCTCGGGCGGCGTGCTCAAGATGCTCAAATCAAAGGAGACATCGTGACGACCACCACGCCGCCCATCAGCCGGTTCCCGGTTCCTGAACTGGCCGACATTCCCGAAGACATTCGTGCGCGCATCCTCGAAGTGCAGGAGAAGAGCGGCTTTGTGCCGAACGTCTTCCTGGCGCTGTCGCATCGGCCCGAGGAGTGCCGTGCCTTCTTCGCGTACCACGATGCGTTGATGCTGCGCGAAGGCAGCAGCCTTACCAAGGGCGAGCGCGAGATGATCGTGGTCGCCACCTCCGCCGCCAACCAGTGCCTGTATTGCGTGGTCGCGCACGGCGCCATCCTGCGCATCTACGAGAAGAATCCGCTGGTGGCCGACCAGGTTGCCGTCAATTACCGCAAGGCCGACATCACGCCGCGCCAGCGGGCCATGCTCGACTTTGCGATGAAGGTCTGCACCGCCTCGCACATCGTGAATGACGCCGACTATGAAACGTTGCGCGCGCACGGCTTCGATGACGAGGACATCTGGGACATCACCGGCATCACCGCCTTCTTCGGCCTATCGAACCGCATGGCGAATGTGATTTCGATGCGGCCCAACGACGAGTTCTTCCTGCTCGGCCGCTTGCCGCGCGAGAAGAAATAGGGCGCAAGGGTGCCTACGCCGTCAGTTCGCGCAACGCTTCGAGCAGCTTGACGGCGGGGCTGGGCAGAATGCCGTGGCGGCGCCGGAATGCAGTGAGCGTGCGGCGCGCCACCAGGCCGGGAATCGGCAGCGGCTCGATCATGCCGGCGCGGCGCTCGGCATCGATCATCGGTTCGGCCATCCAGCTCAGGAACCCGGAGCGCGCTACCAGGCTCTTGAGTGCCGTCACCGAGCGCGTTTCCACCACGATGTTGGGCAGGCCCAGCCCGGCGGCTTCGAATACCTGACGCATGTGCTCGTACGGGCCGGTGCCGCGCGGCGGAACGGCCCACGGCGCATCCAGCGTATCGGCCAACGTCAAGCTGGGGCGGTGGCGCAGCGCGTGCTCCGGTGATGCGACGACGAAACTCGCATCCTCCCAACGGCAATCGGCGATGGCGATGATCTCTTCGGTATCCGGCATCGCCATGGACAGCGCGAGGTCGATCTCGTGCTTGACCAGTCCCTCGGCCAGCCGATCCCACACGCCTTCCAGTATCTCCACGCGCAGGCTCGGCCAGCGCGCGACCACCGTACCGACGGCCAGTGGCAACACATAACTTGCAATGCTGCCTACCGCACCCACGCGGATGGTGCCTTTGGCGAGGCCGCGCATGGCGTTGATTTCTTCGCGAGCGTAATCGGCCTCGTGCTGCAGCAACGACGCGTGCGGCAGGAGCGCCTGCCCGACGGCGGTGAGCTGCATGCCCTTGGAGTGCCGCTCGAACAGCGGCGCGCCCACCTCGTCTTCCAGCCGCTTGATGATGCGGCTGAGTGCCGGCTGCGTGACGTGCAGAACCTCCGCCGCGCGCCCGAGGCTGCCGGCGGAAACGATGGTGGTGAAGGCGCGCAACTGGCGCAGATCGAAAGTCATGCCAAAAGGTAATGACTTTGGCGAAATAATTCAATATCGCGTTAAGGACTACGGATTCCATACTGGCGACCTGTTCCAAGGAGACTGCCCGTATGACCCGCACCTCGCTCGCGCTGACCACCGTGCGCGACGCCTCCATCGAGCTGCTGCGCCGGCTCGGCATGACATCCGTGTTCGGGAACCCGGGTTCGACCGAGCTACCCATGTTTCGTGATTTCCCGGAGGACTTCCGCTATATCCTGGGCTTGCAGGAAGCCGTGGTGGTCGGCATGGCAGACGGCTACGCGCAGGCAACAGGCAATGCCGCGCTGGTGAACCTGCACTCGGCGGCCGGTGTCGGCAACGCCATGGGCAACATCTTCACGGCCTTCAAGAACCGCACGCCGCTGGTGATCACCGCTGGGCAGCAGGCGCGGTCCATCCTGCCCTTCGATCCATTTCTCGCATCCAACCAGGCGACCGAACTGCCCAAGCCGTACGTGAAATGGAGCATCGAGCCCGCGCGTGCGCAAGACGTGCCGCTGGCCCTGGCCCGTGCGTATCACATCGCCATGCAGGAGCCGCGCGGCCCGGTGCTGGTGTCGATTCCCGTGGATGACTGGGATCAAGCGACAGAGCCCGTCGCCGTGCACGAAGTGGCCACCGCGGTGCGGCCGGATCCGGTCACGCTGGCGCGCATCGGCGATCTGCTCGACGCGGCGCAGCGGCCGGCGTTCGTGGTGGGGGCGGCTGTTGATCGCGCTGGCGCATGGGATGCCGTCGTGCAACTCGCCGAGGCGCACAACGCGCGTGTGTTCACCGCACCGATGGCCGGGCGCGGCGCGTTTCCCGAAGATCACCGCCTGTTCGCCGGTTTCCTGCCTGCCATGCGCGAAAAGATCGTCAGCCGGCTGCAGGGGCACGACGTGGTGTTCGCGCTCGGTGCCCCGGCATTCACGTATCACGTGGAAGGGCATGGCCCGCATGTGCCAACGGGCGCGAAGCTCGTTCAATTGATTGACGATCCAGCGACCGCTGCGTGGACGCCGGAGGGCATTTCCGCCGTTGGCAACATCCGCCTGGGGGTGCTGGATCTGCTCGCTCGCCCCGCGCCACCGGCACGACCGCTGCCGCTACCACGCGCTCAATCGCCACGCGCCGAGCCTGGTTCACCCATGTCGGCAGCCTTCGTCTTGCAAACGCTTGACGCTGTACGCAGCCCCACAGATATCGTCGTCGAAGAAGCGCCGAGTGCCCGGTCAACCATGCAGGCCTATCTGCCGATGCGCCGATCGGGCGGGTTCTACACGATGGACAGCGGCGGCTTGGGCTATGGCATGCCGGCTGCCGTCGGCGTGGCGCTCGCCAAACCGGGCACACGTGTGATCGGCCTGATTGGCGATGGATCGAGCATGTATTCGATCCAGGCGCTGTGGAGCGCGGCGCTGCTCAAGTTGCCCATGACATTCGTCATCCTGAACAACCGCCGCTATGCTGCCCTGCAGGATTTCGCGCCGGTGTTCGGTTTTGCGCCGACCGCCGCTGTTCAGGGCACGGACCTGCATGGCATCGACTTTGTCGGCCTGGCCTGCGCCATGGGTTGCACTGGCGAGCGCGTGAGCGACCCGCACGCGCTGGAAGCCGTGCTGCGCACCGCTTTGCAATCCACCGGACCAACCTTGATAGAAGTGGAGATCGCCTGATGACGAATACAAATGTCGCCGCACTGGACGCGGCGCACACCATCTCGATGCTGATCAACGGCGAGCGCGTGCACGCTGCGAATGGCGCCGTCTTCGAGCGGCGCAACCCGCTTGACGGCACCGTCGCCACGCGCGCGCCCGCTGCAACGGTGGAGGATGCCCGTCGCGCAGTGGATGCCGCTGCTGCTGCATTCCCCGCCTGGGCCGCGATGGGCCCGACCGAGCGCCGCGCGTTGCTGATGCGTGCTGCACAGGCACTCGAGGCGAAGGGCGAGGCTTTCGCTGCCGCGATGGCCGCTGAGACAGGCGCCTCCGCGCTGTGGGCCGGCTTCAACGTGCATCTGGCTGCGAGCGGCTTGCAGGAAGCCTCCGCCATGACTACGCAGATTGCAGGCGAGATCATTCCGTCCGACGTGCCGGGCAGCCTCGCCATGGGCGTGCGCCAACCGGCAGGCGTGGTGTTGGGTATCGCGCCGTGGAATGCGCCGGTCATCCTGGCCGTGCGCGCGATTGCGCTGCCGCTGGCGTGCGGCAATACCGTCGTATTGAAAGGCTCCGAGGTTTCGCCGGCTACACACGGGCTCATCATCGAGGCCCTGCAGGAGGCAGGCTTGCCGAAGGGCGTCGTCAATTTTGTGACGAATGCCCCGGCCGACGCGGGTGCAGTGGTGGAGGCGATGATCGCCCACCCGGCTGTGCGGCGCGTCAACTTTACGGGCTCCACGCGCGTGGGCCGCATCATTGCGCAGACGTGCGCCACGCATCTGAAACCCGTTGTGCTGGAGCTGGGCGGCAAGGCGCCGCTGCTGGTGCTGGCGGATGCGGATATCGATGCTGCCGTCGACGGCGCGGCCTTCGGCGCGTTCGCCAATTCTGGCCAGATCTGCATGTCCACCGAGCGCATCATCGTCGACGAAACCATCGCCGATGCGTTCGTTGCCAAGCTGGCCGCCAAGGCCGCAGCGCTGCCGTTGGGCGATCCGCGCAAGGGGCCGGCGGTACTCGGCTCGGTGGTCGACATGAGCACGGTCGAACGCTGCAATCACCTCATCGACGACGCACTCGCCAAAGGCGCGAAGCTGCTGTGCGGGGGCAAGGCCACCAACACGCTGATGCCCGCCACGCTGCTCGATCACGTTACGCCCGACATGCTGATCTACACGGAAGAATCGTTTGGCCCGGTCAAAGGCATCGTGCGTGTGAGTGGCGACGACGCCGCCATCGCCTGTGCGAATGACAACGCGTATGGTCTGTCGTCTGCGGTGTTCAGCCGCGATGTGGCCCGCGCAATGAACGTCGCGCGCCGCATCGAATCCGGCATCTGCCACATCAACGGCCCGACCGTGCACGACGAGGCGCAGATGCCGTTTGGCGGCGTCAAGGCGAGCGGCTTCGGGCGCTTTGGCGGCCGCGCTGGCGTGGCCGAGTTCACCGAGCTGCGCTGGATGACGGTGCAGACCACGCCGCGGCACTATCCTTTCTGAGATGACGATGAAGATCGCAATCCTCGGCGCGGGTGCCATGGGCTCGTTATTCGGCGGACTGTTGGCCGAGGCCGACCAGCATGTCACGCTGCTCGACATCCATGACGCGCATTTGCATGCGATCACCACCTACGGTTTGCGGCTCGAAACCGATGGCGGTGATCGCCACGTCCGCAACCTGCAGGCCCTGCGCCCGGGGGAGGCGACGGACGTGCCCGAGCTGCTGATCGTCTTCACCAAGGCAATGCATACGCGTGCGGCGCTGGCGAGCGTGCGTCACCTGATCGGCACGTCAACGCACGTGCTGACCCTGCAGAACGGGCTGGGCAATGTGGAGGCACTGGCTTCGGTCGTGCCGTCTGAGCGCATCTTTGTCGGTGTGACGACGTGGCCGGCAGATCTTGTCGGTCCGGGCCACGTGCACTCGCATGGCACCGGCGCCATCCGCCTGATGTCGGCAGATGGCGCACAGCGTCCGATGCTTGCACGCGTGGTGGATACGCTGTCCGCCGCCGGCCTGAACTGCCAGGCCGACGCGAACGTATGGGGCGCAGTCTGGGAAAAGGTGGCCTTCAATGCTGCGCTCAATCCGCTGTGCACGGTGCTGAACCAGCCCGTCGACGCACTGGGCGCGGTGGAAGACGGCCCGGCATTGGCGCTGGCCATCGTGGACGAAGTGCTGGCGGTGGCACGCGCCAGCGGCATCACGGTCGATGCCGCGAAGGTGGGTGACAACGTGCGGCACGCCATCGTCGCGCATCGCGGGCACAAGCCGTCGATGCTGCAGGACGTGCTGGCCCGACGCCCGACCGAGATCGAATCCATCAACGGCGCCGTGGTGGCGACGGCGCGCCGGCATGGCGTGCCCGTGCCGCACACCGAGACGTTGATGCAACTGGTGCGGTTGGTGCAGGCGCAGGCCGTGCACGGGCAAGCGCCCTAGGTGACCGAAGTACCCCGCTTTTCATTCGATGGCGCGCAGACGCCACCTCAACGGAGACAACCACATGATGTGCAGTTCCAGATTGGTGAGCGCGGCGGTGGTATTGCGTTGCGTGTTCGCGTGCTTGGCGTCCCAGCGGAGGCCGGCATGAACCAGAATCAGACCACGGTCGATATCGGTACGGTCCTCGACGACGGGCCGTTTTCACTCGCGCAGAAGATGGCGGTGCTGCTGGCGGCGTTCGCGGTCGTCATGGACGGCTTTGATGGCCAGTTGATCGGCTTTGCCATCCCCGTGCTCATCAAGGAGTGGGGTATCACGCGCAACGCGTTCGCGCCGGCGGTGGCTGCCGGGCTGATCGGCATGGGGCTGGGCAGCGCGCTGGCGGGCCTGCTTGCCGATCACTTCGGGCGACGCTGGGCGCTGATCGGCAGCGTGTTCGTGTTTGGGGTGGCGACGTGCTCAATCGGCTTTGCACCCAACGTGGCGACGATTGCCGCGCTGCGATTTGTCGCCGGCCTGGGCATCGGTGGCGCGCTGCCAAGCTCGACGACGATGACGGCGGAGTTCACACCTGCGCGTCGCCGCACACTGGCGGTGACGGCCACCATCGTATGCGTGCCGCTGGGCGGGATGCTGGCAGGCCTGTTCGCGGGCCACGTGCTGCCGCTCTATGGCTGGCGCGGGCTGTTCTGGATCGGCGGTGCACTGCCGCTGGTGCTCGGGTTCGTGCTGGTGGTTGCGCTGCCCGAATCGCCGCGTTTCCTGGCGCGCCGCCAGTCACACTGGCCGCAACTGGCGCATCTGTTGTCGAAGATGGAGCGCGATGTGCCCGCCGATGCGGTGTTTGCCGATGTGGCGGGCCAGAAGGTCATCCAGCACGCGAGTTTCCGCTCGCTCTTCGCGCCGGGGCAGGCTCGCGATACGGTTGCGCTGTGGGCAGCGTTCTTCATGTGCCTGCTGGCCGTGTACGCGGCGTTCAGCTGGCTGCCGACGATGCTGGCTTCAGAAGGTTTGAGCGTGAGCGTGGCCGGCTCGGGGCTGACGGCATATAACCTGGGCGGCGTGATAGGCGCGTTGGTTTGCGCGGTGACGATCGCGCGATGGGGTTCGCGTTGGCCAATGGCGCTGTGTTGCGTGGGCGCGGCCGCGAGCGCCTTTGCTTTGCAGGGTGTCGATGTCAAGCTGAACACGAACCTGCTGATCATCGGCCTTGGGCTGCACGGGCTGTTCGTCAACGCCGTGCAATCGACGATGTATGCGCTGTGTGCCTACGTCTATCCGACGGCGGTGCGCGCGACGGGCACGGCATCGGCGGTGGCGTTCGGTCGCCTCGGCGCCATCCTCAGCGCGTTTGCCGGTGCGATGGTCATCACCGCCGGCGGGGCCGTGGCCTATCTGGCGATGCTCGGGATTGCGATGTTGGTAGTGCTGGCCGCGCTGCTGACCATGCGCGAGCAGATTCCGCGTCTGACAGAGCGTGCGGCGGCATCCATGGCCGCGGCGCCGGTATCGCACGGCAGCCCGGCCAAACCGTAGCTGCCGCGCGGGGCAGTGCTACATCAGAATAATGTCGTACTGCTCCTGGCTGGCCGCCGACGATTCCACCTGCAGCGAAATCGGCTTGCCGATGAAATCGCCCAGCATCGCAAGGTGCTGGCTTTCTTCTTCCAGGAACAGGTCGATCACCGACTGCGATGCGAGGATGCGGAACTCGCGTGGATTGAACTGTCGCGACTCGCGCATGATCTCGCGCAGGATGTCGTAGCACACGGTGCGTGGCGTCTTGACTTGGCCCTTGCCGTGGCACACCGGACATTGCTCGCACAGCACATGCGCGAGCGATTCCCGCGTCCGTTTGCGCGTCATCTCCACCAGCCCGAGTTGCGAGAAGCTGTTGACGGTGATGCGCGTGCGGTCGCGTGACAGCGCCTTGCGCAATTCCGCCAGCACCGCATCGCGATGCTCGGCCGACTCCATGTCGATGAAGTCGATGATGATGATGCCGCCCAGGTTGCGCAGCCGCAGTTGCCGTGCGATGGTGTGCGCCGCTTCCAGGTTGGTCTTGAAGATCGTGTCGTCGAAGTTGCGTGCGCCCACGTAGCCGCCGGTGTTGACGTCGATGGTCGTCATCGCCTCGGTCTGGTCGATCATCAGGTAGCCGCCCGATTTCAGATCGACGCGGCGCGATAGCGCGCGCTCAACTTCGGCCTCGATGTTGTACAGGTCGAAGATCGGCCGTTCACCGGTGTAATGCGTCAGGCGCTCGACTACGGCCGGCGTGTACTCCTGCGCAAACTCAACGAGTTTCTGATGGTTCTCGCGCGAATCGACCTGGATGCTGCGCGTTTCGTCGGTCACGAAATCGCGTAGCACGCGCTGGGCGAGGTTCAGGTCCTGATACAGGATCGACGGCGCGGGCAGGGTGGTCGCATGGTGACGGATGGTCGCCCAGATCTTGCGCAGGTAAGCGACGTCGTTGGCGAGTTCTTCGTCGGTCGACTCTTCGGCGATGGTGCGCACGATGAAGCCACCGCGTTCGTCGGTGGGCACCATGGCGGTCACGCGCGCACGCAGCGCTTCACGCTCGGCCTCGTTGCCGATCTTTTGCGAGATACCGATGTGCGGGTCTTGCGGCAGATACACCAGCGTGCGGCCAGCAATGCTGACTTGCGTAGACAAGCGCGCACCCTTGGTGCCAATCGGGTCCTTGATGACCTGCACCATCAGCGCCTGCCCTTCGAAGAGCGTCTTCTCAATGGCGACCTGCGGTGTGGGTGGCGCGTCCTTGGCGTCGCGCGGATGCCAGATGTCGGCCACGTGCAGAAATGCCGCGCGTTCCAGCCCGATATCGATAAAGGCCGACTGCATGCCGGGCAGCACGCGCACCACCTTGCCAAGGTAAATGTTGCCGACCAGGCCGCGCGTAAGCGTGCGCTCGATGTGAAGCTCTTGAACGGCGGCTTGCTGGACGATGGCCACGCGCGTTTCTTGCGGCGTGATATTGACGAGGATGTCTTCGGACATGGAGAGGTACCAGGAGAGCGGGTTTCAGCACCCGCCTCTGGGCTTGATCGTGTGCGCCCGAAGCGTGTCGTGAAACCGGCCCTCGCACGCTGCCCGGTGCGTGCTTCAGCGGCCGGCCAGGGGCGAGTTACAGCGTGATGCTCGCCTGTGCGAGTAGTGCGGCGGTCTCGAACAAGGGTAGGCCCATGATACCCGAATAGCTTCCCGCAATATGGGCAACAAAGGCGGCTGCGCGGCCCTGGATGCCGTATGCGCCGGCCTTTCCGAACGGCTCGCCGCTGGCGATGTAGCGGGCGATGTCGTTGTCCGTCAGCACGGCAAAGCGCACGTCGGAAATGGACAGCGCGTGCATCGGCGTGCCGCTGGCGGTGACGACCGTCACGGCGGTCAGCACGCGGTGTTCGCGGCCGGACATGGCGCGCAGCATGCGGTGGGCATCGGCGGCGTCAGTCGGCTTACCCAGGATTTCGCCGCCCAGGCATACCGTGGTGTCGGACGTGAGGATCGGCAGGGCAGGAAGTTTGCGCGCGATGCGGCGGCGCACTGCAGCCTGTGCCTTCAATGCGCAGACACGTTGGACGTAGTCATCAGGCGTCTCGCCAGGGAGCGCGGCTTCCAGCGCTTCGGCATCTTCCTCGTCGCCGGCCAGCAGCAACTCGAAGCGTGCGCCGATCTGGCGCAACAGCTCCTGCCGGCGCGGGCTTTGCGAGGCGAGGTAGAGGTGCGGCGCGCCGGGTGCATCCATGGTCATACGCGGTGGTACGGGTGGTTCTGCGTGATGCTCCACGCGCGGTAGAGTTGCTCGGCGAGCAGCACGCGCACCATGCCGTGCGGCAGGGTCAGGCTCGACAGGCGTATGAGCGTACGGGCTTTGGCCTTGAGCGCCGGATCCAGCCCATCCGCGCCGCCGATCACGAAGGCGATGTCGCCGCCTTCCTGTTGCCATCCGGTGAGGGATTCAGCCAGTGCGATAGTGGTGAGGTCCTTGCCGCGCTCATCCAGCGCGATCATGCGGCAGCCCTTGGGCAGCGCGGCTTCAATGCGCGCGGCCTCAAGCTGCATGACGGTGGCGGCGGTGCGGCTGCCCGAGCGTTGCTCGGGCTTGATCTCGCGCAGTTCGATGCGCAGTTCGGGCGGCATGCGCTTGGCATATTCAGAGAAGCCGTCCTCGATCCAGGACGGCATCTTGTGCCCGACGGCAACGATCAGCAACTGCATGGCGAGACTGCCTGCTCGACGTTACGCTGCGCGCTTCTTGGCGGGGGCGCGTTTGGCTGCCGTCTTGGTCGCCGGCTTTGCGGTGGTCTTCGTGGCCGGCTTGCCGGTACCGGTCGTCCGCTTGGTGGCCGGCTTCTTGGCACCCGTCTTGGCGGGGGCCTTCTTGGCTGGCGCTGCGGCCTTTGTCGGGCGCTCACCTGCCAGCTTCGGCTTGGTGGTGCGGCGCTTGGCCGGCGTCACTTCTTCGGCCTCGTCTTCGTCGTCGTAGCTTTCGCTGGCCTTGGGCAGGCCGCGAGCACTCGTGCCGCTAAGCTCGATGCGCACCGGCTTGTCGCCCCAAATCTCTTCGAGGTTGTAGTACTGGCGCAGTTGCGGCTGCATGATGTGGACCACGGCGTCGCCGCAGTCGACCAGCACCCATTCGCCCACGTCTTCGCCTTCCACGGCGATGATGTGGCCGCCGGCTTCCTTGACAGCATCACGCACGGATGCGGCCAGGGCTTTGGTTTGGCGGTTGGACGTGCCGCTGGCGATGACCGTGCGGTCGAACAGTTCGGTCAAGTGCGTCGTATTGAAGACCTTGATGTCTTGCGCCTTGACGTCTTCGAGCGCGTCGACGATCACGCGTTGTAGTTTGCGAATATCCATACTGAGTGAGAAGAACGTTTAAAGGGCGAGAAAAGGTCAAAAAAGCGCGTGAATGCAGTCAATCACGCGGTCAGGCACTGACTGTGCCATTGGCACGGCGGTACAGCGAATGCGATTGGATCAGGTCGGCCACGCCGGCGGGCAGGTCGGCGTCGCAGCGCGCGCCGGTGGCGAGCTGCTGGCGCAGGCGGGTGGATGACAGGTCGACAGCCAGCGTCTGGTCGATCCACATATGGCCGGCGGGTGCGCATTGTATCAATGCCGTGTCGCCCCGGCGCACATCGAGTTCGCGTTGCACCGGCACATGCAGTGCCTGAAGGTCGAAACCGGGGCGCGTGGCGACGCACAAGTGGACGTATTCGAACAGGTCCTGCCAGCCGTGCCAGGTATCCAGGCCGACGAGCTGATCGGCGCCCATGAGCCACGCCATGGAGGTATCCGCACCGTAGACGCCGCGCAATTCGCGCACGGTGTCGATGGTGTAGCTGGGGCCGTGGCGGTCGACTTCCATGCCGCTCACATGGACACGCGCGCGGCCACCGCGCACCGCTCTGGCAGCCAGCTCGGTCATGGCAAAGCGCAGCGGGGCAGGGGTGATGTCGGCGGCTTTCTGCCAAGACACGCCGGTCGGAATCCACAGCAGCTCATCGAGGTCGAGGCGGGCGATGCACAGCTCGGCCAGGGCGATGTGGCCGACGTGCGGCGGATCGAACGTGCCGCCCAGCAAGCCAAGGCGGTAGGGGCGATCGAGATCGGGGCGCACGAACGAGGGAAGCGTCATACCCAATCGCGCGCCGGCAGGAAATCGGTGTACAGCGCGGCTTCCGGTGACCCCGCTTCCGGCTGCCAGTCGTAGCGCCAGTTGGCCGCCGGCGGCATCGACATCAAGATCGATTCCGTGCGCCCGCCGCTTTGCAGGCCGAACAGCGTGCCGCGGTCGAATACCAGGTTGAACTCGACATAGCGGCCGCGGCGATAGGCTTGGAAGGCGCGTTCACGTTCACCGTAGGGCGTGGCGTGGCGTTGTTCGGCGATGGGCAGCCAGGCGGGGAGGAAGGCATCGCCCACGGAGCGCATCATCTCGAAGCTGCGCTCGAAGCCCAGCTCCGCAAAATCGTCGAAGAAGATGCCGCCGATGCCGCGCGCTTCCTTGCGGTGCTTCAGATAGAAATAATCGTCGCACCATTGCTTGAAGCGCGGGTACAACTCATCGCCGTAGGGGGCCAGGGCGCCCTGGCAGGTGCGGTGGAAGTGCGAGGCGTCTTCGGTGAAGCCGTAGTAGGGCGTGAGGTCCATGCCGCCGCCGAACCACCAGACGGGCTCGGCATCGGGGCGCACGGCGACGAAGCAGCGCACATTCATATGCACTGTCGGCACGTAGGGATTGCGCGGATGAAAGACCAGAGACACGCCCATCGCCTCGAAACCGCGCCCCGCCAATTCGGGCCGGTTGGCGGTCGCCGACGGAGGCAGGGTGTCGCCCTTCACGTGCGAAAAGCCGACGCCGCCGCGCTCGAGCAGCGCGCCGCCTTCCAGGATGCGGGTGCGACCGCTGCCGCGCAGGCGCTCGGTGGGCGGCTTTTCCCACGCGTCGGTGACGAACGTGCCGCCGTCCAGCGTGCTGGCGGCAGTGGTGATGCGGTCCTGCAGGTCCAGCAGGTAGGCGCGGACGGCTTGGATATCCATGCGATCAGGAGGGGCCGCTCGTAGATCGAGTCGGCCGAGTCATACAGTTGTCACCATTGTAGCGGGCGGGCCGCCGGGGCACGTCGGGGATCACCCGGGGTGACGGATGCCGCGCCTGCCCCATGGTGGGGCATCGGCGCGGCCCGGCGATCGCTCAATGGCGGATGGCGCGATGTCCGATATCGGTACGGTACTGTGCGCCGTCAAAGTGGATCTGTTCGATTGCGTTGTACGCCGCACGCTGGGCCGCCTTGACGGTATCGGCCAGGCCGACTACGCACAGCACCCGGCCGCCGTTGGTGGTCAGCACGCCGTCCTTGAGCGTGGTGCCGGCGTGGAAGGTGACGCTGTCTTCGGTTTCCTTCGGAATGCCGGTGATGACGTCACCCTTGCGCGGCGTATCCGGGTAGTTGTGGGCGGCCATCACCACGCCCAGCGCGGTGCGGCGGTCCCAGTCCAGCTCCATGCCGTCGAGCTTGCCGTCGATGGCGCGGTCGAGCACGTCGTACAGGTCGGTCTTCATGCGCGCCATGATCGGTTGCGTTTCCGGATCGCCCATGCGGCAGTTGAATTCGAGCGTCTTGGGGTTGCCTTCGGCGTCGATCATCAGGCCGGCATATAGAAAACCAGTGTAGGGGATACCGTCCTTCTCCATGCCGCGGATGGTCGGCATGATGATCTCGCGCAGCGCTCGGGCGTGCAGCGTGGGCGTGACGACGGGCGCGGGCGAGTAGGCGCCCATGCCGCCCGTGTTGGGGCCGGCGTCACCGTCGAGCAGGCGCTTGTGGTCCTGGCTGGTGGCCAGCGCCACGACGTTCTTGCCGTCGCACACGACGATGAAGCTGGCTTCCTCGCCAGCCAGGAATTCTTCGATCACCACGCGCGCACCGGCGTCCCCGAGGCGGTTGTCAGCCAGCATCATGTCGATGGCGCTGTGCGCTTCTTCCAGGGTCATCGCCACGACCACGCCCTTGCCGGCGGCCAGGCCATCGGCCTTGATGACGATCGGGGCGCCTTCCTGGTCAACGTACGCATGTGCTTGCGCAGCATCGCCGAAAGTCTGGTACTTGGCGGTCGGAATGCCGTGGCGATGCATGAACGCTTTGGCGAAATCCTTCGACGATTCGAGCTGTGCGGCGGCCTTGGTCGGCCCGAAGATGCGCAGCCCCTTGGCGCGGAACAGGTCGACGATGCCTGCGGCCAGCGGCGCTTCCGGTCCGACCACCGTGAAGTGGATACCTTCGCGCTCTGCAAAGGCGGCCAGCACTTCCGGATCCGTGATCGGGAGGTTCTGCAGGCGTTTGTCGAGCGCCGTACCGCCGTTGCCGGGGGCCACGTACACCACCTGTACCTTGGGCGAGCGTGCCAGCTTCCATGCCAGGGCGTGCTCTCGACCGCCCGAACCGACCACCATCACTTTCATGCTGTACCTACCTGAAATTGCTAAATCCGATTCGAAATCTGGAAAACAAAAACGGCGATCGTGAGGTCGATCGCCGTTATGCGCGTGTCCGAGGCTTACTCCCCGATGACCGCGTTGGTGAAGACTTCCTGCACGTCGTCCAGGTTTTCCAGGACGTCGAGCAGCTTCTGCATCTTGACCGCGTCTTCGCCGGTGAACTCGACTTCGGTCTGCGGCTTCATGATGACTTCGGCCAGTTCCGCCTTGAAGCCGGCGGCTTCCAGCGCGGACTTGACCTTGGCGAAATCGTTGGGCGGGCAGATGACTTCGAGCGAGCCGTCCTCATGGGTGACGACATCGTCGGCGCCGGCTTCGAGCGCGGCGTCCATCAGCTTGTCTTCCGGCGTGCCCGGCGCGTAGACGAACTGGCCGACGTGGTCGAACAGGAAGGCCACCGAGCCCTGCGTGCCCATGTTGCCGCCGTACTTGTCGAACCCGTGACGGACTTCGGCCACGGTGCGCGTGCGGTTGTCGGTCAGGCAGTCGACGATGATGGCTGCGCCGTTGATGCCGTAGCCTTCGTAGCGAATTTCTTCGTAGTTCGCGCCTTCCAGGCCACCCACGCCGCGCTGGATGGCGCGGTTGATGTTGTCCTTGGGCATGTTCGCGTCGGTGGCCTTGTCCATGGCCAGGCGCAGGCGCGGGTTGGAGTCGGCATCGCCGCCGCCCAGACGGGCCGCCACGGTGATTTCCTTGATCAGGCGCGTCCAAACTTTGCCGCGCTTGGCGTCGGCAGCGGCTTTCTTATGCTTGATATTGGCCCATTTGGAATGACCGGCCATGAAACTCTCCGAGCGGAATGCAGTGGAATCTGGCGCCCAGATGGCGGTTTGACGCCACCTGCACGCTCTATAATCGGTCGCAGATTTTAGCATGCTGCACACGCCCGCCGCCCCGTCCAT
Organism: Ralstonia psammae; assembly: GCF_958405935.1. NCBI lineage: Bacteria > Pseudomonadati > Pseudomonadota > Betaproteobacteria > Burkholderiales > Burkholderiaceae > Ralstonia > Ralstonia psammae. The sequence goes on from NZ_CATZBU010000007.1 coordinate 61,460, forward strand.
CCGGTCGACTCGCTGGCGTGTTATCCCCCCGATTGATCCTCGTCCAAACGCCATGACCGATCCCATTCTGATTGCCAAGAACGCCAAAGCGGAGTTGGTGCTGCTGCCCCAGCTCGCCAACCGGCATGGCTTGATTACCGGCGCCACCGGCACCGGCAAGACCGTCACCCTGCAAACAATCGCGCAGGGCCTGTCGAAGATTGGCGTGCCGGTGTTCCTGGCTGACGTGAAAGGTGATCTGACCGGCATTTCGCAAGCCGGCCAGTCCAACGACAAGCTCAAGGCCCGCCTGCAGGAACGGGGCTTGGAAGAGCCGCAATGGGCCGGCTGCCCTGTGACGCTGTGGGATGTGTACGGCGAGCGTGGCCATCCCGTGCGCGCCACCGTGTCCGACATGGGCCCGCTGATGCTCTCGCGCATGCTGGAGCTGAACGACATCCAGACCGGCGTGCTGAATCTTGTCTTCAAGATTGCGGACGACTCGGGGCTCGCCCTGCTCGACACGAAAGATCTGCGCGCAATGTTGCAGCACGTTGGCGAGCATTCGTCGGACTACACGAACAAGTACGGGAACATCTCGTCGGCCAGCATCGGGGCCATCCAGCGCAACCTGATCGCGCTGGAAGAGCAGGGCGCCGACCAGTTCTTCGGCGAGCCGATGCTCGACATCAACGATCTGATGCAGACCGTGCGCGGCCAGGGTGTGATCAACATCCTCGCGGCCGACAAGTTGCTCAACGCGCCCAAGTTGTACGCGACGTTCCTCCTGTGGATGCTCTCTGAGTTGTTCGAGCATCTGCCGGAGGTGGGCGACGTGGATAAGCCCAAGCTCGCCTTCTTTTTTGACGAGGCGCACCTGCTGTTCAACGACGCGCCGCCGTCGCTGCTGCAGAAGGTGGAGCAGGTGGTGCGGCTGATCCGCTCCAAGGGCGTGGGCGTGTACTTCGTCACGCAGAACCCCGCCGATGTGCCCGACACGGTGCTCGGCCAGCTTGGCAACCGCGTGCAGCACGCGCTGCGGGCCTTCACGCCGCGCGATCAGAAGGCCGTGAAGGCAGCGGCCACCACAATGCGCGCGAATCCGGAATTCAGCATCGAAGAGGCCATTGGCGAACTGGCCGTGGGCGAGGCGCTGATCTCCATGCTGGACGAAGGCGGCCGCCCGGAGATCACGCAGCGTGCGTTTGTCGTCCCGCCCGCATCGCGCATTGGGCCGATCTCGGACGACGAGCGCCGCGAGTTGATCACCAATTCCCTGGTGGCCGGCCGCTATGACACGGCAATCGACCGCGAATCGGCGTACGAGATCCTGTCCGGCCGTGTGGCGAAGGGTGGGGCGGCATCTGCGCCGGCACCGGGTTCCATCGGCACGGATTTCGGGGCGTCGACCGGTTCAGCCCCCGTGCCAGCGCAACAGGAGAGCGGCGGCTGGCTTGGCGATGTCGGTTCGATCCTGACCAAGGGGACGGGCCGCAGCGGCCGTGGCGATTCGATCGTCGAAACGTTGGCCAAGTCGACGATGCGCACCATCGGTTCAACCGTCGGGCGCGAAATCGTGCGCGGCGTGCTGGGCAGCATTCTGGGCGGATCGAAGAAGCGCTGAGCGCGTCCGATGCACCAAAGAAAACAGCCGGCAATGCCGGCTGTTTTCATGTGCTCAACACGTGGCGCAATCAGTTCTTGGTGCCAAACAGGCGGTCGCCCGCATCGCCCAGGCCCGGGATGATGTAGGCGTTTTCGTCCAGGTGCGAATCGAGCGAGGCCACGAACAGCTTCACGTCCGGATGCGCCTGCTGGAACACTTCTACGCCTTCCGGTGCGGCCACGAGTGCCAGGAAGAGGATGTTCGCGTCGGGCACGCCGCGCTTCTTCATCACGTCGACAGCGTGTACGGCCGAGTAGCCGGTGGCGACCATCGGATCGCACAGGATGAAGGTGCGGTCCTCCAGGTCGGGCAGGCGCACCAGGTACTCCACCGGACGGTGCTGCTCATCACGGTACACACCGATGTGGCCGATGCGCGCCGACGGAATCAGTTCCACCAGCCCGTCGCTCATGCCCACGCCCGCGCGCAGCACCGGCACCACGGCCAGCTTGCGGCCGGCAATGACGGGCGCTTCCATCGGGCCCATGGGCGTGTCGATGTGGCGGCTGGTCAGAGGCAGGTTGCGCGTGATTTCGTAGCCCATCAGCAGTGTGATCTCGCGCAGCAGCTCGCGGAACGTGCGCGTGGACGTGTCCTTGTCGCGCATGTGCGTGAGCTTGTGCTGGATCAGCGGGTGATTGAGGATGAACAGGTTCGGAAAGCGCGGATCTTGTTTCATGGCGGCAAGGGATTCTCAGATGGGGCGCATTGTACCGGCGCGCCCCGTGTCGATTTTGGAAGCGCTCAACGACGCCCGCGCATCAGGATCACATACACCACGGCCGAAATCGCGAGGCCCACGAACCATGCGTAGGTGTACAGCGCCTCGAACACGCCCGGCACGCTGGCGACGAACCCGGCCTGTTTGAAGAAGCCCGGCAGATTGGGCAGCACGCCGATGACGAGCGCGACGATGGCACGGCCGTTCCAGCCGTTGCCGTAACCGTAGGGGCCGTCCACCCGGAACAGCTCGCCGGTCTTGAGCACGGTGCGTCGCACCAGGAAGTAGTCGACCATCATGATGCCGGCTACCGGCCCCAGCAGCGCGCCGTAACCGACCAGCCACGTGAAGATGTAGCCCTTGGTCGTTTCCAGGATCTTCCACGGCATCATCGCCAGGCCGATGCCCGCCGTGATGTAGCCGCCGATGCGGAACGAGATGCGGTGCGGCGCCAGGTTCGAGAAGTCATACGCCGGCGAGACCACGTTGGCGGCGATGTTCGTCATCAGCGTGGCGGTGATGAGCGCCAGCAGCGCGACGATGACCGATGGGCCGGTCATCTTGCCGGCCAGCGTGACCGGGTCCCAGATAGCCTGGCCGTAGATGACCACCGTGGACGACGTAACGAGCACGGCCACCAGGGCCAGCAGCCCCATCGGCAGCGGCAGGCCGATCGCTTGCCCGACGAGCTGATCCCGCTGGCTGCGCGCGAAGCGGGTGAAGTCGGGAATGTTCAGCGCCAGCGTGGCCCAGTAGCCGACCATCGCGGTGAGCGATGGCCAGAAGAAGCCCCAAAACTCGCCGGCGCGCTTGCCGCCCGCCGAAAACGCCGACGGCGCCGACAGCATCGGTCCAAAGCCGCCCGCATTGATATACGCCCACCAGACCAGGCCGAGTGCTGCCAGGATCAGCAGCGGGGTGGCCAGCGCCTGGAAGCGCTTGATCGATTCGAGCCCCTTGGTGATCAGCCAGATGTGCAGCGCCCAGAACAGCAGGAAGCAGAAGCCCTGGCCCGGGTTGATGCCGAGCCCCGGAATGTTGCTGCCCACCAGCATGTTGTCGGTGACGACGTTGAGGATCGTGTAGATCGCCTGGCTGCCCAGCCACGTCTGGATGCCGAACCAGCCGCATGCCACGATGGCCCGCAGGATGGCCGGCAACTGCGCGCCGCGTACACCGAACGACGCCCGCACCAACACAGGAAAAGGGATGCCGTACTTGGTACCCGCGTGGCCCACCAGCACCATCGGCACGAGCACGATCAGGTTGCCCAGGAACACCGTCAGCACCGCCTGCCACCAGTTCATGCCCTCGCTCATCAGGCCCGAGGCCAGCATGTAGGCCGGCACCGATACCACCATCGACACCCACAGCGCGGCGTAGTTGGTGGCCGTCCAGGTGCGGGCGGCGGGCGGGGTGGGGTTGAGGTCTTCGTTCCAGAGGGTCGGGTCGGGTGCCCCGGCCGCCTCCGCGGAGAACACGGAAGAGGTGGTTTGGCTCATGTCGATGTGGAATCCGTTGTCGTTGTAGATGTTCGGAATGCAGGCGCGATTGTACGGCGGTCGAGGCGTGCCCAAGCGAAACCTGTGCCACGTGCAAGGCACCCCGCGCCGGAACGTTTTGTTGAATTCCAATACAATCGACGACGCCCTCCATCACCGCCCGCACCCCGCTCGCGCTCCGCTGTGACCACCGCGTCTTCTGCGTCTTCCACTCCCCCCGCAAGAACCACCGACACCGGCGGCCTGCTGCTTGCCTCTATGGGCGCCGTGCTGTTTTCTGCCAAGGCCATCGTCGCCAAGCTGATGTACCGCTATCAGGTGGATGCCGTCATGGTCATCACCCTGCGCATGCTGCTGGCCGCACCGCTGTTCATGGCAATGGGGTGGTGGCAGTCGCGCCGTGCGCAGCCCCTGGCCCGCGCAGACCGCTGGCGCATCGTCGGCTTGGGGCTGATCGGCTATTACCTCTCCAGCTTTCTCGACTTTCTCGGCCTGCAATACATCACGGCAGGGCTGGAGCGGCTGATTCTGTTTCTGACGCCGTCGTTCGTGCTGTTGATCACGTCCACAGTATTCAAGCGGCGCATTACCGGCTTGCAGTGGGTGTCACTGGCGCTGGCCTATGCCGGCATCGTGCTGGTGTTCGCGCACGACCTGAACCTGGGCGGTCATAACGTGTGGCTGGGCGGCGGGTTGGTGCTCGCCAGCGCCATCAGCTACGGTATCTATCTGCTGGCCAGCGGTGAGCTGGTCAAGCGTGTGGGTTCGATGCGGCTGGTTGCCTATGCGATGTGCGTGTCGACCGCGGCCTGCATCGTCCAGTTTCTGGTGCTGCGGCCGATGTCGGCACTGGTGTTGCCCTGGCAGGTGTATGGGCTGTCGGCCATCAACTCGGTGTTCTGCACGGTGGCGCCGGTCACGATGACGATGATGGCGGTGGCGCGCGTGGGTGCGCCGGTGGCGTCGCAGGCCGGCATGATCGGGCCGGTGTCGACGCTTTTGCTGGGCTGGTGGCTGCTGGGCGAGCCGATCACGGTGTGGCAGATCGCCGGCAGTGCGCTGGTGCTGGCCGGTATGGCGCTGCTGTCACGCCGTCGCGGCTGACTGGCAGCCAATCGAAATAACAATCACGAGGAGTCAGACAGGATGGACTTGGGGCTGAAAGGCAAGCGTGCACTGGTGTGCGGCGCAAGCAAGGGATTGGGCTTTGCGTGCGCCGACGCGCTGGCCGCCGAGGGCGTGGACGTGGTGATCGTCGCGCGCGGGGCCGAAGCGTTGTCGGCAGCCGCCGAGCGCATTCGCACGGCGCACGGCGTGCACGTGGAGGCCGTGGCCACCGACATCACCACGCCGGAAGGCCGCGCCGAAGCGCTGCTCGCGTGCGAGCGCCTGGGCGGCTCGCCCGACATTCTCGTCAACAACGCGGGCGGCCCGCCGCCGGGCAACTTCCGCGATTGGGACCGCGATGCGTGGAATGCCGCGCTCAACGCCAATATGCTCACGCCCATCGACCTCATCAAGGCCACCGTCGACAAGATGATCGAGCGCCGTTGGGGCCGCATCGTCAATATCACCAGCGGTGCGGTAAAGGCCCCGATCGACGTGCTGGGCTTGTCCAACGGCGCGCGCTCCGGCCTGACCGGCTTCGTGGCCGGCCTGGCGCGTGAAGTCGCCAAGCATGGCGTGACCGTCAACAATCTGCTGCCCGGCCAGTTCGAGACCGACCGCCTGACCAAGACGCTGGAAGCGGGCGCCAAAGCCGCCGGCATCAGCGCAGAAGAGAATTTCGACCGCAAGCGGCAGGGCAATCCGGCGCGACGCTTCGGCCAACCGGCCGAATTTGGCGCCGTGTGTGCCTTTCTGTGCAGCCAGCACGCTGGCTACCTGAATGCGCAAAACATCCTGCTGGATGGCGGCAGCTTCCCTGGCACCTTCTAAACCAATCACCATGACCACCCTTACGCCCGAAAGCGCAGCCCGCAAACGCCGCGTCGCCCTGATCGCGCACGACCACAAAAAAGACGACATGGTCGCTTTTGCACAAACGCACCAGGCCTTCCTGTCGCAATGCGACCTGCTGGCGACCGGCACCACCGGCGGCCGGCTGGAAAAGGAAGTCGGCCTGACCGTGCAGCGCATGCTGTCCGGCCCGTGGGGCGGCGACCTCCAGATCGGCGCGCAGTTGGCCGAAGGCCGCGTCGACGCCGTTATCTTCCTGCGCGACCCGATGACGCCGCAGCCGCACGAACCCGACATCAACGCGCTGGTCCGTGCCTGCGACGTCCACAACATTCCTTGCGCCACCAACCTGGCAACCGCCGATCTGGTGATGTCTGCCCTGCAACGGGTGGCGCCTGACCCGAAGGAGATCCACGCATGACACAAGCGAAAGCCATTCGCATCTTTGAGACCGGCGGCCCAGAAGTGATGAGGCTCGTCGATGTCGAAGTGCCCGCGCCCGGCCCCGGCGAGGCGACGGTCAAGCAGCATGCCATCGGTCTGAACTACATCGACGTGTACTTCCGCACGGGGCTGTATCCGCAGCCGCTGCCGGGCGGTATCGGCATGGAAGCGTCGGGTGTGGTGGAAGCCGTGGGCCAGGGCGTGACGCACGTCAAGCCGGGCGACCGCGTGGCCTATGCCGGCCGCCCGACCGGTGCCTACGCGGCGGTGCGCACCATGCCGGCCGACATTCTGGTGCGCTTGCCGGATGCGATCGACTTTGAAACCGGCGCAGCGATGATGCTGCAGGGCATGACCGCGCAGTACCTCATCCGCGACAGCTATCGCGTGCAGCCGGGCGATACGGTGTTGTTTCACGCCGCCGCTGGGGGTGTGGGTTTGATCGCGTGCCAGTGGCTCAAGGCGCTGGGCGCCACGGTGATCGGCACCGTTGGCAGTGATGCCAAGGCCGAACTGGCCCGTGCGCACGGTTGCGATCACACCATCGTCTATACGCGTGAGAACTTTACCGAGCGCGTGCGCGAAATCACCGGCGGCAAGGGCGTGCCGGCGGTCTACGACGGCATTGGCAAGGACACCTTCACCGGTTCGCTGGATTGCCTTGCGCCGCGCGGGATGATGGTCACCTACGGCAACGCATCGGGCCCGGTGCCGCCGTTTGATCTTAGTGTGCTGAGCGCAAAAGGCTCGCTCAAGATCACGCGGCCGACGCTGATGACCTACACGGCGCGGCGCGAGCTGCTGGAGCCGATGGCGGCAGAGTTGTTTGATGTGGTGAGCAGCGGCAAGGTGAAGATCGAAATTCACCAGCGCTACGAACTGCTAAACGCGGCGCAGGCGCACCGCGATCTGGAAGGACGCAAGACGACCGGGTCGACGATCCTCTTGCCATAAGACGGGAAGTTAGCGCCCGGTGGGCTTCACCCGCCGGGCGGCGGCAAAGCGCACATCTTCGCGCACACGGTCGGGCAAGGCGCGCAGCAACATGTGCAGCGCGAACGGGACCAGCACAATGTCATCCACCCAGCCGATCACCGGGATGACATCCGGAATCAGGTCGACCGGCGAGACCACATACCCCACCAGCAGCAGTGCAGCCGGGATGAGCCACCACGGCTTGTCCGGATGGCGCAGGGCAAACCACAGCAGGCGCACGTCGTTGCGCACCACGCTCCACAGGCGGAAGAGTCGTCCGAACATCGTGGGCTCCTTGATGAAAAGCCGGCGTCACATGAGAACCTTAGACCGGCGGATCATCGTATCAGCTTGGGGAAACGGCCCGGTTTTCAAGATGTGGCCCCGTCGTCCATGAAAAAAGCCGGCCCTCTGGCGAGGTGCCGGCTTTTTGCTGCAACGGGTAAAACTTAACCCGGGATCTTGCCTTCCACGCCTTCGACGTAGAACTTGATGCCGTGCAGGAAGCCGTCGTCGGCGACCTTGTCGGCGGGCAGGACTTCCTTGCCGGTGTTGTCCTTCAGCGGCCCCTTCCAGATCGGTGCCGAGCCGTCGATGATGCCCTTCTTGCGGGTGTCGACCAGTGCCTTCACGTCTTCCGGCACCACGGCGTTGTACGCGCCCAGATCGATTGCACCTTCCTTCAGGCCCCACCACACGGTTTCCGGCTTCCACTTGTTCTCAAGCACGTCGCCGATGACCTTGGTGTAGTACACGCCCCATTTGTTGATCGAGGCAGCCAGGTGGGCCTTCTCGCCAAACTTGGTCATGTCGCTGTCCCAGCCGATCGCATAGACGCCTTTCTCTTGCGCGGTCTGCACCACGGCGGCGGAGTCGGTGTTCTGCATCAGCACGTCGACACCTTGGCCGATGAGCGTCGTCGCAGCTTCGCGTTCCTTGCCCGGATCGAACCACTTGTTGACCCACACCACGCGGGTGGTGGCCTTCGGGTTGACGCTGCGCGCGCCGAGGGTGAACGAATCGATGTTGCGGATCACCTCAGGGATGGGCACCGAACCCACCACGCCCAGCTTGCCCGACTTGCTCATCTTGCCGGCCACCACGCCCGCCAGGTACGCGCCCTCATACGTGCGCACGTCGTACTGGCCGAGGTTGTCAGCGGTCTTGAAGCCGGTGGCGTGTTCGAACTTCACGTCCGGGAATTCCTTGGCGACCTTGAGCATCGATTCCATGAAACCAAAGCTCGTGCCGAAGATGACCTTGTTGCCTTGCGTGGCCAGGTCGCGGAACACGCGCTCAGCATCCGCAGCGCTTTCGGGCACGCTTTCGACGAAGCTGGTCTTCACCTTATCGCCGAACTTGGCTTCGACTTCCTTGCGGCCGTCGTCGTGGGCGTGAGTCCAGCCCGCGTCGCCCACGGGGCCGACGTAGACGAACGCGATCTTCAGCGGCTCATTGGCCGGCGCCGGTGCGGCAGCGGCGGGAGCCGACGATGCAGCCGGCGCGGCGTTGCCGGCCGCGGTGTCGTTGGACTTGCCGCAACCCCAGAGGGTCAGGGCAGCGCCGGCGGCCAGGGCGGCCAGCGTGATCCTGCGGGTAACGTTCATCGATTTCTCCTGTTGTGTGGTTCGTTGACTGTATTGAAGCAAAAACGGGAATGCAGAAGGCTTAGGCCGCAGTTTAGGCTGCCCCCGGGCGGAACGGCTTGCCGAGCGACGCGGGCATGTTCAGGCGGATCCAATCCGGATTGCGCGAGATGATGGCCAGCACGACGATGGTGGCCGCAAACGGCGCCATCGACAGAATCTGCGACGGCACCGATACGCCCATGCCCTGCAGGTGGAATTGCAGGATCGTCACGCCACCGAACAGCAACGCACCGAACAGGATGCGCAGCGGGCGCCAGGTGGCAAAGGTCGTCAGCGCGAGGGCAATCCAGCCGCGGCCGGCCACCATGTTTTCGACCCACATCGGCGTGTAGACCAGCGACAGGTACGCACCCGCCAGCCCACAGCACGCACCGCCAAACAGCAGCGCACCAAAGCGGATGGTGCGTACCGGGTAGCCCAGCGCGTGAGCCGACTCCGGCGATTCACCGACCGCACGCAGTGTGAGGCCGGCGCGTGTCTTGAACAGGAACCACGCAATCGCGCCGCACAGCAGCAGGCTGAAATAGACCATCCAGTGGTGCGCGAAGAAGGCGGGGCCCACAAACGGAATCGATTCCAACCCAGGGATGCCGTGCGCCTGCGCCGGCAGCGACATGCCGACAAAGCGCTGCCCCATGAAGGCAGACAGCCCGGTGCCGAAGATCGACAAGGCGAGGCCCGTGGCGACTTGGTTGGTGACGAGCACCAGCGCCAGCCAGGCGAAGAGGGCCGCCATCACCATGCCGGCGATCGCGCCAGCAGCAAAACCCAGCAGCGGAATCTGCGTCTGGTAGCCGACCATGAAGCCGACCACGGCGGCCACCAGCATCATTCCTTCGGCGCCGAGGTTGAGCACGCCGGAGCGCTCGTTCATCAAGAGGCCCAGGGCGGCCAGCAACAGCGGGGTACCTGCGTTGATCGACGCGGCGATCAGGGGAGCGAGACTTTCCATATCAGTGGTGCGCGCGCCAGCGCAGGCGGTAGTCGATGAGCGTGTCACAGGCCAGCAGGAAGAACAGCAGCATGCCCTGGAACACTCCGGTAATGGCCGACGGCAGCCCCAGGCGCGATTGCGCAAGTTCTCCGCCGATATAGAACAGCGACATCACGATCGCGCCCAGCACGGTGCCCACCGGATTCAGGCGCCCGACGAACGCCACCACGATGGCGGCAAAGCCGTAGCCAGGCGAAATGGACGGCAGCAGTTGCCCGATCGGGCCCGCGACCTCAAAGGCGCCGGCAATGCCCGCCAGGCCGCCGGACACCAGCAACGCCGTCCACAGCGCCGCACGCGACGAGAAGCCCGCATAGCGTGCCGCCTGTGGCGCGAGGCCGCCGACCTGCAGGCGATAGCCCGCAAAGCTGCGGAAGACGAACAGTGTCATTGCCGCCGTCATCACCAGCATGAACAGAAAGCCGACATGCAGACGCGTGCCTGCCACGAGCGTTGGCAGCACGAATGCACTGTCGAACACGATCGACTGCGGGAAGTTCATGCCATTCGGGTCCTTCAACGGCCCGTTGACGACGTACAGCAGCAGCAACTGCGCGATGTACGTGAGCATGAGCGAGACGAGGATCTCGTTGGCATGAAAGCGATCGCGCAGCAGCGCAGTGATTGCGGCCCACAGCGCGCCGCCGATCAGGCCGGCGACGACGGCCAGCACCAACGCAAAGCCGCCGGGGATGGCGGGCGTCGGCGTGTCGAAGTAAATGATCGTGGCCGCCGCAAAGATGCCGCCCACGATGAGCTGCCCCTCTGCGCCGATATTCCACACGTTGGCGCGGTAGCACACTGACAAGCCCAGCGCGCACAGCACCAGCGGCACGGTCTTGAGCAGCACTTCACCCATCGCGCGTTTGCTGACCAGCGGCTCGACAAGGAACACGCGCAGGCCCGCTACCGGGTCCTTGCCCAGCAGCGCAAACAGCAGCAGGCCGAACACCATCGTCAGCACCAGCGCGATCAACGGCGAGGCGTAGGCCATGGTGCGCGACGGAATCGCGCGCAGCTCCAGCGAGATCGGCAGCGCCAGGCGGCTGCCATGCATGACGTCAGCCATGGGCCACCTCCGAGGTTGCCGCCGCCGAAGCGGGGGCTTTGTCCCACATGCCGCTCATCCAGAGGCCGATCTGTTCGCGGTCGGTGGCATGTGTGGGGGTGGACGGGGAGAGGCGCCCGTTTGCGATCACGTGCAGGCGATCGCACAGCGCGAAGAGTTCGTCGAGTTCTTCCGACACGATCAGGATGGCGCAGCCCCCGGCCTTGAGCGCGAGGATTTCGTTGTGGATCTGCGCCGCCGCGCCCACGTCCACGCCCCAGGTGGGTTGCGCGACGATGAGCACGCGCGGCGCGCATTCGATTTCGCGGCCGACGATGAATTTCTGCAGGTTGCCGCCCGACAGGCTTTTGGCCAGCGCATCCGGGCCGCCGGCCTTCACGCCAAATCGGCTGATGATGCCGGTGGCCAGCTTGGCGGCCGCTTTCTTGTCGATCAGCCCGCCACGCACCTGCGGCGCACGCTGGTGCGTCAACAGCGTGTTGGCGGCCAGCGACAGCGATGGCACGGCGCCGCGCCCCAGGCGCTCTTCCGGCACGAACGACAGCCCGCGCTTGCGGCGCGCACGCGGGTCCAGCTTGGCGACCGGCTCGTTGCCGATGCTGATGGTCTGCGCCGGGGCGCGGGTGTCTTCGCCGGACAGGGCCGCCAGCAGTTCCTGCTGCCCGTTGCCTGACACGCCCGCAATGCCGACGATCTCGCCGCTGCGCAATTGCAGGGCGATGTCGCGCAGCTCCGTCGCAAAGGCGTGTGCCTTGGGCAGCGACAGGCCGGCCACTTCCATGCGCACCTCGCCCGGCGTGGTCTGCGGGCGCAATTCACGCGGAGGCTCGCCGCCAATCATCATGCGCGAGAGCGACGCGGCCGTTTCCTGGCGCGGGTCGCACACGCCCGTAACCTTGCCCATGCGCATCACCGTGGCGGTGTGGCACAGCGCCTGGATCTCGTCGAGCTTATGGCTGATGTAGAGAATGCTGGTGCCTTCTGCTGCCAACTTGCGCAGCGTGACGAAGAGCTTCTCGACGGCTTGCGGCGTCAACACCGAGGTCGGCTCGTCAAGAATCAGCAGGCGCGGCTTGGTGAGCAGCGCGCGCACGATTTCCACGCGCTGGCGCTCGCCCACGGAAAGCGTATGCACATGGCGATGCGGCTCCAGCGGCAGGCCGTACTTTTCGCCGGTGGTGCGCACCTGTTCGGCAACGTCGCCCAGGTCAGTGCCAGCGGGTAGGCCGAGCAGGATGTTCTCGGCTACCGTGAGCGTGTCGAACAGCGAGAAGTGCTGGAACACCATGGCGATGCCCAGTGCGCGCGCCTGGTGCGGATTGGCAATCTCGACGCGCTGGCCGTCGAGCAGCATCTCGCCGGCGTCGGGCTGCACGGCGCCAAAGATGATCTTCATCAGCGTCGACTTGCCGGCGCCGTTTTCGCCCAGCACGGCATGGATCTCGCCCGGCGCGACGGTCAGGCTCACGCCGTCGTTGGCGACCACGCTCGGGTAGCGCTTGGTCATGCCTGTCAGAGACAGGCGCGGTGGGAGTTGTGTCACAACAGGTTGGCTCGTGGTTTCCGTGCCGCTCACCGTGCGGGTACGCAGCGGAGGCGGTCTCATTTTGGGTGTTGACGACACTTCACAGCAGGCAGTGCCGACGCAGATTCGCGCCGACGCATCGCAGCAATCATCACGGTGGGGTGATGCTTGCCATCAACCGGGAATTATATCGTTCGGCACCGCGCCAAACGGCGATTTCGGCCGGCTTGCGACTGTCTCATACGAGGGGTGTCAGAGTGCAAATCCCGTGCCGGCCTGATCGTGGCCTATTGCGGGGGCCAGCTTGTCATGCCGACGTATGCAGGTGGCACGCACAGCCCTTGGGTGGGGCGCGCAGGCCGTCTTGCACCTGACCAGTGCGCGCGCGTGGCTCGCCGCTTTGCGCTACAGTTCTCGGTTTGCTTCGGCGCGGGGGCTTACGTCTGCCGCCGCGTCCCGTTCTCCCTTCATGACTGCTCCCGCTCCTGCACGATCCCGCATGCCCGGCCCGATTCCCGGCTGGCTCCTGCTGCTTGGCGCACTCACGGCCATCGGCCCGCTGTCTGTCGACATGTATCTGCCGAGCCTGCCCACTATTGCGCGCGATCTGAATACATCATCGGCCGCGGCAGGGCTCACGCTGACCGTGTTCCTGATCAGCCTGGCGATCGGCCAGCTCATCTACGGCCCGGCCAGCGATCGGTTTGGCCGCAAGCCGCCGCTCTATATCGGCTTGGCGATGTACGTGGCGGCATCCATCGGTTGCGCTTTCGCCAAGGACGCCGCGATGCTGGCCGTACTGCGCGGCGTGCAGGGGTTTGGCGGGTGCGCGGGCATGGTTATCGCACGCGCTGCCGTGCGTGATCGCATGGACCCGGCCGGCGCTGCGCAGGCCTATTCCACGCTGATGCTGGTGATGGGTGTGGCGCCCATCCTCGCACCGATGATTGGCGGCGCGGTGCTGCAGTTCGCAACGTGGCGGGTCATCTTTGCCTTGTTGACGGCGTTTGGCGTGTTGTCGCTGGTGGCGGTGCACTACCTGATGCGCGAGTCGTTGGCGCCCGAGCAGGCGCGCAAGCTGGCAGTCAGCCACGTGCTGCGCGACTACTGGGAGCTGCTGCGCGATCGCCACTACGCCGCCTATATGTGGTGCGGCGCGGTGTTTCTGTCTGGCATGTTTGCGTACATCACCGTGTCGTCGTTCGTGCTGATCGATGGTTATGGACTGACGCCGTCGCATTACGCGTGGGTGTTCGGCAGCAACGCGGCGGGGATGATTGCGGCCTCGCGCGTGAACGTGCGGCTGGTGCGCAAGTATTCGCCGGCGCGCGTGCTGCGGCGGGCGCTGTGGGTGCCGGCCATCACCAGCGTGCTGGCTGCTGCGGCTGCCGCGGCCGGTTTTACGCCGCTGCCGCTCGTGCTTGCAGCGCTGTTCTGTTACATCGCATCGATCGGCTGCATCTCGCCCAACACCGGGGCGCTGGCAATGGCCGGGCAGGGAGCGCGTGCGGGTACGGGCTCGGCGCTCATGGGCGCCATGCAATTCGGCCTCGGTATGGTGACCGGTACGGTGGTCGCCGCCATCGGCCAGACCGCGCTGCCGCTGCTGGGCATGATGGCCGTGTGCGCCGTCGCTGCGCTCGTCCTGGGCCTGCGCATCACGCGCGAAGAACCCAGCGCCTGATCCGCGCGCTCCCCAGCCTTCATCGACGCCTCTTGTTCTAGAGGCGTCTTCATCCTTTCATATGACTTTGGCATAACATGCCTGTCACGCTGATCGTGTCCGCCACCTATGATGAGTGCAGCCGGACCGCGTTCAGCCGCGGCCTGATCCTAGGGTGACTAAGGGTTACTTCTTATACAGAATTTATCGACATTTTATTAACGTATCGCTTTCGTTTTCAATCGCGCATCGTTTTGCCGGGATCTTCCCGCCAACGGCGCACACGAGACGGGGGTTAAGTTGCAGTGCACGATTCACCGGCTGGGCGAACTGGCGCTGTTGTGCGAAGTGCCGCCACCGGCCACCCTGAATTGCCAGCAGCGCATCTGGGCCATGGCCTCGCGCGCGTCCAATTGGGCGGGCGTGGTCGATGTGGTGCCCGGCATGAACAACCTCACGCTCGTGTTCGGCCCGATGGCCGATGCGCAGCGATTGGCCACCCAACTGCGCGAAGCCTGGGAGGAAAGCCAGGCGCTGGTGGCCGACGGCAAGCTCGTCGACATCGAAGTCGCCTATGGCGGTGACGAAGGCCCCGACCTGTGCGAAGTCGCCAAACACACCGGCCTGAGCACGGCCGAAGTGGTGCGCCGTCACACCGCGCCCGAATACATCGTCTATTTCCTGGGCTTCCAGCCTGGCTTCGCCTATATGGGCGGGCTCGACAAGTCGCTCGCCACGCCGCGCCGCGCGGAGCCGCGCATGGCGGTGCCAGCCGGCTCAGTGGGCATCGGCGGCGAGCAGACCGGTATCTACCCCGCCGCATCCCCAGGTGGCTGGCAACTGCTTGGCCGCACTGACGCGGCGCTCTTCATGCCGCAGCGCAATCCCCCCACGCTGTTGGCGCCCGGAGATCGCATCCGCTTTGTTGCCTCGAAGGTGCGCGCATGAATCCGAAACCCCAACCCATGATCGAGATCGTGCGTGCCGGCGTGCTGGCGTCTGTGCAAGACCTGGGCCGCACGGGCTACCGCCGCTTTGGCGTGTGTACGTCGGGTGCACTGGATCCGCTGTCGCTGTATGTGGGCAACCGCCTGGTCGGCAACCGTAGCGATGCGGCCGGTATTGAGTTCACGCTCGGTAATGCCACGCTGCGCTTCCAGGCCAACGGCTTGATCGCGCTGACGGGCGCTGATTGCCGCGCCACGCTCGACGGCGCGCCGGTGCATGCGTGGCGCGCCATTCCGGTGCAGCGCGGTCAGACGCTGACCTTGCGGGTGGCGCAGGGCGGTGTGCGTGCGTATCTCTGCGTGGCCGGCGGCGTCGATGTGCCGGAGATGATGGGCTCGCGCAGCACCGATCTGAAAGCCGGCTTTGGCGGCTTCGAAGGGCGCCCGCTGAAGGACGGCGACAGGCTGTCGGTGCTGGCTGCCGATACAACCTACGCACCCGATATCAGCGGCGGTGCCGTTGCCGTGAAGGCCGCGCGCTGGACGTTCGACCGTGCGCAGAAGGACACGCCCGTCATGCGCGTGCTGCCGGGTCCCGAATACGACGATTTCGTGGCCGATGCGCAAGCCGCGTTCTGGGAATCGGACTGGACGCTCACGCCCAACAGCAACCGCATGGGCTTTCGCCTGCAGGGGCCGGAACTCAAGCGCAAGAAGCAGCGCAGTGGCGATCTGCTTTCGCACGGCGTGGTGCCGGGCGTGATTCAGGTGCCCCCGTCGGGCCAGCCCATTGTGCTGATGGCCGATGCGCAAACCACCGGCGGCTACCCGAAGATCGGCTCGGTCATCCTGGCCGACCAATGGCGCCTGGCGCAGATTCCGCTCGGCACACGCGTGCGCTTCGAGCGTGTGACGCTGGAAGAGGCCGAAGCCGCCCGTGCCGACGTGGCACGGTATCTGCAGCAAATCGAAACTGCGCTGGACTGGCAGCGCCAGGGAATTCTGTCGAGCGCGCACCGCACGGCCAAGACGCGACTGAACGCCTGATGCATCGGAAGACAACACCATGACTGCAATTGATCTGAACGCCGACCTCGGCGAAGGCTGCGATACCGACGAGGCGCTCCTTGCGCTAGTGAGTTCCGCCAACATCGCCTGCGGATGGCATGCGGGCGACGTCAACACGATGCGCCAGACCACCGCGTGGGCGCTGCGCCAGGGCGTGTCGATCGGCGCGCATCCGAGCTTTCCCGATCGCGAAAACTTCGGCCGCACTGAAATGCACTTGCCGCCGGAAGAAATCTACTCGGGCGTGTTGTTCCAGATCGGCGGGCTGTCCGCCATCGTGCGTGCGCAGGGCGGCAAGCTGGCCCACGTGAAGGCGCACGGCGCGCTGTACAACCAGGCCTCGCGTGACCGGCCGCTGGCCGTGGCCATCGTGCGTGCCATCCGCGATTTCGATCCGTCGCTCGTGGTGTTTGGCCTCGCCGGTGGCGAGCTGGTCAAGGCCGCGCGCGAGCTTGGGCTGCAGGCCAAGGAAGAGGTGTTTGCCGATCGCGGATATAACGCCGACGGCTCGCTCGTCAAACGCGGCACGCCGGGTGCCCTGATCGACAGCGAAGATGCCGCGCTGGACCAGACGCTGACGATGGTGCGCGAACAGCGCGTGAAGGCCATCGACGGCACGTGGGTTCCGATCCGCGCGGAAACGGTTTGTCTGCACGGCGATGGCGCGCATGCGCTGGCGTTCGCGCGACGCATTCGGGAACGGCTTGGCAGCGAAGGGATCGCTGTTCGCGCCGGCGCCTGAGCCACGATGGCCCCGTCCTTCCAACGGGGCCTTTTTTGAACCTGTTCAGGCTCCGTAGCGAGCGGTCCGAGGTTGGCCAGAGAGGCGCAGCCGTACACGGGTACGGCGAGCATCGCAAGGCCAAGCTTGGACCGGGCAGCGGGGGCATGCGCGGGTTCGTCACTTGGGGGGGAAGCACCACATGGGTACGGCAGTGAATCTATGGCCGCTGATCGGGGTGGTCGTCATCATCGCGGGGTTCATCCTGCGATTCAATCCGATGCTGGTGGTGGCTGTGGCCGCCATCGCCACCGGCTTTGCGGCATCGATGTCCATCGACCAAATCCTGACGGCGATCGGGACGGGCATCATCAAGACGCGGACGTTGCCGCTGATCATCCTGTTGCCGCTCGCGGTGGTGGGCTTGCTTGAGCGCCACGGCCTGCGTGAACACGCGCAGAACTGGATTTCGCGCATTCAATCGGCCACGGTCGGCCGCCTGCTGATCGTCTACCTCGCCGTGCGCGAGCTGACGGCGGCGGCGGGCCTGACGAGCCTGGGCGGCCATCCGCAGATGGTGCGTCCGCTGCTGGCTCCGATGGCCGAAGGCGCTGCTGAGAATCGTTTCGGCAAGCTGCCTGCTCCGGTGCGTGAACGCCTGCTGGCGTTCTGCGCCGCGACAGACAACGTCGGCCTGTTCTTCGGCGAAGACATCTTCGTGGCCTTCGGCGCCATCGCGCTGATGCACACGTTCCTGCTCGGCTCGGGCATCGACGTGGAACCGCTGCACATCGCTGTGTGGGGCATCCCGACTGCGGTTTGCGCGTTCCTGATCCACTCGGTGCGCCTCAAGCGCCTGGACGGCTGGCTTGCCCGTGAGATGGGTGCCGCCGGTAACACCAACGCGGCAGCAGCCAAGCAGGGGTAAGCCATGATTCTGTCGATCAATTATCTGTACTGGCTGGCCGGGATCATCCTGACGATCACCGCGCTGATGACCTTTGCCGACAAGGACCACCCGCGTCGCTGGACCACGGGCCTGTTCTGGGCGATCTTCGCTGTCATCTTCCTCGTTGGCGACAAGATCCCGCCGATTGTGGTGGGGGTGGGCGCCGTGGTGATGGCACTGCTGGCCGGCACGGGCGGCGTGACGCTGGGCAAGCACGGCGAACTGCCGGCAGAAGAGCGCCGCGCATCCGCCAAGCGCCTGGGCAACCGCCTGTTTATTCCGGCGCTGACCATTCCGCTGGTCACCGTCATCGGCAGCGTGTTCCTGAAGGACATCAGGATCGGCGGCGACCTGCTGCTGGACCCGAAGAACCAGACCTTCGTCTCGCTGGGCCTGGGCTGCATCATCTCGCTCGCGCTGGCGTGCTGGTTGACGCGCGACACGCCGGTGCAAGCCATGCGTGAATCGCGTCGGCTGACGGAGTCGCTCGGCTGGGCGCTGGTGCTGCCGCAGATGCTGGCCATGCTCGGTCTCGTCTTCGCCGATGCCGGTGTGGGCAAGGCTGTGGCGCACCTGACCACCGCCTACATCAACATGGACTATCGCCTCGTCGCGGTCGTCGTCTACTGCGTGGGCATGGCGCTGTTCACCGTCATCATGGGCAACGGCTTTGCGGCCTTCCCGGTCATGACGGGCGGGGTGGGGGTGCCGATCCTGGTGGGCGTGTTCCATGCCAACCCTGCGGTGATGGCGGCCATCGGCATGTTCTCGGGCTACTGCGGCACGCTGATGACCCCGATGGCGGCGAACTTCAATATCGTGCCGGCGGCGCTTCTGGAGCTTTCCGATAAGAACGCTGTGATCAAAGCGCAAGTCCCCACCGCGCTACTGTTGCTTGCAACCAATATCGTGCTCCTGTACTTCCTGATGCTGCATTAATCGTGTTTAATGCGTCGCGTGCGGTGCGCGTCACGCGGGCGGTTCTTAGCCGGCGGACGCCACCCAGCGCGATCGCTGCCCGGGAGACAAGGGCACGCGGTCGTAGACCTCGCATCGTGCTCTTCTCCGGGGGGATTCATGAGCAGCCAGATGACGAGCGGCCGTTCCATGTCGGGGCGCCGCTTTTTTTGTGTTCTCGCAGCCAGTGCGCTGTCGCTGATTTCCGCCGCGCAAGCCAGCGCGGAAACGCTCCGAGTGGCCACGCCGTACCCGGCCCTCAATTTCCATACGCAAAACCTGCAGGCCTTCGCCAGCGCCGTCAGCAGCGCCACCAACGGCGGGCTCAAGCTTGATGTCTATCCGAACGGCACGCTGCTCAAGCCGGTCGCCATCTTTGACGGCGTCAAGGACGGCAAGGCCGAAGCGGGCGAAGTGATGCTCTCGACGCTGGCCCAGCGCGATCCGCTCTTCGGCGTGGATTCGATTCCCTTCGTGGTGTCGGGCTACAGCGATGCGCGCCTGCTTTGGGATGCCTCCCGCAGCCACATCGAAGCGCTGATGAAGGCCAACGGATTGCGCCTGCTGTACGCCGTGCCCTGGCCGCCGCAGAACCTGTATTCCGAAACACCGATCGCCCGTTTGTCCGACCTGAAAGGCCATCGTTTGCGCACCTATAACGCGGCGCAAAAGCGCATTGCGGAGCTGTACGGTGCGCAGGCCGTACAGGTGGAAGCCGCTGACCTGACCGCCGCGATTGCCGGCGGACGTATCGACACCATGGTCACCTCGCCGTCCACCGGTCTGGAGACGAAGGCTGGCCAGCGCATGACCTACTACTACAAAGTCAACGCGTGGATCCCGAAGAACGCCGTGTTCATCAACGAGGCGCGCTTTGCCAAGCTCCCGCCCGCGATGCAGCAGACCGTGCTCAAGCTCGCCAAGGATTACGAGACGCGCGGTTGGGACTCGAGCCGCCAGACCTATGAGCGCGATGAGGCCGAACTCGCTAAGACCGGCGTGCGCGTGCTCAACCCCGACGTGACCCTGCAGGGCGACATGCGCCGCCTGGGCGAACGTCTGACGCGCGAATGGCTGCACACTGCTGGCACGGAAGAAGTCGACATCCTGTTGAACTTTGAGAACAAGCGCAGCAAGGCAAATTGACGCCGCAATGCGCTTGGGCATGATGTTCGACGGACGTTTATCATCGTTTTAGTCTGACGCAGCAAGCAGGAGAACATCATGCCTACCATCCTCGTCACCGGTTTCGATCGGTTCGAGAACGAACCCCTCAATCCGTCGTGGGAAGCCGTGCGCACCCTCGATGGCCAGGGAATCGCCGGTGCCGAGATCGTCGCGCGCCAGTTGCCGACCATCTTCGGCGAATCCAACAAAGTGCTCGGCAAGTTGCTGCAGACGCTGCAGCCGGACGTGGTGATCGCCGTGGGGCAGGCTGGGGGCCGCGCCGAGATGGCCATTGAGCGCATCGCCATCAATATCGATGACGCGCGCATTGCTGACAACGCCGGTAAGCAGCCCATCGATATCGCCATCGCGAGTGACGGGCCGGCCGCGTACTTTTCAACGTTGCCGATCAAGGCCATCGTGCGCGAACTGCGTGCGGGCGGCATTCCTGCGGCGGTCTCGCAGACGGCAGGCACCTTCGTCTGCAACCACGTCTTCTATGGGCTGATGCATGCCATCGCCCGCCACAAGCTGCCCACGCGCGGCGGCTTCATCCACATCCCGTATCTGCCGTCGCAGGCAGCTAAACACCCGGGGCAACCGAGCATGGCGCTCGACACCATCGTCACCGGCCTGCGCATCGCCATCGAAACTACGCTGCGCACCCTGCATGACGTGCGCGAAACGGGCGGGCAGTTGCACTGAGCCAGCGCGGCGGGCACCGTGCGCGCTGGTCAATCCGTCAGGCGCGCATGCCGTTGCAGTTCGATGCGTACCGGCGTGCCCGGTGCTGCATAGTCTGAGGCGATCGGCGCGATGTAGGCCGTTGCGAGTTTGGTTTCGATGTCCGCAGATGCATCGTCGTGCAGTGTGGGCGCGCGTTCCAACTCGGGAGGCGTCCGCGCGGGCTCGACGGCCCGGACAAGCGCTCGCGGCCGCATCGGTTTCACCGGCAATCGCGTCATAGCCGGCGATGCAGCAGCGATGACCGGCGCCGGCACTTCCGTTTCGTCAAACGCCATGTCGGGCGCCCGCGCAACCGCCGTTGCGGCTGCGGTCATGGCTGCGGATTTTGCGGATTCTGCGGATTCTGCGGCTTCGTGGGTTTCCACTGACGCGGCTGGCGCGGCCGGAACGTCATCGCGTGGAACGGGTAGGGCGGTCGGCTGGGCGATGACGGCCACAGGGGGCTGATCAAACTCTACGGCCGGCTGCCGATGCTGCCCAGTCTGCCAGCCAAGCAGCGCGGCGGCCAATGTGCAGGCCGTGCCTATCGACAGCGCGGTCACGGGGTGGCGCCATTGCCCTCGGGGCGCGGTACCGGCCTCACCGCATGTTTTGGCGGCAGGATCGGCGGACGCGCTGGCCTGTGCGGCGGTGCTTCGCTGTGCACCGTCGTCCGGTGGCCCGTAGGGCGGCGGCATACGCACCAGACCCGGTAGGCTCAGGTGTCCGTCGATGATGAAGTTAGGGGATTCCACGTCCGTCTCCGCTGTTGGCCGCAGCGGATGTCCTAGCCGGCTGCGCAAGCAGGCACCATGCTAAGCAGTAGATGGACGGTGGTCGATCAGATTGCTCTTAAGTCGATGCAGGCAGCATCGAAAGCCAAGCGGTCGCTGGCCCGCCGCTTCTGCGCCAGGCCAGGAAGGTGACTGTCGAAGAACTTTACGGTGCCGGCGACCAGTGCGGATCGTTGAGCTGTTTCTCCAGCAGACGGATCTGCTGCTGCAGCGATTCGACCTGGGTCTGATACGCGCGGCGCTCGATGTCCAGCGCCTTCGTTTCCTGGCGCATGGTCTGCTGCTCGGTCAGCATCTTCTGGCGCTGCGCCTGCATGATGCGCACTTCCTGACTGAGCGATGCGGCGCGCTGCTCGGCCGCCTGGGCTTCGCGTTCCAGTTGCGCCTTCTGGCCGGCCGTGACGGCGCGGCGCAGGTCATCTTCGGCCCACGTACGGGTCTGGCTGGCCAGCGTTTCGTATGCGCCTTCGGCCGGAGCGACCGACGCAAACTTGTACACACGCCACAGTTCTTTGCGATACGACAGGGCGACGTAGGCGGTGGTGTCTTCGTTGACCAGCAGCAGGCTGGTGCCGTAATCGCCGTTGTAGGTGGTGCGCAGTTCAGCCAGGCGCTTCTGCGCGAGCAACTGCTGCAGTTCAGCGACGGTGCCGCCCGATGCAGCCGTGGACACCGTCGGCGCTTGTGGCGCGCTGGGTTGCGCGTGGACGAGGCCGGCGCCTGCAACCGAGGCTGCAGCAGCGAACGTGAGGACGGTTCGGCGGAGTACGAGAGACATCGCAAAGTTCAGAAATCGGAGCCGACGCGACTATATCAGCTTTGTGCTCCAGGCCCCGCGCCAAGCGGTCCGATTTGACGTTCCGCCGCTTTTAAATCGTGGTGGCGTCGCGCCTCGGTGACGATGCATTGCCACTCGTTGTGCGAGACGCGTTCGCGGAACATCTCGATCAGGAAGTCGCCCAGGTTCTGACGCGGCTTTGCCATGCCTAGCGCAGCTTTCAAGCGTCTCAATTCGTTCTGCAGGCGCGTAACCCGTGCCCGCGCCTTGGCCTGTTGCAGCGAACCGGCAGGGAGTGTTCTTACTGATGCTTCGGCCGCTGCCAGCGCTCGTAGAAGATGGGCGCGTTGCTGCCGAAGCGATTCAATCCCGTGCGGGAGCCGGCAACTGGTTTCTGGGGAGGGGGATTGTGATTGCTCGGGACGAGCGAGGCCATGACGCATGTCGATGCCTCCTACGACGGGCTGATATACCCGCTCCCCGACGCCAATCGGGGTGGCCGGGCACAAGGTAGAGTTGGCGTACCGGCGTCGTAGGCAACCGGCGAGCGCGAGCGCTCCACCACCAAGGCCCGACCATGGGAGGCACTTGATGTACGGGCGCAAAAAAAACCGCCAGCCGGCGGTTGCCCGCCTACAACATTCTCGGACGCCAATCCGAGTCACGTTGTGTGCGTGACGGGCGGGAGTGTAGCGCAGGGGTCGCGTGCTATTTGTGCCTGGTCGTGAAGCTGAGATGCCGTGATACCGATCGGATGGCGCGTCAGCGCTCTCTCAACAAGGCACGTCGATGGACAGGGCGGGTGTCAGCGATTCTGCATCTCTTTGAGCCACAGGCTCATCAGGCCAGCGCGGCCACGCACACCGAACTTGCGATAGACGTTCGTGATGTAGGAGTGCGTGGTTGAAATAGCAAGGCCAAGCTGTTCCGCAATCTGCTTTTCTGCGGCCTCAGTCAACAACAGTTGCAATACCCTGGATTCGTGAGGCGCCAGACGCGCTTGCAGTTGCGCCAAGGGGCTGCGCTCTGCCAGCGTCCTCGCTGCAGTGACGTTACGCGCCACGCCAATGCGCAGTCGATGCTCTACGTTCCACTGTGCCGACCATGACAGATGGACATCAGTGCCAAGTTGGTGCCGATAGCGGTTCTCGAATCCCGTGCGCTTTGCACCTGCCTGAACGCGACCCGCTTCCCGTTGCGTTCTGTCGCGGTCGTCCGGCGCTACGAGTTCAAGCATGCATTGGCCGACCAGTTCGAGTGGCCGATAACCAAGGATGTCTTCCCACGCTGCATTGGCGTGACGGATCCGCCCACGCTCGTCGACCAGAAAGACACCATCCGGAAGACTATTGGCCAAAGCGATCGCGCTCACATCATTGAGGACTTCCATGGTCTGCCGCGTTTGGTTGCAATACAAAAGAACCGATGGCAAGGCGCTGATGTGCATTACCGAGCTGGGTCGCAATCCCAGACCGCGACAAACGGTTGCACACGGCTGTGATCTTGACAACGCTGCCAGCACTCGCCGCGCCCGAGGAATTGTTGATCCGAGCCCGCTGCACCAAAAAGCAGCCGGCATGAACGGCGTCTGCTGGAAGGTTCATACCCTCTAATTAGCAGGGTGCCAGCCAGAATAGCGTCTGCTATCGTTCCCGACAATATGGTGCGTCGGCATCATGCCTAATAAGAATGTTCAGCGCCCGCATGGTCCCAAGGGATCGATGCAGGGCGGGCAACGGGGAAAACAGCAAGTCGTCCGGCCGTCGTAGGCCAAACCCGACGCGTTGACACGGGGGTGAGCGGATTCTCCCCCAGTCTTTTCGAGTCGGCGTTCCGGCGACATTGCTTCGGCGTTGATGCGCAAGCACTCACCAATAAGATCCTTGGTGAGGGAACAACATAAGAACGAGCCGCACTTTTTTTTGAAGAACGGGGAGTGTCTTCATGCGCTCGACCGACCCCAAGCCCGGGGGGGCTTGGGGCAGCGCTTGCGTCCTTGGCTTTGGTAGCGACGCGCAGCAGAGGCGGTCAGGTTATTCCATTCGAGAAAAGAATAATCAATAAGCCGGTTTTGATTTAGCGCCCAAATATTATGGATTTGATTGGCAAGGTAAGGCTGTACCAGGATCGCGGACGTTATTTTGCGGTGTTGGTCGCGCCGGACACGATGTGCTCCAGCACAGGGCGAAACGCAGCTGAAGCTCTGGCAAATTTAGGACGGTCATTGGCTGAGGGTTCTCAGCCTCAAACAGTTGAGTTCTCGATAGAGCCGAAAGAGCGCAAGAGAAGAAGTCCCGTAGGAGGGCACACGCCCAATCCTCGTGAATTTCCCCGCGCCATACCTCTCGTAAAACGCCTTCTTAACGAGCGTTTCGGCAAAGCCACCTTGCGCGAACTCTCAGACAAGCTGGGCTTGGAGGGCGTCACCCCGCAATTGCTGTCTTCTTCCATCGCGGGCGCCGGAGCGAGGCGTGTTCGTCTGGCCATTGCCAAGGCCCTCGAAGAAGATCCCGATGCGCTTTGGCCAATGGCGCGTCACTAGCAAAGAATGCGTTGTTGAAGAGCCGGAACCGGCAAAAAGGGAAATACCCAGAGAGCGGCGTTGTTATTCGACGCTGCGGGGGAGTGCTGGAAAAATCTGGAACGCCTTGGAACAAGGGCTGGCGGAAGCGGTGAGATTCGAACTCACGGATGGGTCACCCCATCGGCAGTTTTCAAGACTGCTGCCTTAAACCACTCGGCCACGCTTCCTTTGTGCTGCTGCGCTGCTGCGCTGCTCGTTGCGAGCAAGGGCGCCATTGTAACGGTACCTGGCGCAACTTGGCACCGGGTACCGTCAGTTTTCGTTGTCCGCCAAGAACAATTCCTGCAAATCGTTAAGGAATCGCTGGCCCAGCTCGGTCGGGCGGATGGCGACATGGTCGCGCGTCAGCAAGCCGCGCTGCTCGGCGGCGTCGAGTTCGCGCTCGATCGAACGCAGCGGCAGCCCCGTGCGTTCCTGGAACAGCGTGACCGGAAAACCCTCGGTCAGGCGCAGCGCATTGAGCATGAACTCGAACGGCAGGTCGGCGGCGTCGACTTCGCGCTGCTCCTGCATGACCGCCGCACCGCCGGCTGTCTCGGCATGGCGCAGATACGTGTCCGGATGCTTGTGCCGCATCTCGCGGATGACCCGGTGCGGAAAGCTCAGCTTGCCGTGCGCGCCCGGGCCGATGCCGAGGTAATCGCCGAATTGCCAGTAGTTCAGGTTGTGCTTGCAGCGCTTGCCCGCCTTGGCGTAGGCCGACACCTCGTAGTGCTCGTAGCCCGCCGCCGCAAGCCGCGCGTGAATCCAGTCCTGCATCGCAAACGCCGCGTCGTCATCCGGCAGCGCGGGGGGGTACTTGGCGAAGTACGTGTTCGGTTCCAGCGTCAGGTGGTACAGCGAGACGTGGTTCGTATCGAACGACAGTGCCGCTTCCACGTCGGCCTCGCACTCGGCGAGCGTCTGGCCGGGCAGCGCGAACATCAGGTCCAGGTTGATGTTGTCGAAATGCGCGCGGGCGATGTCGATGGCGGCGCGTGCTTCAGCGGCGCTGTGGATGCGGCCCAGCGCCTGCAGATGCGCGTCGTTGAAGCTCTGGATGCCGATCGACAGGCGGTTCACGCCGCTGGCGCGGTAGCTGCGGAAGCGTTCGGCCTCGAAGGTGCCCGGGTTGGCTTCCATGGTGATCTCGGCATCGGCGTCGACCGGCAACAGCATACGGATGTCCGACAGCAACCGGTCCAGCCCTTGCGCCGACAACAGGCTGGGCGTGCCGCCACCGATGAAGATCGTGTGCACATGCCGGCCCCACACCATCGGCAGCGCGGCTTCCAGGTCTTGCCGCACGGCAGCGAGAAAACGCTCTTCCGGGATGCCCTGTTCCGGCTCCGCATGCGAGTTGAAATCGCAGTACGGACACTTGCGTACGCACCACGGCACGTGCACGTACAAGGACAGCGGCGGCGAAGCCGGCAGGCTGATCTTGCCCGGCTGCAGGAAAACGGAGGTGACTTTGTCACCCGTCTCAGCGGCGGTCGCGGAAGGCGCCTTGGCTGCGCCGGCGAGGTGAATCGGGATCATCGGAACTTCAGGCGTTTTCAAAGGTGCGCAGCCGTTCGACGAGCTGCGCGAGGGCTTGTGCACGATGGCTCACGCTGTTCTTCTCGGCCTTGGTCAGCTCGGCGGCGGTCTTGCCGAGGGCGGGCAGCAGGAAGTGCGGGTCGTAGCCGAAGCCGCCATCGCCGCGCGGAGTGTCGATCACCTCGCCAAACCAGTTGCCTTCGGCAATGATCGGCTGCGGATCGTCCGTATGGCGCACGTAGACGAGCACGCAAACATAGTGTGCGCCGCGATCGGCCTTGCCCGCCAGTTCGCGGACGAGGCGGGCGTTGTTGGCGGCGTCCGATTTCGGCTCACCCACTAGTTGCGCATAGCGCGCGGAATACACGCCGGGCGCGCCGCCCAACGCATGTACGCAGATACCGGAGTCGTCTGCCAGCGCAGGCAGGCCGGACGCACGGCTCGCGTGGCGCGCCTTGGTGAGCGCGTTTTCAACGAACGTCGCATAGGGCTCTTCCGCCTCGGGAATGCCGAGCGCGCCTTGCGGCGTCACGTCGAACCCCAGGGTGCCCAGCAGCGCGTTGAACTCGGCCAGCTTGCCGGCGTTGTTTGATGCGAGAACGATCTTGCGCATGGCCGTGTCGATCACAGGCCCAGCGCCTGCTTTTGCAGGCCGATCAGCGTGCGGATGCCCTGGTCGGCCAAGCCAAGCAGCGCATCCATTTCAGCGCGCGAGAACGGTGTGCCTTCCGCCGTGCCTTGCACTTCCACGAAGCCGCCGCTGCCGGTCATGACGACGTTCATGTCGGTGTCGCAGGCGGAGTCTTCGGGGTAGTCCAGATCGAGCACCGGTACGCCGTCGACCACGCCTACCGATACGGCGGCCACGAAATCGCGGATCGGGTTGCCGACCAACTGGCCCTTTTCACGCATGCTGGAGACAGCGTCATATGCTGCGACGAACGCGCCGGTAATGCTGGCCGTGCGCGTGCCGCCGTCGGCTTGCAGCACGTCGCAGTCGAGATGCAGCGTGTGCTCGCCCAGCGCGCGCAGATCGAACACCGAGCGCATCGCACGGCCGATCAGCCGCTGGATTTCCTGCGTGCGGCCGGTCTGCTTGCCGCGCGCGGCCTCGCGGTCGGATCGCGTGTGCGTCGAGCGCGGCAGCATGCCGTATTCGGCCGTCACCCAGCCCTCGCCGCTGCCTTTCTTGTGCGGCGGCACCTTGGGTAGCACGCTGGCCGTGCAGAGCACTTGCGTGTCGCCGAAGCACACCAGCACCGAGCCTTCGGCGTGGCGCGTGAAGTTGCGGGTGAGGGTGACAGGGCGGAGTTGGTCGGGCTGGCGGCCGCTGGGTCGCATGTGGGGTCTCGCTGAAGAAAACGGATAGCCCGACATGATACCGGCCCGCGCTGCGCTCGGCAGGGCGGGCCGGAGGAGGACTGCGCGACGGTGCTTAGCGCGTCAGATTGCTGGTCTTGTCAATGGCGGCGCGGATTTCAGCGATGGAACGCTCGATTTCCTCTTCCGACATCAGCCCCGATTCGCTCTGCGGCGCGTCCAGGATAGACGTGGTGAAGGCGTTCAGCGGTAGGGTGTCGGTCTGCACCGAGTCCTGCGTGGTGGTCACGGCGTCCAGCTCCCACATCATGGAGATGGCGGTGGTGTTGTCGGCGGTGTCGCCGGCATTGCGCAGCGCGCGGGCAATCAGTTCAGGAATCGCCTGCGTGACCGAGAAGCTTGTGCAGGTGTCGATCAGTTCGTCTTCCTGCACGCTGCCCCACAGGCCGTCGGAGCACAGCATGGCGACATCGCCCGGCTCCAGGTTGACTGGCCCGCCGATATCGATCAGCGGCAGATTGGGCGAGCCCAGGCAGTTGTAGATCTTGTTGCGCTCGGGGTGGTGCGCCACCTGCATCGGCAGCACGCGGTCTTGTTGCAGCAGGTTCTCGATCTTGGAGTGATCGCGCGTGCGCGTCACCAGTTCGCCCTTGCGCATGAGATACATGCGCGAATCGCCGGCGTGCGCCCAGTGCAGCGAGCCACGCTGGGCCAGCGCGCAGACGATGGTGGTGCGCGGCGCATCCGGCAGCCCGTTCGTCTCGGCATAGCGGTGGATGTCGCGGTGCGCGAGCATGATGCTCTCGTGCAGGAAATCACGCGGATTGCGGATCGACGGACGCGCGTGGCGCTGGAACTGGCGCGCCATGGTTTGCAGCGCCTGCTGGGCTGCAACTTCGCCCAGGGAATGACCGCCCAGGCCGTCGCACAGCACCATCAGCATGGCGTCGCGCGTGAAGCAGTAGCCCATGCGGTCCTGGTTGACGCGTCGAGCGCCTTTTTTGCTTTCTTGATAAACCGAGAATCGCATTGCGGCTAGATGAGTATTCGGTGAGGGGATGCGGTGCAGCGGCAAGTCCTGCCTAGTGTTGCACCGTTTTGGAATCATACTCCGCCTATCAGCGGCAACCTGGCTGTCAACTGTCCCGGCGGCGCAACAGGCGGCTCATGAAACGCGTCGTCAACGCCTCTTTTTCTTCTGGCACCGGGCCACCCTGGGTGACGGCGGTCAGCGCTTGCAACTCGGTCAGCGCGTTGCTTTCTTCACGCAGCACCTTTTGCAGGCGGAATACGCTCTGCGGGCGCTCTTCCGGCTTCATCTTCAGGCACCAGCCAACCAGATCGATCAGGCTGGCTGTATAGACCTTGCGCAGGCGCTCCAGGCCTTCTTCCAGCTTGTCGTCTTTCTCGCGCTGCGTGGCTTCCTGCGGCGGCGTGCCGGCCATGCAGGCATAGATGGTGGCGCCGATGCTGTAGATGTCCGTCCACGGGCCCAGCTCGTTGTGCTTGCGGTACAGCTCCGGCGCGGCGAAGCCCGGCGTGTACATCGGCTGGAAGCGCGAGGCCTCAGCGGTCAACGTCTGCCGCGCAGCGCCAAAGTCGAGCAGGATCGGCGAATAGTCTTCGCGCAGGTAGATGTTGCCCGGCTTGATGTCCAGGTGCAGCAGCTTGTGGATGTGGACTTCGCGCAACCCGCTCATCAGGTCATGGAAGACCTGGCGGATGAAGCGCTCGCGCAGCATCTTCAGCTTGCCTTGCTGACGCGCGGTGAGGATGTGCTCCTGCAACGTCTTACCCTGCTCATACGTCATCACCATGTAGACGGTGCCGTTTTCCCGGAAGAAATTGAGCACGCGCACGATGGCAGGGTGGGAAATCTTGGCCAGCGACCGGCCTTCTTCAAAGAAGTATTTGAGCCCGAGGCGGAATGCACTCCCGCTTTCTTCGGGCACGACAGGAATCAATTCGCCCGGCGCACGACGGGCCAGCGAAGACGGCAGATATTCCTTCACGGCCACCGGCGTCCCATGTTCGTCGGTAGCAAGATAGACGAAGCTGAACCCCCCGCTGGCCAACTTCTTTACAATACGATAATTGGACAGCAAGGTGCCGACCGGCAACGGGGCACTGCGCGGCTGTCCTGAGCCTTTTGACTCTGTCATGGGTTTGTGTGGCGAAATGGCTGTCGGATTCTCCCTGACCAGTCCACACGTTGTAAAGCGACAAAAGGTGGGGGATTCCCCGCCAATTCCGGGCGTTAAATATCGCTGCCGGATTTTCTGATTCGACCAAGAACAACACACCACGATTCCATGATCCACAGCATGACCGGCTACGGCGTGGCCACACGCCAAGCAGCCTTTACCGATACCCATGGCGCGCCCAGCGGGAGCGTTGCCACCGTTTCGGTCGAGTTCCGCACCGTCAACTCGCGCTTCCTTGATTTGCTGTTCCGCGCCCCGGAAGAGTGCCGCGCCTTCGAGCCTGCCCTGCGCGAAATGCTGATGAGCGCACTGTCGCGCGGCAAGCTGGAGTGCCGGATCAACCTGCAGCGCCAGGAAGCTGCCAGCGATATCGCAGCGCTTAATGTGGACCTGCTGCAACAACTGGCCAAGCTGGAGCAGGCGGTCACGCGCCACCTGCCGGCATCGGGTTCGCTGCGCATGGGCGAAATCCTGCGCTGGCCCGGCGTGCTGGCCGAACCTCAACTGACACAAGACGCGCTGCGCGACGCCGTGATCGAGGCTGCCAAAGAGGCGCTCAAGCAACTTCTGGAATCGCGCCGTCGTGAGGGCGATGCGCTCAAAGCCGTGCTGCTCGACCGTGCTGACGCGATGCTCGCCATCGTCGACAAACTCACGCCGATGGTGCC
This sequence comes from Ralstonia psammae, assembly GCF_958405935.1. Classification (NCBI taxonomy): domain Bacteria; kingdom Pseudomonadati; phylum Pseudomonadota; class Betaproteobacteria; order Burkholderiales; family Burkholderiaceae; genus Ralstonia; species Ralstonia psammae. The sequence continues at coordinate 92,010 of NZ_CATZBU010000007.1, forward strand.
TGTCCTGATCCAGCAGCATCAGGACAAGCTCACCGAACGCCTGCGCGAGGCGTTTGGCCTGGCTGCGCCCGACGGCACACCGGCACTGACGCGCGACGAGCTGTCCGAGCGCATCCGCCAGGAAGCCACCGTGTATGGCATCCGTATCGACATCGCCGAAGAACTCTCGCGCCTCCAGGCGCACCTGCGCGAGACGCGCCACATCCTGGAGAAGGGCGGCCAGATCGGCAAGCGCCTGGACTTCATGATGCAGGAGCTGAACCGGGAGGCGAACACGCTCGGCTCGAAGGCCGCCGCCAAGGAGCTGGCCGACGCATCGATGGAACTCAAGCTGCTCATCGAGCAGATGCGCGAGCAGGTCCAGAACCTCGAATAACTCGAAACGATAGAACTAGAACATGCCATCCTCTCAAGCGCACTCCGCCGTCGATACGCCCATCGAGAATCATTTTCCAGGCAGCCTGTTCATGGTCGTGGCGCCGTCCGGCGCCGGTAAGTCGACGTTGGTGAATGCGCTGCTGGCGCAGGACGCGTCGATCCGCCTGTCGGTTTCGGCCACCACGCGCAAGCCGCGTCCGGGCGAGCAGCACGGCCGCGAATACAATTTCATGACCGTCGAGGAGTTCAAGGCCTGCCGTGATCGCGGCGAGTTTCTCGAATGGGCTGAGGTGCACGGCAATTACTACGCCACCTCGCGGGTGTGGATCGAAGAGCAGATGCGCGCCGGCACCGACGTGCTGCTCGAAATCGACTGGCAGGGCGCACAGCAGGTGCACCACCGGTTCTCCAATGCTGTCGAGATCTTCATCCTGCCGCCATCGCTCACGGCGCTGGAGGATCGTCTGAAGAAGCGCGGTCAGGACGAGCCCAACGTAATCGTGCGTCGCCTGCTGGCGGCAGGCTCCGAGATGGCGCACGCCCCCGAAGCCGACTACGTGATCATCAACGAAGTGTTCGACACCGCGTTGGCCGAACTGCGCACGGTGGTGCAGGCTACGCGCCTGCGTTTCGGTGCCCAGAAGGCGCGCCACGGCGAGCTGTTCGTCGAGCTGGGCATTCACTGAGCAAGCAGTGCAATCGCGTTTTTCTGCGCGATTGCGAAAGTGTGGTAGCGCCAGCGCACAAGGGCTGTCCGAAGAGAGTGCTGCGCTGCTGCTAAAATATCGAGATCAACAAGATTTGCCACCAGGTGGAGTTTTCATGGCGCGTATTACCGTCGAAGATTGCTTGAAACAGATTCCGAATCGCTTCGAACTGGCATTGGCCGCAACGTACCGCGCCCGACAGTTGGTGCAGGGCCACACGCCCAAGGTCGATGCCAAGGACAAGCCGACCGTGACCGCATTGCGCGAAATCGCATCCGGCCAAATTGGCATCGAGATGCTCAAGAAGGTCCCGTCCTGAGCTGACGCGCATTACTTGGCATTACCCGGCGTGGTACGCTGCCTTGGTCACTGATCGTTCTTGCGATCTTTCATGGATGTGAAAGCCGCGAACGCACTGGACCCCGGCATGCCTACCTCGCCCGCTTCTTCGCCCAGGACCCAACATTCCGCCACGCACGAACACACCGTGCCGTCGGTGGAATCGTCCGCGAGGTCGTCCGGTTTTGCGCCGGACGTCTCCACGGTCCCCCCCGGGTCTTCCACTGCTTCCATCGTTTCCATGCCGTCCTCCGCTTCCGGCTCCGGCCCTGCGTCGCCTCGTACGGGCGCGCCGAACTTGCCTGATCCGCGTGGTGCCGACCTGGTAGGGGAGCGGGCAGCCCTGCCGCCAAAATCGCCCAAAAGCGCAAGCACCGACGCCCCTGAGCCGGCAGCCAAGCCCGAGGGCGCCGATACGCTCTTCATCGATGCGGTGCTGGAGCAGACCTATCGGCATCTGTTTGGCCCGACCTCGCAGCCGGCTGCACCGCCGCGCCAACAGGTCGTCTCCATTTCGGGGCTGACCGAAAAGCTGTCGTACCTGAAGCCGGCTGACCTCAAGTTGGTGAAGGAAGCGTTCCACTTTTCTGACGAGGCGCACCTCGGGCAGTACCGCCAGAGCGGCGAGCCGTACATCACGCATCCCGTGGCCGTGGCAGAGATCTGCGCGGGCTGGAAGCTGGATGTGCAATCGATCATGGCAGCGCTGCTGCACGACGTGATCGAAGACCAGGGCGTGACCAAGAGCGAGCTGGCCGAAAAGTTCGGCCCCAAAGTCGCGGAACTGGTCGACGGCCTGACCAAGTTGGACAAGCTCGAATTCCAGAGCCGCGAGCAGGCGCAAGCGGAGAGCTTCCGCAAGATGCTGCTCGCGATGGCGCGCGATGTGCGCGTGATTCTCGTCAAGCTCGCCGACCGTACGCACAACATGCGCACGCTTGACCATGTGCCGCCGGAGAAGCGCCGCCGCATTGCGGGCGAGACGATGGAGATTTACGCGCCGATCGCGCACCGTCTGGGCCTCAACACGACATATCGCGAGCTGCAGGAGCTGAGCTTCCGCATCGGCTCGCCGTTCCGGTATGCCACGCTCGAGAAGGCCGTGAAGGCTGCGCGCGGCAATCGACGCGAGGTCGTGAGCCGCATTCTTGAAACGGCGCAGCGTGCGCTGACCGACGCGGGCATCTCGGCCGAAATGACCGGCCGCGAAAAAACGCTGTACAGCATCTACCGCAAGATGCACGACAAGCAGTTGTCGTTCTCGCAGGTGCTGGATGTGTATGGCTTCCGTGTGGTGGTCGACACGCAGATGCAGTGCTACATGACGATGGGTGCGCTGCACAGCCTGTACAAGCCGATGCCCGGCAAGTTCAAGGACTATATCGCCATCCCCAAGATCAACGGCTACCAGTCGCTGCACACGACGCTGGTGGGCCCGTTCGGCACGCCGGTCGAGTTCCAGATCCGCACGCGCGAGATGAACCAGATTGCGGAAGCCGGCGTGGCCGCGCACTGGATGTACAAGCAGCACCACGACGAGCCCGATCGCGCGCAGCAACAAGCGCACCAGTGGCTGCAGTCGCTGCTCGACATCCAAAGCCAGACGGGGGATTCGCAGGAGTTTCTGGAGCACGTCAAGATCGACCTGTTCCCGGATGCCGTTTACGTGTTTACGCCCAAGGGCGAGATTCGCGCGCTGCCACGCGGCGCCACGGCGCTGGACTTCGCCTACGCGGTGCACAGTGACCTGGGCAACCAGTGTGTGGCGGTCAAGATCAACAACGAGCTGCTGCCGCTGCGCACGGAGTTGAAGAACGGCGACATCGTCGAGGTGGTGACGGCGCCGTACTCGAAACCGAACCCGGCGTGGCTTACGTTCGTACGCACGGGCAAGGCGCGCGCAGCGATCCGGCATTTCCTTAAGACGGCCAAGCTGGATGAGGCGATTCAACTTGGCGAGCGTTTGCTCGAACAAGCGCTGCGTCAGCTCGGCATCGACATGAAGGCCGTGTCCGCCCAGGTGTGGGAGCGCGTCGTGCAATGGACGGGCAACAAGGCGCGTGAAGACGTCTTTGCGGATCTCGCGCTCGGTCGCCGGGTGGCCGCCGTGGTTGCGCGCCGCCTCGAAATCCTTTTGCAAGAAGGTGGTCACGACGGCGATGAGGCGTTGATGGCGGCCGTGCACACCTTCGCTGGCGAAGAGGCCCCTGCCGTCACCGTCAGTGGCGACGAAGGCATGGCGATGGTGTTCTCGTCGTGCTGCCGCCCGATTCCTGGCGACCCGATCGTCGGCTATATCGGCAAGGGTGAAGGCTTGCAGATCCACGTGCAGGAATGCCGCGTGGCCAAGCGTCTGCATGGTAAGGATCCGGAGCACTGGATTGACGTCATGTGGGCCGAACACACGACGCGCGCGTTCGACGTGTCGATCAAGGTGCTGGTGCGCAATACGAAGGGCATTCTCGCGCGCGTAGCGGCGGATTTGACTTCGGCCGATGCCAACGTGGCACACGTATCGATGGAGCAGGAGGGCAATCAGGAAGCGACGTATATGACGTTCCTGATCCAGGTGCATGACCGCGTGCACTTGGCCGATGTGATGCGCGCGCTGCGCCGCAACCCGGATGTGATTCGCATTGCGCGAGATCGCGGCGGAGATTGATGCTCCACGCGAAAAACAAAAAGGCGAGGCCCCCACGGCTTCGCCTTTTTTGTTTGTGTCCCGCCCGCAGCACAAGAGCGCTTTGACACTGCGTCGCATGCGGAATCGATGGGGGCAAAAGAAAAGGGCTTCCATTTCTGGAAGCCCTTCTCATATTAGGTTGGCGCGGCTGGCAGGATTCGAACCCACGACCCCTTGGTTCGTAGCCAAGTACTCTATCCAACTGAGCTACAGCCGCAACCGAGAAATGAGATTATACAGAGATTTTCGGTCTTGTGAACCCCCTTCTTCACTTTTTCTTCGAGACGGGCCAACTTTCTATAATGGAGCCTTGATCCACCGTGGCTTCCATCATGAACAAGGCTTTCGTCCGGGAAGATTCCGGCGATGACGAAGACGATCTGCCCGAGGGCGCTGCGCCCTTGCCGCCAGGTTCCAAGAACTACATCACGCCGGCGGGCTATGAGCGCTTGCGCTCCGAGCTGATGCACCTGATCGACACCGAGCGGCCTGAAGTGGTTGGCATCGTGTCGTGGGCGGCATCCAATGGTGATCGCTCAGAAAACGGCGACTACCTTTACGGCAAGAAGCGCCTGCGCGAGATCGATCGTCGCATCCGCTTTCTTACGCGCCGCATCGAGAAGGCCGAAGTGGTCGACGCCAGCTTGCAGGGCGACAACGATCAGATCTTCTTTGGTGCGACGGTCACCTACGCCAACCAGAGTGGTGACGAGACCACCGTCACCATTGTCGGCATGGACGAGGTCGATCTGGACATCGGGCACGTGAGCTGGATCTCGCCGATTGCGCGCGCGCTGATCAAGGCACGCGAGGGCGATACGGTCCCGCTGCGCACGCCAACGGGCGTCGAACAGATCGACATCCTCGAAGTCAAATATCCGCCGCGCGCGGCTTGAGTGTCGCACTCACGCCGGGTGCCCCAGGCAGTAAGCGCCGAAGGCGATCACCGAGCAGGCCGACAGGCGCCGCGCTGTGAGCGACTCCTTCAGGAACAGTCGGCCGAGCAGCGCGGCAAACACCACCGACGTTTCGCGCAGGGCCGACACCGGCCCCATCGGCGCGAGCGTCACGGCCCAGATGACGATGCCGTATGCGATGAGCGAGACCACGCCCCCGCCGAACGTCTTGAGCGTATTGGCATTGCGCAGGTCGATGTTCAACGGACCTTTCCACACACGATAGAGCAGCACCATCGGCAGGCCGTCGAGCATGAACAGCCATGCCGAGTACGCGTTTGCATTGCCCGCCGCTCGCGCGCCGATGCCGTCGCACACCGTGTAGCACGCGATGAATACGCCCGTGGTGAGCGCCGCCAGCGTTGACCCAAGGTCGGCCTTGCGGCCCCGCGCCAAACTGAGAATGCCGCCGCTCACCAGCACCACGCCCGCGAGTGCAATCACGCCTGGCATCTCGCCGGCGAACAGCGCGGCGCCCATCGTTACCAGCAGCGGCGATGAGCCGCGCGCAATCGGATACACCTGGCCGAATTCACCGAACCGATACGCCCGTGCGAGGAACACGTTGTAGCCGACGTGCAGCACGGCGGACAGCGCCACATACGGCCACGCGGCCGGCGCGGGCAATGGCAATGCAATCGCCATCGGCATTGCTGCCACGCCGGAGGCCAGCGTCATCAGCGTGATGGCGCGCAAGCGGTCGGAGCCGCTTTTCAGCAACGCATTCCATGTGGCGTGGAGCAGGGCAGCGCAGAGCACCAGGGCGATGACGGCGGGAGTCACGATGACGATGTGCGCGAAGTGAGAAAGTGAGAATCGGGTCGATTTTTCTCACTCGATGCGGCGTCAGCGGGAGCAAGAAGACGATAGCGTAGCGGCGTAAATTGGGATCAACAATCGATATATACTGACCCGATATGTGCAAAAAACTCACGCGATATGCGCAAGCTGCCCCCTCTGAATGCCGTGCGCGCCTTTGAATCGGCGGCGCGCCATCTGAGTTTTACGCGCGCGGGCGAAGAGCTGAACGTCACGCACGGCGCCATCAGCCGGCAGATTCAAGCGCTGGAGGCGTGGCTGGGTGTATCGCTGTTTCGCCGATTGAACCGGCGTGTGGAACTGACCGATGCGGGCCAGCGCTACCTGTCGGAGATTGGCGTAGCGCTTGACCGCATCAGCACGGCCAGCCAGGCGCTGCGGGACCGCGACGCGGTGCGCATCCTCCGAGTGAACAGCATCCCGACGTTCACGATGCGCTGGCTGATTCCGCGGCTCTCCACGTTTCAGATGCGCCATCCGCGCGTGGAGGTGAGGCTGACCACGTCCATCGAAGAGATCGCGGACCTGCCCGATCATTTCGACGTGATCATCCGTGGCGGGCCGGAGATTCATGCGGGATTTCAGTCGGGGCGCTTTCTGGACGAGAGCCGCTTTCCGGTGTGCAGCCCAGCGTTGCTCGAGCGCTTGCCGCTATCGACGCCGTCCGAGTTGCGGCATCACACGCTGCTGCATTCAGACACGCTGCCCTCGGTGTGGCCAAGCTGGCTGGTGCTGGCAGGCGTGCCGAACCTGCGGCCCGCGCATGCGCTCACGTTCGAGCATTTCTATCTGTCGATTCAAGCCGCCATCGATGGGCTGGGTGTGGCGATGGGACCCTCGGCGCTCATCACGGATGATCTGGAGGAGGGGCGTCTTGTGGCGCCGTTTCCGGATTTGGCGCTGGTCGCGCGCAGCTACTACTGGTACAGCCCTGCGCGCAATCTGGGCGACGAAGTCGTGCAGGCGTTTTGCGCATGGCTGGGGGAGGGTCGACCGCAACGTCACGCAAACGTGAACACATTTCGGACCTCCGGTAACGAGGGTAACGCCGCGTAACACCCTAGAGGCGGGGGCGAAACCCGATGCTACGATGCACTCAAGCTCGATTGCTTTGAAAGGAGGTCCTCAGATGAAGAAGAACGCATGGATTCTCGCTGCATGCCTGGCTACTGCCGGTGTGGCGGGTTCGATCGCTTTGCCTGCGCAGGCACAGGTGTCGATCGGTGTGCAGATCGGCCCGGCCTATGCGCCGCCGCCGCCCCAGTATGAGCCCGTGCCGGTCTTGCAGCCGGGCTACGTATGGGTGCCGGGTTACTGGCAATGGCGTGATGGGCGCTACGTCTGGCGCCGAGGCTACCGTGAGCGTGGGCGCGAGGGCTACCACTGGCGCGAGCCGCGCTGGGAGCAAGGTCCGCGTGGCTGGCAGATGCGCGAGGGCGGTTGGGATCGCGGTGATGATCGTCGCTGGCACGATCATGATCGCGATGGAGATCGCGGCCGCTATCACTGCCCTCCGGGTCACGCCAAGAAGGGCGAATGCTGATGCTGTAATCACAGGCCGGTCACGTACCGGCCTGTTTTTTGCGGGCAAGTCTGTCGACGCCGCAACCGCTGAGTGAGAGGCTGGGGCGCCTTCCGGGAGGCAGCATGACAATGGAATCGAATTGGCGCACCGAGCTGTACAAAGACTTTGACGTCTATGTACTGGCCATTCCCCGCGCGGAGCGCAAATCGGGCAAGAGCGGGCAGGGACCCACGCAGTGGGATTTTGTCGTGCGCATCTGCGAGTCCGGTGCGGACCCGACGGCCGTCGAAACGCTCGTTGCCCATTCGCATGACGACCGCCCGCTGCCCACGCGTGAAACTGCCGAAGAGGCCGGGCTCACGCGCGGCTATGGCTTGATCGATGAATTGCTCGGGCGCAACCCCGTCCAGCAGTCGATCGATCTCTGACGCGCGCTTAAGCCGCCAGCGCTGTGTCGCGAATGTGCCGGCGTGCGAATTGCCACCACAGCCAGGTTGAATCGGGGCCCGGCGCGTGGAAGGCGTAGCGCGGGTCGCCGCCGCTCCAGGCGTGGCCCGTGGTGGTGAGCTGGCACAGGCTGACGATGCATTCGCCGTCGCGCATGTCGTTGCGCAGCACATAGCCCTCGCCGCGCGCGGTTTCGCGCGAGACGTTGCCCCCATCGCCCAGATGATTCAGCGCGCGGAACTGCGCGGCCAACTGTGCCTGGTTGGCCGGGTTGACGGCCTCGTCGCGCAGGCCGTGCAGAAGCATCGTCGGCATGCCGGGGTAGGTGGCCACGTTCACCACGCTTGAAAGCGCATCGACGGCGTCGACGCGTGCCCCGCGGCGCATCAGGTTCAATGCCGACGCCGGCGAGCGTGCCACGCCTAAGGCCGGGCCCGAATGCAGCGCCAACGCGGCGAACAGATTCGGATGACGCAATGCCATCAGGCCGGCCAATCCGGCGCCGGCTGACAATCCTGCCAGATACACGCGCGAAGGGTCTGCGCCCGTTTGTGCCACGGTTTGTTCGATCAGTTGCGCAATGCCGTCGGCCTCGCGCGCGCCGACGTGCTCCGGGTCATACCAATGCCAGCAGCATTGGGGATGTGCGCGGCGCGGCTGCTCCGGGTACAGCACGATAAAGCCCTCGCGGTCTGCCAGTGCGTTCATGCGCGTGCCATGCGCCAGCACTTCTGCCGATTGCTTGCAGCCATGCAGCATCACCATCAATGCGGGAGGCTTGCTGCCGCGTGGGGGCGGTGTGTAGAGCCAGTATTCCGGCCGGCGTGCCACCACGGCGGGCGACTCGGGTTCGTAGATGAATTGTTCGCGGACGAAGGTGCCCTGGGTGGGCGTCGGGCGCATGCGGCGAGGGGTGTCGCGGCGTGCGCTTGGCGTAAGCGGCTTGACCGGTTTAGGCGGTTTGGGCGGCCATGACTGGCGGCTGAAGCCTGGCGTGGTCAGGGCATCAACCAGCCGGGTGATGGATTTCATCCAAGAGCGGTGCATGGCGGCGGCAAGGGGGAACTCGGATGAGGACGATGGTGCCCGCGCTTTCCGAGGGGTCGCAAGTGGTTTAGATGTTGGTGAGACAGTGTGCCAGTGATTTTGTTGCAGCGCAGCATTGAAAGTGGGTGAAACGCCTCATGGGCGCCTACGCGGGGCGCAAAGTTTGCATTTGGGCGCGACTGTCATGGAGACAGCGTTGGTGAGCGGCTACACTGCCGCGACGGGGCGAGCCCGGCGCGGGCGCGCCTTTCTGCTTTCCCGTTCCCCGTTGTGTACTTATGGAGGTCGTTATGGGTTTTTTTGACTTCATCAAAGAAGCTGGCGAGAAGCTGTTTCACGGTAGCGCTGCAGCCGCACCGGCCGATGCATCCGCAGATGCCGATGCCGCCAAGGCAGCCGACGATGCCAAGGGCCAGGCGATCCAGGACTACATCGCGCAGCAGGGCCTGAGTGCCACGGCGCTGTCAGTGCAGGTGGAAGGCGATGCTGCCAAGGTGTTTGGCGTGGCACCCGACCAAGCCACGCGCGAGAAGATCATCCTGTGCTGCGGCAACGTCGAGGGAATCAAGTCGGTGGATGACCAGATGTCGGTCAACACCGAGTCGGAAGAATCCCAATGGCACACCGTGGAGCGCGGCGATACGCTCTCGGCCATCGCCAAGAAGTTCTACGGCGATGCCAACAAGTATCCGGCCATCTTCGAAGCCAACAAGCCGATGCTGTCGAATCCGGACAAGATTTATCCGGGGCAGAAGCTGCGCATTCCGGCGGCGTGATCGCTGTCGGTAAGTAGAAAGAAAAAAGGCTAAGCAATCTTGCTTGGCCTTTTTTTCTTTACGGCGCGACGCGGTAGGAACGACCCCTATCGCCAATAGTCCAGAGTACATTGCCGTCAGCAGACAACGTGGCCCGCCGCAGGTCTTGGGGTACCGAGCTTGCCAGGTTCCAAGTCTGCCCCTGATCGTTCGAGGTAAACGTTTGTGGGCCTTGCGCCACTCCGCCTACTACGGTGGTGCGAAGCAGCAATGTTCCGCGCGGGCCCTGGAGAACGATGACGTCGCGGACCGTCAGGGGGGGCACGTTCAAAAGCGACGCGGCCGATCGGAACGTCCAAGTCCTGCCGCCGTCGTTCGTTAGGAACAGCCCCTCAACCTGATTTGGTCCCTGCAGTTGTATACCGGACACCAGAGCCGATGTCGGCCCCAGGGTGACCAGAGATGTGATTTGCCCGGAGGCAGCCGAGATATTGGAGGTCGTCCAAGTGCGTCCAGAATCCGCCGAATAGAAGACATTGCCGCCAACTGCATAACTGCTGGAGTATGCCCATACGTGGGACGCATCGGCTGCGTAAATGCCTACGATATCCAGCGAGCTACCGGTGCTTTGCTGCTCCCATGACGCACCAGCGTTCGGGCTGTGAATGACGGTTCCCTGTGTTCCGGCAAACCATAAGTGTTGGCTGGCATTGGCGCTCGTACTAAGCGGGATGTTGATTGCGCCTTTGCGCTGCTCCCAGGCGTTTGAGGTGCTGTTGAGTTTGTAGATTGCACCTGTCAGATCGCCGGCCCAGATTGATGCCCCCTGGAAGGTTGCAGTACCCACCCAGAACTGGGCCGGTCGTTGTTGCCAGGTTCGCCCTGAGTCCGTCGATGAAACAACGCCGGATACGGATGCACTGTCACTGCCAACACTGCAGCAGAGAAGCACTGAGTCGCCCGTTCCAGTGGAAACGCCGGAATAATTGCCGTTGACCAGTTTGGCGAGCGTATTCCATGACTGTCCGTCATTTTGCGACGAGAGCCAGATATCCGGTGCTTCGGCTCCCGGTGCGGCGCCTGACCAAGCTGACACAAAAAGTTGGCCTGACGGGAGTGCGTTGATCCAAGCCGGGGTCGCGGCGGGATTCAGGTTTGCGGGACCGCTGCGCTGTTGCCATGTGCCCCCCCCGTTTGAAGTGGACTGGATGAACGAACCTGATGCGACCCAAGCCCTCGAGGCATCGGCTGAATCGAACGGGCCGCCATTGCCGTTCGTGGCATTCGCAATGCCGCTGGATGCGTATGATTGGAAGCCGTTGTTGGTTCGCAGAACAGCCCACGACCCTAAAAGCCAGGCGCTGGACGGCGCATAGCTGGCCAATCGGTATGCGCCGAATTCGCCATCAAGCGCGGGACTAAATTGCGCTTTTGTACGAGTGCTCCAAGTTAGGCCACTGTCCGTTGACGTAAGCACGGAGAAGTTCTGTGGTGTCCCGTGAGCGGAGCCAAGGGCGAGAATGGTTTTGAAATCGGAGGTGGAGATTGAAACCAGTGGTAACGATGTGCCGGTGGTTCGGGCGCTCCAAGTTGCGCCATCGGTCGTTGCAATCAACAGGCCATTGTTGCCGGTGGCCAGTGCCGTCTGTGCATCACGGGCAACGATGTCATTGAGCGCGGGATTGCCATTGAAATTAATCGAGGTCCAAGTCTGACCAGCATCAATTGTTTTGACGATGAGCCCATTTGCACCAACGCCCCAGAAGGTGTTTGCATTGGGTGTTGCCAGTGCCGTCAGTGTGTAGCCGCCGACAAGTTTCCACGTGGCGCCGCCATCAGTCGTGCGAACGACCCCTTCTGGACTAATGCCCCAGCCGATCAGGTTGGTATTCATCCGGAATTGCCATGGCGCAGGCGGTGGGCTGACTTGGCACCATGGGTTTGCGGCTGGAGCGGAATCAAAGCACGGTCGACCATCTCCGCGCCACGCGACACTCGCGGTGGAGACCGGGCTGATTGCGGGGGGGGCTGTGGAGGAAATCGGTTGATTGGAGTCCCCCCCGCCGCACGAGGAGAGAAGCGCGGCCAACGGCAGGCATGCGAGTCTGTGCTTGAGCATTATCGATGTCTCACTGACAGGTGAAATTTTTCTACTTATTCTGCCGGAACTTCTCACCCAATAAGAAACCGCTTTTACGGTCGAGTAATTATGGCGGATATTCACCACCGATCAAGTGGAGCGTGACGTTTGTGTAACGGCGTGGATTGATGTCGTATTTTCTGATGCGCCGTTTTGTACTCGGAGGCTTCCGTTTCACGATGAAATTCGTGTCTTAAGGTGTTGCCGGTAATGTGGCGGGTCTGCTGAGGCGCGACCTAGATATTGCTTCGCTGCGAACCAAGTAAGTGCCCGCTGGCTTTGGGGGGGCGCCCAAAGCAAAAAGCCCAGTCGATGAAGACTGGGCTTTTTGAATTCTGGTGCCGCTGACCGGAATCGAACTGGTGACCTTCGCATTACGAATGCGCTGCTCTACCGACTGAGCTACAGCGGCGTCGGAAACAGCGATTCTAACAGAACTTTTTGGCGCTCTGCAAGAACCGCCGGAACAACAGCCTTACATGGCGTGATTACGCCGTTTTTTTGGCTTCGAGGTGATATTGCGTGACGCGATCCACCTCGTTCTTTGACCCCAGGACGACTGCCACACGCTGGTGCAGTTTCTCGGGCTGGATATCCAGAATGCGCTCTTCGCCATTGGTGGCCGCGCCGCCGGCCTGTTCCACCAGGAAGGCCATCGGGTTGGCTTCATACATCAGGCGCAGTTTGCCGGCCTTGCCCGGCTCGCGCTTGTCCCACGGATACATGAAGATGCCGCCTCGCGTGAGGATGCGATGCACGTCCGCCACCATCGAGGCGATCCAGCGCATGTTGAAATCCTTGCCGCGCGGGCCTTCGGTGCCGGCCAGGCACTCGTCGATGTAGCGGCGCACGGGCGGGGCCCAGTGGCGCATGTTCGACATGTTGATGGCGAATTCCTTCGTGTCGGCGGGAATCTTCACGTCGCGGCTGGACAGGATGAAGCTGCCGACTTCGCGGTCGAGCGTGAACATGTGCACGCCATTGCCGACGGTCAGCACCAGCGTGGTCTGCGGGCCGTACACGGCGTAGCCGGCAGCCACCTGCTTGGCGCCAGACTGCATGAAGTCGGCCTCGGTTACGGCCTGCCCGGGCTTGGGCATGTGCAGCACCGAGAAGATCGTGCCGATCGACACGTTGACGTCGATGTTGGACGAGCCGTCGAGCGGATCGAACAGCAGCAGGTATTCGCCCTTCGGATAGCGGTGCGGAATCTCATAGAACGATTCCATCTCTTCCGAGGCCATGGCCGCCAGGTTGCCGCCGTATTCGTTGGCTTCGAGCAGGACTTCGTTGGCGATCACGTCCAGCTTCTGCTGGGTTTCGCCTTGCACGTTGCCGGTGCCGGCCGAGCCGAGCACGCCGGCAAGGGCCCCCTTGTTGATGCTGTGCGAGATCGCCTTGCAGGCGCGCGCCACGACTTCGAGCAGCAGACGCAGCTCGGCCGGGATGGTGTTGTGTTCGCGCTGTTCTTCGATCAGGTAGCGGGTGAGGTTGATGCGCTTCATGTGTTCTCCTGAGACGGGCGCGATTTTACGATACAAGCGGTGACATTCAGGCCAGCGCCTTGCCGACGATCTCGCGCACATCGCGCGAGAGGCTCGGATGTGCCGCCACGCGCTTGAGCGCGTCCTGCATGGCGTCGCGCAGCGTGGGCACGTACTTGCGCCAGCGGTCCAGCGCGCGTGCCAGGCGGGCAGAGACCTGCGGGTTGATGGCGTCGAGCGCGAGCACCTGCTCGGCCCAGAAGGCATAGCCGGAGCCATCGGCGGCGTGGAATTGCGCGGGGTTGCCCGAGCAGAAACTGAAGATGAGCGAACGTGCGCGGTTTGGGTTGCGCAGCGTGAAAGCCGGATGCGCCATCAGCGCGCGCACGGTGGCCAGCGTCGGCTTACCGGCGGCGCCCGGCTGCATGGCCTGCAGCGAGAACCACTTGTCGATGACGAGCGCGTCGTCGGCAAAGCGGGTGTAGAAATCGGCCAGCGCCGCTTCGCGGCCAGGGGCGTAGCTGGTGACCATCGCCGAGAGGCCGCCCATGCGGTCGGTCATGTTGGTGGCGCGGCCATATTGCTGTTCGGCCAGGGCCAGCGCCTCGGGGGCTTCGGTTTCCACCAGATAGCCGAGGGCGATGTTCTTGAGTGCGCGCTTGCCTGCAGACACCGCATCGGGCGAGTAGGCGCCTTCGGTCTGGTTGTCCTGATAGGCACGCAGCAGCTCCGCGTTGAGCTTTTCCGCCAGCGTGCGGCGCAGTGTGCGGCGTGCGGTGTGGATGGCAGCCGGATCGGCCACGTCCATGCGCTCGGCCAGATAGCCTTCGGCCGGCAGGATCAGCATCTGTTCGCGGAAGGCCGGATCAAGCGAGGTGTCTGCGACTACGGCACGTAGGGCTTCGACCAGCGCCGGGTTCACCTCAGGTGCGCGGCCGTGCTGGATGTCCGTCACCATGCGCAAGAGCGTGTCGGTGGCCAAGCGCTGGCCGGCTTCCCAGCGGTTGAACGGGTCGGAATCGTGCGCGAGCTGGAACGTGAGCTGCTCGGTCGTATAGCCGTATTCGACGATCACCGGCGCCGAGAAATTGCGCAGCAGCGATGGCAACGGCGCTTCGGCCACATCTTCGAAGACGAAGGTCTGCTTGGCTTCAGTGAAGTCCAGCACGCGCGTGGTCACGGGCGAGGGCGATGCGGCTTCGCCACGCAAACGCAGCGGCAAGTCGCGGCCCTGCTTATCGATCAGGCCGATCGCAAACGGAATGTGGAATGGCTGCTTCTGGATGCCGCTGGTGGTCTCGATGCCGACCGGCTCGCAGCGTTGGCGCAGCGTGAGCGTATAGGTGCGCGTGGCGGCATCGTGGTGGCCCTCTACGGCCACGACCGGCGTGCCGGCCTGGCTGTACCAGCGGCCGAATTGCGTGAGGTCGCGGCCATTGGCATCGGCCATGGCAGCGCGGAAATCGTCGCAGGTGACGGCATGGCCATCGTGGCGCTGGAAGTAGAGGTCCATGCCCTTGCGGAAGCCGTCGCGGCCTAGCAGGGTCTGGTACATGCGCACGACTTCCGCGCCTTTCTCGTACACCGTGACGGTGTAGAAGTTGTTGATTTCTTCGTAGCTGTCGGGCCGCACCGGGTGGGCCATCGGACCGGCGTCTTCTGGAAACTGCGCCTGGCGCAGCACGCGCACGTCTTCGATGCGCTTGACGGCGCGGGCGCTGGCCGCAGCGGCTTCGTTGCCGGCAAGTGCTGCCATGTCCGCGGAGAACTCCTGATCGCGGAACACCGTCAGGCCTTCCTTCAGGCTCAATTGGAACCAGTCGCGGCAGGTGACGCGGTTGCCCGTCCAGTTGTGGAAATACTCGTGGCCGACCACCGATTCGATGTTGGCGAAGTCCACGTCCGTGGCAGTCTCCGCATTGGCCAGCACGTACTTCGTGTTGAAGATGTTCAGCCCCTTGTTCTCCATCGCACCCATGTTGAAGTCGCCCACGGCGACGATCATGAAGCGGTCGAGATCCAGCTCCAGGCCGAAGCGGCGTTCGTCCCAGTGGATCGAGTGGATGAGCGAATCCATCGCGTGGCGGGTCTTGCCCAGATCTTGCGCCTCCACCCACACCTGCAGCAGCTTCTCTTTGCCCGAGGCCGACTGGATGCGCTCTTCAATGCACTCGAGCTTGCCTGCCACCAGCGCGAACAGGTACGACGGCTTCTTGAACGGGTCGTGCCACACGGCTTCGTGGCGGCCGTCCGGCAGGTCGCGTTCCGACAAGAGGTTGCCGTTGGACAGCAGCACAGGGTAGTCCGCCTTCGATGCGCGCAGCGTGACGGTGTAGACCGTCATCACGTCCGGCCGGTCGAGGAAGTAGGTGATCTTGCGAAAGCCCTCGGCCTCGCACTGCGTGAAGAAGTTGCCGTTGGACACATACAAGCCCATCAGCGACGAGTTGGCTGCGGGATTGCAGTAGGTGGTGAGTTCCAGCGTAAAGCTGGCGCCCACATCGGCCGGTACGGCATCGATGGTGAGCGTGTCGCCGGTAGCTTGCAGGCCAGACAGCGCCCTGCCGTCGACGGTTGCGCCGGCCAGCTCCAGCCCTTCGCCCACCAGCACGAGGGGCTTACCGGCATCTGTGCGCGTCATGCGCATGCGGTTGACGACGCGGGTGCGCTCGGGCACGAGATCGATCTCCAGGGCCACTTCGTCAATGCGGAAAGCGGGCGCAGTGTAATCCTTGCGGTAAATCGTGACGGCGGTATCGGTGCGCAACATCGGTAACATCCTCGTAGAGGTACGCAAAAGGCCATTGTACTCAGGCGCTTGGCGGGAATCTTCCGCGCGGGGCGTCACTCTGAGTAATAGACCGCGCGCAGCCTGTTTCCGGAGCACGCGGCCATCTGTCTGATTGAGAGGAGGGGGATTTCTATGTGGAAATGGATCAAGACATCGGGCGTCTGGCCGATGGCCGGCGCGCTGCTGGCGGCCAGCCTGCTGGCGGGCTGCGCGAGCACGGTCACCAGCCAGGTGACGGCGTTCCGGCAACCCGGCTGGACCGACAACCCGCCGCGCACCTATGCCTTCGAGCACACCGCAGTGCAGCAAAATGACCTGGAACGCCAGACCTACGAGGCCTGGACATCAGACCAGCTGGCCGCCCACGGCTTTACCAGCGTGCCCCGTGCAAGCGCGCGCTATCTGGTCCGTCTGGACTACTCGACCGCCACGCGCCTTGTGCAGGTGCGCCAGCCCGTGTATCCGGACCCGTACTGGGGGCCGGGGCCGTGGGGCCCGTGGCGAGGTCCTTGGGGGCCCTGGGGGCCGTGGGGTCCGCAATACGTGGATACCAATGTACAGGTGCCGTTCTATGCCTATCACGTGGAAATTGACGAGGCAGCCACGGGTAAGCGCGTTTATCAGGTGACGGCGCAAACGCAGGGTGGAGATGGCTCGCTGACGGCCGTGATGCCGTATCTGGTACGCAGCGCATTTGCCAATTTCCCGGCGCCGAATGCGCAGCCCATCGTTGTAGAACTGCCTGTTGATCCATCGGTGAAACCGGCCGCGAAACCCGCATCTGGGCCCGCACCCAAGTAGTGCGCCCGGGTGGGTTTTGACCGTCGGTCTACGTTAGAATGCGTGACCTAATCTGTAGGCCGCCAGCCGTACTCCGCTTGAGCGTTGTCACTTCATCCCGTCTTGCGCCGACCGCCACCCCTGGCCGGCGCCGCCTCCGCCCCGTCGCTACCCTCCTGACGGTGCTCCGCAACGCGTGTGGCCTCACCCCCGGTTTCTCTGTGTTCCCATTGTTTTTCGCCACTTCGTCTCAGGGAGTTTCTGCCTGAGCGCACGTGCGCCTCATCCGCGGAACTCCCCATCAGGATTCATTGCTATGAACGACAAGCTTCACGACGCCTCGCCGGATTCCCAAGACCAAGGCGCCGAGGCCGAACTGCGCCGCGCGGCGTTTGAATACCACCGCGCTCCGACGCGCGGCAAGATCGAGGTGCGCCCGACCAAGGCGCTGATCAACCAGCGCGACCTGTCGCTGGCGTATTCGCCGGGCGTGGCGTATCCGTGTACCGCGATCGAGCAAGACCCGTCGCTGGCGGCGGAGTACACCTCGCGCGGCAACCTCGTCGGCGTGATCACCAACGGCACCGCCGTGCTGGGCCTGGGCGACATCGGGCCGCTGGCCAGCAAGCCGGTGATGGAGGGCAAGGGCTGCCTGTTCAAGAAGTTTGCCGGCATCGATGTGTTCGATATCGAACTGGCTGAGCGCGATCCGGACAAGCTGGTTGACATCATTGCCTCGCTGGAGCCGACGCTGGGCGGGATCAACCTCGAAGACATCAAGGCGCCCGAGTGCTTCTATATCGAGCAGAAACTGCGTGACCGCCTGAACATTCCCGTCTTCCACGACGACCAGCACGGCACGGCGATCATCTCGTCGGCGGCGCTGCTCAATGGCCTGAAGGTGGTCGGCAAGGACATCGGCAGCGTGAAGGTGGCGGTGTCGGGCGCGGGCGCCGCGGCCATTGCGTGCCTGGACGTGATGGTGGGCCTGGGCGTCAAGCGCGAGAACGTCTACGTGGTCGACTCCAAGGGCGTGATCTACGTCGGTCGCGACGCCAAGATGGAGCCGAACAAGGCGCGCTATGCGCAAGACACGTCGGCCCGTACGCTGGCCGATATCGTGCGCGATGCAGACGTGTTCCTGGGTTGCTCGGCCGCCGGCGTGCTGACCGCCGACATGGTCAAGACCATGGCCCCGAAGCCGATCATCCTGGCGCTGGCCAACCCCGAGCCGGAAATCCGCCCGGAAATCGCCAAGGCCGCGCGCCCGGACTGCATCATCGCCACGGGCCGTTCGGACTACCCGAACCAGGTCAACAACGTGCTGTGCTTCCCGTACATCTTCCGCGGCGCGCTCGATTGCGGCGCCACCAAGATCACGGAAGCGATGAAGCTGGCATGCGTGAAGGCCATTGCCGAACTGGCCGAAGCCGAAACGAACGATGCCGTGGCCCAGGCCTACGCCGGCCAGGACCTGAACTTCGGTCCGGACTACATCATCCCCAAGCCGTTCGATTCGCGCCTGATCGAGAAGATCGCGCCGGCCGTTGCCAAGGCCGCGGAAGAGTCCGGCGTGGCCACGCGCCCGATCAAGGATCTGGATGCCTACCGCGCCCAGTTGAGCGACTTCGTCTATCACACGGGCCTGACCATGCGCCCGGTGTTCTCGGCTGCCAAGGCCAACCCCAAGCGCGTTGTCTACGCCGAAGGTGAAGAAGAGCGCGTGCTGCGTGCTGTGCAGACGGTGGTGGACGAAGGTTTGGCCAAGCCGATCCTGATCGGCCGCCCGCACGTGATCGAGATGCGCATCCAGAAGGCCGGCCTGCGCCTGAAGCCGGGCGTGCATTTCGAGCTGATCAATCCGGAAGATGACCCGCGCTTCCACCAGTACCACACGGCATACCACGAGCTGATGGGCCGCAACGGTGTGACGCCGGATATGGCCAAGTCTCAGTTGCGCCGCTCGAACACCCTGATCGGCGCGATGCTGGTGCGCCTGGGCGATGCCGATGCGATGCTGTGCGGTACGGTTGGCCGTTTCGACGCCCACCTGGAGCACGTGCGCGACGTGATCGGCCTGGCGCCGAACGCCAAGGTGTTCGCGGCCATGAACGGGCTGATGCTGGAGAAGCACACGCTGTTCATCACCGATACGTTCGTCAACGAGAACCCGACCGCCGAGGAGTTGGCCGACATCACCAAGCTGGCGGCCGAAGAAGTGCGCCGCTTCGGTCAGGAGCCGAAGGTGGCGATGCTGTCGCACTCGATGTTCGGCTCGTCGAAAAGCACGTCGGCCCGCAAGATGCGCGCGGCCTACGATCTGTTGAAGGCGGAAGCGCCCGATCTGCAGGTGGAAGGCGAGATCCAGGGTGACGCGGCGCTGTCGGAAGACATCCGCCACCACTTCCTGCCCAAGAGCGCGTTTGCCGGTAGCGCCAACCTGCTGGTAATGCCGACGCTGGACGCGGCCAACATCGCGTTCAACCTGCTCAAGATCACGGGTGGACAGGGCGTGACGGTGGGCCCGATCCTGCTGGGCGCGGCCAAGCCGGTGCACATCCTGAACCCGTCGGCCACCTCGCGCCGCATCGTCAATATGACGGCGCTGGCAGTGGCAGATGTGTCGGCTACGCGTTGATCGGTTGATTCGACCGTTGGGCCGCTGAAGGTCGGTGGCCCAAAAAAACGGCGCCTGGGGAAAGTCCAGGCGCCGTTTTTCTTTGCTGCCGACTGCTTAGAACTTTGCGCGGATGCCCACGCCGAAGGTGTCTGCCGAGCTGAGGTTCGTCACCTTGTCGCGCATGTACGCAGCGTACACATCGGTGCGCTTGGACAGCGAGTAGTCGTAGCCGACCGCCCAGGTGTTGCGCTTCACGTCTGCAGCGCCCGAGGTCTTCGTGTAGGCATACGACGCTAGGATGCTGCCCGGGCCCACCGGCACCGACACGCCCAGCTGGCCGCCATTGCTCTTCGCATCGCCCGAGTTGATGGCGTTCTTGATGTACTGGTACTGACCGTACACCTTGGCCACGCCAAAGTCGTACGTGGCACCCAGCTGTGCGGCCGTCTGGCGTGAGAAGCCTGCCACCAGTGCGTTCAGGTCACCCGGGGCAGCGTCGAAGCGCACTTGCTGGAAGGCTGCCGTGGCCGCGAAGTTGCCATGGAAGTACAGGAAGTTGCCGCCCCACTTGTTCTGGCCATTGTGGCCAGCTTGCTCGCCCGCACCGTAGATGAAGTTGCCGGTCAGACCGTTGAAGTCAGGCGTCGAGTACATGATCGCGTTGTTCCAGCCCGAATCGCCAACCAGACCCGAGATGCCGCCGGGGCCGCTCAGGCCGTTGCCGAGGTACGTGTGGAACACCATCGGCGAGAACGTGTACGAATCGATGAACGGGTTGAACAGGATCGTCGACACAAAGTACGGCGGCGTCAGGCGGCCGAGCTTGATCGAACCCCACGCGTTCGATTGCAGGCCCACGAAGGAATTGCGGGCGAAGAACGTGTCACCGTCAAAGCGGCCGTACTTGCCGGTGTCCGGGCGGAAGAACGCTTCCAGCGTGAAGATCGCCTTCAGGCCGTTGCCCAGGTCTTCGCTGCCCTTCATGCCCCAGTACGACGTCGACATACCGCCCGAGTTGACGCCCCAGGCACGATCCGATGCGCCCTGGCTCTTGGTGGCGCCCGCCCAGGCATCCACCTGGCCGTACAACGTGACGGACGATTGCGCTTGCGCACCGGCACACACTGCCCCCAGTGCCGATGCCACTGCCAGCGCAGTCACGCCACGCTTGAATTTCGACTGCATTGCTACCTCCTTTGTTGTTGAAGATCACTGCGGGTTGCGCCGCATTCTTTGATGCAGTCACAGGCCGGCTGGTCAGGCTCCATGCCGATCGGTGTCCCATGCCCCATGACACCGTGCCCACAGCGTTGTTTTTGCTGATGAACCTGAAAAATCAGTTTGCTGAAACCAAATCGGTCAGGCGGAAACCCGCAATGCGATGAATCTGCTCGAGCGACGTGCGCAGCTCGGTATCGCGGTCGTTCTCAACGCGCTTGCTGAAGTTCTCGATGATTCCGTGGCGGTCATAGCCACGCACTGCCAGGATGAACGGGAAGCCGAACTTTTCGTTGTACTGGGCGTTGAGTGCCTGCAGGCGTGCAAACTC
Organism: Ralstonia psammae; assembly: GCF_958405935.1. Taxonomy (NCBI): domain Bacteria; kingdom Pseudomonadati; phylum Pseudomonadota; class Betaproteobacteria; order Burkholderiales; family Burkholderiaceae; genus Ralstonia; species Ralstonia psammae. The sequence continues at coordinate 113,030 of NZ_CATZBU010000007.1, forward strand.
TTCCGGCGTGCACTGGTTCAGGCCCGCGCCGCTTTGTTCGCGCGTCGACTCGGCGGTCAGTTCACCGCGCACGGCGGCCTTGCCGGCCAGCTCCGGGTGGGCGCGCACGAGCTTGAGCTGAGGCTCAATGCCCGCGGTATCCACGGCGTTGCGCATGGCAGCCGCGAGCGCCTCGGCCGAGGCGAACGGGCGCTGCGTGGCGGCCTGTTCGGCAACCCACGGCGAGTGCTCGTAGATGCCGCCCAGGACTTGCACGAACTGCGGTGCGTCCATGCCGTTGAGTTGCGAGAGGGTGTAGGTGGTCTGGCTCATGCTGCGGTGCTCAAAACGGGTTGCTTTGCATACGGATGGTTCTGGATCCAGTGCTGCGCGATGTCGATACGGCGGCAGATCCACACTTTGTCGTGCGATTGCACGTAGTCAAGGAAGCGCTGCAGCGCGCGCAAGCGCCCCGGGCGGCCCAGCAGGCGGCAGTGCATGCCGATCGAGAGCATCTTCGGCTGCGCGAGGCCGTTGGGGTCGCCTTCGGCGTACAGCACGTCGAAGGCGTCCTTCAGGTACTGGTAGAAGTGGTCGGACGTGTTGAAACCTTGCGGGCTGGCGAAACGCATGTCGTTGGTGTCGAGCGTGTACGGCACCACCAGGTGCGGCTTGCGCTCGCCGGAGGAGGTTTCGACTTCGGTCCAGAAGGGGAGGTCGTCGCCGTAGTAGTCGGCGTCGTAGGCGAAACCGCCGTGCTCGACCACCAGGCGGCGCGTGTTGGGGCTGTCGCGGCCGGTGTACCAACCCAGCGGCGCGTTGCCGGTCAGCTCGCGGATGATCTCGACGCCGATGCGCATGTGCTCGCGCTCGGTGGCTTCATCGATGTTCTGATAGTGAATCCAGCGCCAGCCGTGGCAGGCGATTTCATGGCCCAGGTCAACAAAGGCCTGCGTCACGTCCGGATGGCGCTGCAGGGCCATCGACACACCGAAGATCGTCAGCGGCAGGCCGCGCTTTTCGAACTCGCGCAGGATGCGCCACACGCCCGCACGCGAGCCGTATTCGTAGATGCCCTCCATGCTCATGTGGCGGTCGGGGTAGGCCGCAGCGCCAATGATTTCAGAGAGGAACTGCTCGGAGCCGGCGTCGCCGTGCAGCACGCAGTTTTCACCGCCTTCCTCGTAGTTGAGAACGAACTGCAGTGCTACGCGCGCGCCGCCCGGCCAATTGGCGTTGGGCGGGTTCTTGCCGTAACCGATGAGATCGCGCGGATAGTTATTGTTGGTCATGGTTTCTTCATGTCGAGGAGACTTCATACAACACCGGCGAAGCGCTGGAATGCGGCTTTCCAAATTCACGACATCACAGCGGCGTCATGAACAGGACAAACCGCCATCGCGTCAGGCCGGAACTGCCCGGGCAGCCTGCGCCAGTTCCAGCGCGAGCTTCCGGTGAACCGTGAGATGGGCGTCGAGTTCAAGCGTGGTCAGGCGGCCGTCTTCGACGACCACGCGCCCGTTGATCACGCTGTGCGCCACGTTGGACGGTGCGCAGAACACCAGCGCGGCAACCGGATCGTGGTCGGCGCCGGCAAAGCCGACCTGGTGGCGATCGAAGCTGACAAAGTCGGCCGACATACCGGGTGCGAGCGCGCCGATGTCGTCGCGGTTGAGCACGCGCGCGCCGCCGAGCGTGGCGATCTCCAGCGCTTCTCGCGCACTCATCGCCGCGGGGCCAAAGCCGACACGCGCGAGCAGCATGGCCTGGCGCGTTTCGCCGAGCATGTGTGCACCATCGTTCGATGCGCTGCCATCCACGCCCAGGCCGACCGGCACGCCGGCATCGCGCATGGTGCGGATGGGTGCAATGCCCGAAGCCAGCCGCATGTTCGAGCACGGGCAATGCGCGACGCCGGTGCCGGTGCGTGCGAATACGTCGATGCCGTGCGCGTCGAGCTTCACGCAGTGCGCATGCCAGACGTCGCGGCCGACCCAGCCGAGGTCTTCCGCGTATTCCGCGGGCGTCATGCCGAATTTTTCGCGCGAGTACGCGATGTCGTTGTCGTTCTCGGCCAGGTGGGTGTGCATCGACACGCCGTAACTGCGCGCGAGCTTGGCCGATTCGCGCATCAGGTCACGCGAGACGGAGAAGGGCGAACACGGCGCGACCACCATACGCAGCATCGAATGGCGATCGGCGTTGTGCCACGTTTCGATCAGGCGCTGCGTTTCCTTGAGGATGGCCTCTTCGCCTTCGACCACGCGGTCCGGCGGCAAACCGCCCTGGCTGCGGCCGACGCTCATGCTGCCGCGCGCCGCGTGAAAACGCATGCCGATCTGCTGCGCGGCTTCGATCGAATCATCGAGCCGGCTGCCGTTCGGATACAGATAAAGATGATCGCTCGAGGTCGTGCAGCCCGAGAGCAGCAGTTCCGCCATCGCCGTGAGCGTGGACACGCGCACCATCTCGGGCGTAAGGCCCGCCCACACCGGATACAGGTTTGTCAGCCAGCCGAACAGTTCGGCGTCCTGCGCAGCGGGCAGCGCACGCGTCAGGCTCTGATACATGTGATGGTGCGTGTTGACGAAGCCCGGCGTGACCACGTGGACACCCAGTTCCATCATGCGCACGTTGGGCTGGCGCAGTGTGCCTTGGACGGCATCGCGATACTGCGACGGCAGATCGGCCGTGGCGCCTACCCATTCGATCACGCCACCGCGCGCAACCAGGGCGCCGTCGGGGATCTCGCGGCGTTGCGCATCCATGGTGACCAGCACGTCGGCATGACGGGCGATCAGAAGCGGGTCGTTGTGCACGACAGTGGCGTTCATACGATTACTCCGTGCCGTGGGTGTTGGCCGCAGCGTCGCGCATTGCGTGCTCGGCCGACTGCATGCCGTTGTAGTAGAGGTTCAGGATGACCGCGACCAGTGTGCCCAGCACGATGCCGCTGTGCGTGACCGGCTCCAGCCAATGCGGCAGGTACTGGAAGAACGTCGGCGCCAGCGTCGGGATCATGCCGAAGCCGATCGAGATCGCCACGATGAACAGGTTGTGGCGGTACTTGTTGAAATCGATCGAGCCCAGGATGCGCACACCGGTGGCGGCCACCATGCCGAACATCACGATGCCCGCGCCACCCAGCACGAACGAGGGAACCGACGCCACGATGTGCGCCATCTTCGGGAACAGACCCAGCGCGATCAGGATCAGGCCGCCCATGGCTGCCACGAAGCGCGAACGCACACCCGTGACCGTCACCAGCCCCACGTTCTGCGAGAACGAGGTGTACGGGAACGTGTTGAACACGCCGCCGATCACGGTGCCCAGGCCATCGGCGCGCAGGCCGCGGGTCAGGTCATCGGTGGAGAGTTTCTTGCCGGTGATTTCCGCCAGCGCCAGGAACATGCCGGTCGATTCCACCAGCGTGATCAGCATCACGATGCACATCGAAGCGATGGCACCGAAGTGGAAGGTGGGCATGCCAAAGTGCAGCGGCGTGATCACGGCCACCCAGTCGGCCTCGGTGATGCCGGCAAAGCTGACCTTGCCGACCGCCATGGCGATGAACGTGCCGATCACGATGCCCAACAGCACGGCGATATTGCCGATCAGGCCGCGGCCGTACTTCGTCAGCAACAGGATGATGACCAGCACTGCCAGCGCAATGCCCAGGCCGCTCAGATCACCGTAGGCCGGGTTGGGCACGGTCTTGAGCACGCCGTCGACCATGGTTTTCATGGTCGGCTGGCCGCCCGCAGCCCAGTTGATACCCACGCCCATCAGCGACATGCCGATCAGCGTGATGACGGTGCCCGTCACGACCGGCGGGAAGAGCCCAAGCACGCGCCCCATGAGCGGCGCGACGATGATGCCGAATAGCCCGGCCGCAATCACCGCGCCGTAGATGCCCAGCAGGCCGATGCTCGGGTCGGTGCCGATGGCGATCATCGGGCCCACCGACGCGAAGGTCACGCCCATCATGACCGGCATGCGGATGCCGAACTTCCATACACCGAAGGCCTGGATGAGTGTGGCAAGGCCGGCGGCAAAGAGATCTGCGTTGATCAGGAAAGCGAGCTGTTCCTTGGGCAGATGCAGTGCACCGCCCACAATCAGAGGCACTGCCACGGTGCCTGCATACATCACCAATACATGTTGCAGGCCCAATGCGAGCAGGCGTCCGTACGCCACGCGCTCATTGGTCAGATCCGCCGTGGGGGCGGCGAGGGTGCTGCTTGCCATAAAGGTCTCCTTTGGGTGGTAAGCCGGACGGCGTCCGGCTTGGAGCCTGTCCACTTCCTACGGCGCGCCCGGTCTTTGCCTTCTGATACGCGCCGTACTTGTGTCCGGCGGCGTTTCTCAGGCCAGCGTGGGGCTGCTCGCCAGGATCGTGAACAGGTTCTTGGGCGGCCGGCCTCTGTCGTGCCAGCTCGCCCGATACAGCAGAACCGGTCCTAGACTTTGTCCTTCCCGCCGCGCGGGCCCAATACCGAACGCAGATCGAAATCAGCGGGCGCTTCCGGGCGCACGCGGTCCGCGCAGCATTGCAAGTGCTGGGCCATGTGGGCTTGTGCAGCGCTGGCGTCGCCACGCTCCAGGGCATTGAGGATGTCGAGGTGTTCGTCGAACGAGCAGGCGTTGTTGCCCGGGGCCTCGACGCTGGCGATCATCAGGGTGGTGCGCGACACCAGCCGGCGCATCATCTCGACCACCAGCGGATTGCCCGACTGCTCGGCCAGTGCCACGTGAAATTCCGCAGACAGGCGAATCCAGCGAGGACGATCCTGCGTGACAAATGCCTGGCGTTCCTGCTTGACGAGTTCCATCAGGGGCGCGATGGCCGCCTGGGGGTTGCTGCTGTGGCCAACCTTGTCGAGCACCGCACGCTCCAGGATCTGGCGCAGCTCGAACATGGCGTGGGCTTCGTCGATGGAGGGCGCTGCGATGAACGCGCCGCGATTCGGCTCCAGGTCAACCAGACCATCAGCGGCCAGTTGGGCGAAGACCTTGCGCACCGTGTGGCGCGCGGTGGCATAGATTTCGCACAGTGCATGCTCCGTCAACTTGGTGCGCGGGGGCAGGCGGTGCTCCATGATCGCGTCGTAGATCTCGTGATACATCCGTTCTTCGACCGACATGCGAGTTGTCCCCGATGCCTTGGCGCCCGACTTCGACGCGACTTCCGTGGAGACCAGCTTGAGATTCTTGGACATGGCAGACCCGCCTTTCATTAGTGCGCCGCGGCATAAGCGACTGCGAAAACCTGTTGACAATTATTCGTGGGCGCCTTCAATATTGTCAACAAAATGCGTTCGGGAATCCGACAAACTAGGGAAATCCCTGTTTCGAGTCCGGTCTAGGGACACGGCGGAGACAAGGAGTCGGACCCAGAACGAGCGACGGCTTTGCCGGTTTGGCATGCCCCTCCTTACATGGATGGGAGGCGTAAACCGGCTGGACGCGCGCCGGGATGCGTGCACAGCACGTACCGAGCGGGCCCCGACGCCAGCCTTTGTCACGCAAGGGTTTGGCGCGAGGTGCAAGTGGAGGCAGCGGCGCTTCTGAAAATTCGAACTACAGAGGAAGACAAATGGGACGCTTGACCACCCATGTGCTCGACACCGCTGCAGGCACGCCGGGGCAAAACCTGGCGATCGCTCTGTTCAAAATTGTCGACAATCAGCGGCAACCGATCAAATCGGTCCGCACGAATCACGATGGCCGTTGCGATGCGCCGCTGCTCGAAGGCGACGCGCTGCAAACGGGCGTGTACGAGTTGGACTTCGGCGTAGGCGAGTACTACCGTGCTGCCGGCGTCAAACTCCCCGAGCCCGCGTTCCTGGACGTGGTGACGCTGCGCTTTGGCGTGGCCGATACCAGCGCGCACTACCACGTGCCGCTCCTGGTGTCGCCGTGGTCGTATTCGACCTATCGCGGTAGCTAACGGGGCAGGGACGCATCATGGAAGGCTATATCCTCGACTGGGCCAACTTGCTCTTGCGTTGGCTGCACGTGATCGTCGCGATCGCGTGGATCGGTTCGTCGTTCTACTTCGTCTGGCTCGATAACAGCCTGACCAAGCCGACCGCACCGGACCTGAAAGACAAGGGCGTCGACGGCGAACTGTGGGCCGTGCATGGCGGCGGGTTCTACAACCCGCAGAAGTACCTGCTGGCACCCAAGCAACTGCCCGATCATCTGCACTGGTTCTACTGGGAGTCGTACTCCACCTGGATGTCGGGCTTCGCCCTGCTGACGGTGGTGTACCTGTTCAACGCCAACGTCTACATGATCGATCGCAGCGTGTTCGACATGACGGCGACGACGGCCGTGCTGCTGGCGTTGGGCTTCCTGGTGGTCGGCTGGCTGGTGTACGACACGATCTGCCGCGTGTTTGGCAAGAACGACCGCGTAGTGGGCATTCTGGTAGCGATCTATGTAGTGATTGCGGCGTTTGCGGCATGCCACCTGTTCTCCGGACGCGCGGCATTCCTGCTGATCGGCGCGATGATCGCGACCATCATGAGCGCCAACGTGTTCTTCTGGATCATCCCGGGCCAGCGCAAGGTGGTGGCCTCGCTCAAGGCAGGCGAGAAGCCGGACCCGATCCACGGCAAGCGCGGCAAGCAACGCAGCGTGCACAACACGTACTTCACCCTGCCGGTGCTGTTTGCGATGCTGTCGAACCACTACAGCATGACGTACGCCGCCAAGTACAACTGGGCTGTGCTGGTGCTGATCATGCTGGCGGGCGTGCTGATCCGTCAGTTCTTCATCCTGAAGCACAAGGGCGTCGTGAATTGGGGCTATCCGGCAGCGGGCGTGGCCGTGCTGCTGGGTGTGGCGGTGTGGCTGGCTCCGGTGTCGCGTCCGGCAGCTCCCGCGGCAGCAGCCCCGGCAGCAGCGGCGCCCGCAGCAGCGGCGGAAGGCGGCGCCTCAGTTTCGGCAACGGCGGTGGCGGCAGCCGTTCCGGCAGCCGCTGGCGGTTCGGACTTCGCCAAAGTACAGGCAGTCGTTACCGCACGGTGCTACCAATGTCACTCGGCTCATCCTACCCTGATGCCTTCGCCGGCTAAGGGCGTGCTGCTCGATACGCCGGAAGAACTGGGCAAGCATGCGCAGCTCGTCTACCAGCAGGTCGTGCAGCAGAAGCTGATGCCGCTGGGCAACGTGACGCAAATCACCGACGACGAGCGCACGATCATCGCCAAGTGGTTCGAAGGCGGCGCCAAGATGAACTGAGGCGCACGCTGGCCAACAACAGAAAGGTTTATCGGAGCATGCCATTCGTTCCCTAGCGGGTGGCATGACCGGTGAGGGTTGAACGGGGCTACGGCCCCGTTTTTTTTTGCCTCGAGAATCTGCGGCGATGTGCCTTTTGCCCGGCCCTGCGCGGGCGCCAGAGCCGCAGATTGACGGCTTACTTCCCAACCCCCAGCAGCGCCAGCACACCCAGCACCAGGAAAATCAGCGCCGCAATCCGATGCACCAGCGTGATCGGCATGCGCGCAGCGAACTTGTTGCCCATCAGCACCGCCGGTACGTTCGCCAGCAACATGCCGACGGTCGTGCCTGCCACGACCGAGAACACGTCGTTAAAGCGCGCGGCCAGTGCCACGGTCGCGATCTGCGTCTTGTCGCCCATCTCTGCAAAGAAGAACGCGACGATGGTGGTTCCGAGGATGCCCAAGCCACGCTGCGCTGTGGAGGGGGCTTCGTCGTCGTCGAGCTTGTCCGGAATCAGCATCCATCCGGCCATGGCGATGAAGCCAACGCCCAATATCCAGCGCAGCACGTTTTCGCCGAGCACATGCGTGATCCAGCCGCCGACGGCGCCGGCCAGTGCGTGGTTGACGAGGGTGGAGATGAAGATGCCGAGAATGATCGGCACTGGCTTGCGAAAACGCGCGGCCAGGAGGATCGACAGCAGTTGTGTCTTGTCGCCGATTTCTGCGAGGGCGACGATGCCGGTGGAGACGAGGAAGGCTTCCATGTTGTGATGGTGTCCGGGCCGTGTGCGAACCAATGACGCGCCACTGCCGGCCCTATCCGCAGTGGGTTGTCATCGGTCTCGCCAGGCGCGTCACCAAGGTGCCACGCATCTTTCGATGCTGTGCCCCCCGAGTGGCTGCTGACCACGCCATAACCGTCTGCCATTGCAGCGACGGTCAAGTCTGTTGACGTGGCCCCCGGGGTATCGACCCCGGGCGGCTACTCCCCAATGGAAGCGGCGATTATAAATGCATCAGGCGTTGGCGCCAACCGCGAATTTGGCCGGCTCGCCCTGGATGTAAGTGGCGGCCACCGCGCGGTCCTCGCCCAGCAGTGCCAACGAGAACAGCAGCTCTTCCAGCGTTTCCGAGCGCGCATTGCGACGGGCCAGCAGCGGCGTGGCGGTCGGGTCCAGCACGATGAAGTCGGCTTCCGCGCCCGGCACGAAGCTGCCGATACGGTCTTCCCAGCCCAGCGCTTCGGCGGCACCGCGCGTGGCCAGGTAGAACATCCGCAGCGCTGTCAGGTGATAGCCGCCCATGCGCGCGACCTTATGCGCCGTGCCCATCGTGCGCAGCATCGAGAACGAACTGCCGCCGCCCACGTCGGTAGCCAGCGTGAGTGCCAAGCGGTGCGCGTCGTTCTTGTGGAAGTTGTATAGGCCGCTGCCCAGGAACAGATTGGACGTGGGACAGTGCGCCACGGCCGCACCGGATTCGGCCATGCGCTGACGGTCACTGTCGTCCAGCCAGATGGCGTGGCCGTAGAAGGCGCCCTTGCGAAGCAAGCCGTAGCGGTCGTAGACGTCCAGATAGCTGCGTGCGTTGGGGAACAGGTCGGCCACCCATTTCACTTCGTCGGGGTTTTCTGCGACGTGCGTCTGGATGAAGACGTCCTTGTACTGTTTGGCGAGTTCTGCGCAGGCTTGCAGTTGCGCTTCGCTCGAGGTGGGCGCGAAGCGCGGCGTGATGGCGTAGGCCAGACGGTCCTTGCCGTGCCAGCGCGAGATCAGGTCGGCAGTGTCACGCGCGCCGGATTCGGCCGTGTCGCGCAGGTACTCCGGGCAGTTGCGGTCCATCATCACCTTACCGGTGATCATGCGCATGCCGCGTTGTTGTGCTTGCGTGAACAGCGTCTCGGCCGAGCCGCGATGCACAGTGCTCCACACCATTGCGCTGGTCGTGCCGTTGCGCAGCAGTTCGTCGAGGAAGAACGAGGCGACGCCGGCGGCGTACTGCTCGCTTTCGAAGCGGCGCTCTTCCGGGAAGGTGTACGTCTCCAGCCAGTGCAGCAGGCCCGGCGACGGCGACGCGATCATGTCCGTCTGCGGGAAGTGGATGTGCGTATCGATGAAGCCCGGGACGATCAGCTTGCCGCTGTAGTCGTGCAGTTGCGTGCCGGCGGGCAGGTCTTCGCGCAGTGCGGCATAGTCGCCGGCGCTCAGCACCTTGCCGCCCGAGACCACGAGCAGGCCGTCCTCCCAATACTCATAGGCATCGCGCTCGCGATACTGCGGATCGTGCAGGAAATGCAGCACGCGGCCGCGGTAGGCGTGAACGGTGTTGGAAGTCGGAGGCATCGTGGTCATCGTCGTCTCGTGGATTTTTAGTGTGCGGCTTTCCAGTGGTCGTCGACCTTGGCAAGCCACAGGGCTTTGTCCTGTTCGGGCAGGAAGGACGCCTCGAAGCTGTTGCGCGCGAGCGTGTGGGCATCGGCCTCAGACAGGTCGAGGGCGTTGAAGGTGGCGAGCCAGTTGGTGTTCATGTAGCCGCCAAAGTAGGCCGGATCATCGGAATGCAGGGTCACGGCGCATCCGGCCTCCAGCAGCTGCTTGAGCGAGTGGCGTGCCAAGTCGGGGTAGACCTTCAGCTTTTCATTCGACAGCGGGCAGACCGTCAGCGCGATGCGCTCGGCTGCGAGGCGCTTGACGAGCGCGGCATCGTCGATGGCGCGCACGCCGTGGTCGATGCGCTCTACCTTGAGGATGTCGAGGGCGTCGATCACGTATTGCGCGGGGCCTTCTTCTCCGGCGTGGGCGACCAGGCGCAGGCCGAGTTCCTTGCAGCGTGCGAACACGCGCGCGAATTTCTCCGGCGGGTTACCGCGCTCGGACGAATCCAGCCCAACGCCGATGATGCGGTTGGCCGGGTCCTGGATATAGGGCAGGGCGGCTTCGAGCGTGTCGAATGCATCTTCCTCGCTCAGGTGGCGTAGGAAGCAGAGGATCAGCGCGCTGGAAAAACCATGCTCGCGCTCGGCGTCATCCAGCGCGCGGACGATGCCGTGAATGACCACATGCATGGGCACATTGCGCGCGGTATGCGTCTGCGGGTCGAAGAAGATTTCGGCGTGGTGGACGTTGTCGGCAAGCGCGCGCGCGACATAAGCGGCGGTCATGTCGTAGAAATCCTGCTCGGTGAGCAGCACGCTGGCGCCGGCGTAGTACAGGTCGAGGAACGATTGCAGATCGTCAAAAGCGTAGGCTGCGCGCACTTCGTCAACGGACGCATACGGCAGCTTGACGCCGTTGCGCTCGGCCAGTGCGAACATCAGTTCGGGTTCGAGCGAGCCTTCGATGTGGATGTGCAGTTCAGCTTTAGGGCTGGTGGCGATGCGTTCTGCAAGCGCGGAAGAGATCGGCATGATTAGACAGGCGTGGGGACTCGGTAAGGGACCGCCGCGCCGCTGCTGGCGCTGGTGAGCGCATGTTGTTGCAGCTCTCGCACCTGCAGCAGTTGCGCGACGACGGATACCGCAATGATATCTGGCGCCTTGTCCACGATGCCCGCCACACCAATCGGGCACACCATTTCCGGCAGGCGTGCCGGGTCCACGCCGTGCTCGACCATGCGGTGCTCGAAGCGCGCGCGCTTGGTCTTTGAACCGATCAGGCCGAAGTAGGCAAAGTCCGTGCGGCGCATGATGCGTTCGCACAGGGTGAGGTCCAACGCGTGGTTGTGCGTCATGACCAGGAAGTAGCTGCCGGCGGGCGCGTGGTCGATCACGGCTTCCGGCGTATCGGTGGATTCGATAACAACGTTCGGCGGCACTTCCGTGGGGAACGGGAACATCGCATCGCGTTCATCCACCCACGTCACGCGGCAGGGCAGATGGGCCAGTGCGCGCACGATGGCGTGGCCGACATGGCCCGCGCCGCACAGGACGATCGACATGTCGGGCGGCAGCACGGTTTGCGTGAAGCCGCTGGCGTCGAGCTGCACGCCGCCCGCAGCCGCATCGCCGATGCTTGCTTCAACAGGCACAGCCGGATCTGCGGAGACAAAGCGGCGCAGGCTGCGGCGCTGGCGCACGGCGTTATCGGCCAGCGCGATCCACGCAACATCACGCGCGTCGAGGCGCTCCAGCGACAGGCGCACCACGCCGCCGCAGCACTGCCCCAGCGCGGGCCCGAGCGGAATGCGCACGAACTGGCGGCGGGCCTCTCCGGTGGCCTCGGGCGAGGCCATCATCGCCTGGGCGATTTCCATCGCGCGCCATTCCAGATGGCCGCCGCCGATGGTGCCGAAGAAACCGTCTGTGCCCACCAGCATGAGCGTGCCCGGCTCGCGCGGGGCGGAGCCCTGCACGTCCGTCACCGTGACCAGAACGCATGGCTGCCCGGCCTGCACGGTGGCAAGCGCATCGGCGAAGCGGAATGGGCGCAGTTGCTGATGTTTGGTCACCTTGTCCATGATGGTCTCCGGCAGGCTCTTTGGCACAGGTCAGGCCGACAGCAGGGCGCTGCGGATGGCATCCACGGCCTTGAGGATTTCCTCGCTGGTGGCCGGTGCGTTCAGCGGCGGGCTCGTGCGGCCATCGCCCACGGCGGCCACCGCATCACGAATGGCGAAGAACACCGAGAACGGCAGCAGCAGCGGCGGCTCACCCAGCGCCTTGGAGCGGTGAATGCTGTCTTCCACGTTGGCGTTGTTGAACAGGTGCACACGGAAGTCCGGCGGGCAGTCGTTCACCGTCGGGATCTTGTAGGTGGACGGCGCGTGCGTCATCAGCTTGCCGTTCTTGTTCCACCACAGTTCTTCCGTCGTAAGCCAGCCCATGCCCTGGATGAACGCGCCTTCCACCTGGCCGATGTCAATGGCCGGGTTGATGGAGCGGCCGGCGTCGTGCAGCACGTCGGCGCGCAGCAGGCGCCATTCGCCGGTGAGCGTATCGACCACCACTTCCGACACTGCTGCGCCATAGGCGTAGTAGTAGAACGGACGGCCCTTGAGCTTGGACTGATCCCAGTGCAGCTTGGGCGTGGCGTAGAAGCCGTCGGACCACAACTGCACGCGGGCAACATAGGCCTTGCCGATCAGCTCGTTGAACGGCACGCGGCGTGCACCGATTTCCAGATGGTCGCCCACGATCGTCACCGTCTCGGCGGGCACTTCGTAGTGCTCGGCGGCAAACGCGATCAGGCGCTGGCGAATCTGGCGTGCAGCATCCTGCGCCGCCTTGCCGTTCAGGTCGCTGCCGGTCGATGCAGCCGTGGCGGATGTGTTGGCCACCTTGCTGGTGTCCGTGGCCGTCACGCGGATGCGGGTGAACGACACGCCCAGTTCGTGCGCCACGACCTGCGCGACCTTCGTGTTCAGGCCCTGGCCCATTTCGGTGCCGCCGTGGTTCACCAGGATCGAGCCGTCGTTGTAGACGTGCACCAGCGCGCCGGCCTGGTTGAAGTGCTTGACGTTGAACGAGATGCCGAACTTCACCGGGGTCAACGCCAGGCCGCGCTTGAGCACCGGGCTGGTCGCATTGAACGCGCGGATGGCCTCGCGGCGTGCGCGATAGTCGGACGTCGCCTCCAGTTCGTCGAGCAGTTCATGGATGACGTTGTCTTCCACGGTCTGCCCATATGGCGTGACGTTGTTCTTGTCCTTGCCGTACAGATTGGCGCGGCGCACGTCGAGCGCATCCTTGCCGACCGAGCGCGCGATGTTGTCCATGATGTACTCGATGGCAAACGCGCCTTGCGGGCCACCGAAGCCGCGGAATGCGGTGTTCGACTGCGTGTTGGTGCGTGCGCAGAAGCCATCGATTTCCACCTCGGGCAGCCAGTAGGCGTTGTCGAAGTGACAGATGGCGCGCGTCATCACGGGGCCCGACAAATCGGCCGAAAAACCCGCGCGCGAGGTCATGTCGACCTTGACGCCCTGGATGCGTCCGTCGTTGTCGTAGCCGGCTTGGTAGGCGAAGCGGAAGTCGTGCCGCTTGCCGGTGATCATCATGTCGTCGTCGCGGTCCGGGCGCAGCTTGACCGGGCACGCGAGCTTCCATGCCGCCAGCGAAGCGCAGCAGGCGAACAGGCCCGACTGCGATTCCTTCCCGCCGAAACCACCGCCCATGCGACGGCATTCGACCAGCACCTGGTTGGCGTGCCAGCCCAGCATGTGCGACACCATGTGCTGCATCTCGGTCGGGTGCTGCGTCGAGCACCAAACGTGCATGCCGTTGTCTTCCTTCGGCACCGCGTACGAGATCTGGCTTTCGAGGTAGAACTGCTCCTGACCGCCCAACGACATCTTGCCGGCTTCAGAGTGGGGTGCAGCAGCAATACGCTCAGCCGGTTCGCCACGCTTGAGGTGCATCGGCGGCAGCACGGATTGACCGGCGGCACGCGCGTCTTCAGGCGTCAGCAGCGGGGGCAGCACTTCATATTCGATATTGCCCAGACGAGCCGCGCGGCGAGCTGCATCGTGCGACGTGGCCACCACGATGAACATCGGCTGGCCGATGAAGTGCACCGTGTCGGTCGCCAGGATGGGGTCGTCGTGGATGATCGGGCCGCAATCGTTCGTGCCCGGGATGTCGGCCGACGTGAACACGGCCACCACGCCGGGTGCGGCTTTCACGCGGTCCAGGTCCATGTTGACGATGCGCGCATGCGCCTGCGTGCTCATGCCGAGCGCCGCGTGCAGCGTGCCGGCCAGCTCGGGAATGTCGTCGGTGTAGGTCGCGGTGCCTGCCACATGCAGGTGCGCAGACTCGTGCGGGCGCGAAATGCCCACCACAGCACCGCGCTGGCCAGGCATGGCCGCAGCAATATCTGCTTCCGCCAGCACGAAGGCTTCGGTTTGCTTGTTCATGTTCTTAGGCTGCTGTGAGGGTATTCAATTCGACCGCGCGGACGTTGATCTGTTCGGGCGCGAGCGGCGCGTCGGCGCGGGTTTCCAGCCAGAAGCGGTACACCGTGTTGGCCGCCGATACGCGGCGGTAGTTATCGGTGGCGCGCATATCGGTCAGCGGGGTGTAGTCGCGCGACATGGCTGCCATGGCAGCACGCACGGTCGCTTCGTTCCACGGCTGGCCGGTGATGGCGGCTTCGGTTTCAGTGGCGCGCTTGGATGTTGCCGCCATGCCGCCGTAAGCGATGCGAGCGCTGCGCACGATGTCACCGTCCAGCTCGATGGCCAGCGCCGCGCACACGGCGGAAATGTCTTCGTCAAAGCGCTTGGACAGCTTGTACGTGCGAAAGCGCAGGGCCTGACCGTACGGATGGCCTTCACGTGCCGGGATGCGCAGGCCCGCAACGAATTCGCCTTCTTCCATCGCGTTCTTCTGGTAGGCAATGTAGAGGTCTTCGAGCGGCAGCTCGCGGCGGGCTTCGCCACGCTGCAGCACGACGCGCGTGCCGATGGCGATGAGCGCCGGCGCCGAGTCACCAATCGGGGAGCCGTTTGCGACGTTGCCGCCCAGCGTGCCGGCATTGCGGATCGGCAGCGAGGCAAAGCGCTTCCACACCTCGGTCAGCTCGGGGTAGTCCGCAGCCAGGAATGCGTAGGCCTTTTCCAGTGAGACGGCAGCGCCGATCTCGATCCAGCCGTCGCGCTTTTCCAGGGCGTACAAATCGGCCACCTGGCCGACGTACAGGATGTCGCCGAGGTCGCGGAACTGCTTGGTGACCCACAGGCCGACGTCGGTGCTGCCGGCCAGGATGCGGATGTTCGGATGCGCGGCCTTGATGGCGGCAAAGGCCGATGCGGTGCGCGGTGCGTAGAAGCGCGGCGCATTCTCGGTGCCGACGGGCGCGTAGCTGAAAGTGTCCTTGCGCTGGAGCTTGCGCAGCGTATCGGCCAGTTGGGTGCGGTCGATGCCAGCGGGCGAGGGCAGTTCGAACATGCGTTCGCCCGCGTCGATGATGGGGCGGTATCCGGTGCAGCGGCAGAGGTTGCCGGTGAGCGAATCGCAGATGGTCTGGCGCGAGGGGATCGGCGCCTCGCTGCCGGTGTTCTCGTACAGGGCGTAGAGCGACATCACAAAGCCGGGCGTGCAGAAGCCGCACTGCGAGCCGTGGCACTCCACCATGGCCTCTTGCACGGGGTGTAGGGTGCCGTCCTTGCCGCGCACGTCTTCTACGGTGAACAGCGCCTTGCCGTCGAGCGTGGGCAGGAACTGGATGCACGCGTTGACGGCCTTCAGGTCGACGCTGCCGTCTTCCTGCAGCTCGCCGAGCACGACGGTACAAGCACCGCAATCGCCCTCGGCACACCCTTCCTTGGTGCCGGTGCAGTGTGCGTCTTCACGCAGGTATTGAAGCACCGTACGGGTGATCGGGGCATCCGTAATGGTGCGCACCTGGCCGCGGTGGAAGAAGCGGATGGGCTGTGTCTCCATGGGGGTTCTACGCCTGTTTGTGTGTGTAACGGAACCATAGCACCGGGCCAGGAATGCAATATTTGGCCCATGTGATAACCCGCATCGGAAAGCCAAAATCCGGGGTATACCCGCCAGTAGCGGTCTGGCGGCGCGGCGTGCAAGTGACATACACTGACAGCGTCCCCCAAGCACGTTTTTTAGACGGTACGGTGCAGCCGTACCCGCCTCCAGATGCACGGCAAAGATCACCTCGATACCTACCTCCTGCGCGTTCTCTACACGCTGCTCACTGAGCAGAGCGTGACGCGTACGGCGGTCAAGCTGGGCCAGTCACAGCCGGCCATCAGTAACACGCTCAAGCGCTTGCGCGAGATCACTGGCGACGCCATCCTGGTGCGCGGCAAGAACGGCATGGTGCCGACCGAGCGGGGCCATGACCTTCTGTCGCTGGCCCAGCAGAGCCTGGAGGCGATGGAGCGTATCGCACGGCCGTCGCAGGATTTCGACCCAGCCAACACCACGCGCACGTTCCACCTGGGTGCGCCGGATTATCTGGATGCCTTTTTCCTGCCCAACATCGTCGAGCGTCTGCGCAAGCAGGCGCCGCAGGCCAAGCTGGTGGTGCATCCGCTCAATGCGGGGGTCGATTACTTGGCCGCACTGGAGCAGGGCGGCATGGATCTGGTGATCGGCAATTGGCTCTCGCCGCCCGAACATCTGCACATTTCGCCGCTGTTTGACGATGAAGTCGTCTGCATGCTGGGTGCACAGCACCCCCTGGCACGCAAGGGCATCTCGCTCAAACACTACGTGGAGATGCCGCATCTGGCGCCCGCGCCGTATGCCGTCATGCAGCGCAGCATGATCGACCAGGCGCTTGCGGAGCAAGGGCTCAAGCGGCAGATTCAGGTGTCGTTGCCGTATTTCGGGCTGGTGCCATATGTGCTGATGCGCACCGATCTGGTCTTTACCACCGGCCGCCAGTTCGCCGCGCACTGCGCCCAGTATCTGCCGATCCGAATCTTGCCGACGCCCATGGCGTTCCCGAAGATGCGCTTCTACCAGCTCTGGCATGAGCGCAGCCACGCTGCGCCCGATGTGATGTGGCTGCGCCGCATGATCGGCGAAGTGGCGGCCGATTTGCCTCAGCATCCGCAATTGGAATCGGCGGTGGCCTGAAGCTGAACGGTCGCCGTCCTGCCACGCGCCCCGGGCTCGAGGTTACTTTCCGCTTGCGACGGCCTTCCCGTAGTCGGGGAAAAACACCTGCTCCCCGCTGACCTTGAAGTCTGCAATCACCTGCTGACCGGCCGGTGACGTGATCCATTCGATCAGCTTGGTCGCATCGGTGTAGTTGATGCTCGGGTATTTCTTCGGGTTGACCGCGATGATGCCGTAGGGGTTGAACATGCGCGGGTCGCCCGCCAGCACGATGTCGAGGCCCGTCTTGGCACGGTAGGCCCCGTAGGTTGCGCGGTCCGATAGCGTGTAGGCGTTCATCTGCGCGGCCATGTTCAGCACTTCGCCCATCCCGAGCCCCGCGCTGACGTACCACGGCTTGCCCTTCGGGTCGATGTTGGCCGTCTTCCAATAAGCCTTTTCCATGACGTCGGTGCCGGAGTTGTCGCCGCGCGAGATGAACTTGGCGCCGGTTCTCTCGCCCGCCGCGGCGATGGTCCCCATCCCCTGGATGACGTTCTTCTGGCCGCGCACGCGGGCCGGGTCTGCCTCGGGGCCGACGAGGATGAAGTCGTTGTACATCACGTCGCGGCGGTCGATGCCGCCGCCTGAGGCGACGAAGGCATCTTCCAGTTGGCGAGCGTGGACGAGCACCACATCCACATCACCTGACTCCCCCAGCTTGACCGCCTTGCCGGTGCCAACGGCAATCACGTGCACATGGACGCCGGTGGCCGCTTCGAACTTGGGCAACAGGACTTTCAGCAGGCCCGAATTTTCGGTGCTGGTGGTGGTGGCCATGCGGAGATCGCCAGCATATGCGGCAGTGGCGAGCGCGAGTGTCATGCAGATGACAGCAGATAGCCGATGAGTTTGGGACAATCCGGGCATGTTGTGGGGTGCGGGAAGGCGTGGACGCTTTATGTCGGATGCTGCATGATGGCGGCAAGGTCGGGGGGCAGTCAGCGGCCACGATATGCCCGCCCCCGGAGTGAGCAGAATTGTTCTCCCGGGGCACGGCTGAAGTAAATAGGAAACCATAAACATAATGACATTCCAGTTCGAAGTATTTCCGGTGGTGGGGCTGGACGACAACCCGCGCGCCAACGGCAAGGTCTTCCAGTTGCTGCGGGCGGTGCGCGAGACAGGGTCGCTGCACCGCGCGGCGAAGCAGGTGGGGCTGTCGTACCGGCACGCCTGGGGGGTGATGCGGTCGTGGGAAGAGATGCTCGGCCGCTCGCTGCTCGATATGGAGCGCGGCCGGGGCGCCTCTCTCACGCTCTTCGGCGAGCGCATGCTGCGTGCCGAGATGCGACTGCGCGAGCAGCTCAATCCGGTGCTGCATCAAGCCATGGGGCAGTTCCTCTCGGAGCTGGAAGACGCATCCCAGTCGCAGGCGCGCATCCGTTTCTCGGGCAGCCACGACCCGGCCGTGGAAGTGCTGGCCGAGACGTTTGCGCGACAAGGGCACGGGGCACACATCGATACCGTGTTCTGCAGCGCCGTCGAAGGGCTGATCTGCCTGCAGGAAAAGCAATGCGAGGTGGCCGGCTTCTATGTGGCACCGCAGCAAGGTGCGGGCTCGATCGCACACCAGACCTTGCGCAAGTGGCTGCGCCCGACCACCGTGCGCCTGATCCCCCTGGCCGATCGCGAGCAGGGGCTGATGATGTCGGCACAATGGGCCGGGCGGGTGCAGTCGCTGGGGGATCTGGCGCGCACCCAGGCGCGCTTCATCAACCGCCAGCGCAGTTCTGGCACGCGGTTGCTGTTCGATCAGTTGCTGGTCGCTGCGGGGCTGTATCCCGACCAGATCCACGGGTATGACGAGCAGGAATTCTCCAGCGACAAGATCGCCGTGGCCGTGCAGGAAGGGCGGGCGGACGTTGGCTTCGGCCTGCGCCCCGGCGCCGAAGCCCATGGTCTGCACTTTGTGCCGCTGACGCGCGAAACGTACTACCTGGCGGTGCGCCGCAACGATGCGCTGTCGCCCTGGGTGCGCGAGCTGATCGAGTGCATCGGTCAGCCCGCGTTCCGCGAAGGCCTGGGCCATCTCGCCGGCTACCGGCCGATCGAGCACGTTTCGCTGCTCACCGCAGACCAGGCGCTGCCCTGGCATGCCGACGAGGCTCGCGCGCTGGCCCGCTGAAGTCGTGCGAACATGATGGGGTTTGCGCAATCGAGCGCCCCATCCATGTTCAGCCCATGTCACGTTTCTCCGCCTGGACCCAAGCCCTGCGCATGCTGCGCCGCGACTGGCGCGCCGGTGAACTGAATCTCCTGCTTGTTGCGCTGGTGCTGGCGGTGGCCGCGTTGGCGTCCGTCAGTTTTCTGGCCGACCGCATGCATGCCGGCCTGGAGCGCGATGCGCGTCAGTTGATCGGCGCGGATGTGCTGGTCGTGTCAGACCAGCCGCTGCCGACCGACATCGAGGCGCATGCCCGCGCCAGCGGCCTGCAGGTCACCCACACCGCCACCTTCCCCAGCATGGCGAGCACGTTGACCAAGGGCGCCTCGGGCGAACCCGCATCGCAACTGGCCGCGATCAAGGCCGTCGACGTGGGCTACCCGCTGCGTGGCACTCTCAAGGTGAGCGGGGACGGGCGCGATACCGTGGGCGAGGCGATCCAGGGCATTCCCGCCGCCGGCACGGTGTGGGTGGACGCACCGCTGCTCGAAGCACTCGGCACTCGCGTGGGCGATGCCATCCGCCTGGGCACACGCACCTTCAAGATCGCTCACGTCATCACCCAGGAACTCGATCGCGGCGCGGGCTTCATGAACTTCGCCCCCCGAGTGATGCTGCCGATGGCGGACTTGGGCTCGACGGGTCTTGTCACCTACGGTAGCCGCGTCACGTATCGCCTGCTGGTGGCCGGCCCCGATGCCGCTGCCAGCGCGTTCCACACCTGGGCCGAGCGCGAAGCGAAGGCGCGCCAGTTGCGTGGCGTGCGTGTTGAATCGTTGCAGAACGGCCAGCCGCAGATGCGCGAAACGCTGGACCGTGCCGAGCGCTTCCTTTCACTCGTCGCCTTGCTGGCGGCGATGATTGCCGCGGTGGCAATCACCATGGCCGCGCGCCGCTACACCGCGCGGCACACCGATGCGGTGGCCGTCATCAAGTGCCTGG
This sequence comes from Ralstonia psammae, assembly GCF_958405935.1. Taxonomy (NCBI): domain Bacteria; kingdom Pseudomonadati; phylum Pseudomonadota; class Betaproteobacteria; order Burkholderiales; family Burkholderiaceae; genus Ralstonia; species Ralstonia psammae. The sequence goes on from NZ_CATZBU010000007.1 coordinate 132,915, forward strand.
GGCTCAAGCAAGGGCAGATTCTCGGCACGTTCGCGCTGGAGTTTTTGCTGATCGGCGTGCTGGGTTCGGCGGTGGGGGTGGCGCTGGGTTATGGCGCGCACTGGTTGTTGCTGGCGTCGCTCGGCGATCTGGTCACGGTGACATTGCCCGCGCCCTCTATCTGGCCTGCGGTCGTGGGCGTGACGGCGGGGCTGGTGTTGCTGATCGGTTTTGCCGTGCCGCCATTGCTGAGCCTCGTGCGCGTGCCGCCGCTGCGCGTACTGCGTCGGGATGTGGCGCAGCGCGCCGTTGCCGCGTGGATCGGCTATGCGCTGGGCGCGACGGCGTTCTTTGCGCTGCTCGTGGTATCTGCGCGCGACGTGAAGCTCGGGGCGCTGACGGCCGCGGGGTTTGCCGGTGCAATCGTCGTGTTTGCGCTGCTGGCCGCCGGCGGATTGCGCGCCCTGGCGGTGTTGCTGGGGCGTGGTCGTGCGCTGAGCGTGGGTTGGCGCTTTGCGCTGGCCGTGCTGGAGCGCCGTCGTGGTGTGAGCGTGCTGCAAACCGTGGCGCTTGCTGTCGGGCTGATGGCGCTGCTGCTGCTCGCCATGACGCGCAATGACCTGATCCGCTCGTGGCACAACGCCACGCCGGCCGATGCGCCCAACCGTTTCATCATCAATATCCAGCCCGACCAGATGGAGGCTGTGGCGCAGGTTCTGGCCCAGGCCGGCGTGGCCGACCCGAAACTCTACCCGATGGTGCGCGGGCGTCTGACGCAGGTGAATGGCCAGGTGATCGATCGCCAAACCTACGCCGAATCGCGCGCCCGCAATCTGGTCGAGCGCGAATTCAACCTGTCGTATGCCACGGAGCGGCCGCCTGAAAATCGCATCGTTTCCGGCCAATGGTTCAGCGGGCAGAAGCCCGAGGCCTCGGTGGAGGAAGGCATTGCCAAGACGCTCGACCTGCACCTGGGCGACGTGCTGCGTTTCGAAGTCGCCGGACAGACGGTGGATGCCCCCATCACGTCATTGCGCAAGCTCGACTGGAGTTCGATGCGCGTGAACTTCTTCGTGATCCTGCCGCCGGTGGCGCTGCATGACATGCCGCAAACGTACGTGACCGCGTTCCGCATTCCCTCCGGCCAGGCCGATCTGCCGGCCAGGCTCGTGCGCGAGTTTCCGAACCTCACGGTGGTCGATACCGAACTGATCCTGCATCAGGTGCAGGGCGTGCTGGATCAGGTAACGGCGGCGGTGGAATTCCTGTTCGTCTTTACGTTGGCGGCCGGTGTGCTGGTGCTGTATGCCGCACTCTCCGGCTCGCGTGACGAGCGCCTGCGCGATGCCGGCGTGCTGCGCGCGCTGGGCGCGGGCTCCGGCGTGGTGCGCCAGACACAATACGCAGAAGTGCTGATCGTTGGCGGGCTGGCCGGGCTGATGGCCGGCGTGGGTGCGATCGCCATCGGCTGGGTGCTGTCGGCGAATGTGTTCGATTTTCCGTATCGTTTCAACCCCGCGATCCTGCCGGTGGGCATCGTGAGCGGCATGGCGTGCGCCTTCGTCGGCGGCTGGCTGGGTTTGCGCGACGTGCTGCGTCGCCCGGCCATGGCAACGCTTCGCGACGCCTGATGACGCCAGGATTTTTCTTGATGTGATTGACGCTGTATGACTGACGCAACTTCCGGCCAGGAAACGCTGGCCTTCGACCTGATTGGCGGCGAGGCGCGCGTGCGCGAACTCGTTGACCGTTTCTACGACTTGATGGATCTGGAGCCCGAGTTTGCCGTGCTGCGCTCGCTGCATCCGCAAAGCCTGGACGGATCGCGCGACAAGCTGTTCTGGTTCCTGTGCGGCTGGCTGGGCGGCCCGAATCATTTCATCGAGCGCTTTGGCCACCCGCGCTTGCGCGCGCGCCATCTGCCGTTCGAGATCGGCACGCAGGAGCGTGATCAATGGATGCGCTGCATGGCACTCGCCATGCAGGACATTGGCCTGGATGAAGCCCTGCAGATGCGACTGATGCAGGCGTTCTGGCAGACCGCCGACTGGATGCGCAATGTGCAGCGTTAAGGTGCCGAGTTAAGGTGCCGCGCTAAGGCGCACCTTACAAGAACAAATTCAAGGAGACCCCGATGTTCGGTTTGCCCACCGCCGACGACGTGCTTGCGTTCTGGTTCGGCAATGCGCCACTGGTCGACGCACGGCCGGAGTGGTTCACCAAATCCGACGCGTTCGATGCCGAGATTCGCGCGCGCTTCATGCCGGTGTGGGAGGCGCTCTCCACGGGCGACGCCGACACCTGGATGGAAACGCCGCTCGAAGCCATCGCGCGCATCATCGTGCTCGACCAGTTCTCGCGCAATATGTTTCGCGGCAGTGCCCGCGCGTTTGCCAGCGACGCGGCGGCGCTGCGTACCGCGCAGATCGTCGTTGCTGCAGGTTGGGATGCGCAATTGCCCACGCGCCATCACCGCGTGTTCTGCTACCTGCCTTTCGAGCACAGTGAGGCGCTGTCTGCGCAGGACGAATCGATTCGCCTCTACACGCGCCTGCGTGATCAGGAGGGCGATGCGGATTCGCTCATCTGGGCGGAGAAGCACCGCGAGATCGTGGCGCGCTTCGGGCGTTTCCCACATCGCAACGCTGCGCTCGGGCGCGTTTCCACGCCCGAGGAAGTCGCGTTTCTGACGCAGCCGGGGTCGTCGTTTTAGACGCTGCCGGTGCCTACGTGCGCTCGCGACGCTCCGACCACTTGTCGACCGTCTCGCGCGGCGCACGCGCCAGCATGTCGATCAGCGCGGCAGGGTCGTTGCTCACGTGCAGCAGGTCAGCGTGGTGGCGCTTGAGGAAGCCTTCTTGCACGGCATGGTCGATGAAGGCGAGCAGCTTGTCGTAGAAGCCTGCCACGTTCAACAGGCCGATCGGCTTGTTGTGATAACCGAGCTGCAGCCACGTGAAGGTCTCGAACAGCTCTTCGTAGGTGCCGACGCCACCGGGCATGGCGATGAAGGCATCGGCACGGTCGGCCATCATCTGTTTGCGCTGGTGCATGCTGTCAACGATGTGCAGCTCGGTCAGCTCCTTATGCCCGACCTCCTTGCGCACCAGCGATTTCGGGATGATGCCGATGACCGGGCTGCCGCCGTGCAGCACCGCATCGGCCACCACGCCCATCAGGCCGACGTTGCCGCCGCCGTAGACGAGCGTGAGGTCGCGCTTGACCATCTCGTTACCCAGCGCGATGGCATTGGCTCTGTATTCCGGGCGCTCGCCCGGGCTGGAACCGCAATAGACGCAGATCGATTTCATTGAGCAGGAGTGTTGTTGCCAAGCGGCGGATCGTTGCTGCGGCTCACCGCCAACAAATCAAACGCCCGCCGGGGCTTGCCGCGCAGGTAAGGCGCGAGGATCGACAGGATGTGGTAGCTCGCGCCGTGCAGGTGGTCACGGATCGCGTTCTGGTCGTTGTACTGGCGTGGGTGCTGCACGAACTGGAACGACAGCCAGTAGGTGGCGATCACCACGATGTTGGTGCAGATGACATCGACTTGCTCGGCCGTGGCTTCCATCTCGCCGTCTTCGATGAACTGATGACAGATGTCCATGGCGAAGTGGCGCTTCTGCTCGACGATGCGCTTGAAGTTCAGTTCAAGCATGCGGTTGCGCGCGAGCAGATCGTTGATGTCGCGGTACAGGAAGCGGTAGTTCCACAGGAACTCCGACATGTACTGCAGGTAGCCCCAGGTTTCGTCCAGTGTGGCCTTGTGGTCATCCGGCAGCTTCAGGCGACGCGCGATCTCCTGCTCGAACTGCACGAAGATCGAGTTGATGATGTCGTCCTTGTTGCGGAAGTGGTAGTACAGGTTGCCGGGGCTGATTTCCAGCTCTTCGGCGATCGTCGTGGTGGTGACGTTGGGTTCGCCCAGTTCGTTGAACAGGCGCAGCGACACTTCGAGGATGCGATCGCGCGTGCGGCGTGGGCCGGTGGAATGCTGCTTGGTTTCCATTGAACTGCCAAGGCCGGTGGCCCTGTCTCCGTGGCGTATTGGTGCCCGGATTATAAGAGATCGTGCTTGTGCAACGACCCCCGCATGCTGTGGGGCAGACATTGCCAAACGTTGTCGCCCGCTTTCGCTGGTGTTCCTAATGCAACAGCGACGTCACCCAAGGCCAGGCGATCGCCACCCACGTCCCCACGCATAGCAGCAGGGCCAGCATGACGGCCGCGCTGCCGAAATCCTTGGCGCGCTTGGACAGCCCGTGTTGCTCCAGCGAGATGCGATCGACCGCCGCTTCCACGCTCGAATTGAGCAGCTCGACAATGAGCACCAGCACCAGCGTGCCGAGCATCAGAATGCGCTCGACCACCGTGGCGGGAATGACGAACGCGCACGGCAGCAGGATCGCGCACAGCGTCAGCTCCTGGCGGAAGGCGCTTTCCTCGTCGATGGCGAAGCGGATGCCGCTGATGGAGTTCTTGAGCGCAAACCACGCCCGCGTGATGCCGCGATTGCCTTTATGCGGATTGTCGGCCGGCGAGTAGGCGCCGGCCGCCGGCGGTGCGGGCGGATTTTCCAGTCGTCGATCCGGCGGGGTGGTGGGTTTCATGGAACGCAAGGCTCAGGCACCCGCGGCGGTGGATGGCTCGGCGGCCTTGGTGTTGCCGGCGGGTGCGGCGGGCATCGGACGCAGGTGCGCGAGAAATTGCTCCGAGGCTCCGCGCCACGAGAACTTCTCGGCGTGCGCACGCGCCGTGCCGCGGTCAATACGCAGCGCTTCCAGGCAGGCTTCGCGCAGGTCTTCGCGCAACGCACCGGCCGGCGAATCGCCCAGCACGTCGATGGGGCCCGTCACCGGATACGCGGCAACCGGCAGGCCACTGGCAAGTGCTTCCAGCAGTACCAGGCCAAAGGTGTCGGTGCGGCTCGGGAAGACGAACACATCGGCCGAGGCATATACCTTGGCCAGTTCCGGTTGCTTGAGCACGCCGAGGTAGCTGGCGTTCGGGTACTTTGCCTTCAGGCCAGCCAGTGCGGGGCCTTCACCTACCACCCATTTGGAGCCCGGCAGATCCAGTTCCAGGAAGGCTTCGACGTTTTTTTCCACCGCCACACGGCCGACGTACAGGAAGATCGGATGGGCGGTGTTGAGCACGTTGCTGCGTTGGGCGGTGAAGATGTCCAGATCCACGCCGCGCGTCCACAGCACGCCGTTGGTGATGCCGTAGTCGGCAAGGTCTTTCAGTACCACGGGCGTAGGCGCCATCACCGCCCGGGCAGGACTGTGGAACCAGCGCAGAAAGCGATACGTCCACGCCAGCGGAATGCCGAAGCGCGCCTGCACGTACTCCGGAAAGCGCGTGTGGTACGCCGTCGTATAGGGCAGCTTGTGGCGCAGCGCGTAGGCGCGTGCAGCCAGCCCCAGCGGGCCTTCGGTGGCGATGTGCAGAGCCTGCGGGGCGAACTTCTCGATGCGCTCGCGTACCCGCTTGGCGGGCAGGATCGACAGGCGGATTTCCGGATACGTTGGGCACGGTACCGTCTTGAATTCGAGCGGCGTGATCATGTCGACAATGTGCCCCATGGCTTCCAGCTCGCGGCGGGTCTGGGTGAGGGTACGGACGACGCCGTTGACCTGCGGTTCCCAGGCATCGGTGACGATCATGACTTTCACGGGCTCTCCTTGGGGGGTAGGTTGGGCTGCGGCGGGCTGCACGAGGTCGATGCTGGTGTGGGTCATAGGGGTTCCATCAGGCGGCGGCCGCCGCGGCACGGCGTGCGCGGCGGGAGGTGCGCGGCGCATCGAGCAGATGCGTCCAGTAGACGATCTGCAGTTCGCCTTCCATGGTTTCGACCAGGGCTGAAAGGCTCTCCACCCAGTCGCCGTCGTTGCAGTAAAGCTGGCCGTCGATCTCGCGGATCTCGGCCTTGTGGATATGCCCGCAGACCACGCCGTCGCAGCCGCGGCGGCGCGCTTCGTCCGTCATCACACGCTCGAACGAATTGATGAAGTTGACGGCGTTCTTGACTTGGTGCTTCAGGTATTGCGACAGCGACCAGTACGGAAAACCAAGCCGCACGCGGATGCTGTTGAAGTGCCGGTTCATCGCCAGGATGAAGGTGTAGAGCGAGTCCCCCACGTAGGCCAGCCAGCGCGCGTGCTGCATCACGCCGTCGAACAAGTCCCCGTGCACGACCCACAGGCGCTTGCCCGTGGCGGTCACATGCACTGCGTCTTCAGCGACTTCGATATCGCCAAAGTTCAGACCATGGAACTGGCGCGCCATCTCGTCGTGGTTGCCTGGGATGAACACGACGCGAGTGCCTTTGCGCGCGCGGCGCAGCACTTTCTGCACCACATCGTTGTGGGCCTGGGGCCAGTACCAGCCCTTGCGCAGTTGCCAGCCGTCAACGATGTCACCCACGAGGTACAGCGTGTCGGACTCGTGGTGCTTGAGGAAGTCGAGCAGGTAATCGGCCTGGCAGCCCGGCGTGCCGAGGTGGATGTCAGACAGCCAGATCGTGCGGTAGCGCTGGATTTTTTCGGCGGGCGGGTCCGTGTCTGCGTCGACCGATTGATCGGGCGCCAATGTCGATGGTGGCGAGGCGACCGGTGCTTCGTGCTCGCGCACATCGCCGCGACCCGCCGGCACAGCCGAGCCCAGCGCGCCGGCGGCGGCAAGCCCGGCGGCCATTTGCATCAGAGGCAGTGGAGCATTCCAGTCGGAACCGGTGAAGGGAGCGGCGCGAAAGCGTTGCGCGAGGCGGCGGAGAAATCCAGGGCGCGAAGGCAGATTTGGCAGGACCATGTCGGCAACAGAGGCTGCGTTGGACGGATTTCGCCATCGCTGCATGAAAAAGCCGTGTCAGAAACATGACCGTCACATGACGTGGTTGCCGAGAAAGGGAAGGGCGTACGCCCAAGAACTGCGCCGGGCGCGCGTTTCAAGCGGACGGGGTGGCAGAGGTGCCTTCAATGCGGGCGAGTTCGGCCAGCACGGCATCACGCACGCGTGCGTCGCATAGCAGCGACACATGGCCGATGCCCGCGAACGGGATATGCCGAGTGCCTTCCAGCCAGGATGCCCCCGCCGGGCCGACGATGGAGTCGTGCCACGAGAAAATCGATGTGATGCGTGCCCGCACGGCCGGCGTTTCGGATGCTGCAAGCTGGCGCAGCCATGGGCTCGCCCAAGCCATCTGCCGCACGTTGAGGCCGCGTCCCGTGCGCGCCATTGCCGTGCCCCGATGTGGCGTGCCCAGCGTGATGACGTGGGCAACGGGACAGGGTTCCGATTGGCGCAGCAGCGCACGTGCGGCGAGCCCGCCCATGCTGTGGCAGAGCAGGACCGGCGCACGGCCATGCATGCGCGTCACCTGCGCGACGGCGGTGGCAATATCGCGAGCGTAGTCGTCGATGTCGCCGAGCAGCGGCATGAGATCGATGGCGTGGGTCGGGTGCCCCGCGGCGGCCACATGCTGCTGGATCGGCAGCCACACCGCGCGATTGCAGCCGTAGCCGTGGATCATCAGCACAGGCACGCGCTTGCCATTGCCCGCCGGCGCATCGAATGCGGCGTGCGCGCGGAAGGGTTGCAGCACGTTGAACATCCACGCCACCGATACACATTCGCGCAGCCAGCACGCGATGAAGCCGGTGATGCCGATGCGGTGTTCGCGCGGCACGGGCATGCGGTCCCACACGGGGTCGTCCGGTATTGCGGTGCCGAGGCTCTTCAGCGACACCAGGAACGCCCACCCGACTGAAACGAGATAACCCAGCACCAGCGCCGCGCCCGCGAGCAAACTCGCTGCCGGCCAACTCCATCCGCCCCAGCGATGCACCGCCCAGCCAACCGCCAGCGTCGCCGCACACTGCAGCGCCACGGCAATGCGGCGCGCAGTGGCCGCAGTCAGGAAGGCGAGGGGAACAGGGGAGGTGGGCAGGTCGGCGCGCGTCATGGTGGAGGTCGCCGCCGCAAGTGAAGCCGATCAATCGCGCACCAGCCGCGTGCCGGCCAGGCGATCGTGTAGGAACTGGCGCTGCGGATCGAGCCATGCCAGCGCACCCCAAGCCAGCAGGCACGCCAGAGCGACACCGGCGCCGGCCCAGCGGGATGCCCCGCTCAGGTGGATCACGCCGACTGCCGCGGCCACCCACACCCACGCAAGCAAATAGCGCGCAACGGCGCGGCCCAGCGTAATACGCGACCCATCGGCGTTGACCACGCGCATGCGCCACGTCTGCATCGCCAGCGTCTGGCCGCGCTTGCGCCAGAACCACACGAAGTACAGACCCAGCGCCAGAAAGCCCCACACCTGCAGCCCCACATCGCCCGTGCGCGCCAGAGGCGGCACGATCAGGCGCAGCACCAGAAAGACAGCCGTGGCGCCAAACATCACGCCAAACAGCAGCAGGCCTTCGTAGAGCATCGCAGCAAGACGGCGGCGCAGCGTTGGCGCGGCGAGCGGATCAGACGCCGCAACCGGTGAAGACGGGGAAACGGAGGTGGCCATCGAACAGAGTGTGAGCGCCATAAGCGCAGTCCATCATGCGCCGGCGCGGAGGTCGCGCGGCACGTGGTTCGGATTATGCCAAGGGTTTGCCGGCCTTAGCCGCCCAGCACCGTGGAAGGCGGCGGATTGCCCGACTCTCCACCGGTGGTGGTGGGTGGTACAACAGGGTGCGCCGGCGTGAGCGGCGCGCTTGCGGGGCCAGGTGCGGCCGCAGCAGGTTCTGGGGCAGGGGTTGCCGCCGGCGCGGATGCCGTAGCAGTGGCCTTGCCCGTCGGCGCCGATTTGGTCGTGCCCGGCTTGGTGCGCGCACCGTGATGGATCGACTTGGCCGCGTCTTTCGCTAAGCCCGCGCCGCCCGGCAGCGCCGTCACCGCAGAGGGGTGCTTTTGTGCCTTGGCCGCGGCAACCAGCGCCTTCTTCTGCTCTTCCGTCAGTTGCTGGTAGCTCTGCCACGCCTCGCTTTTCTTCTGCACCGGGAGCGACTTCGTGGTCTGGAAATTTTCACGCGCGCGGTGGCGTTGCTCCGGCGTGAGCTTGACCCAATCCGCCATACGCGTTTGCAGGCGCTGCTGCTGTGCCGGTGTGTACTTCGGATACACCTGGGCGATCTGCAGCCACTTCTTGCGGGCCAGTTCTGGCAGGCCGTTCCATTCCGGCGCCAGCGGCGCGAAGATGCGCTGCTGCACGATGGTCAGCTCGGCCCAGTTCGGATGGACGGCGGGTAGCGGGTTGGTCGCCGGCGGTGTCGGCAGATCAACCGGCGCGTTGACTGTCACGCCCGGTGCCGCCGCCGGTGCCGAAGCGGCCGGAACCTGCGCGATCGCAAGCCCCGCCATCAGACCGGCAGCGCCGATCAATGCAACGATGCCGGCGCGCAGGCGCAGGGTCCTTGCGCCTCGCGGTGGTTGGCCGTGGGTGTGCTGGAAGTTGCTCATCGATCAGCCTTTTACTGATCGTGCTTGAGGTACTGATGGAAGCCTTGATCGGCGTAAGCGGCCAGCGGCAGATCATCGAGCAGCATTGCGGCATCGACCTCGGCGAGTTCGTCCACACGTTGCTGCTGTTGCCACTGATAGATGCCTGCAAGCCCCGCCACCAGCGCGATGGTCGGCCACAGCAGGCCGAGGCGACGCAGGAGTGCGGCGGCACGTTGCAGCGCAGACGGCGCTTCGCCTTCGATCTCGAAGGACACCGAGCCGACGCCCGACATCGCCAAGGCAGGCGAGTGCACCGTGCTAGGCACTTCCGCTTTCTTGTGAGCAAGCGCCGTCCGGCGCGCCGCTGCGAGGCGGTCGCGCACGTCGGGCGGCAACTGTCCGGCCGACTCATTCAGAGCGGTTCGGACGGCATGCACAAAACGGCGTTCTCGGAGTTCTACCTTGTTCATAGTCGGATCCCTCGCGCCCGCAGCGCTTGGGCCAGGGCGTGTGTTGCCCGCGAGCAGTGCGTCTTTACGCTGCCCTCGGAACAGCCCATCGCCTGGGCTGTCTCGGCAACATCCATGTCCTCCCAGTAACGCATCAGGAAGGCCTCCCGTTGACGTGTGGGCAGCTTCTCGATTTCGCGCTCGAGGATTTCCAGCATCTGCGAGCGCTCGACTTTGTCCGCGCTGCTTTCCGCCGCTGTGGTGCCGGCTTCGCTTTCGATCAGTTCAAGCGGGTCGGTGTCGTCGCCCTCGGCGTCCGTGCGGAAGCTGGAGAACAGGCTCACCCACGTGTTGCGCACCTTGGTGCGGCGAAACCAGTCGTGAATCGTGTTTTGCAGAATGCGCTGGAACAGCAAGGGCAGCTCGGCCCCCGGCTTATCGCCGTATTTTTCGGCCAGCTTGATCATGGCGTCCTGCACGATATCGAGCGCGGCATCGTCGTCGCGCACCGCGAAGACCGCCTGCTTGAAGGCGCGTTTCTCGACGCTTAGAAGAAAGGCCGACAGTTCCTGTTCAGAGGCCATACAACGGCGGGTGCGAATCCTGTGAGGCAGCCGCGCGAAAATTCACATTCTCAGATGTGATGATCACGCCGCGTGGCGTCAACGGCCTTGGCCGTGAAAAATGTTGCGATGCTAGCAAAAATGCGGCTCCACGGACAGTCCAACTGCCGGGTGGACCGCCCGGAGCAGGGAATCGCGCCGGCGCTGGACCGCCTTGCGGCATTGCAGTATTATTCCCGGTTCACAACATCTGTGGTTTGTCTCATCTGGCCGCCCATCAGGCGGACCATCCATGCAGACGCGCACCGCTCAAATCCGCGCCACAAGCCCGGTAGAGAGCATCCAAACAATTTTTTGCCGAAAATTGCAAAGGACTGACATGAATATGCCAAGCGCGGAATTTTCCCACGCCAATAGCGGTTCATCTGCCGACATGATGGGGGCTGACATCCTCGTCAATGCGCTCGCGGCAGAGGGCGTCGAGTTCGTCTGGGGTTACCCCGGCGGCGCGGTGCTCTATATCTACGACGCGTTCTACAAGCAAAACAAGATCGAACACATCCTGGTGCGCCATGAACAGGCGGCAGTCCATGCGGCTGACGGCTATGCGCGTGCCACGGGCAAGGTCGGTGTCGCTCTCGTGACGTCCGGCCCGGGCGTGACCAATGCCGTGACCGGCATCGCCACCGCTTACCTGGATTCGATCCCGATGGTGATCATTACCGGCAACGTGCCGACGCACGCCATCGGCCAGGACGCCTTCCAGGAATGCGACACCGTCGGCATTACCCGCCCGATCGTCAAGCACAACTTCCTGGTCAAGGACGTGCGCAACCTCGCTTCGACCATCAAGAAGGCGTTCTACATCGCCGCAACGGGCCGTCCGGGGCCGGTGGTGGTGGACATCCCCAAGGATGTCTCGCGCGAACTGTGCAAGTACGAGTATCCGAAGACCATCGAGATGCGCTCGTACAGTCCGGTCAACAAGGGTCATTCCGGTCAGATCCGCAAGGCGGTAAGCCTGCTGCTTCAGGCCGAGCGTCCGTACATCTATTCGGGTGGCGGCGTGGTGCTTGCCGAGGCCAGCGAAGAGCTGCGCCAACTGGCTGCGCTGACGGGGTACCCCGTGACGAACACGCTGATGGGTCTGGGTGCTTTCCCGGGCACCAGCAAGCAGTTCGTGGGCATGCTGGGCATGCACGGCACGTACGAAGCCAACATGGCGATGCAGAACTGCGACGTGCTGATTGCCATCGGCGCGCGCTTTGATGATCGCGTGATCGGCAGCCCGGCGCACTTCTCGTCGCAGCCGCGCAAGATCATCCACATCGACATCGATCCGTCGTCGATTTCCAAGCGGGTGAAGGTCGACATTCCCATCGTCGGCAACGTCAAGGACGTGCTGCAGGAGATGATCGCCCAGATCCAGTCTGGCGAAGCCAAGCCGAACAAGACGGCGCTGGCCAAGTGGTGGGAACAGATCGAGCAGTGGCGCAGTGTCGATTGCCTGAAATACGACCGCACCTCCGAGATCATCAAGCCGCAGTACGTGGTCGAGAAGATCTGGGAATTGACCAATGGCGATGCCTTCGTCTGCTCCGACGTGGGTCAGCATCAGATGTGGGCTGCGCAGTTCTACAAGTTCAACGAGCCGCGCCGCTGGATCAACTCCGGCGGCCTGGGCACGATGGGCGTGGGTCTGCCGTACGCGATGGGCATCAAGAAGGCGTTCCCGGACAAGGAAGTTGTCACCATCACTGGTGAGGGCTCCATCCAGATGTGTATCCAGGAACTGTCGACGTGCCTACAGTACGACACGCCGGTGAAGATCTGCTCGCTCAACAACGGTTATCTGGGCATGGTGCGCCAGTGGCAGGAAATCGAGTACGACAACCGTTACTCGCATTCCTACATGCAGGCGCTGCCCGACTTCGTGAAGCTGGCCGAATCGTATGGCCACGTTGGCATGCGCATCGAGAAGACGTCCGACGTCGAGCCCGCGCTGCGCGAAGCCTTCCGACTCAAGGATCGCACCGTGTTCCTCGACTTCCAGACCGACCCGACAGAAAACGTCTGGCCGATGGTCCAGGCAGGCAAGGGTATTTCTGAAATGCTGCTCGGCGCGGAGGACCTCTAATGCGCCACATCATTTCCGTCCTGCTGGAAAACGAACCGGGCGCGCTGTCACGCGTGGTGGGCCTGTTCTCTGCGCGCGGCTACAACATCGAGACGCTGACGGTCGCCCCGACTGAAGACGCCTCGCTGTCGCGCATGACCATCGTCACGACCGGTTCGGACGACATCATCGAGCAGATCACCAAGCACCTGAACCGCCTGGTGGAAGTCGTCAAGGTCGTCGACCTGACCGAAGGTGCGCACATCGAGCGCGAGCTGATGCTCGTGAAGGTGCGTGCGGTCGGCAAGGAGCGCGAGGAGATGAAGCGTACGGCGGACATCTTCCGCGGCCGCATCATCGACGTGACCGAGAAGACCTACACGATCGAGCTGACCGGCAACGGCAGCAAGCTCGACGCGTTTCTCGATGCCATCGATCGCACTGCCATTCTTGAGACCGTTCGTACGGGCGGCTCGGGCATCGGCCGCGGCGAGCGCATTCTGAAGGTTTGAACCGGCGCGTGCGTGCTGCCGGACCCCATCGATATTTGAAAATTAGGACATCAACATGAAAGTGTTTTACGACAAGGACGCCGACCTCTCGCTGATCAAGGGCAAGAACGTCACCATCATCGGCTATGGCTCGCAAGGCCACGCCCACGCCCAGAACCTGAACGACTCGGGCGTGAAGGTGACGGTCGGTCTGCGCAAGAATGGCGCGTCGTGGAACAAGGCCGTCAACGCTGGCCTGCAGGTCAAGGAAGTGGCCGAGGCTGTGAAGGAAGCCGACGTCGTCATGATCCTGCTGCCGGATGAGCAGATCGCCGACGTGTATAAGAACGAAGTGCACGGCAACATCAAGCAGGGCGCCGCTCTGGCGTTCGCCCACGGCTTCAACGTGCACTACGGTGCCGTGATCCCGCGCGCCGACCTGGACGTCATCATGATCGCCCCGAAGGCTCCGGGCCACACCGTGCGCGGCACGTACACGCAAGGTGGCGGCGTGCCGCACCTGATCGCCGTGCACCAGGACAAGTCGGGCGCCGCACGTGACATCGCCCTGTCGTACGCCACCGCCAACGGCGGCGGCCGCGCCGGCATCATCGAGACCAACTTCCGCGAAGAAACCGAAACCGACCTGTTCGGCGAACAAGCCGTGCTGTGCGGCGGTACCGTCGAGCTGATCAAGGCCGGCTTCGAGACGCTGGTGGAAGCCGGTTACGCTCCGGAAATGGCTTACTTCGAGTGCCTGCATGAGCTGAAGCTGATCGTCGACCTGATCTATGAAGGCGGCATCGCCAACATGAACTACTCGATCTCGAATAACGCCGAATACGGCGAGTACGTCACCGGCCCGCGCGTCGTGACGGCCGAGACGAAGAAGGCCATGAAGCAGTGCCTGACCGACATCCAGACCGGCGAATACGCCAAGAGCTTCCTGTTGGAGAACAAGGTCGGCGCCCCGACGCTGATCTCGCGTCGTCGCCTGACCGAAGAGCACCAGATCGAGCAAGTTGGCGCCAAGCTGCGCGCGATGATGCCGTGGATCGCCAAGAACAAGCTGGTCGACCAGTCGAAGAACTGATCGCTTGCGTTCTGTGCGAGAAAGCCAGCCTTCGGGCTGGCTTTTTTTATGCTGTTTCCAGGGCGCCAACCAGTGTTTCAAGTGCTGGCGCGGCCCCGTGTCGGCTAGAATGCCGCATTTCCTTCAAGACGCTGTCGAGGTCTGATTTGAACAACACGTATCCGCATCCCATCATTGCCCGCGAGGGTTGGCCGTACCTGGGCGGGATTTTCATCGTCACGCTCATTGTGCAGGCTGCTGCAGGCTTGGGCTGGGCGTGGCCGTTCTGGGTGCTGACACTGTTCGTGCTGCAATTTTTCCGTGACCCGGCGCGCGCCGTGCCAACGCAGGCCAATGCGATTCTGTCGCCGGCCGATGGTCGTATCGTCGCCGTCGAGCAGGTGCGCGACCCGTATGCCGATCGCGACTCGCTGAAGATCAGCGTGTTCATGAATGTGTTCAACGTGCACTCGAACCGCGCGCCGGTCGACGGCACGGTGCAGCAGGTGCAGTACTTCCCGGGCAAGTTCGTCAATGCGGACCTGGACAAGGCGTCGCTCGAAAACGAGCGCAACGCCATCGTGCTGCGCCGCGCTGATGGACAGCTCGTCACTTCGGTGCAGGTGGCCGGATTGATCGCGCGGCGCATCCTTTGCTATACCAAGGCAGGCGAAGCGCTTACGCGTGGCCAGCGTTACGGATTCATCCGCTTTGGCTCCCGCGTAGACGTGTACCTGCCGCTGACGGCACGCCCGCGCGTGACCATCGGCGAAAAGGTATCCGCCACGCTTACGGTGCTTGCTGAGCTGGACTGATCCGGAGGCCGCCATGCCCGCGTTCAATCGACGCAAGAAGCGTTTTACCGCCGGCAATGTGACGCACTTGCGTCCGCTGCGGCACAACCAGCCGCGCTCGGATGACGACGATCTTGAGATCGTGCGTCCGCGCCGCCGCGGCATCTATCTGCTGCCCAACGCGTTCACAACGGCAGCGCTGTTCGCCGGCTTCTTCGCCATCGTGCAGGCGATGAACCTCAACTTCGAGACGGCTGCCATCGCCATCTTCGCGGCGATGGTGCTCGATGGCATGGATGGCCGCGTCGCCCGCATCACCAATACGCAAAGTGCGTTCGGCGAGCAGTACGACTCGCTGTCGGACATGGTGTCGTTCGGTGTTGCGCCGGCATTGGTCATGTACGAATGGATCCTGCGCGACCTGGGCAAGTGGGGCTGGCTCGCGGCGTTCGTGTATTGCGCTGGCGCTGCACTGCGTCTCGCGCGCTTCAACACGAACATCGGGTCGGTCGATAAGCGCTTCTTCCAGGGCATGCCGAGCCCGGCAGCCGCTGCGCTCATCGCGGGTTTCGTCTGGCTGGCGATCGACAACAAGCTGCCGGTCAAAGAGCTGTGGATGCCATGGGTGGCCTTCGGGCTGACGCTTTATGCAGGGCTGTCGATGGTGTCGAACGCGCCGTTCTACAGCGGTAAGGCGCTCGACGTTCGTCACCGTGTGCCGTTTGGCGTGATGGTGCTCGTACTCGTGTTGTTCGTCGTGATATCGAGCGATCCGCCGGTGGCGCTGTTTGGCCTGTTTGTCGGTTACGCGGTATCGGGCTACTTGCTGTGGGGCTGGCGTGCGCTGCATGGGCAACAGGGTAGCCCGCGCTTGCCGAAGCAGGCATCGGACGATGCGCATGAGTGACCTATGCGCTGCGCCATTGTGCGCTTGCGTCGATTTTTGAATTCGTCTATAGTCGTTCGCATGCTTTCGCGCCCGATTTCCATTCTGATTACGCTAGTCTCGATTGATGGCCTACTAGGTCGTCAGGTCGGGACACGCGCATAGGAAATCGCAAGACAAGGCAAGCAGAAACCGCCAAGTTTTCGCGAATCAGAATTCACAGCGCCCCGGCCTGCAACCATGCACGCCGGGGCGTTTTGCATTCTGCGCCGCAAAATACCATTCGAGACACCCACAAAGACCGACGCCAAAAACGTCACCCTCCAAGGAGCCGCCATGAGCGACAAACTCATCATTTTCGATACCACCTTGCGCGACGGCGAGCAGTCCCCTGGGGCGTCGATGACCAAGGAAGAGAAGATCCGCATCGCCAAGCAGCTTGAGCGGCTCAAGGTGGATGTGATCGAAGCCGGCTTCGCGGCCAGTTCCAATGGTGACTTCGAGGCGATCCGCGCCATCGCGCAGTCGGTCAAGGATTCGCGCATTTGCTCGCTCGCCCGTGCGAACGACC
Organism: Ralstonia psammae; assembly: GCF_958405935.1. Classification (NCBI taxonomy): domain Bacteria; kingdom Pseudomonadati; phylum Pseudomonadota; class Betaproteobacteria; order Burkholderiales; family Burkholderiaceae; genus Ralstonia; species Ralstonia psammae. The sequence continues at coordinate 149,271 of NZ_CATZBU010000007.1, forward strand.
GCGATATTTCCCGTGCTGCCGAGGCGCTCAAGCCGGCAGGCCAGTTCCGCATCCACACGTTCATCGCCACATCGGCGCTGCATATGGAGAAGAAGCTGCGCATGTCGCCGGATCAGGTGTGCGAGCAGGCGCGTCTGGCGGTGCGTTTCGCGCGCCAGTTTACCGACGACATCGAGTTTTCGCCGGAAGACGGTAGCCGCTCCGACATGGATTTCCTGTGCCGGGTGCTGGAAGGCGTGATCGCCGAGGGGGCGACCACCATCAACCTGCCGGATACGGTGGGCTACGCGGTGCCGGAGGGTTATGCCGCGCTGATCCGCTCGGTGCGCGAGCGCATCCCGAATTCGGATAAGGCGGTCTGGTCGGTGCATTGCCATAACGACCTGGGCATGGCGGTCGCCAACTCCCTGGCCGCTGTCAAACTGGGCGGTGCACGCCAGATCGAATGCACGATCAACGGTCTGGGCGAGCGCGCCGGCAACACCAGCCTCGAAGAGGTGGTGATGGCCGTGAAGACGCGTCGCGACTACTTCAATCTCGACGTGGGTGTCGATACGACACAGATCGTACCGGCGTCCAAACTGGTCTCGCAGATCACCGGTTTCGTCGTGCAGCCGAACAAGGCTGTGGTGGGCGCCAACGCTTTTGCGCACGCCTCGGGCATTCACCAGGATGGGGTGCTCAAGGCGCGCGACACGTACGAAATCATGCGCGCCGAAGACGTGGGCTGGACGGCCAATAAGATCGTCCTGGGCAAGCTCTCGGGCCGCAACGCGTTCAAGCAGCGTCTGCAGGAATTGGGCATCGAGCTGGATTCGGAAGCGGAACTGAACGCTGCCTTCACCCGCTTCAAGGAGTTGGCGGATCAGAAGGCGGAGATCTTTGATGAGGACATCGTCGCCATCGTCTCGAACGAAGCGCAGCACAGCGAGGGCGAGCACTTCCGTTTCGTGTCGCTAGCCCAGCGTTCGGAAACCGGCGAGCGTCCGCATGCGCGCATCGTCTTCGTTGCAGACGGCAAGGAAGTGACGGGCGAAGCGGAAGGCAATGGCCCGGTCGACGCTACGCTGAATGCGATTGAGAGCAAGGTCGCCAGCGGTGCCGAGCAGCTGTTGTATTCGGTCAACGCCATTACGACGGGCACGCAGGCACAGGGCGAAGTGACGGTGCGGCTGTCCAAGTCGGGCCGCATCGTCAACGGTGTGGGGACCGATCCGGACATCGTTGCGGCTTCGGCCAAGGCTTACCTTGCCGCGCTGAACAAGCTGCAGGACAAGAGCAGCGAAAAACTCAACCCGCAGATCTGATCGCAGGTTTCACCAATACACGCAGGAGTCAGCCCAGACCCCAACACGATCACCACTGAGCGCGCACCCGGTTACCCGCCGGGACGCGAAGCGGGTGCGGCGGCACCGGACACGTCAGGAGCGTGCACCATGCCGGCCGTCTTTGAGAGCGATGTCTGTGTGATCCACGACATGGCCGACCCGAACGTCCACGCCAGGCGACGCGCCTTGCGTGGATGTTGCCGTTCCAGCGTCTGGCGCGGTCTCATCGGCTGGAATCGTGGTCGTGGTCGTACATCGGGTCGGGGCTGACCTGCGTGAGCCGCACGATACCGTCGCGGTCAAAATAGAAGTTCATCAGCGACGGCCACACGCCTTCGTGCTTGAGGCGATACGACCACACTTGCCGATCCATCAGCCGGAAATAGGCGGTCTCCTCGGGCTTGCCGAACGCCTGCAACACATCGTTCTGCGTTGCCGTGCCGACGCGGACCTGCGCAAACTCCATCGTGGTCAGAATCTGCCGGAATGAGACGAGCTTGCCGCTCGCGTCGAAATCAGCGGCATAAGTGAATTGTCCATAGGGCTGGGTCGGGTATAGCCAGCGCGTGCCGCCACTGGAACGCGGATACCGTTCGGGTGGCTTGCCAAAGCGGGCTTCCACGGCAGAAGCGGGCTGGCCGACCAGCGCTTCGCCGGTTTGCACGGGCGCCAGCACGGTACACCCGCTCATTGAGGCCAGCGCAACAGCGAGCAGCGCCGCGCACTGCCATGTCGATCGAATGCTCACAATGGTTCTCCTGATGCTTTTTAGTGTAGGGGGTGCGTGCGCTCTGTGCTGGCTTGTGCCGACATGCGGCGGCGCTTTACCATCCGCGCTTCACGGAGATTTGCCATGGTGTTTCGTTGGTTTGTGGCCGCGCTGGCGGCGGTGGGGTTGTTTGGCGCAGCGAGCGCTCAGCCCGAAGGCGCGCCGATCCGGCTGGCGCTGATTGAAGGACTTTCGGGCCCGTTTGCCAATGCGGGCGAGGCAGTGGATCGCAATCTGCGCATGGCCATTGAGGATGTAAATGCGCGCGGCGGTGTGAAGCTGCCTGATGGCCGCCATCCGCTTGCGCTCGTGCGCTTCGATAGCAAGAACACCGTCGACGAGTCGTTGCTGCAATTGCAGGCGGCGACGGATGCGGGTATTCGCTTTGTGCTGCAGGGCAACAGTTCGGCGGCAGCTGCAGCGTTGTCGACGTCGATCTCGCGCCACAACGAACGCCATCTGGAGTCGCGCGTGCTCTTCCTGAACTACGCTGCCGTCGATCCAGCGCTGACCAACGAGGCATGCAGCTTCTGGCATTTCCGCTTTGATGCATCGGCCGATATGCGCATGCAGGCGCTCTCGGTAGTGATTCGTACGGATAAGTCCATCAAAAAGGTCTACCTGATCGGGCAGGATTACACATTCGGTCGCCAGGTGGCGCAACTGGCGCGCCAGCAGTTGAGCGAGAAGCGGCCGGACATCGCGATCGTTGGCGAGGTGCTGCACCCCATCGGCAAGGTGAAAGATTTTGCGCCGTATGTGGCGCGCATTGCCGCGTCAGGCGCGGATACGGTTATCACCGGCAATTGGGGTAACGATCTGACGCTGCTCGTCAAGGCCGCACGAGATGCCGGGCTCAAGGCGCGCTTCTTTACGTTTTATGGCAACTCGCTCGGCGCACCAGGCGCGATGGGCGAAGCGGGCGTTGGCCGTGTGGTGGCCGTGGCGGAATGGCACCCGAACCTGGGTGGCGCCAAGTCCGACGCGTTCTACAAAGCCTTCCGCGCCCGTTATCCGGCCCCCGCCGACGATTACCCACTGCTGCGCGACCAGATGATGGTCGAAATGCTGGCCGCCGCCATCGAGCGGGCCGGCACCACGGAAGCCGCCGCCGTGGCACGTGCGCTGGAAGGCGCATCACTCGACAGAGGTTTCCACCGCATGACGCTGCGAGCGGAGGATCACCAGGCCATCCAGCCGCTTATCGTCGCGCAGATGGAGCGGGCCGGCACGCCCGGTGCGCCGTTCGATATCGAGGGCTCTGGCTACGGTTTCCGTACGCTAAAAGTGATTCTTGCGGCGCAAACGGCGTTGCCGACGACCTGCAAAATGGTGCGCCATTGAGCAGGGATGATACGGAACTGTCGTCACCGTGGGGTTCTGCGCTATAATCGCGGTCTTGCTGTCCAGACCGGTTTCGGGATGGGGTGGCAAGATCATTGTTCAACACGGCACCAACGGCGGCAATTCAGGCGCTGCGGTGTCCGCAAGTCAAAGGAATCAAAATGTCCGTCGCTGACATCAAGAAGCAAGACATCGTCAAAGATAACGGCCGCAGCGCCAACGACACGGGTAGCCCGGAAGTGCAGGTTGCACTGCTGACCGCCCGCATCAACGAACTGCAGCCGCACTTCAAGGCGCACATGAAGGATCACCACAGCCGTCGCGGCCTGCTCCGCATGGTGAGCCGTCGCCGCCGTCTGCTGGACTACCTCAAGAGCAAGGACGCTGACCGTTACACCGCGCTGGTTGCGAAGCTGGGTCTGCGTAAGTAATGGTGGGTATCACGCACTGCGCGTGATGAAAAGTGCCTGCGTCAGCGTGCTGATGCAGGCATTTTGTTTTTGGCGGCCGCGTTTGTGGCCGCGCCGGGCAACCGGTGAGTGATGGCAGCCGGCCAGTTCAAGATGAAGCGGCTGCCATGGACCGGAGGCGGCAGGAAGCAGGGCCTTGTGTCATTCCAGCGCGGCGTTGATGTCAGCGCCGCGCTGGAATGGCATAAAACACACTTCTGCAACCGCACCGTCTTCCGGAACGTGTTTGTCGCGGCGTAATGAAATCGACTTTGAATCGTCGGTGCCGCGAATACCGAACAGGAGAAAACATGTTCAACAAGATCGTCAAAGAGTTCCAATGGGGCGGCCATAAGGTCCGCATGGAAACGGGTGAGATCGCCCGCCAGGCGAGCGGCGCTGTGCTGCTCGACATGGACGACACCGTCGTGCTCGCTACCGTGGTGGGCGCCAAGAACCCGAAGCCGGGTCAAGATTTCTTCCCGCTGACCGTCGACTATCTCGAGAAGACCTACGCGGCCGGCAAGATCCCGGGTGGCTTCTTCAAGCGTGAAGGCCGTCCGTCGGAAAACGAAACGCTGACCTCGCGCCTGATTGATCGTCCGCTGCGTCCGCTGTTCCCTGAAGGCTTCTACAACGAAGTCCAGGTCGTTATCCACGTGCTGTCGATCAATCCGGAAGTGCCGGCTGACATCCCGGCGCTGGTCGCGGCTTCGGCAGCGCTGGCTGTGTCGGGTTTGCCGTTCAATGGTCCGGTGGGTGCTGCCCGCGTGGGTTACAAGGATGGTCAGTACCTGCTGAACCCGAATCGTGCACAACTCGCGCATTCGGATCTGGACCTGGTTGTGGCCGGTACCGAGCGTGCCGTGCTGATGGTCGAATCCGAAGCGCAGCAATTGTCGGAAGAGGTCATGCTGGGCGCGGTCGTGTACGGCCACGAGCAGATGCAGATCGCCATCAACGCGATCCACGACCTGGTGCGTGATGGCGGCAAGCCTGAGTGGGATTGGCAAGCGGCTCCGAAGAACGAAGCGCTGGTCGCCAAGGTGTCCGAACTGGGCCTGGCCGATCTGCAAGCGGCTTACCAACTGCGCCAGAAGTCGGCCCGTAGCCAGAAGCTGAAGGAAGTCTACAAGTCGGTTGCCGCCAAGCTGGCCGAAGCCGGCGTGGAAGCCGATGGCGTAGAGGTTGACAACATCCTGTTCGAACTCGAATCGAAGATCGTGCGCGGCCAGATCCTGAACGGCGAGCCCCGTATCGACGGCCGCGACACCCGCACGGTGCGCCCGATCGAGATCCGTTCGTCGGTGCTGCCGCGTGCGCACGGCTCGGCCTTGTTCACGCGCGGTGAAACGCAAGCGCTGGTGGTGGCCACGCTGGGCACCAAGAGCGACGAGCAGATCATCGACGCGCTGCAAGGCGAGTACCGTGATCGCTTCATGCTCCACTACAACATGCCGCCGTTCGCCACGGGCGAAACCGGCCGCGTTGGCAGCCCGAAGCGCCGCGAAGTCGGCCACGGCCGTCTGGCCAAGCGCGCACTGATTCCGGTGCTGCCGAAGGACGACGAATTCGCTTACACGATCCGTCTGGTATCGGAAATCACCGAGTCGAACGGTTCGTCTTCGATGGCTTCGGTGTGCGGCGGCTCGCTGTCGCTGATGGACGCTGGCGTGCCCATCAAGGCGCACGTGGCTGGCGTGGCCATGGGCCTGATCCTGGAAGACAACAAGTTCGCCGTGCTGACCGACATCCTTGGTGACGAAGATCACTTGGGCGACATGGACTTCAAGGTCGCCGGTACTGACGCTGGTATCACCGCACTGCAGATGGACATCAAGGTGCAGGGCATCACCAAGGAAATCATGCAGGTGGCACTGGCACAAGCCAAGGAAGGCCGTCTGCACATCCTGGGCAAGATGCAGGCTGCCATGGGCGGCGCCCGCACCGAGCTGTCGGAGCACGCTCCGCGCATGATCACGGTCAAGATCAATCCGGAGAAGATCCGGGACGTGATCGGCAAGGGCGGTTCGACCATCCAGGCACTGACCAAGGAAACCGGCTGCACGATCGACATTCAGGAAGACGGCACGATCACCATCGCGTCGACGTCGTCGGAAGGCATGGCGGAAGCCAAGCGCCGCATCGAAGGCATCACGGCAGAAGCCGAAGTGGGCAAGATCTACAACGGCACCGTGCTCAAGCTGCTGGACTTCGGCGCGATCGTGAACATCCTGCCGGGCAAGGACGGTCTGCTGCACATCTCGGAAATCGCCAACGAGCGTGTGAACCAGGTCTCCGACTACGTGAAGGAAGGCCAGGCTGTGCGCGTGAAGCTGCTGAGCACCGACGAGAAGGGCCGTATGCGTCTGTCGATCAAGGCTGCCAAGGCTGAAGAAGGCGACGTGCCGGCCGCTGCACCGCAAGCACCGGGTGCTGGCGACGCTGCCTCGCAACAACAGCAGCAACAACAGCAGTAAGCGAGCGGTTTGCGCTATGAAAAACGGCTGGACGATGTCCAGCCGTTTTTTTGTTTACACTGCGTCGCGAGTTCCTCCCGTTGCCCCTTCGCGCCCCATCATGAGCCGCCTGTTCGAGCAAAACCGCATCGCCATCGTCTGGGATTTCGACAAGACGCTGATCCCGCGCTACATGCAAGTGCCGCTGTTCGATCGTTTCAATATCGCCGAGCAGGGTTTCTGGGACGAAGTGGCCGCAGGCTCGCGCGAAATTGAGTCGCGCGGTCAGAAGGTCAACCACGAAACGTTCTATCTCAATGTGCTGCTGCGCCACGTGCGCGACGGCCGTATGGGTGGCCTCGACAATGCCACGCTGCGCGAACTGGGTGCAGAACTCGAGTTCTTCCCCGGCGTGACCGATTTCTTCGAGCGCAGCAAGGCGTGGGTGCGCGACAACGGCGCCTACCAGGCGTTCGACATCAAGCTCGAACACTACATCGTCAGCACAGGCCTGACAGAGATGATCAAGGGCTCGCCCATCGCCCCGTACATCGACGGCGTGTGGGGCTGTGAGTTCCTGGAGGCGCCCGACACGAACGTGGATGGTCGGCCGGTCATCTCGGAAGTCATCTACGCCATCGACAACACCACCAAGACGCGTGCGCTGTTCGAGATCAATAAGGGCGTTAACAAGCATCCGGAAGCGGTGAGTGTGAACTCGTCGATTGCCGAGGATGAACGCCGCGTGCCGTTTGCCAACATGATTTACGTGGCCGACGGGCCGAGCGATATTCCGGCATTTTCGGTCGCCCGCAAGGGCGGTGGCCGCACCTATGCGGTCTACAACCCGGAGAGCCCTCGCTCGTTCGAGCAGGCCGACAACTTGCGTGCCGATGATCGCGTCGACATGCTCGGCCCCGCCGACTATCGCGCCGGCTCGCCGACGGAGATGTGGCTCAAGTTGCATATCGGCAAGATCGCCGACGGCATCGTCCACGGCAAGCAAGAAATCATGCGCGAAACCACGCGCGGCATTCCACAGCACTTTGTCGAGCCGAAGCGTAGCGCTTCTGCGTCGTAACCCTCATCGATCTGATTCCCATGAAAGCGATTGAAATCACCCAATACGGTGGCCCTGAAGTCCTGAAGCTTGGCGAGCGCCCGATGCCGGAGGCCAAAGCCGGCGAGGTGCTGATCCGCGTGCGAGCGGCGGGCGTGAACCGGCCGGATGTGTTCCAGCGCACGGGCAACTATCCGGTGCCGCCCGGTGCCTCCGATATTCCAGGGCTCGAAGTTGCGGGCGAGATCGTCAGTGGCGATCTGGCGCACGCCGACAATCGCTACGGCTTGAAGGTGGGCGATCGCGTCTGCGCGCTGGTGCAAGGCGGCGGCTATGCGGAGTTCTGCACGGCGCCGCTGGGGCAAGTGCTGCCCGTGCCGTCCGGCTTGTCCGATATCGAAGCTGCCGCGTTGCCAGAGAACTATTTCACCGTGTGGTCGAACGTGTTCGACCGCGGCTTGCTGGGGCGGGGCGCACATGGCGCCGATGAAACGCTGCTCGTGCAGGGCGGCTCGAGCGGCATCGGCACGACGGCGATTCAGATCGCATCGGCGTTGGGTCACCGCGTATTCGCCACCGCAGGTAGCGCCGACAAGTGCGAGGCCTGCGTCGAACTCGGCGCCACTCGCGCCATCAACTACAAGACCGAAGATTTCGTCGAAATCGTCAAGGCCGAGACCGGGCGAGGCGCCGACGTGGTGCTCGACATGGTCGGCGGCAGCTATGTCGCGCGCGAAATCGCCTGCACTGCCGACGATGGCCGCATCGTACTGATCGCGTTGCTGGGCGGTGCCAAGGCCGAGGTGCCGCTGGGCGACATCCTGCGTCGGCGCATTACGCTGACGGGCTCGACGCTGCGCCCACGTCCGGTTGCATTCAAGGCGGCCATCGCGGCCAATCTGTATGAAACGGTCTGGCCGCTGCTGGCGTCCGGGCGTATCAAGCCGGTCGTTCATGAGGTCATGCCGGCCGCGCAGGCGGCGCAGGCGCATGCGTTGATGGAATCGAGCGCCCATATCGGCAAGATCATGTTGGTTTGGGATTGACTCCAAGACGTCGAAATTGACCCTGTTTTTGCCACCGCGGTAGAATGCCGGGTTTATTTGACAGTCGACCGGGCAAAACGTGAACGCAAGACCGAAGCTGGTGGTGGGCAACTGGAAGCTGCATGGCAGCCTGAGCGCGAACGCCGCGCTGCTTGAACAGATCAAGGCGGCAGGCAAAACCAACGCCACGCTGGCCGTGTGTGCGCCGTTCCCGTACCTGGCGCAGTGCCAGTCGCTGCTCGCCGGTTCTGCGGTGGGCTGGGGCGCACAGGACGTGTCGGCTGAAACGCGCGGCGCCTTCACCGGCGAAGTGGCGGCGTCGATGCTGTCGGAATTTGGCTGCGGCTACGTGATCGTCGGTCACTCCGAGCGTCGCTCGTACCACGGCGAAACCGACGCGCAAGTGGCGACCAAGGCGCTGCGCGCGCTGGAACATGGCATCACCCCGATCGTCTGTGTGGGCGAAACGCTTGCGCAGCGCGAAGCTGGTGAGACCGAGCAGGTGGTCGCGCGCCAACTGGATGCGGTGCTGGAAGTGCTGTCGGTCGAGCAGCTGGGTCATATCGTCGTGGCGTACGAACCGGTTTGGGCAATCGGCACGGGCAAGACCGCGACCAGCGAGCAGGCGCAGGCCGTGCACGCGTTCCTACGCGCACGTATTGCTGGCCGCGACGCTGGCGTGGCGCAGCGTTTGGCGATTCTGTACGGCGGCAGCGTCAAGCCGGACAATGCCGGTGAGTTGTTTGCAATGGCGGACATCGATGGCGGCCTGATCGGCGGCGCATCGCTGAAGGCGGAAGATTTCCTGGCGATCGGTCGCGCATAAACGACGGGTCGAGTCGCCATGTCCCCCATGTGCGACTGCAACATATTATTGAGAGAAACGAAATGGCAATTCTGAAGACTCTGCTGCTGGTGGCGCAAATCCTGAGCGCGCTCGGCGTGATCGGCCTGGTGCTGTTGCAGCACGGCAAGGGCGCGGACGTTGGGGCGGCGTTTGGGTCCGGCGCGTCGGGTAGCTTGTTTGGTGCCACGGGCTCGGCCAACTTCCTGTCGCGTACGACAGCTGTGCTGGCCACGGTGTTCTTCGTTGCCACGCTGGCTCTGACGCTGATCGGCACCAACAAGGGCAGTGTGTCGGCGGGGGTGATGGGTTCGGTGGCGCCTGTTACGCCGTCGGCATCGGCACCTGCAGCCTCGGCCCCTGCTGCCGCTGCGGGCGCTGCTTCCGCGCCGGCCGTGCCGAAGTAATTTGATGTAACGATCGCGGCGTGCCGTTGAGGTTTTTCGGCGTGCTGCGAGGCATAAGATTTTTGTTTGTGCATTGAACAAAAGCGTTGCTTTGCGGTAGAATGCAAGGCTTGAAACAATACGGAAAACGGCAAGGGCGTTAAGTCTCAACCGGGCTCCTGATAGAGTTTCATCCCCCAGCCGACGTGGTGAAATTGGTAGACACGCTATCTTGAGGGGGTAGTGGCGAAAGCTGTGCGAGTTCGAGTCTCGCCGTCGGCACCAATCAAATTCGGGGTCTGTTCAACGGGATGTTCCGCGCAGGCCCCTCCGCAAGACGACGCGCGGTCGAGGCGTCGTAAGGCTGCGGACCCGGCGCCTTCGATGGGGCGACAAGGCGCCGCCTGCGGGCAGTGCTGTTGCAACCATTCAAAAAGGCGGGCGTCCCTTGAACCTCGAAGCCTATTTCCCCGTACTGTTGTTCATCGTCGTCGGTGTTGGCCTCGGCCTTGCTCTGATGACCATCGGCCGAGTCCTCGGTCCGAACAATCCCGATCCTGACAAGCTCTCGCCGTACGAGTGCGGCTTCGAGGCATTCGAAGACGCGCGCATGAAGTTCGACGTGCGCTATTACCTCATCGCCATCCTGTTCATCCTGTTTGACCTGGAGACCGCGTTCCTCTTTCCCTGGGGCGTGGCGCTACGGGAGATCGGCTGGCCGGGGTTCTTCGCGATGGGCGTGTTTCTTCTCGAGTTTCTCGTGGGCTTCGTCTACATCTGGAAAAAAGGCGCGCTCGATTGGGAGTGATGTGAAATGGCGATCGAAGGCGTACTCAACGAAGGCTTTGTCACGACAACCGCTGACAAGCTGATCAACTGGACCCGTACCGGGTCACTCTGGCCAATGACGTTCGGCCTGGCCTGCTGTGCTGTGGAAATGATGCATGCCGGCGCATCGCGTTATGACCTGGATCGTTTCGGCGTGGTGTTCCGCCCGTCGCCGCGTCAGTCCGACGTGATGATCGTGGCCGGTACGCTCTGCAACAAGATGGCACCCGCGCTACGCAAGGTGTACGACCAAATGGCCGAGCCTCGCTGGGTTATCTCGATGGGTTCGTGCGCAAACGGCGGCGGTTACTACCACTACTCGTATTCTGTCGTCCGCGGCTGTGATCGCATCGTGCCGGTCGACGTGTACGTGCCGGGCTGCCCGCCGACGGCTGAGGCCCTCATCTACGGCATCATCCAGTTGCAGGCCAAGATCCGTCGCACCAACACCATCGCGCGCAAGGCCTGACATGACCGACAAGCTTGCTACCCTGAAGGCCGCGCTGGAGAAGGCGTTGGGCAATCGTGTTCAAAGCCTGACCGAGTCGGTCGGCGAACTCACCCTCGTGGTGAAGGCCGCTGATTACCTCGACGTCATGCGCACGCTGCGCGACGACGCTTCGCTCAAATTCGAACAGCTGATGGATCTGTGCGGAGTCGACTATGCCGACTACGGCGACGGCGCCTGGAATGGCCCGCGTTTTGCCGCTGTGTCACATCTGCTGTCGATCACGCACAACTGGCGCGTTCGCGTGCGCGTGTTCGCCCCGGACGATGACCTGCCGGTGGTGGCCTCCGTGACCACGATCTGGAATTCCGCTGACTGGTTCGAGCGTGAAGCGTTCGACCTGTACGGCTTGGTGTTCGAAGGCCATCCGGACCTGCGCCGCATCCTGACCGACTACGGCTTCATCGGCCACCCGTTCCGCAAAGACTTCCCCGTGTCGGGTTACGTTGAAATGCGCTACGACCCGGTGCAGCGCCGCGTGGTCTACCAGCCGGTAACCATCGAGCCGCGCGAGATTACGCCGCGTGTGATCCGCGAGGATCAATACGGTGGCCTGAAGCACTGAAGGGCGCCCGATCATGGCAGATATCAAGAACTACACCCTGAACTTCGGTCCGCAACACCCGGCCGCGCACGGCGTGCTGCGCCTGGTGCTTGAGCTGGACGGCGAAGTCATTCAACGAGCCGACCCGCACATCGGACTGCTGCACCGCGCGACTGAGAAGCTCGCCGAGCAGAAGACCTGGATTCAGAGCGTGCCGTACATGGACCGCCTCGACTACGTGTCGATGATGGTCAACGAGCACGCCTATGTGATGGCAATCGAGCGCCTGCTGGGGCTTGAAGTGCCGCTGCGTGCCCAGTACATCCGCGTCATGTTTGACGAGATCACGCGGATCATGAACCACCTGATGTGGATCGGTTCGCACGCGCTCGACGTGGGTGCCATGGCGGTGTTCCTGTATGCCTTCCGCGAGCGCGAAGACCTCTTCGATATGTACGAGGCAGTGTCGGGCGCGCGCATGCACGCAGCGTACTACCGTCCAGGCGGCGTATACCGCGACCTGCCTGACACGATGCCGCAATACAAGGCATCCAAGGTGCGCAACGAGAAGGCCCTGGCCGCCCTGAACGAAACGCGTTCGGGTTCGCTGCTGGACTTCATTGAAGACTTCACCAACCGCTTCCCGAAGTACGTAGACGAGTACGAAACGCTGCTGACCGACAACCGGATTTGGAAGCAACGTCTGGTTGGTATCGGCGTGGTGAGCCCGGAGCGTGCGCTTAACAAGGGCTTCTCCGGTGCGATGCTGCGTGGTTCGGGTATCGAATGGGACGTGCGCAAGAAGCAGCCGTACGAAGTGTACGACCGCATCGATTTCGACATCCCGGTTGGCGTGAACGGCGATTGCTACGACCGTTATCTGGTGCGCGTGGAAGAAATGCGCCAGAGCAATCGCATCATCCGCCAGTGCATCGAGTGGCTGCGCAAAAACCCGGGTCCGGTGATCACCGATAACCATAAGGTGGCGCCGCCGTCGCGCGTGGACATGAAGACCAACATGGAAGAGCTGATTCACCACTTCAAGCTCTTCACGGAAGGTATGCATGTGCCCGAAGGCGAGGCGTATGCCGCCGTGGAGCACCCGAAGGGCGAGTTCGGCATCTATGCAATCTCCGACGGTGCCAACAAGCCGTACCGCCTGAAGATTCGCGCACCGGGCTTCGTTCATCTGGCCGCACTCGACGAAATGGCGAAGGGTCACATGATTGCCGATGCGGTGACCATCATCGGTACGCAAGACATCGTGTTTGGCGAGATCGATCGCTGAATCCGCAAGAAACAACGGTTTGACGCGCAGGCAAGCGCGGCTGTGAAACGAGGACGCACGCCGGGGTAAAGCAATTAAGCGACACGCCCCGCGTCCCGCACCAATCGCAACGAACATGCTATCAGCAGAAGCTCTCAAGGAAATCGACCGGGCGGTCGCGAAATATCCCGCCGACCAGAAGCAGTCCGCCGTGATGGCGGCGCTGGCGGTCGCGCAGAGCGAGAAAGGCTGGGTCTCGCCCGAAGTCATGCAGTTCGTGGCCGAGTACCTCGAAATGCCGCCGGTGTGGGTCGAGGAAGTGGCGACGTTCTACAACATGTATGACACCAAACCGGTGGGCCGCTTCAAGCTGTCGGTGTGCACGAACTTGCCGTGCGCACTGTCGGGCGGCGAGCGCGCGGCTGATTACCTGAAGAAGAAGCTCGGCATCGGTTTCAACGAGACCACCGCCGACGGCAATTTCACGCTGAAGGAAGGCGAGTGCATGGGCGCGTGCGGTGATGCGCCGGTCATGATCGTCAACAACACCCACATGTGCAGCTTCATGAGCAACGAGAAGCTCGACGCGCTGATCGCCGATCTCCAGTCGAAGGCGCTGACCAACGGAGCAGGCAAGTAAATGACCTCTCTGCACGATCGACATATCCAGCCGTTGATTCTCGCCGGCCTGAACGGCGACAACTGGCACCTCGAAGATTACGTCAAGCGTGGCGGCTATCAGCAGCTCAAGCGCATCCTCACCGAGAAGATCACCCCCGAGCAGGTCATTGCCGACGTGAAGGCGTCGGGCCTGCGTGGCCGTGGCGGTGCGGGCTTCCCGACCGGTCTGAAGTGGAGCTTCATGCCGCGCCAGTTCCCGGGGCAGAAGTATCTGGTCTGCAACACGGACGAGGGCGAGCCGGGTACGTTCAAGGATCGCGACATCATCCGCTACAACCCGCACGCGTTGATCGAAGGCATGGCCATCGGCGGCTACGCGATGGGCATCACCGTGGGTTACAACTACATCCACGGCGAGATCTGGAACGAATACAAGATCTTCGAGCAGGCGCTTGAAGAGGCGCGCGCTGCAGGCTTCCTCGGCGACAACATCCTGGGCTCCGGCTTCAACTTTCAGCTGCACGCGCACCATGGCTATGGCGCGTACATCTGTGGCGAAGAGACCGCGCTGCTCGAATCGCTGGAAGGCAAGAAGGGCCAGCCGCGTTTCAAGCCGCCGTTCCCGGCGAGCTTTGGCCTGTACGGCAAGCCGACCACCATCAACAACACCGAAACTTTTGCCGCGGTGCCGTTCCTGCTGGCCATCGGTCCGGACAACTACCTGAAGATGGGTAAGCCGAACAACGGCGGCTCGAAAATCTTCTCGGTGTCCGGCGACGTGGAGCGTCCGGGCAACTACGAGATTCCCCTCGGCACGCCGTTCTCCAAGCTGCTGGAGTTGGCCGGTGGCATGCGCGGTGGCAAGAAACTCAAGGCGGTCATCCCGGGTGGTTCGTCGGCGCCGGTGGTGCCGGCTGACCTGATGATGGCCTCCGACATGGACTACGACTCGATCGCCAAGGCCGGTTCGATGCTGGGTTCGGGCGCTGTGATCGTGATGGACGAAACGCGCTGCATGGTGAAGTCGCTGCTGCGCCTGTCCTACTTCTACTTCGAAGAGTCGTGCGGCCAGTGCACGCCGTGCCGCGAAGGCACTGGCTGGCTGTACCGTGTGGTCGACCGCATCGAACACGGCAAGGGGCGCCAGGAAGATCTGGACCTGCTGAACAACGTGGCCGAAAACATCATGGGCCGGACCATCTGCGCGCTCGGCGATGCCGCCGCGATGCCGGTCCGCGGCATGCTCAAGCACTACTGGGATGAGTTCGCGTATCACGTCGAACACAAGCAGTGCATGGTGCCCACCTACATTTAAGCGTGGCAGAACATGGTTGAAATCGAAATCGATGGCAAGAAGGTCGAGGTTGCCGAAGGCAGCCTGGTGATGGAGGCGGCTCGCCAGACGGGCACCTACATTCCGCACTTCTGCTATCACCGCAAACTGTCGGTCGCGGCCAACTGCCGGATGTGCCTGGTCGAGGTCGAAAAGGCTCCCAAGGCGCTGCCGGCCTGCGCCACGCCCGTCACCGCGGGCATGAAAGTCTTCACAAACTCCGAGAAGGCGGTGAAGGCGCAGAAGTCCGTGATGGAGTTCCTGCTGATTAACCACCCGCTGGATTGCCCGATCTGTGATCAGGGTGGCGAGTGCCAATTGCAGGATCTGGCGGTGGGCTACGGCAAGTCTGAATCGCGCTACCAGGAAGAGAAGCGTGTGGTGTTCCGCAAGAACGTGGGCCCGCTGATCTCCATGGAAGAGATGACGCGCTGCATTCACTGCACGCGTTGCGTCCGCTTCGGTCAGGAAATTGCCGGCGTGATGGAGCTGGGCATGCTCAACCGCGGCGAGCATTCCGAGATCACCACGTTCGTCGGCCAGACCGTTGACTCCGAGTTGTCGGGCAACATGATCGACCTGTGCCCGGTCGGCGCGCTGACCAGCAAGCCGTTCCGCTATTCGGCCCGTACGTGGGAATTGGCACGCCGCAAGTCGGTGTCGCCGCACGACGGCCTGGGTGCCAACGTGATCGTCCAGACGAAGAACCAGCGTGTGATGCGCGTTCTGCCGCTGGACAACGAAGCCATCAACGAATGCTGGCTTTCCGACAAGGACCGCTTCGCCTATGAAGGCGTGAACAGCGACGATCGTCTGACGCAGCCGATGCTCAAGCAAGGCGGTCAGTGGAAGGCCGTCGACTGGACCACGGCGCTGGAATACGTTGCCAACGGCCTGAACGAAATCAAGCGAGACCACGGCGCCGAGCAGATCGGTGCGTTGGCCAGCCCGCACAGCACGCTGGAAGAGCTGTTCTTGCTGCAAAAGCTGGTGCGCGGTATTGGCAGCGACAACGTCGACTTCCGTCTGCGTCAGTCCGATTTCTCCGTCAAGCCGACGGGTGCTCCGTGGTTGGGCCTGCCGATCGCCGATGTGTCGCTGCTGCAGCGCACGCTGGTGGTGGGTGCTTTCCTGCGCAAGGACCATCCGCTGTTGGCTGCGCGTCTGCGGCAGGCTGGCAAGAAGGGCGCGCAACTGAACGTGATCGGCGCCGGCGGCGAAGATCTGCTGATGCCCGCCACGCAACTGCTGGGTGCGCCGTCGCAATGGCTGTCGCTGCTGTCTCAAGTGGCCGTGGCCGTGGCTGCCGCCAACAACGTAGCCCGTCCGGGCGGCACCGACAGCATCCAGGCAGGCGACGTTGCCCAGCGCATCGCTGCAAGCCTCGCGTCGGGCGAGCGCAAGGCCGTGTTCCTCGGCAACGCTGCAGTGGCGCATCCGCAATTCTCGCAACTGCACGCGCTGGCCCAGTGGGTGGCGCAGCAGACCGGTGCGACGCTCGGCTTCCTGACCGAAGCGGCCAACACCGTCGGTGGCTACATTGCCGGTGCGCTGCCCCAAGGCAATGGCCTGGACGCTGCCGCCATGCTGGCACAGCCGCGTCGCGCCTACGTGCTGTTGGGCGCTGAACCTGAGTTCGATACCGCGAACCCGGTACAGGCCCGTGCAGCGCTGGACCAGGCTGAGACTGTGATTGTGCTGGCGCCGTTTGCTTCCCGCGCTGCACTCGAGTATGCCGACGTGCTGTTGCCGACGGCGCCGTTCACGGAAACGTCGGGCACCTTCGTCAACTGCGAAGGTCTGCCGCAAAGCTTCAACGGCGTTGTGCGCAGCCTGGGCGATTCGCGTCCCGCATGGAAGGTCCTGCGTGTGCTGGGCAACCTGCTGAACGTGTCGGGCTTCGAATACGACAGTTCGGAAGTGGTGCGCGACGAAGTGCTGGCCAAGCCGGTCACCGCCCGTCTGTCGAATACGACGACTGCGCAGCCCGCTGCTCCGGCTGCCGCGGCAGCCGGCATCGAACGCTTGGCCGATGTGCCGATCTACCACGCCGATCCGATCGTGCGCCGCGCGGGTTCGCTGCAACTGACGGCTGCAGCACGCGCCGCCGTGCGCGCTGGCTTGCCGGCTGACCTCTATGCACAACTGGGCCTGACCAATGGGGACGCCGTGCGCGTGACGCAAGGGCAGAGCAGTGTGGTGCTGCCGGCCGTGCTGGACAAGTCGCTGGCTTCCGGCGTGATCCGCGTGCCCGCCGCCACCGAGGCTTCGGCTCAGCTGGGTGCCATGTTCGGCGCGGTAAGCGTTGAGAAGGTTGAATCGTCCGCGCTGGCGGCTACGGTGTAAGGGTCAACATGATCGAGTCGATTACTTCTTTCGGTACCTCCACCTTCGGTGGGTGGTGGCCGCTGATCTGGACGCTGGTCCGTGCGGTCTGCATCATTCTGCCGCTGCTGCTGTGCGTGGCTTACCTGATCCTGTGGGAACGCAAGCTGATCGGCTGGATGCACGTGCGTCTGGGCCCGAACCGCGTGGGCCCGATGGGCTTGCTGCAGCCGATTGCCGACGTGCTCAAGCTGCTGCTCAAGGAAGTCATGGTGCCGAGCGCGGTCAGCCGTGGCATGTACATCATCGCGCCGCTCATGGTGCTAATGCCTGCCGTGGCTATTTGGGCTGTGATTCCGTTCCAGGCCGAAGCCATGGTGTCGAACATCAACGCTGGCCTGCTGTACGTGATGGCGATCAGCTCGGTGGGCGTGTACGGCGTGATCCTGGCCGGCTGGGCTTCGAACTCCAAGTACGCGTTCCTGGGTGCGATGCGCGCCTCGGCGCAGATGATTTCGTACGAAATCGCTATGGGCTTCGCGCTCGTGACGGTGCTGATGGTGACGGGCAGCCTGAACCTGTCGGACATCGTTAACTCGCAGAACCGCGGTTTCTTTGCGGGTCACGGCATCAATATCCTGTCGTGGAACTGGTTGCCGCTGCTGCCGATGTTCGGCGTCTACTTCATCTCGGGTGTGGCTGAAACCAACCGCCACCCGTTCGACGTGGTGGAAGGCGAATCGGAAATCGTGGCCGGCCACATGATCGAATACTCGGGCATGGCGTTCGCGCTGTTCTTCCTGGCCGAGTACATCAACATGATCGTGATCTCGGCGCTGACGGCGACGCTGTTCCTGGGCGGCTGGGCTTCGCCGATCGACGCACCGGTTCTCAACTGGATTCCGGGTTTCTTTTGGCTGCTGATCAAGGTTTTCCTGCTGCTGTCGGTTTTCATCTGGCTGCGAGCATCGTTCCCGCGTTATCGCTATGACCAGATCATGCGTCTGGGCTGGAAGATCTTCATTCCGCTCACTGTGGGCTGGCTTGTCGTCGTCGCCATCTGGTTGGTGTCGCCGTGGAACATCTGGAAGTAACGGGACAATAGGAAGGCACCATGTTGCTTGCCATCAAGGAATTTTTTAACAGCCTGCTCCTGAAGGAACTCTTCAAGGGCCTGGCGCTGACGGGGCGCTACCTGTTTGCGCGCAAGATCACTGTTCTCTTTCCGGAAGAGAAGACGCCGCTGTCGCCGCGCTTCCGCGGTCTGCATGCGCTGCGTCGCTATCCGAACGGCGAAGAACGCTGCATCGCTTGCAAGCTGTGCGAAGCGGTGTGTCCGGCCCTGGCCATCACGATCGAGTCGGACCAGCGCGACGACGGTACCCGCCGCACCACGCGCTACGACATCGACCTGACCAAGTGCATTTTCTGCGGCTTCTGCGAAGAGGCCTGCCCGGTGGACGCCATCGTCGAGACGCACATCCTGGAATACCACGGTGAAAAGCGCGGCGACCTGTATTTCACCAAAGACATGCTGCTGGCCGTGGGTGATCGCTTCGAGCCGGAAATTGCGGCCAACAAGGCGGCCGACGCAAAGTACCGCTGATTCAGGACGCCCGCCGTGCAGTTGGCGGGCGGCGCAGTTGACATCCCGGTTGGACAACGGCTCTTCGAGAGCCAACCAGTTGCGGTGGCGTGACGCCATCGCGGCTTTGGACAAGCGCGTGCCGCAAAACGGCCCGTGCCAGGATCATGGAAATCACGACGATCATCTTCTACTGTTTCGCGCTCGTGCTGGTGCTCGCAGCGCTGAAGGTCATCACCGCGAAGAACCCGGTGCACGCGGCGCTGTTCCTCGTGCTCTCGTTCTTCACCGCGGCGGCGATCTGGATGCTGCTCAAGGCGGAGTTCCTCGCCATCACGCTGGTGCTGGTCTACGTTGGGGCGGTGATGGTGCTGTTCCTGTTCGTGGTGATGATGATCGATATCGACATCGAACACCTGCGACGCGATTTCTGGACCTACGTGCCGATGGCAGCCTTCGTGGGCGTGGTCATCATCCTGGAAATGGCGGTGGTGCTGACCAAGACCTTCATGGGGCGCGTGCAGCCCGTGCAGGAGTTGCCGAAGGGCTTTACCGGTCCGAACACGCAGGCGCTCGGCAAGCTGATCTACACCGATTACATCTATGCCTTTGAAGTGGCTGGCGCGGTGCTGCTGCTGGCGATTGTCGCGGCCGTCGCCCTGACCGCCCGCCGCCGCAAGGACACCAAGGCACAGAACGTGTCCGATCAAATCCGCGTGAAGCGCAAGGACCGCGTGCGTCTGGTCTCGATGCCGGCGGAAAAGTCTGCTGGCGCAGCTTCGGCTGAATCCAAGAGCTGAGCCCCGGGAGAACCCATATGTCCTCGCTATCCCTTGCCCATTACCTCGTGCTCGGCGCCGTGCTGTTTGCCATCAGCATCGTCGGCATTTTCCTGAACCGCAAGAACGTCATCGTGCTGCTGATGGCGATCGAACTGATGCTGCTGGCGGTCAACCTGAACTTCGTCGCGTTCTCCCACTACCTGGGCGATCTGGCAGGGCAGGTGTTCGTGTTTTTCATCCTGACGGTGGCCGCGGCGGAATCCGCGATCGGTCTCGCCATCCTGGTGGTGCTGTTCCGTAATCTGGACACCATCAACGTCGACGATCTGGACAGCCTGAAGGGCTGACCTCCGCATCCATCTATAAGAAGCGTTCCATGGCTACCACGCTCAATCCCAACCTGCTGCTGGCGATTCCGCTCGCGCCGCTGGCCGGCGCGGCGATCGCCGGGCTGTTCGGCACCAAGTTCTTTGGCGAGAAGATCGGCCGCACGGCGTCCCACAGCGTCACCATCCTCGGTGTTGCGATCGCCTTCATTCTGTCCGCGTTGACGCTGTCCGACGTCATCAATGGCGCCGGCTACAACGGCACCGTCTATGAGTGGATGACGGTTGGCTCGCTGAAGATGGAAGTCGGTTTCCTCATCGATTCGCTCACGGCGATGATGATGTGCGTGGTGACCTTCGTCTCGCTGATGGTGCATATCTACACCATCGGTTACATGGCCGAAGACGACGGCTACAACCGTTTCTTCGCGTACATCTCGCTGTTCACCTTCTCGATGTTGATGCTCGTGATGAGCAACAACTTCCTTCAGCTGTTCTTCGGCTGGGAAGCGGTGGGTCTGGTGTCGTACCTGCTGATCGGGTTCTGGTTCAAGCGTCCGACGGCCATCTACGCCAACATGAAGGCGTTCCTGGTCAACCGCGTGGGTGACTTTGGCTTCGTGCTCGGTATCGGCCTTCTGCTGGCATATAGCGGTAGCCTGAGCTACGCAGACGTGTTCGCCGCCCGCGACAACTTGACCACGATCGGCTTCCCGGGTACCGACTGGCACATGCTGACGGTTGCCTGTATCTGCTTGTTCATCGGCGCGATGGGTAAATCGGCGCAGTTCCCGCTGCACGTGTGGCTGCCGGACTCGATGGAAGGTCCGACGCCGATTTCCGCACTGATTCACGCGGCCACCATGGTGACCGCCGGTATCTTCATGGTCGCGCGCATGTCGCCGCTGTTCGAGCTGTCGGACACCGCGCTGTCGTTCGTGCTGATCATCGGCGCCATCACCGCGCTGTTCATGGGCTTCCTGGGCGTCATCCAGACAGACATCAAGCGTGTGGTGGCGTACTCCACGCTGTCTCAGCTGGGCTACATGACCGTTGCGCTGGGCGCATCGGCTTACCAAGTGGCCGTGTTCCACCTCATGACGCACGCGTTCTTCAAGGCGCTGCTGTTCCTCGGCGCGGGCTCGGTCATCATCGGCATGCACCACGATCAAGACATGCGCAACATGGGCGGCCTGCGCAAGTACATGCCGATCACGTGGCTGACGTCGTTGGTGGGTTCGCTGGCGTTGATCGGCACGCCGTTCTTCGCAGGTTTCTATTCGAAGGATTCGATCATCGAAGCGGTGCGTGAATCGCACCTGCCGGGCGCAGGCTTCGCATACTGGGCGGTGCTGGCAGGCGTGTTCGTGACTGCGTTCTACTCGTTCCGCATGTACTTCCTGGTGTTCCACGGTGAGGAGCGTTTCGGCCAGGCCCACGCCCACCACGACGATCACCATGAAGAGGACGAGGGCGACCACGATCACCACCATGGTCTGGCCCCGGGACAAAAGCCGCACGAGTCGCCCTGGGTGGTGACAGTGCCGCTGGTGTTGCTGGCGATTCCGTCGGTCATCATCGGCGCAATGGCCATCCAGCCGATGCTGTTCGGCGAGTTCTTCAAGCACGGCGTGGTGTTCTCGGAAGTCATCTTCAATGCTGACAACCATGAAGCGATGAAGGTGCTGGCCGAAGACTTCCACGGCTGGGTCGAGATGGCGCTGCACGGCTTCACGTCGGCACCGTTCATCCTGCTGCTGGCGGGCGTCGTGCTGTCGTGGTTCTTCTACCTGAAGCGCCCGGATATTCCGGCAGCGATCGCCCAGCGTTTCTCTGGCGTCTACAAGCTGCTGGACAACAAGTACTACATGGACAAGATCAACGAGATCGTCTTCGCCAACGGTGCGGTCAAGTTTGGCCGTGGCCTGTGGAAGGGCGGCGATCAGGGCGTGATCGACGGCGTTGTCGTCAACGGCAGTGCGCGTCTGGTGGGCTGGTTCGCGACTGTCGTGCGCCTGCTCCAGTCCGGCTTCATCTATGACTATGCGTTCGCGATGATCATCGGCACGGTTGGGCTGCTGACGTATTTCGTGTTCCTGGCAGGCAAATAAGGGATTACAAAAATGGTTCTGTCTTTTGCGATCTGGCTGCCGATCTTCTTCGGCGTGCTGGTGCTGGCCTCGGGCTCAGACCGCAATCCCGGTTATGTCCGCTGGATGTCGTTGATCGGCTCGCTGATCAGCTTCGTGATGACGCTTCCGCTGATCACGCGTTTCGACAAGACGACGGCTGCGATGCAGTTCGTCGAGAAATCGTCGTGGATCGAGCGCTTTAACATCAGCTACTACCTGGGTGTCGACGGTATCTCGATGTGGTTCGTGGTGCTGACCGCGTTCATCACCGTCATCGTGGTCATTGCCGCCTGGGAAGTGATTACCGAGCGCGTGGCGCAGTACATGGCCGCGTTCCTGATCCTGTCGGGACTGATGATCGGCGTATTTGCGTCGCTCGACGGTTTGCTGTTCTACGTGTTCTTCGAAGCCACGCTGATTCCGATGTACATCATCATCGGCGTGTGGGGCGGCCCGAACCGTGTGTACGCAGCGTTCAAGTTCTTCCTGTACACGCTGCTGGGCTCGTTGCTGACGCTGGTTGCGCTGCTGTATCTGTACTTCCATAGCGGCACGTTCGAGATCCTGCAGTGGCATCAGGTCAAGCTGTCGATGAACGAGCAGATCCTGATCTTCCTCGCGTTCTTCATGGCCTTTGCCGTGAAGGTGCCGATGTGGCCGGTGCACACCTGGCTGCCGGACGCCCACGTGGAAGCGCCGACCGGCGGTTCCGTGGTGCTGGCTGCCATCATGCTGAAGCTGGGCGCCTACGGTTTCCTGCGGTTCTCGCTGCCGATCGCGCCGGATGCCAGCCATAGCCTGTCGGCATTCATCATCGCGATCTCGCTTGTCGCTGTGATCTACATCGGCCTGGTCGCGCTGGTGCAGGCCGACATGAAGAAGCTGGTCGCGTATTCGTCGATCGCCCACATGGGCTTCGTCACGCTGGGCTTCTTCATCTTCAACGAGATCGGTGTCGAAGGCGGTATCGTTCAAATGATCTCGCACGGCTTCATTTCCGGCGCGATGTTCCTGTGTATCGGGGTGCTGTATGACCGTGTGCACTCGCGCCAGATTGCCGATTACGGCGGTGTGGTGAACACGATGCCGAAGTTCGCGGCGCTGTCCGTGTTCTTTGCGATGGCCAACTGCGGCCTGCCGGCAACCTCGGGGTTCGTTGGCGAATTCATGGTGATCCTGGGTTCGGTCAAGTTCAATTTCTGGATTGGTCTGTTGGCCGCCACGGCGCTCATTTTTGGTGCAGCGTATTCGCTGTGGATGGTCAAGCGCGTGATCTTCGGTGATGTGACCCACAAGCACGTGGCCGAGTTGAAGGACCTGAATTGCCGTGAGTTCTTCATGCTGGGTGTGCTGGCGATCGCCACCCTGTACATGGGCCTGTATCCGAAGCCCTTCACCGATGTCATGCATGCGTCCGTGGTCAACCTGCTGACCCACGTGGCTCAGTCGAAGCTGTAAGCAGCGAGAAGAAACTATGCAATCGTCCTCCTCTATTGCGGCTTTTGCCCCAATCGTTTTTCTCGCGCTGGGCATTGGTGCCGTCAACTGGATTGACTTGGCCCGCGGCCAGAAACGAAGCAGCGTGGCGTATCCGGTTTCGTTGGTGATTACGCTGGTGCTGACCGTGTGGTTCGGGCTGAATGCTGCGAACGGTGAGACCCACTACGTCTTTGGCAACATGGCTGTGATCGACCCGATGGCCAACGTGTTGGCGTCGTTCTGTTCGCTCACCCTGTTTGCCACGCTGGTCTACACGCGCCGCTATCTGGCCGACCGCGACATGTATGCAGGCGAGTTCTACATGTTCGCGCTGTTCACTCTGGGCGGTCAGGTTGTGATGATCACCGGCAACAACTTCCTCGTGCTCTATCTGGGCCTGGAATTGCTGTCGCTGGCGTCGTACACGCTGGTTGCGCTGCGTCGCCGTTCGAACGTGTCGTCCGAATCGGCCATGAAGTATTTCATCCTGGGCGCACTGGCATCGGGCTTGTTGCTGTACGGCATGTCGATGCTGTACGGCGCGACCGGCTCGCTGGAGCTGGGCAAGGTGTTTGACGCCATCAAGAACGGCGAGATCAACAAGACGATCCTCGTGTTTGGTGTGGTGTTCATCGTTGCCGGTCTGGGCTTCAAGCTGGGTGTAGCGCCGTTCCACATGTGGGTGCCGGACGTGTACCAAGGCTCGCCGACGGCGGTGACGCTGCTGATTGCCGGCGCACCGAAGGTCGCTGCGTTCGCGATGACGCTGCGCATTCTGGTTGAAGGCCTGCTGCCGCTGGCGTTTGACTGGCAGAACATGCTGATCGTGCTGGCCGTCGTGTCGCTGGCCATCGGCAATATCACCGGCGTTGTGCAGACCAACTTCAAGCGTCTGCTGGGCTACTCGACCGTTTCGCATATGGGGTTCTTGCTGCTGGGCCTGGTGTCAGGCGTCAGCTCCGGCAAGCCCGATTTGACGGCGCAGGCCTACAGCGCTTCGATGTTTTATGCCATCACCTACGTGCTGACCGCACTGGGCGCTTTCGGCATCATCCTGCTGCTGGCGCGTAAGGGCTACGAGGCGGAAGAGATTGCCGACCTGAAGGGCTTGTCGAAGAAGAGCCCGTGGTTTGCGTTGCTGATGCTGTTCATCATGATGTCGCTGGCCGGCCTGCCGCCGACCGTTGGCTTCTACGCCAAGCTGTCGGTCCTGGGCGCGGTGGTCGATGCCGGCATGCCGTGGCTGGCCGTCGTGGCGGTGCTGTTTTCGCTGGTGGGTGCGTTCTACTACCTGCGTGTCATCAAGGTCATGTACTTCGATGCGCCGGCTGACGAAGGCCCCGTGGAGGCCACCTTCGGCCTGCGCTCGCTGCTGTCGGTCAATGGCTTGCTGGTGCTGTTGCTGGGGATCTTTCCGGCAGGCCTCATGGCCGTGTGCTATCAGGCAATCCGCCTGACGCTGGCTTCGTAACACACCGAGCGCCATGAGCACGTCGACGGGCGGTTTGTTTGTCATCGTGTTGGCACTGATCTGTGCCAACCTGCCGTTCGTCAACCAACGTGTGCTGGCGCTGGTGCCGGCACGCTGGCCGCGCAAGCCGTTCTGGCTGCGCGGCACCGAGCTGATTGCCATGTACGTTGTGGTAGGGCTGATCGGCTTTGGTATCGAATCGAGCCAGGGCAATGCGTTTCCGCAAGGCTGGCAGTTTTACGCGATCACCGCTTGCCTGATGCTGGTGTTCGCGTTTCCCGGCTTTACGTGGCAATACCTGGTTCGCCATCCTCGCGATTCCCGTTAATTCCCGCCGGGCAGGCTCTCGCTGTCTCGGCATGAGAGAGCGCCATGTCCGATCACACCCCGCTGAACGCCACCCCTGATACGACGCAGGACCCGGATGCCGGTCTGCGCGAGACGCAGGTCGCCTCTGCGTTGATGCATCAGGGCAAGTTTCTCACGCTCAAGCAGGACATCGTCCGCCTGCCGGACGGCCGCAACGCCAGCCGCGAGTACCTCATCCACCCGGGCGCGGTGATGATGATTCCGCTGTTTGATGACGGCACCGTGCTGATGGAGCGTCAGTTCCGCTACCCGGTCGGCAAGGTGATGATTGAATTCCCGGCCGGCAAGCTCGATCCGCAGGAAGGTGCGCTCACGTGCGGCAAGCGCGAACTGCGCGAAGAAACCGGCTACACGGCCGAGCGCTGGGATTACCTCACGCGAATTCATCCGGTCATTTCGTATTCCACCGAGTTCATCGACATCTATCTCGCGCGCGATCTCAAGCAGGGTGAGGCGATGCTGGATGAGGGTGAATTTCTTGAGACCTTCGTCACGCCGGCCGGCCAACTGATCGATTGGGTGCGCGAAGGCAAGATTTCCGACGTGAAGACCATCATCGGCACGTTCTGGCTCGAGAAGATCCTGTCCGGAGCATGGACTCCAGGTGCGGTCTGAGCCGCTTGCAATCCGCGCTGGATCACCCCATTTTCCTATCGTCGTTATCATAGCGAACGGTCGTGCGAAAAAATTAGCACGACCGTTCACAAATTTTCGAATCGGGGATACACTCATCCCCATGCGCTGGACCGATCATGAAAGTGCTGGACCTCCGCTGTGCCAATGACCACCGCTTCGAAGGCTGGTTCGGCTCCGATGCCGACCTGCAATCGCAGCAAGAGCGCGGGCTGTTGACGTGCCCAGTTTGCGGTCACAACGAGGTTGAGCGCTTGCCGAGTGCGCCGCGCCTGAATCTATCGTCGTCTCGTGCGGAGACCGTCCAGAAGGGCGGTGCCGCCAAGGCGGCCGAAGGCGAGGGCGGTGCGCCCGTAGCCCTGCAACAGCTCTATCTGAAAGCCGTGCGCCATGTCCTGGCCAATACCGAGGACGTCGGCGACCGGTTTGCAGAAGAGGCGCGCCGTATGCACTACAACGAGGCGCCGGAGCGGGGCATTCGCGGGACGACGTCTCGGGAGGAAGCGCAGGAACTGGCGGAGGAAGGCATCGACGTGATGCCTCTGTTGGTGCCCGACGCGCTCAAGCAGCCCGTGCACTAGCTGCCCCGATTCAGGTCCGCGCCGGTCCGACAGAACGTTCTCCACCGATTTGCCACGGTGGGGAGCCAACCACAGGAGACAGGCATGGATCTGAACTACTCGGCGGCCGATGATGCGTTCCGCCAGGAAGTCCGCGGCTGGCTGGAAGCCAATCTGCCCAAGGATATCCAAGACAAGGTGTTGAACCACCGCCGTCTGAACCGCGAAGATTTCGTTCGCTGGCACAAGGCGCTCGCGGGCAAGGGCTGGTCGGTGCCGCACTGGCCGGTCGAGTGGGGCGGTACCGGATGGTCCCCCATCCAAAAACACATCTGGGACGAAGAGTGCGCGCAAATCGGCGCACCCGGCGTGCTGCCGTTCGGTGTCAGCATGGTCGCGCCCGTCATCATGAAGTACGGCAACGAAGCGCAGAAGCGCTACTACCTGCCGCGCATCGTTGATTGCACCGACTGGTGGTGTCAGGGCTATTCGGAGCCAGGTTCAGGTTCCGATCTGGCCTCGGTGAAGACACGGGCCGTGCGCGAAGGCGATTACTACATCGTCAACGGCCAGAAGACCTGGACCACGCTCGGCCAACACGCCGACATGATTTTCTGCCTGGTCCGCACGGATCCCGACGCGAAGAAGCAAGAGGGCATTTCGTTCCTGCTGATCGACATGAAGACGCCGGGCATCACCGTGCGCCCGATCATCATGTTGGACGAAGAGCACGAAGTGAACGAGGTGTTCTTCGACAACGTGAAGGTGCCGGTTCAAAACCTGATCGGTGATGAGAACCGCGGCTGGACGTACGCCAAGTATCTGCTCGGCCACGAGCGTACGGGCATAGCGCGTGTGGGCAATTCCAAGCGCGAACTGGCGTTCCTAAAACGCGTCGCTCTGCAACACCAGAAGAACGGCAAGCCGCTGCTGCAGGACCCGGTATTCGGTGCCAAGGTGGCCTCGCTGGAAATCGAACTGCTGGCACTGGAGATGACGGTGCTGCGTGTGGTGTCGAGCGAGAACGCTGGCAAGGGCCCTGGGCCTGAGGCGTCGTTGCTCAAGATCAAGGGTACGCAGATCCAGCAGATGCTGACCGAGCTGATGGTCGAGGCTGTGGGACCGTACGCCCAGCCGTTCGATCCGAGCTACCTGGAAGGCGACACCTTGCAGGCCGTGACGGGCGACAACGATGCCGCGCCGCTCGCGCCGTACTACTTCAACTATCGCAAGACCTCGATCTACGGCGGGTCGAACGAGATCCAGCGCAACATCATCTCGCAGATGATCCTTGGCGTCTGAGCAGAACGGCGACAGAACACATAGCGGAGACAAACATGGATTTCTCGTTCACCGACGAACAGAAGCAACTGGCCGATGCAGTGCGCCGCTTCATCGACAAGGACTACGGCTTCGAGGCACGCAACAAGGTGGTGTACTCGCCCGAAGGTGTGTCGCAGGCCCATTGGGATGCGCTGGCCGAACTGGGTCTGACAGCATTGCCGGTGCCGGAAGCACAAGGCGGCTTTGACGGCCGCGCGATGGACCTGCTGGTGGTGATGCAGGAACTGGGTCGCGGCCTGGTGGTGGAGCCATATCAGGCCACCGTGCTTGGCGCGCAGGCGCTGAAGCTCACAGGCGGCCAGGATGCGTTGCTGGAAGAAGTCGCTGGCGGCACCTTGAAGCTGGCCGTTGCATTCGGCGAGCCCCAATCGCGCTACGAGCTTTTCAACGTAACCACGCGTGCGGCGCAGCAGGCCGGCGGTTGGACGCTCACCGGCGAGAAGGCGGTTGTGGTGCATGGCGCCCAGGCCGACAAGCTGATCGTCTCGGCGCGCACCGGCGGTGAGGCGCGTGATACGTCGGGCCTTTCGCTCTTCGTCGTCGACCGCAATGCCGCCGGCGTGACGGTCAAGGACTACCGCACGATCGATAACCTGCACGCGGCTGACATCCGCCTCGACAACGCGTCTGCGACGCTGTTGGGCAAGGCTGGTGAAGCGTGGGAGACCATCGACGCTGTGGCTGATCTGGGCTGCGTGCTGCTGTGCGCAGAAGCGGTCGGCCTGATCGACGCGCTGAACGCCGCAACGCTGGAGTACACCAAGACCCGCCAGCAGTTTGGCGTGCCCATCGCGCGCTTCCAGGCGTTGCAGCATCGCATGGTCGACATGTTCATCCATGGCGAGCAGGCGCGTTCGATCACGTATCTGGCTGCTGCGCATTTTGAGGATGGCGATGTCGAGGCGCGCCGCCGCTACGTGTCTGCGGCTAAGGCGCGTGTTGGCCAGGCCGCGCGTGACGTTGGCCAGGAAGCGGTGCAGTTGCACGGCGGCATGGGCGTGACGAACGAACTGCCGGCCGCGCACATGTTCAAGCGGCTGACAATGATCAACACGACGCTGGGCGACGTGGATCATCACCTGGCGCGCTTCGCATCGCTGCCCGGCTTCCAGCAAGCTGCGTAACGGCAAACCTGAACGCCCCGCATTCGTGCGGGGCGTTGTCATTTGGAGGAGACGATATGGCGGAGAACGAAAGGGCAGAAGCAACACGATCGTACGAGTTCTACTTCGACGATTTCGAGGTCGGCCGTACGCTGCAGATGGGCACCTACACGGTCACCGAGGAGGAAATCCTGACGTTTGCGCGGCAATACGATCCGCAGCCATTCCACATTGACGCGGAGGCGGCCAAGCACAGCATCTACGGCGGCATCATCTCCAGCGGCTGGATGACCTGCTCGATCATGATGCGGCTGATGGTGACCGGTTTTCTGGGCAAGGCAGCCAGCATGGGTTCGCCCGGGGTGGATGAAATCCGCTGGATGAAGCCGGTGTATCCGGGCGATACGCTGTCGGTGTCGAGCACATGCATGGAGATCAAGCCGTCGCAGTCGAAGCCGGACCGCGGCGTGGCGATCAACCGCTGGGAGGCGCACAACCAGCGCGGCGAGCTGGTCTGCACGGTAACGGGCATAGGCTTGTTTGGCCGGCGCCCGAAAGCTTGATGACACGTCATCGCATCACAACAAGGAGACAACCCAGATGCGCATCATCGAATCGCTCGACGAGCTGAAAGGCTTGATCGGCCAGGAAGTTGCCGTGAGCGACTGGACCGAGATCACGCAACAACAGGTGAATCTCTTTGCCGAGGCCACGGGCGATCACCAGTGGATCCACGTGGATGCAGAGCGCGCCAAGCGGGAGTCGCCGTTTGGTGCGCCGGTAGCGCACGGCTTCCTGACGCTGTCGCTGCTGCCGATGCTGATGGCGAATGCGATCGAGATGGCTGACGTGAAGATGGGCGTGAACTACGGCCTGAACAAGGTTCGGTTCACCGCGCCGGTGCCGGTTGGCAGCCGTGTGCGCGCACGCGTGAAGCTGTTGGAAATGGAAGCGCTGCCGCCACTGCCCAACGCACCCGCGTTGACCGGCGCGCAGATGACCTGGGCGGTGACCATCGAGCGCGAAGGGCAGGAGCGCCCGGTCTGCGTGGCCGAATCGATCTCGCGCCGCTATTCCTGAGTCCCGCTTTTCGCAAGTTCCCCAGGCCGGCGCAACGCCGGCCTTTCTTTTTGCATTGGATTGCCCTTGCACTCCGCTTGTTTTGTGCTTGTCTTCACGCGCCCCAAGCGGGCGCATCCCAACGAACAAATGCGCTGACTTGGCGCGGCTTTGGCACCGTTTTGGCGCGGATTTCCCTTCGAATGAGCCAAATGCGATGGCACGGTAGTTGCAATTTTGGGTCCCGGGGAGTCGTTCTCGCCACCAATAAACCCAAGGAGCCGCAATGAAACGTCGTGAGCTGTTGAAGCTGTCTGCCGTCGCCGCCGCAACGCTGTTGTCCGTGTCGAACTTCGCGTTTGCTCAGGCAAAGGAGCCGATCAAGGTCGGCATCCTGCATTCACTGTCGGGCACCATGGCCATCTCCGAAACGTCGCTGAAAGACGTGGCGTTGATGACGATCGACGAGATCAACAAGAGTGGCGGCGTGTTGGGCCACAAGCTGCAGCCGGTGGTGGTGGATCCGGCTTCGAACTGGCCGCTGTTTGCGGAGAAGGCGCGCGGGCTGCTGACGCAGGACAAGGTGGCCGTGACGTTCGGCTGCTGGACGTCGGTGTCGCGCAAGTCGGTGCTGCCGGTCTATGAAGAGCTGAACGGCCTGCTGTTCTACCCGGTGCAGTACGAAGGCGAAGAAATGTCGAAGAACGTCTTCTACACCGGCGCGGCGCCCAACCAGCAAGCGATTCCGGCCGTGGAATACCTGATGAGCAAGGAAGGCGGTGGCGCCAAGCGCTTCTTCCTGCTCGGCACCGATTACGTCTACCCGCGCACGACGAACAAGATCCTGCGCGCGTTCCTGCACAGCAAGGGTGTGAAGGACAGCGACATCGAAGAGGTCTACACCCCGTTCGGCCACTCCGACTATCAGACCATCGTCGCCAACATCAAGAAGTTTGCGCAGGGTGGGAAGACGGCCGTGGTGTCGACCATCAACGGCGACTCCAACGTGCCGTTCTACAAGGAACTCGGCAACGCCGGCCTGAAGGCCAAGGACGTGCCGGTGGTGGCGTTCTCGGTGGGTGAAGAAGAGCTGCGCGGCATCGACACCAAGCCGCTGGTGGGCCATCTGGCCGCATGGAACTACTTCATGTCGGTCAAGAACCCGGTCAACGACGACTTCAAGAAGAAGTGGGCTGCCTGGGTGAAGGCGAACAACCTGCCGGGCGGCGACAAGCGCGTCACCAACGACCCGATGGAAGCCACCTACGTCGGCATCATGATGTGGAAGCAGGCCGTGGAGAAGGCCGGTTCCACCGACGTGGACAAGGTCCGCAAGGCGATGTACGGCCAGCAGTTCAAGGCACCGTCGGGCTTCACGCTGGTGATGAACAACAACCATCACCTCAGCAAGCCGGTCATGATCGGCGAGGTGCGCGGCGACGGCCAGTTCAATGTCGTATGGAAGACGCCGACGGTGATCCGCGCCAAGCCGTGGAGCCCCTACATCCCGGGCAACGAGGGCAAGCCTGACCAAGTGATGTGATCAGGCGGGCCGGCGGCAGCGCATCTTGTGGCCGGCCTTTTGAACCACGCTGTACGAGGTGGCGCCCATGGATCGCATGTGGCGCCACGCATCGGAATGCCATGACCCGCTTGTCCCGCTTTTTTGCCTCGCTGCTTTGCGCCTTGTGCCTGGCCGCCGTGCCCGCCACCGCCTCATGGGCCGCTGGGCAGAGCGCTAGCCCGCTCACCCAGGCCGATCTCAAGCCCCTGGCCGAAGATGACTTCGATGCCAAGGTGAAGACACTCAACGCACTGACCGCCGCGCCTGCGGAGCAAGCCGGACCGATCCTGCAGGCGTTGCAGAACGATGCGCTGTTCTACGCGCCCGCCGCTGGCATGGTGCGCCAGGACGGCGAGCGCTACCTCGATGCGATTTCGGGTCAGCCCGTTACCGTCAAATCCGACGATCTGCAGTCCCTCACCCTGAACAATGCCCTGCGTGCGCAAGTGGACAGCGCAGCGAGCGGCTTCGTGCTGCAATCGCCCGATCGTGCCGTGCGTGCGCAGGCCGTCGATACGCTGCTCGCGCATCCCGAGACGGCGTCGCGTCCCATTGTCGACGCCGCACGCAAGCATGAAACCGATCCGGAGCTGCGCAGCAAGCTGCACCTGCTGTGGGCCAATCTCGCGCTCGACGACGGCACGCATGCCGAGAAGCTCGAAGCGCTCAAGTTGCTCGCCGCCGATACGAACCCCCAGACGCGCCAGCGCATCGCCCCGTTGCTCGCCAAGGACAGCGGCGCCGACGATGAACTGCGCGCCGCCGCGCAACGGGCGCTCGACAGCCTTGCCGGGCAGCAACGCAAGGCCGAGCTGGTCGGCAACCTGTTCGCCGGGCTGAGCCTCGGTTCGGTGCTGTTGCTGGCCGCGCTCGGGCTGGCGATCACCTATGGCCTGATCGGCGTCATCAACATGGCGCACGGCGAGTTCCTGATGATCGGCGCCTATGCCACCTACGTGGTGCAGACGATCTTCCGCAACTACTTTCCGAACGCGTTCGACTGGTATCTGCCGGCGGCGCTGCCGGCCGCGTTCCTGGCGGCGGCCGTTGTCGGTTTTGCGCTGGAGCGCCTTGTGCTGCGCCATCTGTATGGCCGTCCGCTTGAAACGCTGCTCGCCACCTTCGGGATCAGCCTGCTGCTGATGCAGGCGGTGCGCTCGATCTTCGGTGCGCAGAACGTGGAAGTCGCCAACCCGAGCTGGATGAGTGGTGGCATTGCGCTCTATCCGGGGCTGATCCTGCCGTACAACCGGCTCGTGATTCTGCTGTTCGCGCTGGCCGTGGTGGCAATCGCGTGGGCGGTGCTCAACCGTACGCGCCTGGGCCTGTTCGTGCGCGCCACGACGCAGAACCGCACGATGGCCGCCTGCGTTGGCGTGCGCACGTGGAAGGTCGATAGCTACGCGTTTGCCTTTGGTGCGGGCATTGCGGGGCTGGGCGGCTGCGCGCTTTCGCAGATCGGCAACGTTGGTCCAGACCTGGGCCAGAGCTACATCATCGATTCGTTCATGGCCGTGGTGCTGGGCGGGGTGGGCCAACTGGCGGGCACGATCATTGGCGCGTTCGGGCTGGGCCTCATCAAC
Organism: Ralstonia psammae; assembly: GCF_958405935.1. Classification (NCBI taxonomy): domain Bacteria; kingdom Pseudomonadati; phylum Pseudomonadota; class Betaproteobacteria; order Burkholderiales; family Burkholderiaceae; genus Ralstonia; species Ralstonia psammae. Next base: position 182,372 of record NZ_CATZBU010000007.1, read on the forward strand.
AAGTTCATCGAGCCGTTCTACGGCGCGGTGCTGGCGAAGATCATCGTGCTGGTGCTGATCGTGCTGTTCATCCAGAAGCGTCCGCAGGGGCTGTTTGCCCTGAAGGGCCGCAGCGCGGAGGCCTGATATGACAACCCAATTCAAACTGGATATTCCGGCGCGCATGCCGCTGCTGTCGCGACGCGGGTGGTCTGCGCTGGTGCTGGTGTCGCTCGTCGTGTGCATTGGCGCACCCGTGTGTGCGCTGCTCGTGCCGGAGGGCAGCCCGCTGCATCTGTCGGCGTATGCGCTCACGTTGGTCGGCAAGATCATGTGCTACGCGCTGGCGGCGCTGGCGCTCGATCTGGTCTGGGGCTATTGCGGCATCCTCAGCCTCGGTCACGGCGTGTTCTTCGCGCTGGGCGGCTACGCAATGGGCATGTACCTGATGCGCTCCATCGGCCGCGAGGGCGTGTACAAGAGCGATCTGCCGGACTTCATGGTCTTCCTCGATTGGAAGGAGTTGCCGTGGTTCTGGCACGGCACCGAGCACTTTGCGTGGGCGATGCTGTTGGTGGTGCTGGTGCCCGGTGTGCTGGCATGGCTGTTCGGCTTCTTTGCCTTCCGCTCCCGCGTGAAAGGCGTGTACCTGTCGATCATCACGCAAGCGATGACGTATGCGGCCATGCTGCTGTTCTTCCGCAACGAGACGGGCTTTGGCGGCAATAACGGTTTTACGGATTTCAAACGCATCCTCGGCTTCCAGATCTCGGCATTGCCAACGCGCACCGTGCTGTTCGTCGCAACGTTCGTGGCGCTGGTGCTGGCGTTCATCGCCTGCCGTGCAATCGTCACCTCCAAGTTCGGGCGCGTGGTCACGGCCATCCGCGATGCCGAGGCACGCGTGATGTTCTCCGGTTACAACCCGCTCGGCTACAAGCTGTTTGTGTGGACGTTTTCGGCGGTGCTGTGCGGCATTGCGGGTGCGCTGTATGTGCCGCAGGTCGGCATCATCAACCCGGGCGAGATGTCGCCGGGCAATTCCATCGAGATGGCCGTGTGGGTGGCAGTGGGCGGCCGTGGCACATTGATCGGCCCGATCATCGGTGCGTTCCTCGTCAACGGGGCCAAGACGTTGCTGACGGCGTGGGTGCCGGAGTACTGGCTGTTTGTGCTCGGCGCGATCTTCGTACTGGTGACGCTGTATCTGCCGAACGGTGTGCTGGGACTCGTGGGCAAGCTGCGCATGAAGAAGCGCGCGCCCACGCAAACCAAGGCACCTGAAGCCGCGACCGTGACCGGAGACCACGCATGAGCACCTTCACCGATCTTCCCGACCGTGCGGAGACCGGCACCGCCACCGGCATGGGCCACCTGGTCGAGCCGGACACGATTGACGTCTCGCACGGCGCCATTCTGTATCTCGAAGATGTGACGGTTCGCTTTGGCGGTTTTCGCGCGCTGAATGCGCTCACGCTGTCGATTGACCATGGCGAGCTGCGCTGCATCATCGGCCCTAACGGCGCGGGCAAGACCACGATGATGGACGTGATTACCGGCAAGACCGGCCCGCGCAATGCAGACGTGACAGGCCGCGTCTTCCTCGGGCAGACCATCGACCTGCTGCGCCTGACCGAACCACGCATCGCGCAGATCGGCATCGGCCGCAAGTTCCAGAAGCCGACCGTGTTCGAACAGCACACCGTCTGGGAGAACCTGGAACTCGCGATGAAGGCCGACAAGCGCTGGTGGGTGTCGCTGCGTGCGCGTCTGCTGAATGATGGCCGCCAGCGCATCGAAGAGACCCTCGGCCGCATCCACCTGGAAGCGGAGGCCTATCGGCCGGCCGGGCTGCTCTCGCACGGCCAGAAGCAGCGGCTGGAGATCGGCATGCTGCTGATGCAGCAGCCGCAACTGCTGCTGCTCGACGAGCCAGTCGCCGGCATGACGGATGAAGAGACGATGCAGCTCGCTGCGTTGCTCAACGGCCTGCGCGGCACGTGCTCGATCATGGTCGTGGAGCACGACATGGAGTTCGTCGCCGCGCTGGCGGGGGCTGAAGGGCGCGTGACCGTGCTGGCCGAAGGCAGTGTTCTGGCCGAAGGCACGCTCGACACCGTCAAGCGCGATGAGCGCGTGATCGAATCGTATTTGGGGCGTTGATATGCTGCAGGTCCAGCAACTGAACCAGTTCTACGGCGGCAGCCACATCCTGCGCAACGTCAGCTTCGAGGTGCCGTCGGCCAAGCTGACTACGCTGCTTGGCCGCAACGGCGTCGGCAAGACGACCTTGCTCAAGTGCCTGATGGGTGTGGTGCCGGCTGCCAGCGGCGCCATCGATTGGGAAGGTCACGCCATCCAGAAACTGCCTGCCTACGAGCGCGTCTCGCAAGGGCTGGCCTATGTGCCGCAGGGCCGCGAGATCTTCCCGCGCCTGACGGTGGAAGAGAACCTGCTGATTGGGGCAGCCGCCAAGCGCGCGCCCTCCAAGGTGCCCGATTCCATCTATGCGTTGTTTCCGGTGCTCAAGGACATGAAGGGGCGGCGCGGTGGCGATCTGTCGGGCGGTCAGCAGCAGCAACTTGCCATCGGCCGCGCGCTGATGAGCGAGCCGCGCCTGCTGATCCTGGACGAGCCGACCGAGGGCATCCAGCCGTCGATCATCCAGGAGATCGGCCGCACGCTGCGCCGGCTGGTGGATGAGTTCGGCATGTCGGTGCTGCTGGTCGAGCAGTACTACGACTTTGCGCGCAGCATTGCCGACCGCTACGTCGTCATGAGCCGCGGCGAGGTCATCGCCCAGGGCGACGGCGCCAACATGGAGGCCGATGGCGTGCGCGATCTGGTGGCGGTTTGACGCGCAGGTGTCGTTTGAAAAAGTCGGGTGCCAAATGGGCGGCATCTGGCTATGATGGAAAACCTTTCCGTTTGCTTAGGGTGGGGCCTGACATGAAGCGCGCAGCTGCGTTTCATGGGGGAACCCTCCCGATTGCATGACCGATGCGCCATCCCGATTTCCCTGTTCCGCCACAGGCCACCGCATTTGCATCCTGGGAGGCTTCACTGCGCCTGGCGTTTGCACGGCGGGGTGAGCGTACCGTGCTGGCCACCTGCCGGCATCAGGGGCCGCTGCGGGTGCAGAAGGCGCTGTACCCGGAAGGCGAGGGCGTCTGCCATGCCGTCGTGCTGCATCCGCCCGCAGGCATTGCCGGCGGCGATGTGCTCGATATCGACGTCGAACTCGGTGCCGATGCGCATGCCGTACTGACGACGCCCGGCGCGACCAAGTGGTACAAGTCGCTCGGCCGCACGGCCACGCAGCGTGTCGCCATCCGCGTCGACGCAGGGGCGCGGCTCGACTGGCTGCCGCAAGAGAACATCGTCTTCAACCAGGCCTGCCCGATCATCGACCTCACGCTGGACCTGGCCCCCGGCGCCACCGCCATCGGCTGGGACACCACCATGCTGGGCCGCCACGCCGCCGGTGAATCGTGGGCCGAAGGCCGCATCGCCATGCGCACCGCTTTGCGTTGCAACGGCCAGCCGCTGTGGATTGAATCGGCCGCATTCGACGCGCAATCGCCCGTGCTGAACGCGACGACGGGCATAGCTGGCTTTCACGTCGTCGGCACGCTGTGGGCCGTGGGCGAGGGCGCCACCGACGCCCTGGCTGAATCGATGGCCGAGCACCTGCCGTACAACGAAGACCTGCGCGCGGGCGTTACGTGCCTCACGCAAGATGCGCCTGGTATGCCAAACGTTTTGCTGCTGCGCGTGCTGGCACGCCGGCCCGAAGATGCGCGCGCCTTGTTGTCACAGACGTGGCTGGCGCTGCGCGAACCGATGCATGGCGTGGCGGGCCGTCCGCTGCGCTTGTGGGCCACATGATGGCGACGTGACCTTGCATCGCCCGATCTATCTGGATTGACCTTCACCGAAGAGAGCCCCTCGTGGAACTGACCCCGCGCGAAAAAGACAAGCTGCTGATCTTCACTGCCGCCTTGCTGGCCGAGCGCCGCAAGGGCCGTGGCCTCAAGCTCAACTACCCGGAAGCCGTCGCATTCATCAGCGCCGCCATCATGGAGGGCGCGCGCGACGGCAAGACCGTCGCCGACCTGATGCACTACGGCACCACACTCCTCACGCGCAATGACGTGATGGACGGCGTGCCCGAGATGATTCCCGACATCCAGGTCGAAGCGACGTTTCCGGACGGCACGAAGCTCGTCACCGTCCACCATCCCATCGTTTGAAGTCTGCACGCCACTCACCACTTCGAGTCCAGCCATGACGCATACCCTGTTCCGCTATGTCCGGCCCGCTGCGGCCATTGCGCTTACGTTTGGCGCGTCCATTGCGTTTGCCCACCCGGGGCATCCGGGCCATACCTCCGAGGGCAGCTTGCTCGCCGGGTTCCTGCATCCGCTGACCGGCGCAGACCACCTGCTGGCGATGGTCGCTGTGGGCGTTTGGAGTGCGCTCGCCTCGCGTTCGGTGCGTGACGCGCTGTGGGCGCCGGTCGCCTTTGTCGCATTGATGATCCTAGGCGCCCTGGTCGGCGCGGGCGGCGTGGCGCTGCCGATGGCCGAGCCGATGATCGCCGCATCGCTGCTGGTGTTTGGCTTGCTGATTGCCGCACGCGCACAACTGCCGACGTGGGGCGGGGCGCTGCTGTGCGGCGCGTTCGCGCTGTTCCACGGCTATGCGCACGGCACAGAATTCCCCGCAGGTGCGCAGGCCATGTTCCCGTATTTCGTCGGCGGCTTTGCCGTGGCGACGGCGCTGCTGCATACCGCCGGTATCGGCGCGGGATTTGCGCTGAAGCCGCGCCTGGCATGGCTGGCGCGTCTGTCCGGTGTGGGCGTGGCGCTGTACGGTGCCGGCCTGCTTGTGGCGGCTGTCTAAGGGGCGCGACATGATCCCCGGTGAACTCCTGCCGCAAGACGGCGATCTCGAACTCAACGCAGGCCGTCCCACGTTGACGGTCACGGTGGCCAACACTGGCGACCGCCCCGTGCAGATCGGCTCGCACTACCACTTCTATGAAGTCAACGACGCGCTGCGCTTTGACCGCGAAGCGGCGCGCGGCTATCGGCTGAACATTGCCGCCGGCACCGCCGTGCGTTTTGAGCCGGGGCAGGAGCGTACGGTCGAACTTGTGGCGCTAGCGGGCGATCGCGTGGTCTACGGCTTCGCTGGCCGTGTGATGGGCAAGCTTTGAACGAGGCACGGACATGACACTCAACATCACCCGGCGCGCCTATGCGGAAATGTTCGGCCCCACGACTGGCGACCGCGTCCGCCTGGCCGACACCGAACTCATCGTCGAAGTCGAACGCGACTTCACCATCTACGGCGAGGAAGTGAAATTCGGCGGCGGCAAGGTCATCCGCGACGGCATGGGCCAGAGCCAGCGCGAGTCGAAGGACTGCGCCGACACCGTCATCACCAACGCGCTGATCATCGACCACTGGGGCATCGTCAAGGCCGACATCGGCCTGAAGAACGGCCGCATCTCGGCGATCGGCAAGGCGGGCAACCCGGACATCCAGCCCGGCGTGACGATTGTCATCGGCCCCGGTACCGAGATCATCGCGGGCGAGGGCATGATCGTCACCGCCGGCGGAGTCGACACGCACATCCACTTCATCTGCCCGCAGCAGATCGACGAGGCGCTCAACAGTGGCGTGACGACGATGATCGGCGGCGGCACCGGCCCTGCCACCGGCACCTACGCCACCACCTGCACGCCGGGCCCGTGGTACATGCAGCGCATGCTGCAGGCCGCCGACGCGTACCCGATGAACATCGGCTTTCTGGGCAAGGGCAACGGCAGCCTGCCGGGCGCCCTGCGCGAGCAGATCGACGCGGGCGCCATCGGCCTGAAGCTGCATGAGGACTGGGGCTCCACGCCCGCTGCCATCGACTGCTGCCTGGGTGTGGCCGATGACACTGACACGCAGGTCGCCATCCATACCGATACGTTGAACGAATCGGGCTTTGTCGAAGCGACCGTCGCCGCGTTCAAAGGCCGCACGATCCACACGTACCACACGGAAGGCGCCGGCGGCGGGCACGCACCCGACATCATCCGCGTGTGCGGTGAGTCGAACGTGCTGCCATCGTCAACGAACCCGACGCGGCCGTTCACCGTCAACACGCTGGACGAGCACCTCGACATGCTGATGGTGTGCCATCACCTCGACGCGTCCATTGCCGAGGACATCGCCTTTGCCGAGAGCCGCATCCGCCGCGAGACGATTGCCGCTGAAGACATCCTGCACGACCTCGGCGCGTTCTCGATGATCTCCAGCGACTCGCAGGCCATGGGCCGCGTGGGCGAAGTCGTGCTGCGCACGTGGCAAACCGCGCACAAGATGAAGGTGCAGCGCGGCAAGCTGGCCGGTGACCCGAACGATGCGCGCGGCGGGCATGACAACTTCCGCGTCAAGCGCTACGTGGCCAAGTACACGATCAACCCGGCACTCACGCACGGCATTGCGCACGAAGTCGGCTCTGTCGAGGTCGGCAAGTGGGCAGACCTCGTGCTGTGGAAACCTGCGTTCTTTGGCGTGAAGCCGAGTCTGATCTTGAAAGGCGGGATGATTGCCTCTGCGGCGATGGGCGATGCGAACGCGTCGATTCCTACGCCGCAGCCTGTGCACTATCGGCCGATGTTTGGGTCGGCGGGTGGGGCGTTGGGGCGGACGTCGTTGACGTTCCTGTCGCAATCGGCTGCTGCGGCTGGCGTGGCGGAGCAGTATGGGCTGGCCAAGATCACCGCAGTTGTTAAGGGCACGCGTACTGTGACCAAGGCAGACATGATTCATAACGACTGGCAGCCTGACATTACGGTTGATCCGGAGACGTATCAGGTGGTGGCGGATGGGACGGTGCTGACGTGTGAGCCGGCTGAGGTGTTGCCGATGGCGCAGCGGTATTTCTTGTTTTGAGTTTTTGGCTTGGGATGGGCTCTGGTGGTTCATCCCTGTTTCGTACCCTGCCGGGCACGACTCACTTTTCTTTGGCAAGACAAAGAAAGTGAGTCAGCCCCGGCAGGGGATGAAACATGGGATGCCACGCCGCTCAGAGAGCAAAACCCGATGCTTGGAGTTCAGAACTCGACGTTTGGAGTTCAAGGCTCGGCGCTCGGAGTTCAAGGCTCGGCGCTCGGAGTTCAGAGCGCGATGTTCGGAGTTCGGAACTCGGAGCCCCGAGCCCGGAACCTGGCGTTTGGAGTTCAGAGCCCGAGGGTTGAAGCTCAGAGCTTCGGGCTTCACAGTTGGATGACGAATTAGGCCTTACAGATGCTTTCGATCAATAAACATCTCCCTGCACCGCACGGTCTGGCTCCGGTGCTGGTCAAGCGTGCGCCCAGGCTTGTGCTGCCATTCCTGGAGCGCAGCCGCAGCCGTCTGCGCGCCGCGCTTGATGACGGCCGTGAAGTCGCTGTGGTGCTGCCGCGTGGCACCGTCATGCGCGGCGGCGATGTGCTCGTCGCTGAAGACGGCACGCTGGTGGAAGTGCAGGCCGCGCCGGAGCGGGTACTGCGCGTCAGCAGCGACAACCGCCTTGCGCTGATGCGCGCCGCCTACCACCTCGGCAATCGCCACACCCCCGTGCAGGTCAGCGCCGATGCGCTGCAGCTCGAAGCCGACCCCGTGCTCGAAGACATGCTGGTTCGCCTGGGTGTGACCGTTGCGCACGTGGAGGCGCCATTCGAGCCCGAGGCAGGCGCCTATGGCGGCGGCCATCGTCACGGTCACGATGCGACGTTCGAAGAGGACTATGCGGCCGCGCAGGCGCTGTACCACGAGCACCACGGGCACGATCACGGTCACGCGCATGACCATGGCCACTCGCATGACCACGATCACGCGCACGGCCATGACCACGACCACGGCCATGTGCACGGACCCGGCTGCGGCCATCACCACCATCACCATGACTAACTCGGCGCAGCTCACTGCCTTGCTGCATCTCGCGTCCCCGGCGCTGCCGGTGGGCGCGTTCAGCTATTCGCAGGGCCTGGAGGCGGCGGTGGATGTGCGGCACGTGGCGGATGAAGCCTCGGCTGCGGCGTGGATTGCCGAAGGGCTCGACGTGCTGGCGGCATGCGAGGCGCCGCTGTGGCTGCTGCAGTTTGCCGACTGGCAGGCGGGCCGCTTCGACGCCGTGGCCGAGCGCGATGCATGGTTCCTTGCCACGCGCGAGACGCGCGAGCTGCGGCTGGAAACGTCTCAGATGGGCTGGTCACTCAATCGACTCGTCCAGCAGATGGAGTGGGGCGATGACGCACTGCGTAGCGCCTTGGCCGCACGTGCCTCGGTGACCTTTCCGACCGCCTTTGCCGCCGCCGCTGCCGCGCTGAATGTCGACCCGCACGACGGCGTCGCGGCATACTGCTTTGCGTGGGTGGAAAACCAGGTGGCGGCGGCGGTCAAGGCCGTGCCGCTCGGGCAGGCTGCGGGGCAACGCATTCTCTTTGGCCTGCACACCGCGGTGGCGCGTGCGGTGGACGAGGCCACGCGTCGGGCGGCATGTCATCCGCCTGAACTGTCGACGTTTTCACCGGGGCTGGGCGTGCTGTCCGCCCGGCATGAAACGCAATACTCACGACTCTTTCGATCCTGAATCTGATCATGCGAACCAAGAAACTTCCTGCCCTGCGCGTTGGCGTGGGCGGCCCGGTGGGCTCCGGCAAGACCACGCTGCTCGAAATGCTCTGCAAGGCCATGCGCGAGCACTACGACCTCGTTGCGATCACCAACGACATCTACACGAAGGAAGATCAGCGCTTGCTGACCATCTCGGGCGCGCTGCCTGCGGAACGCATCATGGGGGTGGAAACCGGCGGCTGCCCGCACACGGCCATCCGCGAAGATGCGTCGATCAACCTTGAAGCGGTAGATCGCATGCTCTCCAAGTTTCCGGATGCGGATGTGGTCTTCATTGAGTCGGGCGGTGACAACCTCGCGGCGACGTTCAGCCCCGAGCTGTCGGACCTGACCATCTACGTGATCGACGTGGCGGGCGGGGAGAAGATCCCGCGCAAGGGCGGCCCGGGCATCACCAAATCCGACCTGCTCATCATCAACAAGACGGACCTGGCGCCATACGTCGGGGCGTCGCTGGAGGTGATGGAGAGCGACACGCGCAAAATGCGCGGCGACCGGCCGTTCGTGATGTGCAATCTGCGGGCGCAGGGTGGGTTGGACGAGGTGATCCGCTTCATTGAGAAGCAGGGGATGCTGACGGCGGCCGCCTGATGCAGCGGCACTTGCCGGGGCGGTGCTGAGTCAAAACCACTGAGGCGTGCGTGGCGGAGGCGGGTGATGAGGACGCTGCATTCTGTGGTGCTGATGACGGTGGTCTTGGGCGCAGCTGCGTGTGCGCCAACCATTGTCGGGCCGAATTACACAATGGATGTACGGCTGGCGGACGGGAAGCCCGTGCGGTGTGCGGTGAATCAACCGGTGCGCCTGCCGAGTCCGCCGCCGGAGCCGTCGACAGTGCGGGAGCGTAACGAAGCCGAGGTGCTGGCGACACAGCCGCTGCGCTTGCAGACCGGGCCGCGGGCGCCTTATCCGACCGTCTACACCGCGCCGGACGTGCAGTGTTTCGCGTTGCCTCGGTGATGCGATCAGACGTCTTCTGCAACACAGCGCCAGGGCGACCGCACCACTTGGCCGACCAGGCCGACCAGGCGCCCACGCAGTCGCGCGGCAACGATGTCAAGTTTGGGGGTGGCGGGCGGCTGCTGAAGTGCCCCTCTTCAGGGCGGGCCGTCAGTAGAGTCCTGGGATCAGGCGCCACGTCCGGGCGCGATACGCGTCGTACTCCGCGCCGAACTGCGATTGCAGCAGCGCTTCTTCGGCGCGCATGCGTGCCACCAGTGGGGGAATCAGCAGAAGCGTCAGCACCACCCCCGCCAGTGACCGGAATCCCAGCCCCCAGCCCAGCGTGGCCACCAGCAACCCGAGGTAGCTTGGGTTGCGCACGTAGTGGTAGATGCCGCCCGTCACCAGCGCATGGCCGGGCTGGATCGCCACCAGTCCGCTGAAGCGATGACCCAGCACGTGCACCGGCCATACACGCAACGCGCCGCCTGCGGCGTAAAGCACGACACCCAGCCAACGCACGGCCTCTCCATCAATGCACCATAAGTCGTGCCTGTCTGTATACGCCGGCAGCCATGCGCTGAAGATGCCGATCAGGCCGAACACCGGCAGCACCCAGCGGTTGGATCGGTCTTCGCGTTCTCCAGGGCTGAGGTTGCCACCCGCAACCAGTGCTGCGATGGCCAGCAACACCGTTATCACCACAAGTGCGAGTCGCGCCGGGTTGGCAAGGAACGCGCCCACGCCACCCCAGCCGAGCGCGGCAAGGCCGAGGTAAACCGCGATGGAAACCACGGCCGCCAGGCCCATCTTGAGTGACGCTGCCATATCGTTTGGGCGAGAACTCGCGTGAGTGGGGTGAAGCCAGTGTAGGTCGGCTGCCTGCGCACCGCATGGAGGGCTTCCCAAAGAAAAAGGCCGCATCACGCGGCCTGTTTCCCGATGCAAAGAAGCGGAATCAGCGCCGCTCGTACTGCGTGGCGCCGAAGAGGATTTCTTTCGCCTTGTCGTCTTGCACAGCCGGCCGTTCCTTGGCCAGCACCTTCACCGCGCGCTGCACGGCGGGGCGTTCTTCAATGGCTTCAAACCAGCGTTGCAGCTTCGGGTAATCCGATAGCTCGATCCCTTGGTTCTTCCAGCTGCGCAGCCACGGCCACGTCGCCATATCGGCGATGGAGTAATCCGCACCGCCGAGGAATTTCGATTCGCCCAGGCGCTTGTCGATCACACCGTACAGGCGCTTGGCTTCGTTCGTATAACGGTTGATCGCGTACGCGATCTTTTCGGGCGCGTAGATGCGGAAGTGGTGCGCTTGGCCGAGCATCGGGCCGACGCCGCCCATCTGGAACATCACCCATTGCAGCACTTCGTATTTGCCGCGCACATCTTCGGGGAGGAACTTGCCGGTCTTGCCGGCGAGGTACAACAGGATCGCGCCCGATTCGAACAGCGAGATCGGTTTGCCGTCGGGGCCGTCGTGATCGACGATCGCCGGGATCTTGTTGTTCGGGCTGATCTTGAGGAAGTCGGGCTTGAACTGGTCGCCCGCGCCGATGTTGACGCCGTGAACGCGATAAGGCAGCCCGCATTCTTCCAGCATGATGTGCACTTTGTGCCCGTTGGGGGTGGCCCAGCTATAGACGTCGATCATCGAATTGGCTCCTGCAAGAGAAAATACGTGCAGGCCACCAGCAGCCTGCAAAGTGTTCCATTCCAGCACAGAACGGAAAAACGCGCAGACGGCGGGCGGAGGCAAAAAAATCCCCGCTCGAGGCGGGGTTAAGGAGTGAACGGTACAGCCGTGCCGCGGGTCAGGCGCCGCGCGTGACCGGCATGTCGACGACGTCCTTCAGGTGCAGATGCTTGGCCAGTTCCAGCTTGGCGATGGCCGCGCGGTGCACTTCGTCCGGGCCGTCGGCCAGGCGCAGCGTGCGTTGGTGCGCGTAGGCCGAAGCCAGCGGGAAGTCGCCCGACACGCCGCCGCCGCCGTGTGCCTGGATCGCCCAGTCGACAATCTGGCAAGCGATGTTCGGGGCCACGACCTTGATCATCGCGATCTCGGCCTTGGCGACCTTGTTGCCGACGGTGTCCATCATGTACGCGGCCTTGAGCGTCAGCAGGCGGGCCTGTTCGATCATGCAGCGGGCTTCGGCAATGCGTTCGTGCCACACGCTGTGCTGCGCGATGGCCTTGCCGAACGCAACGCGCGATGACAGGCGCTTGCACATCAGTTCGAGCGCGCGCTCGGCCACGCCGATGCTGCGCATGCAGTGGTGGATACGGCCCGGGCCCAGGCGGCCCTGCGCGATCTCGAAACCGCGGCCTTCACCCAGCAGGATGTTGCCCACCGGAACGCGCACGTTTTTCAGGTCGACTTCCATGTGGCCGTGCGGCGCATCGTCGTAACCGAATACCGACAGCGGGCGCATGACGGTGATGCCCGGGGCATTGGCCGGCACCACGATCATCGATTGCTGCTCGTGGCGGCCTGCGTCCGGGTTGGTCTTGCCCATGACGATGTAGACAGCGCAGCGCGGGTCCCCGGCGCCCGACGACCACCACTTGCGGCCGTTGATGACGTACTCGTCGCCCTGGCGCTCGATGCGGCATTCGATGTTGGTGGCATCCGACGAGGCCACGGCCGGCTCGGTCATCAGGAAGGCAGAGCGGATCTCGCCGCGCAGCAGCGGTTCGAGCCAGCGGTCTTTCAGTTCTTCAGACGCGTAGCGCTCCAGCGTTTCCATGTTGCCGGTGTCCGGCGCGGAGCAGTTGAACACTTCCGGCGCCCAGGGCACGCGGCCCATGATCTCGCACAGCGGTGCGTATTCGAGGTTCGACAGCCCTTCGGGTGCGCGCGGCGAGCGCGGCAGGAACAGGTTCCACAGGCCGGCCTTGCGTGCCAGCGGCTTGAGTTCTTCGATGACCTTGGTGGGAATCCATGCGTTGCCCGCACGGCGGTTGGCTTCGATTTCTTCGTGGAAGCGGTGCTCGTTCGGGTAGATGTGCTGGTCGAAGAATTCGAGCAGGCGTGCCTGCATTTCCTTGACCTTGGGCGTGTAATCGAAATTCATGGTGTCTCCTCAATACATCGAACAAGCGCCTCGAACGGGCAACCATCAACTCAGTTCAGCCGTGCCCGGCAATGCGTCAAATACGTCCGCCGAGCACGGCAAACACGGCACTCGCGCGCGCAATCAGCCGGTCGCCGCGATGGAAGAGCGCCTGCGCAAAGGCCAGCTTGCTGCCCGTGCGCAATCCTTCCGGGGTGATCTCGATCCAGTCGCCTTCTCCGGCAGCGGCGATGAAATCCACAGTCAGGCTGGCGGTGGACATGGCGAGGGCGCCGCCGGTGCCTTCGCCGGGCTCGGCCAGGCAATAGCCGAGCGCCGCATCGGCCAGCGAGGCCACCACGCCGCCGTGCAGGATGCCGCGCCGATTCAGGTGGTGATGCTGCACGTGAAACCCCATCACCATCGACGCCCCCATCCCCCGCGCATACACCGGCCCCAGCATCGTCAGGAAAGGGCTCGGCTTGTTCAGCAATACAAAGCCCGTTGGTACGGAAAGATCAGGGGTTGTGGTCATGGCGCGTGGCGCAACTCACAAGGGGTGTCCGCAGAATAAGCCTTCACCTACAATAAGAGAAATGAATTTCGTGGATTGCAGTCCATCAATGTCATGCATATATCCCGGGTCGATCTGAACCTATTTGTCGTCTTTGATGCCATCTATACGGAAGGCGGGATCACGGCGGCCGCACGCACGCTCAACCTGACGCAACCCGCGGTGAGCCACGCGCTCGGGCGCCTGCGGGAGCTGTTTGACGATCCGCTGTTCGAGCGGCGCGGGCAGGGTATGGTGCCGACGCCGCTGGCGCGCACGCTCATCGCCGAGGTGCGCACTGCGCTGCAGGGTTTCGAGCGCACCCTGCGTGAGGGCACGCGCTTCGATCCGGCCACGAGTGAGCGCCGCTTCACGCTGTCGATGCGCGACGCGCTGGAGGCGACACTGCTGCCGCCGCTCATGGCCGCCATCGCCAAGGAGGCGCCGCGCATCGACGTGACGACCGTGCGCGGTGATCGCCGCCAGCTCGAAACCGAGTTGCTGGCTGGCACCATTGACGCTGCGGCGGACATTCTGCTGCCCGCATCTCCGGCAATCCGGCATGCGCCGCTGCTGACTGATCCGATGGTGGTGCTGGCGCGCCCTGGCCACCCCATCGCGCATGAACCGCTGACGCTGGAGCGCTATCTGGCGTGCGAACACGTGCATGTGTCGTCGCGGCGTCGTGGGGCAGGGCTGGAAGACGTGGAACTGCGTCGCCTCGGCCACGAGCGGCGCGTGCGGCTGCGTTGCCAGCACTACCCGGCCGCGTGTCGCGTCGTGAGCTGCACGGACCTGCTCGCCACGTTGCCGATCCGCTATGCGCGCATCGCCAACGAGCCGTATGGCAACGTGATGCTGCCGCTGCCGTTCAACGTGCAGCCGCTGGAGTTGTACCTGTACTGGCATACCAACAGCGATCAGGACGCGGCCAGCTGCTGGCTGCGCGATCACGTATTCGCCGCGATGGCGGAGGTGGCCCTGGACGATGCCGCGGCGGCATTCGTCGACGGGCGTTGACGAACGCGAAAGCGGACGCAATCATCGGGGCTGCGCAGCGCAAATGGCGTAACCACGCCGGTTTATGACAGATTGATGGCATTCATCTGTCGAGCGCCTGCGCCACCTGGCAAACCGTCTTCCCTCCCGATGTATGACTGCGACAGCGTCCGCGATCAGTTTCCAATCCGACAACACCGGCCTTATCTGCGGTTTCCGTTTCGAACCCGGCAAGCCCGGCGTCGCCCTGGATTCGTCCGAGATTGCCGATGCGCTCGAGCATGCAGAAAGCGAAGGTGCTGACGACGCGTTCATCTGGCTGCATTTCAACCTGTCGCGCGCGGGGTGCATGCGCTGGCTGCAAGGCCATCTCGATCTGCCTGAGCCGTTTCTCGACATGCTCGGCGAGGAGGCGCATTCCACACGCATCGAGCAGCAGGACGGCGCGCTCGTCGCCGTCTTCAACGACGTGATCTTCGATTTCGAGCGCACGCCCACGCAGGTGGCCACGCAGTGGGTCTATGCACACCGGCGCCTACTGGTCACCTTGCGACGCAAGCCATTGCATTCGGTCGACAGGTTGCGCGAGTGCGTGCGCAGCGGCGAGACGTTTCGCTCGCCGGCCGACCTGCTGGGCCATCTGATGTGCGATCAGGCGGACCTGATGACGCAGATCGTCCGCACAACCGGTATCGACATCGACCGCATCGAAGACCGGTTTCTTGCGTCGAAGATCACGTCAGGGCGACAGGAGCTTGCGGGCACCCGCCGCGTGCTGGTGCGCCTTCAGCGCATGCTGGCGCCCGAGCCCGGATCGGTCTTTCGCTTGCTGGCCCGACCGCCGGCATGGCTGCATCCGGAAGATGTGCAGCAGTTGCGCGAGTCGACCGAGGAGTTCTCCGTCGTCCTACGCGACATGAGCGGACTGATCGAGCGCATCAAGCTGCTGCAGGAAGAGGTGATCGCGCGCCTTGACGAGCAGAACAACCGGACGCTGTTCACGCTCACGCTGGTGACCGTGCTCGCACTGCCGATCAACATCGTGGCCGGGCTCTTCGGCATGAACGTGGGTGGCGTGCCGCTGGCCGACAACCACCACGGTTTCTGGCTGATGGTTGGGCTGGTTGCGGCGTTCACCATGGTCATCGCTTGGTGGGTGGTTCGGCGCCGCAACAACCAGTAAGAGCACAGGCCTATGTCTTGGCGGTGACCGCCGACTTGGCTTTGGTCGGCTTGGGCGATGCCGTTGCCGCCGTTGTCGCCGTTGCCGCCGGGAACGGGTAACGCGCACTGAACTCCGCAAAGCGCGCGGCAAGGAAGTCTGCACACGCTGTCAGCCGCGCCGGTCGATGGCGGCGCGCAAGGGCAACAAGCTGCAGCGGCGTGGGCGCATGACTCCACGCCGGCAATGCCACCTCCAGCCGGCCCGCGCTCACGTCTTGCGCGACATCCAACCACGATTTGAACGCCAGGCCACGCCCCGCGACCGCCCAGTCGCGCACCACGGCGCCGTCGTCGCATTGGAAATCACCGCGCACGTCGATCGGGGCGGGGCCGCTGGTGTGCGTGAGTTGCCAGCGCGTGACGGGCTCGCCGTTGCGCAGGAGGATCAGGCAGCGGTGGTCGGCCAGGTCGCTCGGGTGCGCGGGCCGGCCATGCTGCTTGAAGTACGACGGCGCACCCACGATCACGCGCGGATGCGATGCCAGCGGTCGCCGCACCAGTGCCGAATCCTGCAGATGCCCATAGCGGAGCGCGAAGTCGAGGTCTTCGCGCATCAGGTCGGCCAGCCGGTCGCCCAGTACCAGCGTGATCCGCACGCCGGGGTGCTCATCGCAAAAGGCGTCGAGCCATGGGCGCAGGATGTGCCGCCCCAGGTCTGATGTGGCCGCAATGCGGATGGGTCCGGACAGCTCGGTGCGATCCTGCCCGAGGCTTTCCGCGCCTTCGTCCAGTGCCTCCAGAGCCTGTCTTGCGTACCCTAGATAACGCTGACCGGCTTCGGTCGGGCGCATGCTGCGCGTGGTGCGCTCGAACAAGCGGGCGCCGAGTTCGGTCTCCACGCGCTTGAGTGCGGCGCTGGCAGTGGCGGGCAGCCAGCCGAGCTGGCGCGCGGCGGCGGACAGGTTGCCGGCGTCGGCAATGCGCACCAGCAGGCGGAGGTCATCGAGGGCGATCATTGTCAAAGCAGATTTGGAGAATCATCAAAGCATAGCCCGATTATCTTGCTTTTGTTTGATGAAAGAATGGCCCCAATCGATTGACGGTTTTTTCTTTCTTCTTCTCAAAGGAGCATTGGCATGACTTCGAAGACCTTGCAGGACCAGTCGGTGGTGGTGTTGGGCGGTACGGCCGGCATTGGGCAAGCGGTGGCACGCGCAGCTGCAGCCGAAGGCGCCCGCGTAACGGTGTTGGGCCGCTCGGCCAAGGCGGGGGATGGCATCGACGGCATTGCCGTTGATGCGAATGACACGGCATCGCTGGCGGGTGCGGTGGCGCAGGCAGCCGTCACCGGCAAAATCGATCATCTCGTCATCACCATCGGCTCGCGTACGAGCCCGCCGCCGCTTGCCACGCTGCAACGTGCCGACCTCGAACAGAGTTTCGGCACCAAGCTGTTTGCCGCGCTGATGGCGGTGCAGGCCGCATTGCCGTATCTGGCGGAACGCGCATCGATTACGCTCACCTCTGGCCTGCTCTCACGCAAGGCGACGGCGACCGGCTTGCTGCGTGGCTCCATCAACGCGGCGGTGGAAGCCGCCGGCAAGAACCTGGCGAAGGAACTCGCACCGCGCCGTGTCAATGTGATCAGCCCCGGCGTGGTGGATACGGAGGTGTGGGGCGCGCCGGCCGATCGGCAGGCCATGCTCGCGCGCATCGGCAGCGGCTTGCCGGTCGGCCGTGTCGGCACGCCGGAAGATCTCGCCCAGGGCTATCTGCTGGCCATGACCAATGGCTTCATGACCGGCGCCATCATCGATATCGAAGGAGGCGGTTTGCTATGACACCCGACAGCGATTGGACATTCGACCACGTGAACTTTCACGTGGCAGCAGACGCGTCCATCCTGAAGTTTTTTGCCGACGTGCTTGGCTGGAAACCGGGGCCGCGCCCGGCGTTTCCGTTTCCCGGCACGTGGCTCTACCAAAACGACGACGCGCTGGTGCACCTGGTGACACAGGAGGGCGATGCGCCCGAACTGGTGTTCTCGCACATCGCGTTTCGCACCAAGAAGGATGCGGCGGATGTGCTGGCGGCGGTACGTGAAAGCGGTACGCCGCATCAGGTGCGAAAACATCCCGCGCGGCCTGCCGCACAGATCTTCGTGCAGTTGCCGGGCGGGGTGGTGCTGGAGCTGGAAGCGCCGCTGTCCGGTCAGCTGGAAGCCGCGCGCGAGTACGAGAAACCCGCTACTGAGTAAGACGCAACATCATGCGCCGGCCCGCTGGGCGTACTTCCAACCCAGTTCAGCCATCGGGCGGGCGCGTTTGCCCGCTTCCAGCGCCTGCGCCGAAGACGCCGTGCCATCCACCACGCGCTTCATGATTCCCTGCAGGATGCCGGCTATGCGGAACATGTTGTAGGCGAGGTAGAAGTTCCAGTCCCCTGTGATGCGGCGGCCGGTGCGTTGTTCGTACTGGCGGATGTACTCGGCTTCCGTGGGGATGCCCAGTGCGGCGAAGTCCAGCCCCGCCACGCCGCGGAACTGCCCCGGCTCGATGTGCCAGCTCATGCAGTGGTAGCTGAAATCGGCCAGCGGGTGGCCCAGCGTCGACAACTCCCAATCCAGGATGGCCAGTACGCGTGGCTCGGTGGGGTGGAAGATCAGGTTGTCGAGCCGGTAGTCGCCGTGAACGATGCTGGTGATCTCCTCGGTTTCCTGCGGCACGTGCTTGGGCAGCCATTCGATCAGGTTGTCCATGGCGGGAATCGACTCGGTTTCCGACAGCTTGTACTGCTTGCTCCAGCGCTCGATCTGGCGCGCGAAATAGTTGCCGGGTTTGCCGTAATCGGCCAGGCCGATGGCGGCGTAGTCCACCGTGTGCAGCGCAGAGATGACGCGGTTCATCTCGTCATAGATGGCGGTGCGCTCGGCGGGCTCCATGCCGGGCAGGGCCTGATCCCACAGCACGCGGCCCTGCACGAATTCCATGATGTAGAAGGCGCGCCCGATCACGGCTTCGTCTTCACACAGTGCATACATCTTGGCGACGGGCACGTCGGTCTTGGCCAGTGCATCCATCACGCGGTACTCGCGTTCGATTGCATGCGCGGACGGCAGCAGCTTCGCCTTCGGTCCCGGCTTGGCGCGCATCACGTATGTGCGCGACGGCGTGATCAGCTTGAACGTCGGGTTTGACTGGCCGCCCTTGAACTGCTCAACCGTGAGCGGGCCTGCAAAGCCTTCCACGTTGTCGCGCATCCATGCTTGCAGCGCGCCGATGTCGAACTTCTGCTGTTCTGCCACCGGGCGTGTGCCCTCGAAGGCCGAGAAATCCTGCTGGTCCGTCTGTGCCATGGGTGTGTCTCCGAATCTTGTTGTGTGTCTGGAAAATTCAGGCAGCCGGCTGCCGATGTTGAAGGTATTGCTGCAGCAGCACCTCCATCGTCGTCAGCCGCGAGCCGAGATGCGTAGGCGAGGGCGCCGAGAAATTGCTCATGCGCAGCACCCAGTCGGTCGGTGCATCGCCAACATCGAGCACGTTGATGCAGCCGGCGGTCTGGGCGAGGCTGCCGAAGAACACGCGTTCACCACCGGTGATGGCGTGCGAGAGGATCGCGCGGTTGGTGCCGCCATGCAGCACCAGTAGCACGGTGTCCCAGTCGGCTTGTGCGCGCAGTCGGGCGATGGACGGAATCACGCGATCGAGAAATTCGCCGATGCGCTCGCCGTTGAGGAAGCGCCGGTCTTCCGACACCGTGCCTTCAAACGCGCCGATAAAGGCTTGCGCGAGTTCATGCTCGGGAATTTCCGCCAGCTTGCCGCCACGGATCTCCTGCAGCTCGGGCCATTGTTCAAGCGCGATGCGGCGTTCCTGCATCGCCGGCATCTCGGCCAGCACACGCTGCGCGGTCTCCACCGTGCGCGGCAGGCCGCTGACGATCACGCGGTCGAAGACGATGTTCTCGGCGGCGAAGATCTTGCCGGCAGCGGTGCTTTGGCTGCGGCCGAGTTCGTTGAGCGGTACGGCCTCGGGCGACGGGACGGGGCGGCCGGTTTCGTCGAAATACGTAACGGCGCCATGACGCATCAGGTAGACGCGCCGGCGCTTGGGTGTCGGAAAGGGAACCATGCGAGCTGGAAACTAGCGGTATTGGGGTTTGCGCTTTTGCAGGAAGGCCGAGATGCCTTCGTTGCCGTCGGCGTGGTGCAGCGCTTCGACAAAGCTGTGCTGTTCGGCCTTGAGGTGATCGTGCAGCGAGGCATCTTCGGCATGGGCGATCAGGCCCTTGATGCGGCCCACCGCATGCGGTGATTGCGCAGCAAGTTTTTCTGCCAGTGCCAATGCCTGGTCCAGCGCCTCGCCGGGTTTGACCACCTCATTGATGAGGCCGAAGTGCGCAAGCCGCTCCGCGCCGACAGGCTTGCCGAGCATGATGATTTCGCTCGCCAGCGGGCGCGGCAGGAAGCGCGCGATGTGCCACGAGCCACCGCCGTCCGGCGTGAGCGCCACGTTCACATACGCCATCACGAACTTCGCATCCGACGCGGCAATCGCAAAGTCGCACGCCAGTACCAGAGAGAAACCCGCGCCCGCTGCGGGGCCTTCCACAGCGGCAATCACGGGCTTGGGAAACGTGCGGATCGTCTCGATCCAATGGTTGAGCGCGTCGATGCCGTCTTCCTGCACGCTCCTCGGTTTGCTTCGGTTTTCCAGCAGGCGGTTCAGGTTGCCGCCTGCACAGAAGGCATTGCCGGCCCCGGTGAAGATGACGGCGCGGATCTCGTTGTCGTTGGCGGCGCGGTCCAGGGCTTCCATCGACGCGGTGTACATCACCGGGTCCAGCGCGTTGCGCGCGTCAGGGTTGGACAGCGTAAGCACCAGCGTCGAGCCGATGCGTTTGGAGAGCAATTGGGCGGTCATGGCAGCCTCGTCGGAGTAATCGGCAATCAGGCATCAGGCGTGAGCAGCGACATGCCCAGACGGGCACGGCGCAGCAGCCACGGGCTCGGGCGATAACGCGGGTCACCATAGAGCGTGTACAGGTTCTGCAGCACCTCAAGGACGGCGTGGGTGCCCAGCGTATCGCCCAGTGCCAGCGGTCCTTGCGGATAGCCGAGGCCCAGCGTGACGGCCAGATCAATGTCCGTGGGCGTGGCAATGCGCTGCTGTGCGATGTCGCACGCGATGTTGACGATGCATGCGACGATGCGCTGCGCGACAAAACCACCCGAATCGCGGATCACCGTGACCGGCACGCCATCGGAGGCGAGCAAGCCGTGTGCGGCATCGCGGTAGGCCGCCTCTGTGGCGGGGGTGGTCATGAGCGTGCGGCGCTTGGTGGCGGCAAACGGATAGAGCGTGTCGAGCGCCACGGTGCGGCGTGCGTCGAGCCCTTCGGCGGCCACGCAGGCCGTGGCATCCAGCCCGCGCGGCGTGACGATGATCAACGCATCGGCGGACGGTTTGGACCCTGCTTCGGGCGTGATCCCCAGATCGAGCAACAGGCGCTGCGCTGCGGCGTGGCCGGCGTCATGCACGCGGCTGATCCACACCGAAGACGGACGTGCAAACGGGGCGGGCGCGTCAGCGGGTACCTGTTTCTGCCCTTCCGGATAGCGGTAGAAACCTTCGCCTGTCTTGCGGCCCAGAATGCCGCCGGCAAAGCGCACCGCCGTGATCTGCGACGGACGATAGCGCGGCTCCTCGTAGAACTGGCGATAGACCGATTCCATCACCGGGTGCGAGACATCCAGCCCTGTCAGGTCCATCAGCTCGAACGGCCCCATGCGGAAGCCAGCCTGCTCGCGCATGATGGCGTCGATGTCTGCATACGCAGCCACACTTTCCTGGGCCACGCGCAGGCCTTCGGTATTCATGCCGCGCCCAGCGTGGTTGACGATGAAGCCGGGCATGTCGATGCAGCGTACGGCGGTGTGGCCCATGCGCTTGGCCAGTGCGGCCAGGGTGTCACCGGTGGCGGGCGCACTGCGCAGGCCGTCGATCACTTCGACCACCTTCATCAGCGGCACCGGGTTGAAGAAGTGGAAGCCCGCGACGCGTTCGGGGTGCTTGCATGTCGCGGCAATGGCAGTGATTGACAACGACGATGTATTCGAAGCCAGGATGGCATCCGCGCGGACGATGTCTTCGAGCTGACGGAAGAGGTCGCGCTTGATGTCCAGCTTCTCGACGATGGCCTCGACCACCAGATCGCAGTCGGCCAGGTCGGTGAGGGCGCCGGCCGGAATCAGCCGGGCAATTGTGGCGTCGGCGTCATCCGCGGTGAGCTTGCCCTTGGCGGCCAGCTTGGCCAGCGTGTCGGCCAGCGCGGTGCGTGCCGCTTCCACGGCTTGCGGGTTGGCATCGAACAGTTTGACGCGCAAACCGGCCTGGGCCGCGATCTGTGCAATGCCGCGCCCCATGGCACCCGTGCCGACAATCCCGATAGTCTGCATATGAAATCCGCTGCGATCGAAAGAAGTCTGGCTAAAATAGCACGAGCGTGCGATTTCTGGCATCCGCACCGACCATAACGGACGGCCAAATTACCAAGGAGACGGGTTCATGCTGACGCTATACGGTTTTTCTGCGAGCAACTACTACAACAAGGTCAAGCTCGCGCTGATGGAGAAGGGGATTGCGTTTGAAGAATCGCTGCGCTGGCCCGACCAGACCGACGGTGAGGTTTCGCCGCTGCACAAGGTGCCGTATCTGGTGGGTGAGGACGGCGGGATGTGCGAATCGCAGGTCATCGTCGACTATCTGGAAGCGCGTTACCCGCAACACCCGCTGATTCCGGCCGATCCGTTCAAGGCAGCCAAGGTGCGGGAGATCGTGACGTTCCTCGAGTTGCACCTGGAGTTGGTGGCGCGCCAGCTGTTTCCCGAAGCGTTTTTCGGCGGCAAGATCAGCGATAACCTGAAGGCGAAAACACGCGAGCAGTTGCAGAAGAACATCCCGGCGGCGGCCAAGCTGTTCAAGTTCTCGCCTTACGTCGCGGGCGACACGTTCACCATTGCGGACTGCGCGGCCATCGTGCATTTCCCGCTGGTCAGCCAGGCCACCAAGATCATCTACGGCGAAGACCTGCTGGCGCAGGTCGAGGGTGTCAAGCCCTATCTGGCCAAGATGGCCGAGAACCCCAACGTGCAGAAGGTGCGGGCAGACAGCAAGGCCAATCTGGAGCAGATGCTGGCGCACTACGCCAGCAAGCGCTGACCGGCTCCGCTCTTACGGCCTTACACCTTCGACAAACGCTCCAGGGCAACTTGGAGCGTTTCGTCTTTCTTGGCGAAGCAAAAGCGCACCACGCCCGATTCGTGCGGCTGCGAGTAGAAGGCCGATACGGGGATCGCCGCCACGCCAATCTCGCTCGTCAACCACTTGGCGAACTCGGCCTCGGGCAGATCGGAGATGGCGCTGTAGTCGACACACTGGAAGTACGTGCCTTGGCACGGCAGCGGCTTGAAGCGCGTTTTCTCCAACCCCGTGCGGAACAGGTCGCGCTTGTGCTGATAGAACGCAGACAGGTCCAGGTACGGGCGGGGATCGGCCATGTAGTTCGCCAAGCCGTGCTGCATCGGCGTGTTGACGGTGAACACGTTGAACTGGTGCACCTTACGAAATTCCGCCGTGAGCGCGGCGGGCGCGGCCACGTAGCCGACCTTCCAGCCCGTCACGTGATACGTCTTGCCGAAGCTCGACACCACGAAGGCGCGCCGCGCCAGCTCCGGAATGCGCGCGACCGACGCGTGCGGCACGCCGTCGTACACCATGTGCTCGTACACCTCATCGGAGAGCAGCAGCACGTTGGTGGGCGCCAGGATCTCGGCCAGCTTCTGCATGTCGTCCGCATGCCAGACCGTGCCGGTCGGGTTGTGCGGTGTGTTGAGCATGATCAGGCGCGTGCGCGGCGTGATGGCAGCAGCGAGCGTGTCGAACGGGATGCGGAAGTCCGGCGCGTTTAGCGTGATCGGCACGACCTTGCCTCCCGCCAGTTCAATCGACGGGATGTAGCTGTCGTACGTCGGCTCGAAGACGATGACTTCATCGCCCGGGTGCACGCAGCACAGCACTGTGGTCAGCAGCGCCTGCGTGGCGCCGGCGGTGATGGTGATTTCGCGGTCGGCATCGTAGGTGTGGCCGTACAGATTGGCGACCTTCGCGGCGATGGCTTGGCGCAGTGCGGGCACGCCCGGCATCGGCGGGTATTGGTTCAGTCCCGAGCGCATGGCATCGGACACCGCATCGACGATGCGTGGGTCGCAATCGAAATCCGGGAAGCCCTGGCCAAGGTTGACGGCCTGCTTTTCCACGGCCAATGCCGACATCACGGTGAAGATGGTGGTACCGACATTCGGTAGCCGCGATGGCGGCGGTGAGATGGGCGCGAACGATTCAACAGAGGTCATGACAAGACGGGTTCAAGCTTGATTTGGGATTGCAGCGAGGGGAGCGGTCTCCAGCTGGACCAGTGCGACGAACTGCTTGGGCGGCAACACTGCCACGTCGCAATACTTCGCCATGCGGCGCTTGAGCTTGAGCACGGCGCGGTCCTTGGAGACGAGATAGGCAACGCCGGCGGCATCGGCCAGCGCGAGAAATTTCTGGTCGTCGCGATCCTTGCAGCGCGGGACGAA
Source organism: Ralstonia psammae (assembly GCF_958405935.1). NCBI lineage: Bacteria > Pseudomonadati > Pseudomonadota > Betaproteobacteria > Burkholderiales > Burkholderiaceae > Ralstonia > Ralstonia psammae. The sequence continues at coordinate 206,378 of NZ_CATZBU010000007.1, forward strand.
TGCTTCGCCTTGCACGCGGGTCGCGTCATCAGGATCGGCGACGGATCGGGTCACGCGATCGACCCACGCGAGTGCGGCTTGCGCGTCGACGGCGTAGTGGGCGAATTGCGGATAGTCCAGCACGCGGCGCAGTTCTTCGCGACAGGCGGGGCTGATGATGGCCTCCAGCTGGCCGGTTTCCAACGCAGCGCGGATCGGACGCGCAACCGCATCGTCGAAGATCAGGATGTCGACCCAGATGTTGGAATCCAGCACCACGCGCGGGACCGGAGCCTGGGTGGAGTGGGCGAGGGCGGCAGCGTCTGCCATTCGATACAATTCCAGACTTGTGAACCGCGATTCTGACATGATCATCGTCCTCTCGCCGGCCAAGTCGCTCGACTACGACACGCCGCCGCGCACCAAGACCCACACGCTGCCCGATTTCATCGCGCGCTCCGCTGAACTCATTGCAGTGCTTCGCAAGCTGTCGCCGGCGCAGATCGGCACGCTGATGCACATTTCCGATCCGTTGGCGGCGCTCAATGCCACGCGCTACGCCGATTGGTCCCCTGAATTCACTGCCGAAAACAGCAAGCAGGCCGCGCTGGCCTTCGACGGCGATGTCTACGGCGGGCTCGACGCCAATTCGCTGGCAGTCGACGATCTGCAGTTTGCGCAGAAGCATCTGCGGATCCTGTCGGGGCTATACGGCGTGTTGCGCCCGCTGGACTGGATGCAGCCGTATCGCTTGGAAATGGGCACACGCCTCGCCAATCCGCGCGGCAAGGATCTGTACGCGTTCTGGGGCGACGAGGTGACGCTCGCGCTCAACAAGCTCTTCAAGCAGGACGACGATCCCGTGCTCGTCAACCTCGCGTCGGAAGAGTATTTCAAGGTGGTACGGCCCAAGGTGCTCAAGGCACGCATCGTCAGCCCGGTTTTTGAAGACTGGAAGAACGGGCAGTACAAGATCATCTCGTTCTACGCGAAGCGTGCGCGCGGTCTGATGGCGCGCTACGCGATCGAGCACCGCATCACCGATCCGCGCAAGCTCAAGGCGTTCGATGTCGACGGCTATGCCTTTGCCGCTGCCGATTCCGACGACGAGCGCTGGGTCTTCCGCCGCAAGCTCACCTGATGACAGGACAGACATGACTGCCACTCAACCGTACATCTCCAGCGCGTTCGACAGCGGTGCCATCGAAATCGTCGAAGCCGCACGCGCCGATGCCATCCGCCTGCGCATTCGCCGCGATTCGCACGCCGACTTCATGCAGTGGTTCCACTTCCGTCTGCAGGGTGTGCAGGGGCAAGCCTGCAAACTCTCGCTGGAAAACGCCGGCGAATGCACCTATGCCGACGGCTGGAAGGATTACCGCGCGGTGGCCTCGTACGACCGCGAGCACTGGTTCCGTGTGCCGACCCGTTATGACGGCAAGACGATGACCATCGAGCTGACGCCCGAACACGACAGCATCTGGTTTGCGTACTTCGAGCCGTATTCGGATGAGCGCCACCTTTCGCTGGTGGCTGCCGCGCAAACGAAGCCCGGCGTGCGTACGCAGCGCTTGGGGCAAACCGTGCAGGGCCGCGACATGACGAGCATCACCGTCGGCGAACCCGGCCCGGGCAAGAAGAACGTCTGGATCATCGCGCGCCAGCATCCGGGTGAGACGATGGCCGAGTGGTTCGTTGAGGGCTTGCTCGCGCGTCTGACGCGTCAAGGTGTCTGGAGCGGCGATCCCATCGGTCGTGTGCTTGCCGAGCGCGCCGTTTTCCATATCGTGCCGAACATGAACCCCGACGGCTCGTCGCTGGGCAACCTGCGTACCAACGCCGCCGGCGCCAACCTGAACCGCGAGTGGATGGAACCCGACGCGCAGCGCAGTCCCGAAGTGCTGGCCGTGCGTCAGGCCATCGAGCAGACCGGCGTCGACCTGTTCTTCGACATCCACGGCGATGAGGCGCTGCCTTATGTGTTTGTGGCGGGCAGTGAAATGCTGCCGGGCTTTACGGATGCACAGCGCGCTGATCAGGACCGCTTTGTCGCGGCCTTCCTGCGCGCCTCACCGGATTTCCAGACGCGATATGGCTACGAGGCCAGCAAGTACAACGAAGACGCGCTCAAGCTCGCCTCCAAGTACATCGGCCACACATATGGCTGCTTGTCGTTGACGCTGGAAATGCCATTCAAGGACAACGCCGACCTGCCCGACGCACGCGTGGGCTGGGACGGCGCCCGCAGCGCCGCATTGGGTGCGGCCATGCTGCAGGCGATCCTGGAGTATCTCGGTTGAAGACAAGCGCCGCGCCGCCTGCGTTGGCGGCGCGTTGCGCTTAGTTCGAGGACGACTTCTTCGTCGTCTTCTTGGCCGTCGACTTGGCGGTGGATTTGCTTGCCGTCGTCGACTTGGTCTTGGCCGCGCCGCTGCTCTTGGCCGACTTTGCCGTCGCTTTCGTCGAGCCCTTGCCCTTGGCAGTGCTCTTGCCATGTGCGGCCGCACTGGTCGTGCAGCGATGGCCGCGGCGGCAGTGCGTGCGCGCCGTCGACGAGGGTGCGGCGGCCGGTGCAGCGAACGGCTGGCCATTGGCGTCGAGCAGCTCGTACGCGAGCATCATCCCTTCGTCATACCCGCAGCGCACGCGCACGGGTTCCCATTGGTCGTTGCCCGTGCCGCGCTTGTGCACAGCGGCATTGAAGCTGACGACGCTCGACACCTTGATCGCGCCTTGCTTGCTGGACGAGAAGCGCGAGTCCCACGGCTCGACCTTGGCCTGGTCGTTGGAAAGCGCACCGGTCGGCAGGCGGAACTGATCAAAATTGGTTGAACGCGGGATGATCCAGCTCGCATGCGCGGCGCAGTCGGCCACGTCGGGGCGGGCACCTTCCGATTGAATCAGGCGGTCACGGGTTTGCGCACGGTATTCGGACAAGCTCATCTTGTCCTTGGACGGCAGGTTGACCGTCGTGGTACCGCTGCTATCGGTCGAGCCGAAGACGATGGGCGGCGTGGTCGGGGCGGGCTGGAGGGCCGGCTTGGCTTGCACGGCGGGGGTGCTCGGCGTGGCGTTGGTGGCCTGGGCCGACGCATCGGTCGGTTCAGTCTGCAAGTTGGAGCAGGCGGCCAGCAAAGCGACGACGCCGAGACAGAGTAGTTTGGGTCGCAACATCACGAGTGTTACAGGGTGTCGGCGTGGAAATCGCCATGATAGAGGAAAGCCGAGGACGAAAGTTCCTGCGGCTTTCCCCAATGCGGCACATCGGGCGAATTTGCTGTAACAGGGCGTTACGGCGTGGTGTTCGTTACCAACGGAGCATCATTGCTTGGTGAACAACCACGCGAGCGACCATTCGTCGGTGCGCGCCTCGTAGCGGATGCCCTTGCGCATTGCCCACGTGGCGAGTTGGTGATGCGACGGGATGATCGCGTAGTCGGTCTGCGCAAAGCGTGCCGCAGTCTTGGCGGCCTGCTCGTGTGCCTGTTCGCTCGACACCGTCGAGAGCGATGCCTGCACCAGTTTGTCCAGTTCCGGGTTGCTGTAGCGGCCCCAGTTCCACGAGCCGTAGCCAGTTTGCGCGTTGGGCGTGCCGAGAATGCTGCGCAGCGCCACATCCGCTGCCACCGAGCCCCAGCCGAGCATCATGAACGAGAACTCGCCCTGGCGCGCACGCGAGAAGTACGCCGCCACCGGCAGCGTTTCCACCTTGGTCTGAATGCCGATGCGCGTGAGCAGCTGTGCGGTGGTTTGCGCGACCTGCGCGTCATTGAGGTAGCGGTTGTTGGTGGCGTGCAGCGTGAGCTCAAAGCCGTCCGGATAGCCAGCCTCGGCAAGCAGTTTCTTCGCGCGGGCCGGGTCATATGCAATCGGCTTGCCGCCCGGATGCCCGAAGATCTGCGGCGACACGATGCTCGATGCCACCACGCCCTGGCCCTCAAGCACGCGGCTGACGATGGCTTCGCGGTTGATGGCCAGCGCGATGGCCTCACGCACGCGATGGTCCTTGAGCGGGTTCTTGGCGAGCGGCTTGCCAGCCTTGTCGGTCACGAACGGCGATACATCGCGGCTCTGGTCCATCTGCCAGAAAATCGTGCGCCACGATACCTGCTGTTCGAGGTGGAACTTCGGGTTCTGCTTGATGCGGGGCACATCCGCGGCAGGCACGGCCTCGACAACATCCACATCGCCCGAGAGCAGTGCGGCTGTGCGCGCGGCATTGTCGGTGATGATCTTGAAGGTCACCTTGTCCCACTGCGGCACGCGGCCCCAGTAATGCGGGTTTTTCTTCAGGACGATTTCCTGCCCACGCGTGAAGTGGTCGAACAGGAATGGGCCCGTACCGATCATTGCGCGGCCCGCATCAAAGTCCGCCTGCGCCGCGTTAGCCACCTTCTTCGGGATGATGGGCAGGCTGTTCAGATCGTTGGGGATGCTCGCGTAATTCGGCGTCGACAACTTCAGCCGCACCGTCAGCGGATCGACGATCTGGACTTCGGTGATCGACTTGGTATAGCTCGTGAACGGGCCCGGGCTGTTGGTCAGGCGCGCCGGGCGCTCGATCGATGCCTTCACGTCTTCGCCGGTAAACGGCGTGCCGTCACTCCACTTCACGTTGGGGCGGAGCTTGATCTCCCAGGTGTTGGCGTCGACGGGCTTCCAGGAGGTAGCCAGGCCGGGCGTGTAGCGGCCGTTCTTGTCGAGGAAGACCAGTGACTCGAAGATGTGCAGCGCCATGGCGTTGTTGGGGCCGGCGTTGTTCCATTGCGGGTCCATCGACGTGACGTCGGCGGATAGGCCGATGCGCAGGTCATCGGCTTTCGCGGCAAACGGCACCGCGCAAGCCGCAGCCAGCGCGCATATGGCGAGGTTGCGGATCAGGGCGCGGATGGGAACACACAAGAGGGGACGGGTTGTCATCGGGAGGCTCCTGGGGTTCGGGCGGTGATGCCATGTGGCGGAAGATCGTCATTGTGCCGCAGCCCGGTTAGGCGCGTGCGACGCAAACCGACAATCAATATGAACGATGGCGGAGCAATAAAAAAGCCACCCGAAGGTGGCTTTCATAACGTGCGTTGCCGATCAGTGGAACAGCGGCTGCTGTGTCGGCGCGTCCTCCGGCATTTCTGCGTGGACGATCTCGGCCGAGCGGTCTGCATAGAGCGGGGCGCCGCAGTCTTCGCAGTACTCCGGCTCGAAGAGCTGGCCGTGGCGGAAGATGTCTTCGATGCCGCAGGCGCGCAACTCATCGCAGATCTGCTCCAGCGGGCTCCCCGGCTCGCCTTCTGCGGCGACATCCGTGGCCCCACCGTCGCGGCCGTAGACAGGCCAGACGATGCCGTAGATGAGGTCTTTCTCGCCGCGCACCGTGAAGGCCACGCGGTATTCCTCGATCTGTTCTTCACCGAAGGCGCCGATGATGGCCCCGAAGCGGTTGGCCGGCATATCGAGCGCACCCTGCAGATAATTGACCGCAGCACGCACGGTCAGCGGGCGGATCTGCTTGTCGGACTCGCGGCAGGACAGGAAGAAGGCGTCCGGCAGGAGCAGGTCGAACTCGCAACCGGGCATCAGCGTTGAGATGGTCGGCGAGACCTGCTCGCGCCATTGCTCCAGGCAGGCGGAGCGCTCCGCGTGGTGTTCCTTGGCGTCTTCCTGCCAGCGGAACAGCGCCTGGCCGTGCTGCGCCACGACGATCGCGACCAGGTAGCGCGGATCGGCCAGGATAGGCGCCGTTTCGGGCATGTCGCGCAATTCAACCTTGGCCGGCTGGCCGGACAGCGCATAGGCCGCCAGCTTGTGTGTAAGCGCGAAAGTGTCGGAATGCGTGCGCGGCAGTTGATCGATGCTGTACAGGTAGGGGGCCAATGCCACGCGGGCGTTGGAAGCCATCACATGCGCCTGCAGGTGGACCTGCAGCGTTTGCGCCATCTCGGGCTTGATCGTGCCCGAGGGGATCATATAGCGCGTGTGTGCCAGGATGGGCGCCGCAATCAGCAGCGCGTCATATTCGATACCGCCTGAGTTGAGGATGGCCGATTCGGCCAGTGTCTCGGCTTGTTCGGCCAGTACGTCGGAGGCTTCCTCGTTGTGTTTGAAAAGATGGTCGAGCGCGGCGTCGAGCGCGGTCTGGCTGCCGTTCTTGAGCAACCGGGAAAGACGTTCGGACAGCCTTTGTTCCCAATAGACGTCTTCGATGCGGCTGCCTGACGCGTCGAGCGCCAGCGCATCGGCCACCAGCCGTTCTGCATCGGGGGAAAGACGTTGGGGAGCCTTGGAGCGGAATCCTGCCATGCTGTGCCGTACCGTTCGTTGGAAAGATGAAGGGGCATTATTTTACCCTTGTACGCTGCTGCACGACGCCCATTACGAAATCCATAGGGCGAAATCGTTAAGGCTTGGCGGCGGGCACTGATGCTCCCGCTGCCACGCTGCTTGCGGCCGCAGGTACGGAAGCCGCTGCGGGTGCTGATGCGGCCGGCGTGCTGGCTGGTGCCGCCTGCGTCGCGGCAACTGGCTCGGAAGCCGCCAACGGTGGAGGCGGGGGCACAGGCGCAGCTGCGACAGCGGGCGTTGCGGAGGCTGGGGTCGGGGCATCGGTCTGCGGTGCCTTGACCAGGATGTAGAACACGGCAGCCGCCACGACGATGAAGGCAAGTACCACTTGAGCCATGGGTGCGGGACTCCAGCAATGAAACGATCAGGCGATGGTGGACGGCAATCTCGCCGCCAACAGGGCGAGCGCATCACGCGGCCTATTCGGCACACTGTACCAAAGCCTGCTCGCCGATTGGAGCATCGTCACCTTGTTTGATTCGGCAGGCAATAAAAAACCGGCTCCGAAGAGCCGGTTTCCGACCTGCACAGCGCAGCGTGGTGGCTTGAGGCTTAAGCCGCCAGGAGCTGACGCAGCACGAACGGCAGGATGCCGCCGTGCTTGTAGTAGTCCACTTCGATCGGGGTGTCGATGCGCAGCAGCACTTGCGCACGCGTGGTCTCGCCGTTGGCACGATGAATGACCAGGGTGACGTCCTGCTGCGGCTTGATTTCGCCGTCCAGGCCCTCGATGTCGAAGGTCTCGTCGCCCACGATGCCCAGCGATTGGGCCGAGTCGCTGCCCTTGAACTGCAGCGGCAGAACGCCCATGCCGACCAGGTTCGAGCGGTGGATACGCTCGAAGCTGCGTGCGATCACGGCCTTCACGCCCAGCAGTTGCGTGCCCTTGGCGGCCCAGTCGCGCGAGCTGCCCGTGCCGTACTCTTCGCCACCGAACACGACCGTCGGCGTACCGTCGGCGATGTACTTCATGGCGGCGTCATAGATCGACATTTGCTCGCCGCTCGGCTGGAATAGCGTTTCACCGCCCTCCACGCGCGAGCCGTCGGCCTTGGCCGGGATCATCAGGTTTTTGATGCGGACGTTGGCGAACGTGCCGCGCATCATCACCTCGTGGTTGCCGCGGCGCGAACCGTAGCTGTTGAAGTCGGCCTTGAGCACGCCGTTGGCCAGCAGGTACTTGCCGGCCGGCGACGTTTCCTTGATCGAACCGGCCGGAGAGATGTGGTCGGTCGTCACGGAATCGCCGAACACGCCCAGGGCGCGCGCGCCCTTGACCGATGCCGAGGCAGCAGCCGGCGTCATGCCAAAGCCTTCGAAGAACGGCGGCTCGGCAATGTACGTCGACTTCGGCCAGTCGTAGACCTGACCCTTCGTGCCCTTGACATTGGCCCACAGCTTGGACGGCTTCTTGACCTGCTCGTAGTTCGTGCGGAACGTGTCGGCGTTCATCGCGAACTTCATCAGCTTGGCGATTTCGTCCGAGTTCGGCCAGATGTCGCCCAGGTAGATGTCCTTGCCCTTCTTGCCCTTGCCGACCGGCTCGGTCATCAGGTCGCGCGTCACGTTGCCGGCGATGGCGTAAGCGACGACCAGCGGCGGCGAGGCCAGGAAGTTGGCGCGGATGTTCGGGTGGATACGCGCTTCAAAGTTGCGGTTGCCCGACAGCACGGCGGCAGCAACAATGTCGTTCTTCACGATGGCTTCGTTCAGTTCCGGCGTCAGATCGCCGGCGTTGCCGATACAGGTCGTGCAGCCGTACGCGGTGACGCCAAAGCCCAGCTTTTCCAGGTACGGCAGCAGGCCAGCGGCTTCCAGGTACTTCGTCACCACGCGGCTTCCCGGGGCGAGCGAGGTCTTGATGTGCGGCGCCACCGTCAGGCCGGCTTCGACAGCCTTTTTGGCCAGCAGGCCCGCAGCCAGCAGCACGCTCGGGTTCGAGGTGTTCGTGCACGAGGTGATGGCCGCGATCAGCACGTCGCCGCTCTTCACATCCACGCCGTTGGTGGTCGTGAAGGTCGTGTCGAGGTCTTCCGCTTTCTTGTTGAAACCGTTTTCCCCGACCGGCTTCGAGAACAGCGACGAGAACGTCGACTTCACGTGGCCGATTTCGATACGGTCCTGCGGGCGCTTCGGGCCTGCCAGCGACGGGGCAACCGTGCCCAGGTCCAGCGTCAGCGTCTTGGTGTAGTCGATCTCGCCGGCCTTGGGCACGCCAAACAGCTTCTGTGCGCGGAAGTAAGCTTCGAACGCGTTAATTTCGTCCTTCGTGCGGCCAGTACCCTTGAAGTAGTCGATGGTCTTGTCGTCCACCGGGAAGAAGCCCATGGTCGCGCCGTATTCCGGCGCCATGTTGCCGATGGTCGCGCGGTCCGGCAGCGACAGGCTGGCCGTGCCTTCGCCGAAGAACTCGACGAACTTCCCGACCACCTTCTCCTTGCGCAGCATTTCGGTGATGGTGAGCACCAGGTCGGTGGCGGTCACGCCTTCGCGCAGACGGCCCTTGAGTTCCACGCCCACCACGTCCGGCGTCAGGAAGTACACCGGCTGGCCCAGCATGCCGGCTTCCGCCTCGATGCCGCCCACGCCCCAGCCCACCACGCCGATACCGTTGATCATGGTGGTGTGGCTGTCGGTGCCGACCAGCGTATCCGGGTAGTACACGCCGTCCTTCTTATGGACGCCGCGTGCCAGGTACTCCAGGTTGACCTGGTGGACGATGCCGAAGCCCGGCTGCACCACGCCAAACGTGTCGAATGCCTGCATGCCCCACTTCATGAACTGGTAGCGCTCGTTGTTGCGCGAGAATTCCAGTTGCATATTGAGGTCCAGCGCCTTCTTCTCGCGGAAGTGGTCGATCTGGACCGAGTGATCCACTACCAGGTCGACCGGCACCAGCGGTTCGATCTTCTTGGGGTTCTTGCCCATGCGCTCGGCCACGTTGCGCATGGCGGCCAGGTCGGCCAGCAGCGGCACGCCGGTAAAGTCTTGCAGCACCACGCGAGCAACCACGAACGGGATTTCGTCAACGCGTTCGGCGTTCGGCTTCCAGTGGGCCAGTTGCGCGACGTGCTCTTCGGTCACCTTCTTGCCGTCGCAGTTGCGCAGCACGGACTCCAGCACGATGCGGATCGACACCGGCAGGCGCTCGATCGCCACGCCCAGTTCCTTGCCCAGTTGCGGCAGGGAGTGGAACTTGCCGGTCTGGCCGCCGTTGATCTTAAATTCCTTGAGTGTTTTTTTCAGATTGTGGGGCATGGCATGACTCCAAGGCTTAAGGATTGCGCGGGGTGCCGGAGCGCCCCTTGCGGATACATCAAATCGACAAAATCAAATCACGTGCAAACCGACAAACGCGTTGACCGGCATGGCTTCTGACCGGTCGGGTACATCATCACGACACCGCCGAGCGTCTTCCTCCCGCCGTTGATGCGGGCGGTGATGCCATGGGCGATCGAACGCTTCTTGGCGTCGTGGTCATTCGTGGTGAAAGGCTTGTCTGCCACGCGGACAATGTTCATGCGCAGCACATCCGTGCGCGGACCGCGGGCGACGGCATCTTGGTGATCTTCGATTGCCAGATGGCCGAAGAGGGGTGTGCCTGGGGCCGTCGTGCCCGTCGTGCCATCTGGCAGGACGGTCCCAGGCACAAAGAGCCCAAGGAGCCCGGCGCATCCACGCAAGGTCACATCGTCGACGATGACCTTGTCCGGATTCGTGCAGATGTTCGCAACCGGTGCGGACATGGGTGGTTCCTGTGGGCTTTTTGCGCGATATCGCGTTACTGCTGGGCCGGTTGGGCTGCACCCGGAGCGGGGGCCGGAGCCGGGGCCGGGGCCGGGCTGTCCGGCGTCATCAGCGGCAGGCCGGCCGGAGCGCGCAGGGCGCCGGCTTGCGTCGGGGCCGGTGCGCCGGCGGCCATTTCGGCAGTCTGGCATTCATCGGCCAGGCGGTGGCCTTCGTTGCGGTCGAACAGCATGGCCTTGCTCGGGATCACCACCAGGTCCATACCGGTCTTCTGGTCGAAGTAGCGGTCGGCGCCGGTGCGGGTCATCTGGCGGGGCAGCTGGTAGTTCTTGCCTTTCCAGTGCATCGTGATGATCTGGTCGCGCGCCATGTCGCCCTTGAGGTACAGCTCGTTGCCAAGCTCGCACTTCCATTCGACGCCTTCCGGCTTGACGGCGGCAACAGGGGCGGCCTTCTTGGCGGCGTGCTTCTTGGCCGGAGCCTTCTTGGCAGCCGGCTTGGCAGGTGCCTGGGCGGTTGCATATTGCGATGCAGCCAGCGAAAGAACGCCAGCACAGGCGCCCACGATGAATTTGTTCATAGGGTTTCCTTCGGTAAGACAGAGTGGGGGAGGCGATTGCCAGGCCACGGAATGCCACGGCATTTCGCACACCGGCCGGTATTTTGACCGATTTGGACGCCATGCCCAACGTTCTGTTACATGCTCGCCCGACCGCTCCGCCAAATGGGGGTGTCGTGCCAGCACCAGCGCCGTCTTTCGGGTCGTTTCCGGGCAACTTACCCCGCAGTTTTGCCTTCCGTTCTCCTTGTTTGCGTTGATGGGGATCGTAGCCCGGCTCAACCGCGATTCTGTGCGAACAGCGCGTCCAGCTTGGCTTCGTAATCGTGATAACCGATGCTGTTGTACAGTTCCATGCGCGTCTGCATGGTGTCGACGACGTTCTGTTGCGTGCCGTCCCGACGAATGGCGGCGTAGACGTTCTCCGCGGCCTTGTTCATCGCGCGGAATGCCGACAGCGGATACAGGATCATCGACACGCCTGCGGATGCCAGCTCATCGCGCGTGAAAAGCGGCGTCTGGCCAAATTCGGTAATGTTGGCCAGCACCGGTACCTTCACCGCGTCGACAAACTTGCGGTACATCGACAGGTCCGTCATCGCCTCGGGAAAGATCGCGTCCGCGCCGGCTTCCACGCAGGCGACGGCGCGTTCAAGGGCACGGTCGAACCCTTCGACGGCAAGCGCATCGGTGCGGGCCATGACGACAAAGTTGGCGTCGGTGCGTGCATCGACGGCAGCCTTGATGCGATCGACCATCTCGTCCTTCGAGACGATCTCCTTGTTCGGGCGATGGCCGCAGCGCTTCGCGCCGACCTGATCTTCGATATGCATGGCCGCAGCGCCAAACTTGATGAGCGACTTGGTCGTACGCGCCACGTTGAACGCGGAAGCGCCGAAGCCCGTGTCGACGTCTACCAGCAGCGGTACGTCGCACACATCGGTGATGCGGCGGACGTCGGTCAAAACGTCGTCCAGGCCCGATATGCCGAGGTCCGGCAAGCCCAGCGAGCCAGCGGCCACGCCGCCACCCGACAGGTAGATCGCGCGATAGCCGGCGCGCTTGGCCAGCAGCGCGTGGTTGGCGTTGATGGTGCCGACCACCTGCAGCGGCGACTCATCGACGAGCGCCTGGCGGAAGCGGGCGCCTGCGCTGGCTTGTGTGTTTGCCGTCATGGCGAATCTCCTCTCTATGCGTGTCACGCAAAGAAGCGCGCGACCGCGTCGGCCGGCATCTCCACGCCGGTGGTATGCGCACGTTGCAGCACGGCCCACCAATAGCGATAGCTCGCACGGTCATGCAGCCGGCCTTCATGCTGGATCGGTCCCCATGAGGCATCCTGCGCAGCCGCAAGAATGGCGCTCGCGTGTGTCACTTCTTCGTGCGATGGGCGAAACGCGGAAACGATCGGCGCGATCTGGTCCGGATGAATGCTCCACTTGCGCAGGTAGCCGAACGCATTGCGGGCATGCGCGGCATCGGCGCCGGCGCGGTCGGGGTGCTTGATGTCGGTGCTGACGTTGTGCGACGGCACCTTGCCGTGCGCATGACACGCGGCAGAAATATCGGTCAGCGCGCGGCGGATCAGCGGATGCTCGAATTGCTCGGGCGAGCCCATCGCGGCCCCCGGAATCGCACCGTTGTGCGCCGAAACAAAATCCATCAGGCCGAAGCTCAGGCATTCCACCTGCACCAGCGAGGCGATATCGAACACCTGCGCCAGTGCGCCATGCGTTTCGATCAGCACGTGGATCGGCAGGTGCCGCGCAATGCCGGCCACCTTGGCGGCCTGGTTGATGTAATCGGTCACGCGGGCGACTTCCACCACGTCACGTACCTTGGGCACGGTCACATAGGCGAGGCGGCTGCCGGCAAGGCCTACCAGGATGTCGACGTCTTGCGTCCACGCATTGTGGTTCGGGTCGTGGATGCGCACGCCAACGCGGTTGAAGCGGTTGTCGTCGCTGTTGATGAGCGCGGCGGCCAGTTCGGCATGTGCGCGTTCCTGGCCGACGGCGGCGCCGTCTTCGCAGTCAAACGTGATGTCGAAAACGGGGCCAAGGGCTTGTTGCAGGGCGAGCGACTTGCGCATCAGTTTCTCTGCGCCCGCATAGTGGTCGCAGACCGGCAGTTGGGCCGGCAGGGCATCGTCCTGGAACAAGACCTCGGTGGGGTGCACAGGGTAGTACCGGTTTGGTGGCGCAGGTACTGCTGTGGGTCAAGCGCCTGTGGTTTCGCGTGAATGCAGGTGCAAAAAAAACCGGAGGGGTCGCTGCCGATCCGCTCCGGTTCTTTGTCAGATCATGCGGATTACAGCAGATGCTGCACGCCCGCACGCTCGCCTTCCAGCTCGTCGAGCGTGATCTTGATCTTGCCTTGGCTGTACTCGTCGATTTCCAGGCCTTCGACGATCTTGTACTTGCCGTTTTCCGTGGTGACCGGGAAGCCGAACATCACGTCCTTCGGAATGCCGTATTCGCCATTGGACGGGATGCCCATCGTGACGATCTTGCCGTTGGTGCCAAGCACCCAGTCACGCACGTGGTCGATTGCGGCGTTGGCAGCCGAAGCAGCCGACGACAGGCCGCGCGCTTCGATGATGGCGGCGCCGCGCTTGCCAACGGTCGGCAGGAACACGTCGTTGTTCCAGACCGGGTCGTTGATCATGTCCTTGACGCTCTTGCCGTCGATCGTGGCGTAGCGGTAGTCGGCGTACATCGTCGGGCTGTGGTTGCCCCACACGAACAGCTTTTCGATGCTCGACACCGGCTTGCCAGTCTTGGCGGCGATCTGCGACAGGGCGCGGTTGTGGTCCAGGCGAAGCATGGCGGTGAAGTTTTCGCGCGGCAGGTCCGGCGCCGACTTCATGGCGATGTAGGCGTTCGTGTTGGCCGGGTTGCCGACCACCAGCACCTTGACGTTGCGCGAGGCAACGGCGTTCAGTGCCTTGCCCTGTGCCGTGAAGATCTGAGCGTTGGCCGACAGCAGATCCGCACGTTCCATGCCCGGGCCGCGGGGGCGGGCGCCCACCAGCAGGGCCACGTCGACGTCCTTGAACGCGGTCATCGGGTCGGAATGCGCTTCCATGCCAGCCAGCAGCGGGAATGCGCAGTCTTCGATCTCCATCATCACGCCCTTGAGCGCCTTCTGGGCCTTCTCATCGGGGATTTCCAGCAGTTGCAGGATGACGGGCTGATCCTTGCCCAGCATTTCGCCGGCGGCGATGCGGAACAGCAGGGCGTAACCGATCTGTCCAGCAGCGCCGGTCACTGCGACGCGCATGGGTGCTTTTGCCATGAGAACTCTCCAAACGGTAGTGAAAGCGGATCGCACTGCGCGCGGCGGGCATCCCGGCGGGATGTCGGTGCAGCCTCGCAGGCATTGCCGGCAACGGTCGGCGCCTCGTGGGCGGTCGGCTCAGAATCGGCAAGAGCCTCGCAGTTTACTGCGTCCGCATGACGATGTGGAAACACACGTGCGATTGACCTTGGGGCCGTCGTGGCGTGTGTGTGGGCCGTCGCCCGGAACAGGCGCGAGTGTAGGTCGGGCCTTGCCGGAAAGTCAATTAATCTTCTGTCTTATATAAGACATAAGACATTCTATAAACGGGCTGGACGCCTTTGTCGCTTTTGTGGTGAAATCGGCAGTTATGTCGAGCACACCAAGCCCTCAATCCGCTGCGATGCCGCCCCCGGGCGGCGAAGGCGGCGCATCGCCCGCAACTGCGGGGGGCGCGGGCGGCTCTCCCACCTTCAGCCCGCTGTATCAGCAGATCAAGACGCTGATCCTGCAAAGCCTGCAAGCCGGCGAATGGAAGCCCGGCGAGATGATCCCCAGTGAGATGGAATTGGCGGCTCGCTACAAGGTCAGCCAGGGGACCGTGCGCAAGGCGATCGACGAATTGGCGGCCGAAAACCTGGTCGCGCGACGCCAGGGCAAGGGCACCTTCGTTACCACCCACTATGAAGAGGGTGTGCAGTTCCGTTTCTTGCGTCTGATGCCGGAGCAGGGCGAGCAGCACTACCCGAGCAGCCGAGTGTTGGAGTGCAAGCGCATGCGTGCCCCGGCCGAGATTGCCCGCCTGCTCGAACTCAAGGCCGGCGACAGCGTTGTGCAGATCCGCCGCATCCTGTTCTTTTCGGGTGAGCCAACCGTGCTGGAAGAGATCTGGCTACCGGGCGCGAGCTTCAAAGGGCTGACGGCTGAAAAGCTGACCGAGTGGAAAGGCCCGATGTACGCGTTCTTCGAGACGGAGTTCGGCGTGCGCATGCTGCGTGCCACCGAGCGCATCCGTGCTGTGGCGGCCGATGCGGCCACGGCTGAGTTACTGTCGGTGGCGGCTGAATCGCCCTTGCTCTCGGTGGAGCGTGTGTCGCACACGTTCGGCGACAAACCGGTGGAGATACGCCGTGGCCTGTACGTCACGACGCGGCACTACTACCAGAACGAACTGAATTGATGACGCATCGCCGGGGCTGATCCGTGCGGGCGGCTCCGGCCTCGGCGGAGCCTTAGTTTGTGCGTTGCGCAACAGCGTATTGCGCGTCATGAATGCAGTGTAAAGAGGACAATCGGCCCCCGTATCACGCCACTGGCAGGCGAGGGCAGGAAGCACAAAAGTGGAGCGCGTCGCATGGAATTATTGGTGCGCTGCGCAACAAAAGCGCGCTAGAATCTTGCGGATTTGTGCAAAGCTGTTTTGTTTGTTGATTAGCCAATTGGGGTCTGACCATGGCAGAAGCCATCAAGAAAGCCAGGCCGGTATACAGGAACATCGGTTTGGGCGATATCGCCCGTTACCGCTTGCCCTGGGCCGGTAAGGTGTCCATCTTGCACCGTGCCAGCGGTGCGCTGATGTTCCTTCTTCTTCCGTTCGTGCTGTACTTGTTTGAGCAAAGTCTCACATCGGAAATCAGTTTCGCCAAGTTCTCGGCGCTTCTGTCCAACGGCTTCGCCAAGGTCGTCGTCCTCGCCCTCATCTGGGCGTATCTGCACCATTTCTGCGCCGGCGTCCGTTACCTGATCCTCGATCTGCATATCGGCATCGACAAGGCCTCGGCCTCCAAGTCGGCTGTGAGCGTGCTGATCGTCAGCCTGCTGCTGACCGTCGTGTTCGGCGCAAAGCTGTTCGGCCTGTTCTGAGGAGCCCCTGATGGCAAATAACAATATCGGTCCCAAGCGCCTGGTTGTCGGCGCGCACTACGGCCTGAAGGATTTCCTCGCGCAGCGCGTCACCGCCGTGATCATGGCGGTCTACACCATCGTGCTGCTGGCTG
>NZ_CATZBU010000008.1:0-205250 GCF_958405935.1 Ralstonia psammae
GCCCGTCAGGCAAGGGAAAGCGCCTCGACGGACGAATCAACGACGCCGGAAATCTCCACTTCTGGACGGTACTAATTCCGGTGTAGGGTCAGACGCCGGAAATCTCCACTTCTGGACGGTACTAATTCCGGTGTAGGGTCACCATCAATTTGGGTGACGTTTACTTCAAAGCCTTCCATTTCAGTGCTTCGAGATTGCCGTTATCGCCGTCTCGCAACGCACACGCAAAACTAGACCCGCCTTGAAGAAAAGCTGTGATACTGTATATTTGTACAGTATCCACCGACTTGCTTTGGCGTTTCCATGTTTGCGTTGTCCCCGTCTCTTTTCATCGCCGAAGATGTAGCGGAATACCCCGTCCCCGCTGGGCGGGCGGTGTTTGGGGCGCGTTCGCCCGTGCCGAGAAGGCCGACGCGGCCATTGCCGGAAACACTGCATCCGGCGTTGTGGAGTGCAGGCCATCTGGCGCGAGGTGACGGGCGCGTTCTGACCACAGGGTATGACTCGCTGAATGCCGAGTTGCCCGGTGGTGGCTGGCCCCTCGGCGGATTGACCGAGCTGCTGTGCCCACAATCCGGTATTGGTGAATGCCGGTTGCTGCGTCCGGCGTTGTCTACGTTGTGCACGGGCGCAGGGCGCGTCGCGCTGATTGCTCCGCCACATCTGCCGAATGCAGTGAGGCTGGTGGGTTGGGATTTCTCGCCTGAACAGATCGTCTGGGTACGCGCTGACAAGCCGGCCGATCTTCTGTGGGCAGCCGAGCAGGTTCTACGCAGCAAGGCTTTCGGTGGTGTGCTGATCTGGCTGAACCGGGCACGCCCGGGAGAGTTGCGTAGGCTGCAAGTGTTGGCCCAGGCGGGAGAGAGCGCCATCTGGGTGTTCCGGCCGGCCCAGGCGCAGCGTGAGTCGTCGCCGGCGGTGCTTCGTCTGGGGCTGGAACCGGCTGGCGCCGATGCGCTGTCCATCCTCTTCCACAAGCGGCGCGGGCCGTTGCGTGAATCTCCGTTGCTGCTGCCGCTGGCCGATCCGCTTCGGGCCGGGCGCGCTTCCGTGCGTCCGTTGCCTGTGCCGCCCGTCGAGCCGTTCATCATGGATCCGGCCACGGCGAAATTGCTGGCCGCGCTTTCGTCTCCTTCGTCTTCGGTTGCGTTCGATGCTTTGTCAGGCGTTTCCGATCAAAACACTCCCGATCATGCCGTTCTGGATCGCGGTGCATCTGCCCCGCCTCCCACTCGACGCGCTTCGACCCCGGTGGTCTGATCCGGCCGCGCTGCCTTTGCCGGTCGTGGTGCTGGAGCAGGAGCGAGTGGTGTCGGCCAACCGTTTGGCGATGCGCGAAGGCGTACATGCAGGCCTGCGCCGGGCGGGCGCGCAGGCACTGGTACCGCACGCGATACAGCTTGATCGTGACGTGGCGGCCGAGGCGCGGTTGCTGCAATCGCTGGCGCTGGCGCTGCTGGCATTCACGCCGCATGTCACGTTGGACGTGGTGGATGAGGCGACTGTGTTGTTGGAGGTCGAGGCTAGCTTGCGCCTGTTCGGTGGGCATCGCGCGCTGTGTCGGGCGGTGAAGTATTGCGCGGTTCGGTTGGGCGCCATGCCCCAGCTTGGCACGGGGCCGACGGCACGCGGTGCGGCATGGCTTGCCAGTGCACAGCCGGCGCCGATACGTGGCCGTCGTCGCTCGGCAGCACGTCAGGGGTGCGCGCGGAGGGCGGTACGGCAGGAGCGGTTGTCGGCGTTGCTTGATCGATTGCCGGTCGATGCGGTGGCCCGTCTCACGCGGCCCGATTGGCTTGAAGGCCTCGGCTGCCGCACGCTATCCGATTTACGCGAGTTACCGCGCAGCGGGCTGCGGCGGCGCTGCGGGCCGTTGTTGGTGGATACGCTCGACGCCGCTTATGGCAATGGGCACGAGAGCTTCACGTGGTTTACCGCGCCGCTGCGCTTTGATGTGCCGTTGGAATTATCAGGCCGCATCGATAACGCGGAAGGTGTGCTGGCAGCCACGGAGCAATTGTTGTTACAACTGGTGGGCTGGTTGTCGGCGCTTCAATTGGGCGCCAAGACGTATCGACTCACGCTGGAGCACGAACGCCGGCGTGGCCGGGGCAGTGAGGATGTTGATTCCTCCACGCCGGTGGAGATCGCGCTGGCACAGCCTGTTCGCACACTGGCGCACTTGTCACGGGTGCTGCATGAGCGTGTGAATCGGCTCACCCTGATCGCGCCGGTGGTCGAACTGCGCCTGACGGTGACCGACGCTACGCCGCTCGCGCCGCCTACGGAATCGCTGTTTCCCGAGCCCGGTGGTTGCGCGGAAGATGCCGCGCGCCTGATCGACACGCTGATCGCCCGGCTGGGGGCTGAGAACGTGCGTCACCCGCAGCCGTGTGCCGACCATCGGCCCGAGCGCGCCAATCACTGGGTTGAGGTGAATGCGGCAACCACCGCGCAGAGCCGTGCCTCCGCGCGTCAGGCATTGGCGCAATGGCACGCGCAGCAGCCGGAGCGGCCGCTGTGGCTTTTGGAGAAGCCGATCCCGCTGCTGACACGTCAGGACTATCCGTATTACCGCGGGCTGTTGCGGCTGGTGTCGATGCCCGAGCGCATTGAATCCGGCTGGTGGGACGACGATCTCATCAAGAGGGATTACTTCATCGCCCAGGGAGAACAAGGCGTGCGTTACTGGGTGTATCGCGAGCGCGTTTCCGCAGGCAATGCCAACGCGGGAGATGAGGACGTCCGCTGGTATCTGCACGGCTTGTTCGGCTAAGCACGTCATGACTTCGGCCACGCCACTCCCCCTTCTCCCCGACTATGCCGAGCTGCATTGCATCAGCAACTTCACGTTCCTGACCGGCGCGTCGCATCCGTACGAACTGGTGGAGCGCGCCAAGCTTTACGGTTATCAAGCGCTGGCGCTGACCGACGAATGCTCTGTGGCGGGCACCGCGCGAGCGCTTGTGGCCTCCAAGGAACACGAACTGAAGCTCATCATCGGCAGCCGCTTTACGGTGCGCAATGCCGATGGCGAACCCTGGCTGCGGCTGGTGCTGCTGGCACATAACATCGAGGGCTACGGCAACCTGAGCGAGATCATCACGCACGCGCGGCTGGCAGCACCCAAGGGCGAGTACCGCTTGCTGGCTGACGATTTGGCCGCGCCCCAAGGCGAACTCGCTCACCTGCGCGGCGTGCCCGATTGCCTGGCGATTCTGTTGCCCGACTACGATCCCGACCCGCAGCAACTGCTGGCCCAGGCGTGGTGGTGCCAGCGCGTGTTCGGTGATCGGCTATCGATTGCACTGGAGTTGCCGTTAAGGCACGCGGATGATCGCCATCGCGGCACGGTCGTGGCGGTGTCGGAACAGATTGATGTGCCTATGGTCGCGACCGGTGGGGTGCAGATGCACACACGTCAACGCAAGCCGCTGCACGACGTGCTGACCGCCATCCGCCTGTCCAAGCCGCTTTCTGAATGCGGGCTGGAACTTGCGCCCAGCGCTGAACAGGCGATGCGAACGCGCATGCAGTTTGCGTTTCTCTATCAAGGCGAGCGCGGCGCCAAGATCCTGCATCGGACAGTGGAACTGGCGGCGCTGTGCAATTTTTCTCTCGACGAGATCGAGTATGAATATCCGAGCGAAGTCGTGCCGGAAGGCATGACCCCGGCGGAATACCTGCGGGCTGAAACGTTGGCCGGTGCGGAGCAGCGTTATCCAAACGGCGTGCCAGAGAAGGTGCGTGCGCAGATTCAGGAGGAACTCGGGCTGATTGCCGAGCTGGGTTACGAACCGTTCTTCCTGACCGTCTATGACGTGGTGAAGTTTGCGCGCAGCGAGAATATTCTCTGCCAGGGACGTGGCTCGGCGGCCAACTCGGCGGTGTGTTATTGCCTGGGGATTACCGAGGTCAACCCGGACAGCGGCAATACGCTGTTCGCACGCTTTCTTTCGCGTGCACGCAATGAGCCGCCCGACATCGACGTCGATTTCGAGCATCAGCGCCGCGAAGAGGTCATCCAGTACATCTACAACAAGTACGGCGTGACACGCACTGCGCTGGCGGCCGCGCTCATCACCTACCGCACGCGCAGCGCACTACGCGACGTCGGCCGCGCGCTCGGCATCGATCTGGGGATCATCGAGCAGGTGGCCAAGGGGCAGGCGTGGTGGGATAGCCGCAAGGAATTTGCCCAGCGTGCTGGTCAGCAGGGACTGGACCCAGAATCGCCGTTGGTGCTGCGCTGGGCTCAGTTGGTGGACCAGTTGCGCGGTTTTCCGCGCCATCTGTCGCAGCATGTGGGCGGGTTCGTGATTGCGCAGGGCAAACTTTCGCGCCTGGTGCCGATCGAGAACGCGGCGATGGAAAATCGCCGCGTCATCCAGTGGGATAAAGACGATCTCGAATCGCTGCGCCTGCTGAAGGTGGACGTGCTGGCGCTGGGCATGCTGACGGCCATTCGCCGCACCCTCGACATGCTTGACGCGTTGCCCGGACGGCGCGAGCACTACGGCGCAACCGGCAAGCTCGCCATGCAGAACCTGCACGATGACGACAAGGAAACCTACGACATGATCTGCCGCGCCGAGACTATCGGCGTGTTCCAGATCGAATCGCGTGCGCAGCAGTCGATGTTGCCGCGTCTGCGTCCGCGCGAGTATTACGACCTGGTGATCCAGGTGGCCATCGTGCGGCCCGGGCCGATCCAGGGCGGCATGGTGCACCCGTATCTGCAGCGGCGCGAGGCCAAGCGCAATGGCAATACCGATTGCGTGACATACCCCGGCCCCGAGGTGAAAGCGGTGCTCGAACGCACGCTGGGTGTGCCGATCTTCCAGGAGCAGGTGATGGAGATCGCCATGAAGGCCGGCGATTTCACTCCGGACGATGCCGACCGCTTACGCCGCGACATGGCCGCCTGGAAGCGCAAGGGCAATCTCACGCAGCATCAGGAGCGTCTGGTGCATGCGATGGTCGAGAAGCGGGGCTACGACCCCGCTTTTGTTGACGCGCTGTGCAAGCAGATGGAAGGCTTTGCCGAATACGGCTTTCCCGAAAGCCATGCGGCAGGTTTTGCCAAGCTGGCCTACGTCAGCAGCTTCCTGAAATGCCACGAGCCGGCGGCGTTCTTTGCGGCGCTGCTCAACAGCCTGCCGATGGGGTTCTATTCGCCGTCGCAACTGGTGCAGGAGGCGCGGCGCAGCCATGTGCGTGTGCTGCCGGCGGACGTGACGGCCAGCGTGTGGGACAGCACGCTGCATCCCCGAACCGATGGCGACGCAGATGGCGATGGCGTGGAGCAGCCCGACATCCGCCTCGGGTTGAATCGCATTCGAGGCATGCGCAAGCCGGCTGCCAAGCGCATTGAAGCGGCTCGCGCTCAAGCGCCCTTTACTAGCGTGGAGGATCTGGCCCATCGAGCTGCTCTCGACCGCCACGACCTGAACGTGCTGGCCGCAGCCAATGCGCTCAAGCCGCTGGCCGGTCACCGTCGTCAGGCGCTCTGGCAAACGCTCGCCCTGCAGGAGCCTGGCCAGGATCACGCGCTGCTGCGCCAGGCCCGTCCGGTGGAGGCGCCGCTCGTGCTGCCCGCGCCGCCCCTTGGTGAAGAGGTGATGGCTGATTACGGCAGCCTGGGGTTGTCGCTGCAGAGCCATCCGGTAGGGCTGCTGCGCGCGCGGCTCGAACGCATGCGTTTTGCCACCGCCGCCACGCTGGCCGGTTATCGCAACGGGCAACTGGCGCGCGCTTGCGGGATTGTCACCGTGCGGCAGCGGCCGGGCACGGCCAACGGCACAATTTTCGTTTCCATTGAAGACGAGACGGGCGCGATCAACGTCATCCTCTGGGCGCACTTGATCGAGCGTCAGCGACACGAAGTGCTGAACGCCCAGTTGCTGGGCGTCTACGGCAAATGGCAATGTGAGCGCGAGACCCGACACCTTGTCGCCCAGCATCTGGTAGATCTGACCCCACTTCTGGGGCGCCTCGCCACTTCCAGCCGCGATTTCCATTAATTCCTGCCCCGCCGCCACCTGATCGCCGCGTCACCTCGGCACGGCAATTGCGTGACGGTAGGCACGCGCAGTCGCCCGACCGCGACGCAGGAGGCTCAGGCGGTTCTCTCCCGTCGAGCACCCTCCGATTGGTGGATAGGGCAAGCGCGGATCGACGAAACGTGGTGCGGGTGCAAGGATTTGCGCTTGAGGCGTCACAAAAATGACCTGTCAAGCGAAGAAAACGACATCTGTGAGGGAACTGACCTTCAAGGCGCCTTGTCCCCATAAACACGGTGGATGAGATGTGCTTTCATCACGCGTCGATATTGGGTGCAGTCGAAATTACGTCTACTCTGTAGAAAACACTTACGGAGGCCGCCCCAAGAACGTGTGCAACGGCGTGCATAGATGACACGCGTCGCCGCTGCCGCGCTGTGTATGACCGCGGACGAAGGTGCAGCCCACCCGACCCGCATATTTTCAGCCCATCGTTCGGGTCAGACCCGGCGGTGTTTCCCATCTCAGGTGCAGGAGCGAACAGATGGAACAGCCTTTCAAGCAGTTACACAGTCTGCGCAAGTCGCGCAAGCTCAAACAGGAAGATGTCGCCAAGATGGCCGGTATCTCTCGCGAAGCGTATTTGCGCGCGGAATCCGGTCGTGCCGATCCCCGCCTGTCGACGCTGATGGCCGTGGCGGGCGCGCTGGGGCTGGAGGTCGTTCTGGCGCCGCGAGAAGCCGTTGCCGAGATCGAGCGCGTGATCGCCAATCACCCGGCTCAGCCAACGCAAGGTGGCGGTGGGACGGAAGCCGGCCATGAGCGTTCGGAGCAGGGCTCATCGATGGGCGGCACGGGCGGCGGTCACGGCCTGGCAGGTCAGTATCGCGGGCCGGAGCGCCATCCGCAGTCGGCCTATCATCCGGGCGCCTCGCATAGCCAAGCTGGCCAGCAAGGTGCACCGCATGCCGGCGGCAGCGCAGAAGATCGCTCGCGCGTGACATCTTCGGACCGTCCAGGTGCCGGCGGTTCGTCGGGCGGCTCGGATCGTCCGGGCGGTTCGGGTTCGCGCGAATCGTAAGCTGACCCTCGGCACAGGCCGGGTACGCAAGCGTGCCCGGCTTGCGATTGAGCGCAGGAGGCAGTCGCACTACAATCGGCCGGGCAAACCGCGCCCGGTTGGTTTGTGCGCGTTTGCGCCAACGTTTCCTTTTTCTTTCGTATGAACGGCGATACGCCACGCACCCACATGGCGAAAGCCGTGCCGCACCACCCGCCGTTCTGGCATCACCTCAAACAAGACGTTTTCTTCTGGTCCCTGCTGGCCATCTGCGGCGCGCTGACGCTTGTGGCACCCAAGCGCATCGTTGAATATCCGGCGCTGATCGACTGGCACACCATTGCCGCGTTGGCCGGTTTGCTCATCCTGACCAAGGCAGTTGAGGCCAGCGGCATGCTTCAGTTGCTCGGCCGGCGCCTCGTCGACGTTGTCAGCAGCCAGCGTGTGCTGGCACTCAGCCTGGTAGCGGCTTCGGCGGCGCTGTCGACGATGTTGACCAACGATGTGGCGCTGTTCGTGATCGTGCCGCTCACGGTCGGTTTGCGGCAGGTCGCCAGCCTGCCGGTGGCGCGGCTGGTGATATTCGAAGCGTTGGCGGTCAACGCGGGTTCAGCGCTCACGCCGATCGGCAATCCGCAGAACCTCTTCCTGTGGCATCAATCCGGGCTGTCGTTTGGCGCGTTTGTCTGGCAGATGGCGCCGATGGTCGCGCTCCTGATGGTCTTGCTGCTGGTGGTGACCTGGTTCGCCTTTGCCTCGCAAGAAATCCATCTGCATGCCGAAACCGCTGATGTGGAATTGCACAAGCGCCTGCTGGTGCCGGCGCTCTTGCTGTATGTGCCGTTTCTGGTGCTGACCGATCTGGGCCATCCGCTGGCCGCAGCGGCCGGGTTGATCGTGCTGTACCTCATCGGCGCGCGCTATGTGCTGGCGCGGGTCGACTGGGGGCTGCTGCTCGTGTTTATGCTGATGTTCATTGACCTGCGGCTGGTGGCGCAGCTTGGCATCGTGCGGCAGGCGCTGGATGCGCTGGCGTTGAGCAATCCAATGCATCTGTACTGGGCTGGCATTGGCGTGTCGCAGGTCATTAGCAACGTGCCGGCGGCGATCCTGCTGGCCGAGTATTCGCATGACTGGCCTATGATTGCCTTTGCGGTAAGCGTGGGCGGATTCGGCACGCTCATCGGGTCATTGGCCAACCTGATTGCATTGCGCATGCTGGGCGACCGCCGTGCCTGGTGGGCGTTTCACGCGTACTCGATGCCGTTTCTACTGGCTGCGGCGGGCATCGTGTACGCGTGGCTGCTCTGGCTGCGTTAGGCTGTCACGGCATCCCAATCCGGCGCGAAGGCCGGTTGTACGTAACGCAGCGTCTTCGGCAAGGCGGCAATGGCGGCACGATCTGCGTCGTCCAGGTGCAGGCGCAGCGCGTCGAGGTTGGCCTGCTGGCTCTCACGCCGTTGGGCCTTGGGGATGGCGATCACGTTAGGTTGCTCCAGCAACCACGCAATGGCCACCTGTGATGCCGATGCGCCGTGCTTGTGACCGATCGCCTGCAACGTGGCGTCTTCTGCCGCGCGACCTTGCGCGAGCGGTGCGTAGGCGGTGAGCGGAATTCCCTTGTCGCCGAGATAGGCCAGCAGCGCCGACTGATCCAAAAACGGGTGATATTCCACCTGCACGCAAGCGAGGGGCGCGCCGATGGTGTCAATGGCGGTCTTGAGCATCGGCAGGTTGAAATTACACACGCCAATGGCCCGCACGTGGCCGCTTTCATGCAGCGCCATCATCGCTTCCATCGTTGCGGCCATGTCCATGCCGGGTGCGGGCCAGTGGACGAGGTACAAGTCGACGTATTCGAGTTTCAGCTTGGCAAGGCTCTGCTCCAATGCGAGCGGAATGGCGCGCGGCGCGAGCTGGTCATGCCACACCTTGGTGGTGACGAACACCTCTTCGCGCGGCAGGCCCGAGGCAGCAATGGCCGCGCCGACGGCATCTTCGTTGGCATACATCGCGGCCGTGTCGACGTGCCGATAACCGAGCGCCAGTGCGCTCTCGACGACAGGCTGGCATACGTTGCTGGCCACGCGGAATGTGCCGAGGCCCAGCCGGGGAATGGAAACACCTTGCGTCTTCAATGCTTGTTGCACGTGGGGCTCCTTGGGTTGCCATGAACACTGGACGGCCATGGTGCCGATTGCCGATCTTTGAATAAAGTGCGTACCATGCAAATCATTCGTGAAAAAACTCCCGCAATAGCGGCGGGATGGAAAGGATTGCATGACGTTCGATGGGCAATTGTTCTCCGGCATCACGCTGCTGGCGGCCGTGGCGGAAAGCGGCAGTTTCGTGCGCGCGGCCGATGCGCTGGGTTTGTCGCCCTCCGGAGTGAGTCGCGCGGTCAGCCGGTTGGAAGCGCGCATCGGCGTGCGCCTGATTGAGCGGACCACGCGTTCGCTCACGCTCACCGATGAAGGCCGCCGCCTCTACGAGCAGGTCAGCCCGCACCTGACGGGCATCGCCGATGCCGCCGCGATGGCCTCGGGTGCGGTTGGCGCGGTGCAGGGGCGCTTGCGGGTGAATGTCGATCCGTTTTTCTCCCGGATGGCATTGGCGACGCCGGTGGCGGGCTTTCTCGACCGTCATCCAGACTTGTCGCTCGAACTGATCATGCGGGACGACGTGGGCGACCTGGTCGCCGATGGGTTTGATCTGGCCATCCGCTTCGGGCCGCCGCCCGTGGGCTCGTTCGTGGCGCGCAAGCTGGTCGAGACGCGCATCGTGACCGTGGCATCGCCGGATTACATCGCACGGCGCGGGAAGCCAGCGCATCCGCGCGATGTACCTTCACACGAGCGCATCCTGTTCTACAACCCGGTGACAGGGCGCCCGTACGAGTGGGAGTTCTGGCGCCAGACAGAGCGCATCGAGATCCGGCCCGCCGGGCGGTTGATGGTGTCGGACGTGCGCACGATGCATGCGGCTTGTGTGGCGGGGGCGGGCATTGCCCAGGTGATGGCGCTCGGTACAGAAGAGCTGCGGCGCAGCGGTCAGCTTGTCGACCTGTTCCCCGATTGGCCGGATGAGCGCTTTGCGCTGTACGCGTTGTATCCGTCGCGTCGTTACCTGCCGGCCAAGGTGCATGCGTTCATCGATTTCTGCGTCGAGAACCTGCCTGCGGGCTAGCCCGTAAAGCACTGCGGCCGCGCTAGGCGGCCGCAGTGGATGCAGCAAGAAAAGCGTCAGACCTTCTTGGCCGCCATCACCGCTTCCGACACATTGCGCGGTGCTTCAGCGTAGTGCTTGAACTCCATCGTGTACGTCGCACGGCCTTGGCTGAGCGAGCGCAGGTTGGTGGAGTAGCCGAACATCTCGGCCAGCGGCACCTCGGCGTGCACGACCTTGCCACCGCCGCCCGGAATGTCTTCCGTGCCTTGCACCATGCCGCGCCGCGACGACAAATCGCCGATCACGTTGCCCATGTAGTCTTCGGGCGTTTCCACTTCCACGGCCATCATCGGTTCGAGCAGGATCGGGCCGGCCTTGCGCATGGCGTCCTTGAAGGCCATCGAGCCGGCCATGCGGAACGCGTTTTCGTTCGAATCCACGTCGTGATAAGAGCCGAAGGTCAGGCGCACCTTCACGTCCACCACCGGGTAGCCCGCCAGCACGCCCGTGTTGAGCGTGTCACGGATGCCCTTGTCCACCGCCGGGATGAACTCGCGCGGGATCACGCCGCCCTTGATCTCGTCGATGAACTCGTAACCCTTGCCGTCGTTCGGCTCCAGCGTGATGACTGCGTGGCCGTATTGGCCGCGTCCGCCCGATTGCTTGACGAACTTGCCTTCGACGTCTTCAGCGGCCTTCTTGATGGTTTCGCGGTAAGCCACCTGCGGCTTGCCCACGGTCGCTTCCACGCCAAACTCGCGCTTCATGCGGTCGACCAGGATTTCGAGGTGCAGCTCGCCCATGCCCGAAATGATGGTCTGGCCGGATTCTTCATCCGTCTTCACGCGGAACGACGGGTCTTCCTGCGCCAGTCGGTTCAGGGCAATGCCCATCTTCTCCTGGTCGGCCTTGGTCTTGGGCTCGACGGC
Organism: Ralstonia psammae; assembly: GCF_958405935.1. Classification (NCBI taxonomy): domain Bacteria; kingdom Pseudomonadati; phylum Pseudomonadota; class Betaproteobacteria; order Burkholderiales; family Burkholderiaceae; genus Ralstonia; species Ralstonia psammae. The sequence goes on from NZ_CATZBU010000008.1 coordinate 11,160, forward strand.
TTGGCTGATGACGGGCTCGGGAAATTCCATGCGCTCCAGCACGATGACGTGCTCGGGATCGCACAGCGTTTCGCCGGTTGTCACATCTTTCAGGCCCACGGCGGCGGCGATGTCACCGGCCAGCACTTCCTTGATCTCTTCGCGCTGGTTGGCGTGCATCTGCAGGATCCGGCCCAGGCGCTCGCGCTTACCCTTGACCGAGTTGTAGACCGTGTCGCCCGAATTGATCTTGCCCGAATAGACGCGAAAGAACGCGAGTTGGCCGACGAACGGGTCGGTCATGATCTTGAAGGCGAGGGCGGAGAAGGGTTCGCTGTCGCTGGCATGGCGCTCAAGGGGCTCGTCTTTCTCGCCGTGGCCCTGAATGGACGGAATGTCCACCGGCGAGGGCAGGTAGTCGACCACAGCATCGAGCAATGCCTGCACGCCTTTGTTCTTGAACGCGGAGCCACACAGCATCGGCACGATCTCGCCGGCGATGGTGCGCTTGCGCAGGCCGCGCTTGATCTCGGCTTCGGTCAGCTCTTCGCCGCCAAGGTACTTGTTGAGCAGTTCCTCATCCGCCTCCGCCGCAGCCTCGACCATCTTGTCGCGCCATTCCTGTGCGGTGGCTTTCAGCGTTTCGTCAATGTCGGTGTACTCGAACTTGACACCCTGCGAGGCGTCGTCCCACAAGATCTCCTTCATCTTGACGAGGTCGACCACGCCGCGGAAATGATCTTCCGCGCCGACGGGAATCTGGATCGGCACCGGGTTGCCTTTCAGTCGGTCGCGCATCTGGCGCTCGACGCGGAAGAAATCCGCGCCGATGCGGTCCATCTTGTTGACGAACGCAATGCGCGGCACCTTGTACTTGTTGGCCTGGCGCCAGACGGTTTCCGACTGCGGCTGCACGCCGCCCACGGAGTCGTAGACCATGCACGCGCCGTCGAGCACACGCATGGAGCGCTCCACCTCGATGGTGAAATCGACGTGGCCCGGGGTGTCGATGATGTTGATGCGGTATTCCGGGCGGTCCCCCGCCATGCCGCGCCACATGCAGTGCGTCGCCGCGGACGTGATGGTGATGCCGCGCTCCTGCTCCTGCTCCATCCAGTCCATCGTGGCCGCGCCGTCATGCACCTCGCCTATCTTGTGATTGACCCCGGTGTAGAACAGGATGCGCTCGGTCGTGGTGGTTTTGCCGGCGTCGATGTGCGCCGAGATGCCGATGTTGCGATAGCGCTCGATGGGGGTCTGGCGGGGCATGATGTTTCTCTTCCGTTGAAGGACACTCGCATCGCCGACTCCGCACCATGCGAAGGGCGAATGTGCAAGTGGGAACACATTATAGGATTGCTCCTAACTCATCGCATGTAGGGGTATTGGCCGGGATTTCACCCCCTGGCCGCCTCATATGTCAGCTTATGCGCCACTTCGCGCAGACCGGCAAAGTCCAGCAGTTCGATTTCCCCGTAGGCGAGCTTGAGCATGCCGCGCGCCTGGAAATCCTTGAGCACCTGGTTCACGGTCTGGCGGGACAGCGCCAGCAGTTGCGCAAGCTGCTCCTGTGGCACGCGCAGCACACGGCGGGTGCCCAGGCGCAGGTCGCCATAGCCATCGGCCATCAGTAGCAGGCGCCGCGCCACGCGCACCGGGGCGGGCAGCAGCGCGGTTTCTTCCAGCACCGTGAAGGTCAGCCGCAGCTTGTGCGTCAGCAGCAAGGCAAACGCATGCAGCAGCGCGGGTGAGTTCTCCAGCAAGGCAATCAGCGCCGCCTGCGGCATATGCAGCAATGTCGTATTGCCGTCGGCGCGAGCGTCATGGGTGCGGGGCTGGCGGTCGAACACGCCGATCTCGCCAAACCAGTTGACGGGCTCCAGCACGGCCAGCAGGGCTTCGCGCCCGTCCGCACTGGTGGCGCCGATGCGGACCGTGCCTTCCACCACGCAGTACAGGCCGTCGGGCGCGTCGCCACGCTGGAAGAGGATTTCACCAGCGCCCAGGCGGCGTACGGCGGCAATGTCGACCAATGCGTCCTGCAAGGCTGCGTCCAGCGTGCCGAACCAACTGCTGGCGAGCAGGCGTTCACGGTACGAGGGGGTATCCAGCGTGCCGGATGTGGCAACGGGGTGGTCCATGAGGAGCGGCTGAGGAACGCTTCGGAAACGTGGAATTTGTCGGCTACGCGACAGAGCGGCGTGCCATCCACTGACTAGGATGGAACGATCATAACGAGCGTGTGGCTGGAGCGTCCATGCTGCAAACGCACAAGAACCGGAGGCTCTCATGCGGACCCTGTCCGACCATCTTTCCAACTACGCCGCCTACCACCAGGACGGCCGCAATATCGCCACGCACTTTGTCGGCATTCCGGCGATCGTGCTGGCGGTTGCGGTGTTGCTGTCGCGGCCTGTGCTGGCAGACCTGTCAGGCGTGGCCCTGACACCCGCGCTGATCGTGCTGGCGCTGACGACGGTGTTTTACCTGCGTTTGGACGCCATGTTCGGCGTGGTGATGTTCGCCTTGATCGCCGCGTGCGTGTGGGCGGGCAACCACGTGGCCGCGCATTCGACGGTGGCCTGGTTGTCAGTGGGCATTGGCCTGTTCGTGATCGGCTGGATCATCCAGTTTGTCGGCCACTACTACGAGGGACGCAAACCGGCGTTCGTCGACGATCTGGCAGGCCTGGTGATCGGCCCGCTGTTCCTCGTGGCCGAGACGGCATTTGCCCTGGGGCTGCGCCCGAAGCTGCACGACGAGGTGGTCCGTCGCTCGCATGCCATGCGCGCCTCGATGGGCGGCAAACGCGCCGCCGCCTGAGTCCATTGCGTCGGGCTATTTCCCTTCAAGCTTCGCGGCCGGTTGAAAGATCGGCGTCCGGTTCTGCATGCCAGCCAGCACCGCCTCGCGCTGATTGGCCGCGCCGATCAGGCGGTCTTGCTCGACCGACTCGGCCAGCAGAATGGCCGCGGTGTCGCCGTCCTCCACAACACGCATCAAGCGCTTGCCGGCGCGGATGGCGTCGGGACTCTTCTGCGCAATGGCGCGCGCTGCCGCCAGGGCCGCGGCACGCGGATCGTCCACCACGTGCGTCGCCAGCCCCAGGGCGCAGGCTTCTTCGCCATTGACGATGCGGCCGCTGTAGATCAGCTCGCGCAGATGATCCGGGCGGACCAAACCGCGCGTGAGCGCCATGCCGCCCATGTCGGGCACCAAGCCCCACTTGATTTCCATGATTGACAGGCGCGTGTCGGCCGCCACGTAACGCACGTCTGCGCCGAGCGCGATCTGCAAACCGCCGCCGTAAGCGACACCATGCACTGCAGCCAGCACCGGCACCGGCAGGGCGCGCCATACCGTGCAGGCGTACTGCGGCAGGTTTGCCGCCCCATGCGTGCGTTTGGCAAGGCGGCCGGCGGTGATGTCCGAACCCGCATCGTTGTTGCCCAGGCTGGACATGCTTCCCATGTCCAGCCCTGCGCAGAAAGCGCGCCCCTCACCCGAGAGCACCACGGCGCGTAGATCGGCCTCGTTCATCAGGCGTTCACCAATGTTGACGAGCGCTTCGAACATGGCCGGGTCGATGGCGTTCATTTTCTCGGGGCGGTTGAGCCGAACTTCGGCCACGCCGGCGTCGATGCTGAGCAGGATTCGATCAGTCATGGAGAGATGTCCTGTGCGAGGTAAGCGTCGAATTAGTCGGGAACGATGACCAAACCATCGCGCTTGTCTTTCACTTGCGCCCAGTGCGCATGATCGGGCAGTGGCGGTTGCACCTTGGTCAGGCGGGGCCAGTCGGCGCGGCGCGAGAGTTGTGCGTTCAAGGCAATGAAGTCCTGCTGATCCGCCGGCACCTCCGCCGCCGGATAGATCGCGCCCACCGGGCACTCGGGCACGCAGATCGAGCAATCGATGCATTCATCCGGATCGATTACCAGGAAATTCGGGCCGGCGTGGAAGCAGTCCATGGGGCAGACCGCCACGCAGTCGGTGTATCTGCATTGAATGCACGACTCGGTGACTACATAAGGCATAACGGCGCGAGGGTGTTCAAAACCTGTTCAAAATTTGTCCAAAATTATGCCGCATGAATGCAGACCCGCACTGGAGTCTGGCCGCGAGCGAGCTGCCGAGACGATCAGTTCGGCAACAGCGACGGCACCTTGATGCCGGCATCGTGCAGGTGCCGCCACACCTTTTCCTTGTACACAAAGAGCGGCGAGCTGCGCGACGGCGCGTTGTTGGCGAGCGAGCGGCTTAGCGGGGCGCGTGCGCTGCCGTCTTCGTAGTCAAAGCGCGCGCCCAGCTCGATCAGGCACCAGACCACATCCCAGTCCATGCCCAGGGCAGCCTTGGTGATGACGGGATCGTTGGCGCGATCGCGGGCATCCAGATCCGCACCGACTGACTTCATCATCCGTACGCCCTCGATGTCGTGCAGGTTCACGAACTTCATCAACATCGGGTCGCCATTTGGGCGGCGCGTATCGGGATGGCCACCCGCCTGGAACACCGCCATCATGATTTGCTGACCGTAAGGCTGGCTGCGGTAGTTCTCAACCGCCAAGCTGACCGGTGAGGCGGCGTCGAGTGCGGTTGCATTGGCATCAGCGCCAGCGTTTAGCAGCGTCGTGACCGATGCGATCTGCTGACGATCCACTGCCACCATCAGCGGAGTCACACCACGGGCGTCATGTGCATCCATCTTCGCGCCAGCGGCCAGCGCCGCTGAAATGCCGGCTGCATCGCCGGCAATGACGGCACGGCCTAGCGCGGCCTGGGGGCCGGCAGTGGAAACGCCGGCGATGCCCAAGAAGGCTCCTGTTTCACCGCTCGTTGATTCGGACGCTGACTGGGCCCTGTTCCACGTGAGCGCTGCGGCCAGCGTGAGGGCGCATACCGCGGTTCGGCGGGGGCATCGCATCACCATGCTCAGGTTCACTTGGATAGGAGGTCGCCATCTTGTGTGGGGGGAGCACCATCGTTGTTGTCCTCCTCCAATGCGGCGCAGTAACGTTCCAGCAAGGCAACCTCGGTTTCATGCACTTCGACCGGAAAGCGGGTGGCACCGGCAAACGCCATGTAGCGCGCACGGTGCTGGCCGTTCCGGAAGGAAACGAGACCTTCCTTATCTAAGCCCACGAGACCCAGCAGCGTGCGCCTGTTGCGCGTCTTGATCGTGACATAGGGCATCTCGGGAATTCTGACCTGATTCGGATCGAGAAACTCACGAAGACCGCGAACCTTGCCTGGATACCAGTTCTCCACTCTCGGAAGTACATAGTCGGTGGTATCTCTATCTGCGCAGGTGAGCAATTTGCTTGCGTCGACCATCACGACCCGGTGGCGCGAATCGTCAGACAAAAACACACGCTTCAGACGCGTGAACGAATACGGCTCGTGGTTGCGAAGCTGAACGTTCCAAATCTCGATAGCACCTAGATGGGCTTGCCCGATATCCACGCCATTCCCTGAAATAAAAAATTCCGCACACGCGAAATTATGCCAATGGGCAAGGAGCGGTCAAAGTGACCTGCCCGATAACGGGGGGCCAAAATCGCTCGCATCGCCGCTAAACCGGCCAGCGATGGGAGCCCCAGCCGAACGCATGCACCCCCGCCTCAATCGAATCCGAAATCTACACCGACGCCCGCGCAAAGCAAGACGGATATGATCGTCGGCAGTCCCGAAAATTTCTCGACGATGACACCAACGATGGCAAGGAGAACCGCATGATCAAGGTCACCGTGATGTACCCGTACACCGAAGGCGCGCGCTTCGACCACGCCTACTACCGCGACCGGCATATGCCGATGGTCAAGGCCAAGCTGGGCAGTGCCTGTGCGTACTACACCGTCGAAAAAGGTTTGGCCGGCGGAGCGCCTGGTACGCCGCCCGCCTTCGTGGCGATGTGCGCGTTCATCTGTGATTCGGCCGAAGGCTTCCAGGCCGCCATGCAAGAGCACGGCGCCGAGATCCTTGGCGACATCGCCAACTACACCGACATCGCGCCGGTAGTGCAGGTCAGCGAGGTTGTCGTTGAGCGGTCGGATCGTTGAACGCATCGGATTGTTCGTCATACGCCGTCGCGCGAATTTAGCGCGGAAGTCCTGGCGAACGGACGCCGATGTCTGCATTCGGCTGCGGATTTAACCGGTCGATGCAACACACTAGAGACTGCGTGAGCAGCTGCAGCGCGTGCTCGACATCGGCGGGGTAGAGGCTGGGGAGGTCGGCGGTTGTGCGCGCGGCAGCGGGCGCGGCGTCGATGCGCGGTTGTGTCGTGAACTGGCCGGTCTTGCGGATGGCCGACAAGACGATGGACGTGACCTAGACATCTGGAGCCTTAAGCAAAGTAAAGACCGTTAGATGCCCAGTTCCTCCAAGCGAGTCTTCAATCGCGGCCCGGCGAAATCAAGAAATGCGCGCAACTTCAAGGGTAGGATCCCCTGTCCAGGATGAACGAGACTGATGGGCCAAGGTGGCGGCTCGAATGCGTCGAGCACGGTCATGACCGCACCCGCACGCATCGCGTCTGCCATTTGGTAGGACAGCACGCGAGCGAGGCCGATCCCGGCCACCGCCGCGTCGATGGCGGCTTCGGCAGTGCTCACGACAAGCCGCGAGCGGATCGGCACCTCCACCTCCGCTTTGCCCGACAGGAAGGTCCAGACTTGCCTAGATGCAATCTGTTCCATGGTGATGCATGCATGGCCGGTGATCTCAAGAGGGGTCGTCGGCGTGCCATGTTCAGCAAAGTAGGCTGGGCTCGCACAAACCACTCGACGCGTTGTGCCAATCCGCGCCGCGATGAAACGGCTGTCGGGCAGTTCAGCGATCCGCACCGCGACGTCGACTTGCTCTTCAAGAAGATGCATCACGCGGTCGGTGAGCACCATCCGCACATCGATGTCCGGGTAAGTTTTGAGGAATTCCGCGACCACCGGCAACAGGTGCAAGCGTCCGAAGACAATGGGCGCGGTAACGACAAGCTCGCCTTTAGGGGCCGCGTATTCCCCCGACGCGGCACGCTCTGCCTCTCCCACTTCCTCGAGAATGCGCCGGCATGCGGCAACATAGGACTGTCCTGCTTCGGTCAGGGCAAGTTGTCGGGTGGAGCGATGCAGGAGCCGAGTGTTCAGGTGCGACTCGAGTTCGGCAACCTTGCGGCTGACCGTTGCAAGCGGAATCTCGAGTCGGCGTGCCGCTGCAGAAAAACTGCCTGCGTCGACCACGGCCACCAGGATGGACATGGATTCGAAGCGATCGGCCATGTTCTCGTTTCTCGGGAGGATGATTCCCAATAGTGTCAGATTATCTTTCTAGGTGGAAGCATCTACTATCCAGGCACTCCTCGGCGAAGGCGTCGAGAATCTGGAGAATGTGCTGTGTCAACACTTTCGAGTACCCAACCGCAGGCTTTGCAACGAAACGCTTCCATCAAGAACTTGCCCGTCAACTTGTTTGCGTCGGTAATGGGCATTGCCGGACTCTCAATTGCGTGGCGCCAAGCCAGCCAGGAATTTGGGCTGACTCCACTGATATCCGCGGCAGTCGGGATCCTCGCGATTGTCGTGTTCTTGGTGCTGAGCGCGGGATATCTCGTGAAGGCAATCCAACATCCGGACGCGGTCCGCGGCGAGTTTCGACATCCCATCGCGGGCAACTTCTTCGGCACGATCACGATTGCGATCCTCCTGCTCTCGTCGGTCGTTGCTCAACTTAGCCAGCCGCTCGCTGAAGTCATTTGGACAGTGGGAACAATTGCGACGATCGCGCTTTGTTTCACGATTGCGAGCCGGCTGTTGCAGGGCAAGATTGACGCTGCGCACGCGGTTCCTGCCTGGTTTATCCCGGGAGTCGCCACTTTGGATATCGCCGTTGCAGGTGGGAACATGCCAATGCCGTGGGCCCATGAGGTCAACATGTTCGCACTCGCCGTTGGAACGATGATTGCACTCTTGTTCTTTACGATGATCATGTCGCGAATGATTCATCACGAGCCGCTGCCTGCCGGCATGGTTCCTTCGCTGTTGATTCTGATGGCGCCGTTCGAAGTGGGCTTTCTCGCCTACACCAACTTTACGCAGCGCGTCGACACATTCTCGGGGTTGCTGTTCTACTTCGGTCTCTTCATATTTCTTACGCTCGCGCCCAAGGTATTTCGCAAGGGAATTCCGTTCGCTTCCGGCTGGTGGGCCATCAGCTTTCCGATGGCAGCCCTCGCAAGTGCCGCGCTGAAATACGCCATGTTCGTCCAGGCTTGGCCCGTGACGGTGCTTGCGATCATCCTTCTGGCCATACTGAGCATCGCGATCGTGGTTCTCCTTGTCAGAACGCTCCACATGCTTGTTAATGGCAAGCTGCTCGCCGGTTAAAGCAGTCGCTGGCTCCCTGCGCCAGAGCCGGCTGCGAGCCCCATCCCAACCCCTACACCCCGCCTCAATCAAATCCGAAATCTGCACCGACGCCCGCGCGAAGTCAGCCAGCGCGCGGGCGCGGTTGTGCCGATAGCTTCCGGCGGAGATGACGACCGGCTCTTTGGCGTCGTCGTCCTGCAGGACGATGAGCATGCCGGTGTAGCGGTCTGCCTGGTGGATGTGCTTGTTGAGCAGTTGCATCGTGCGCCCGACATCGACGGGGTAGAGGCGGGCGAGGTCGGCCGGTGTGCGGGCGGTGGCTGAAGCAGCTGCGTGCGGCTGGCAGGCCAATCGTTACGACAAGACCATCGCGCAGATCCAGCGCGACCACGCCCACGAGCGCCAGGTGGCCGTCGATACCGTCGTGACCGCGCTGCAGGCTGCAAACGCCCGGCACCGGCAGCTTACCGACCAGCTCGCCGCGCTAGACCGTACCCATTTCTCGGAGATGCAACGTGCCACCGCTGAGAACACGCGCCTGCAGCACGTTCTTGCCGCTGGCGATGTGCGGATGTCAGTGCGCGCCCGTTGCCTGCCCGCCGCGGGCCTGGGCGATGGAGCGCCGGCCGATGTGAGTTATCTGGAGCGGATGCGGCGGATCTTGTCGATCTCTTAGCCGGGGCGGAGCGGGATGCGGAGAAACTGCGGTATCTGCAGGGGAGGGAACGGGTGCTGGAGGGGGCGGGTGTTTGCGTTCCGCCTTGAACCCGGAGCGGCCGCGAATGGGTGAAGCGCGATGAATCTCGATGACGAGCACTCTGGTATGAAGCTTGCATAAATGTTCATACAACATACAGAAGGGAGGGGTCGCGAACATGCGCGCAGGTCAGGCTTGGTCAGTCCGGATGCTTTGCAGTCTTGGTTACGCTCTGGGGTCTTCGAGCATCGCTCACGCGGGTGGCGTACAGCAGGCGGAGGTTCAGCTTGAAGCGACGACTGTCGACGGCTCGGCTGCCGCTGCGGTAGCCACTGGCGAGGCGGCCAATCAAGGCTACGTCCCGCGTACCCAGTTGGGGAGCCGCCCCTTGCTGCGCCCGGGCGAACTGCTGGAGACCGTGCCCGGCCTGATCGTCACGCAGCACAGTGGCGATGGCAAGGCCAACCAGTATTTCCTGCGGGGCTTCAACCTAGACCACGGCACAGACCTGTCGACCACCGTGGCCGGCATGCCCGTCAACATGCGTACGCACGCGCACGGCCAAGGCTATACCGACCTCAATTTCGTCATCCCCGAGTTGGTCAGCGGCATTGCCTACAAGAAGGGGACTTACTTTGGCGAAGAGGCCGATTTTTCCGCTGCGGGGGCCGTCCGTATCGACTACGTGGACCGCCTGCCGCAAGGTATCGCGCAATTCGAATTGGGCGAGTACAACTACCGGCGCGGCTTGCTTGCCAACTCCAATACGGTCGGCCCCGGCACGCTGCTCTACGGCTTTGAGTGGTTAGGCGAGAACGGCCCGTGGGCCGTGCCTGAGGGCGTCCACAAGCTCAATGGCGTGCTGCGCTATACCGTACCGCTTGGGGGCGGCGAACGCGTGAGCGTGACTGGCATGGCGTACAAGAACGCGTGGAACTCAACCGATCAGGTGCCGTTGCGCGCCATCAACGAAGGGCTGATCTCACGCTTTGGCGCAATCGACCCGACCGACAGCGGGGCATCGTCGCGCTACAGCCTGTCTGCCGACTGGCTGCGCCCGCTGTCTGACGGGCAGTTCAAGGCAAACGCCTACGTCATCAAGAGCCGCCTGCAGTTGTTCTCGAACTTCACCTATGCGTTGAACAACCCCGAGCAAGGGGATCAGTTCGAACAGTTCGAGAACCGTGTCACCACCGGCATCAACCTGTCACGCACCTGGCTGGGGCAACTGGCTGGGCATGAGAGCGAAACGGAGATCGGCTCGCAGACGCGCTACGACCGGCTCGACCCGATCAGCCTGACCAACACGCAGGCACGCCAGCCCTACGCCCTGGTCCGCAGCGACACCGTGAACGAGACCAGCACCGCGCTCTACCTGCGCAACAGTACGCAATGGTTGCCTTGGCTGCGCACCGTCGCAGGCATACGCGCCGATCAGTTCTGGTACAACGTCGGCAGCAACAACCCACTTAACGCGGGCAGTGGGTCCGACCACATCATCAGCCCCAAGATGAGCGTGGTGCTTTCCCCCACGACGCGGACCGACGTGTTCGTCAACTGGGGGCGCGGGTATCACAGCAACGACGTGCGCGGCGCGACAACGACGGTCGACCCCGTGAGCGGCAGTCCGGTGCAGAGGGTGTCGGTCCTGGTGCCCGCCACGGGTTATGAGATCGGTGTGCGGACCAAGGAGTTGGCTCCCAGCCTGCAGCTTTCCGCATCGCTGTGGCGACTCGACATCGGCTCGGAGTTGGTCTTTTCGGGGGACACCGGCACCACAGAACCCAGCCGCCCAAGCCGGCGCACGGGCGTGGAACTGGCGGCGTACTACACGCCGATGCCGGAGTTGATCCTGGACGCCGATGCCGCGTTCTCCCGCGCGCGCTTCCGCAACAGCGACCCGGTGGGTGACTACATCCCAGAAGCGATCCAGACCACGGCGTCAGCGGGCGTGTCGTGGACGCGCGACCGCTGGATGCTCGGCGCACGGCTGCGTTACTTCGGCCCGCGCCCGCTGATCGAAGACAACAGCGTGCGCTCCGCGTCGTCGTTCCTGGTCAACCTGAAGGTCGGGTACAAGCTGCAAAAGAATGTGCGCGTGTTTGTCGAAGTCTTGAACGCCCTCAACAAGAAGGTGAACGACATCGACTACTACTACGCTTCAATGCTCAAGGGCGAAACGTCACTAGTGGATGCTAACGGCGTCGCCACAGGCATCAGCGACCACCATATCCATCCTGCTGAGCCTCGTACGGTACGCGCGGGCATTGTCTGGAACTTCTGACGCACCACTGCCGCGGCATCAGCAGATCCGCCTCGCTCCCTGCGTCTTACTCCATATGATGTTCATGGCGGCTGGTGCCCGAAGGCCGGGTTGGGGGTGGCGGTGCGGGCCCCAGCCCAACCCCTGCACCCCCGCATCCATCAAATCCGAAATCTGCGCCGACGCTCGCGCAAAGTCGGTCAGCGCGCGGGCGCGCTTGTGCCGATAGTTGCCTGCGGGGATGCGGCAGACTTCTCGATCTCTTCCCCGAGGCCAAGCGGGATGCTAAGAAAAATTGGACATGCGTAAGTCGGAAAAAAGAACTCAAGTGACCACAGCCAAACAAGGCGAAGCGCGCAAGCGTGTGGCGACGAGGATGTCCAACACCCCAGACAGTCCGGCGACAAGCAAAGCGAGCGTGCGGCGCGCCTCAGACAACCGCACCGAACAACGCACCGGCGCCTGAGGACACGCCCATTGCCGGAGCGCTCCAGAACACGACGCGAAGGACACCTGGGCCAACTTTCGCTCCGCCCGCTTTAGCGGCCAGACCACCTAGCGCGGCGAGCGAAACGAGAGCGGAGATGACGATGGCTGGAATCAGCACCGATTGGGGCGCAAGCGCAGCAACGATTGCCGGCAACGTGGCGCCAACCGCAAAACTGGAGGCAGAAGCTAGCGCGGCTTGAAGAGGTCGGGCAGATGTCACCTCCGAAATACCCAGCTCATCACGCGCATGCGCACCTAGTGCGTCGTGCGCCATCAGCTTTTCGGCAACCTGCTTGGCAAGCGACACATCCAGGCCGCGACGTACGTAGATTGCAGTCAATTCTCGATGTTCGCGCGGCAAGTCGGCGCTGAGTTCGGCCTGCTCCTGGGCGAGGGAGGCCTTTTCGGTATCCGCCTGCGAGGAAACAGAAACATATTCCCCGGTCGCCATTGACATCGCACCAGCCACCAAGCCGGCCACGGCTGTGAGCACAACGCTTCCATGAGCGGTGTGCGCAGAGGCCACGCCGGCGACGAGGCTCGCCGTCGAGACAATGCCATCATTGGCGCCCAATACGGCGGCACGCAACCAGCTCATGGATCCGAGGCGGTGCAGTTCAAGGTGGTGCGGCAGCATACTGCCTCCGTTGGAAATCGAGCCAGCGAGTTCTAGCACCAGTATCGTTTAGCCGAAGCCAATTCTTCAAGATTGAAGTGGCCGGAAGAAATCAGGCAGGTCACCGCGATCCGCGCGGTTCGGGTCATCCTGTCTAAGGTTGGGCTGACATTACCTGTGTAGATGCAACTGCAACGGTCTGTTTAGACGACCTATCAAGGATCGAATCTGCGAGAGGTCGAGAGGTCGAGAGGTCGAGAGGCCGAAACCGTATCGTTTGTCAGCCAGTACATCGGGGCTATCGAAGGTCGCCCTTTGGGTTGGGCGCCAGCTCGGCTGTCACCGTCGGAGATGACGACGCGCCGGCCCACTGGGAGCAATTACGGTATTGCCGTCTTCTGAGGCTGTCGTAGGGGACAGGCTCCCCGAGCCCTTGCCTTGAGCTTGCTGCGCCTGTGCGAGTTGGCCTGGTGCTGTTTCATGTGCTGTCGACACTGTGCTTGCTTGCGGCGACAGCGCCAAAGCCCGGTCTAACCCATTGATCCACCTGGGGAAAATTGAACCCGCTGGCACCTGCACAGGATGCGGGGCTCGGAAACGACGTAACCCAGATAGGGGCAGGTCGCAGGCTTGACTCTTATATAAGATATAAGACATTTGACCGTGTGGGGGTATTGCGATTAGAATCGCGCCCAAGCGGCGCCCGGACCAGCCTCGGGTTGCCTGAAAAGATTCCCCTGTAACGTCATCTCAGCAGGTCTCCCATGCTTGAAAACTTTCGTGCTCACGTGGCCGCCCGCGCCGCGCTCGGTATTCCTCCCCTGCCGCTGACGGCTCAGCAGACCGCCGAACTGGTCGAACTGCTGACGAACCCGCCTGCCGGCGAAGAGCAGACGCTGCTCGACCTGATCACCCATCGCGTGCCCGCCGGCGTGGACGAAGCCGCCCGCGTGAAGGCTGGTTTCCTGGCCGCTGTCGCCAAGGGCGAGACCGCATGCGCTCTGATCTCACGTGAGCGTGCCACCGAACTGCTCGGCACGATGCTGGGCGGCTACAACATTCAGCCGCTGATCGAGCTGCTGGCTGACGCCGAAGTCGGCGCCGTCGCTGCCAACGCGCTGAAGAACACGCTGCTGATGTTCGATCAGTTCCATGACGTGAAGGAACTCGCCGACAAGGGCAACGCCAACGCGCGCGCCGTGCTGCAAAGCTGGGCAGACGCCGAGTGGTTCACGAGCCGTCCGGAAGTGCCGCAAAGCCTGACCATCACTGTGTTCAAGGTGACGGGCGAAACCAACACCGACGACCTGTCGCCGGCCCCGGACGCCACCACGCGCCCCGACATCCCGCTGCACGCGCTGGCGATGCTGAAGAACGCGCGCCCCGGCATCACGCCGGAAGAAGACGGCAAGCGCGGCCCGGTCAAGTTCATTGAATCGTTGAAGGAAAAGGGCCACCTGGTCGCGTACGTGGGCGACGTGGTCGGCACCGGTTCTTCGCGCAAGTCGGCCACCAACTCGGTGCTGTGGTTCACGGGCGAAGATATTCCGTACGTCCCGAACAAGCGCTTCGGCGGCGTGTGCCTCGGTGGCAAGATCGCTCCGATCTTCTACAACACGATGGAAGATGCCGGCGCGCTGCCGATCGAACTCGACGTGTCGAAGATGGAAATGGGCGACGTGGTCGAGCTGCGTCCGTACGACGGCAAGGCGCTGAAGAACGGCGAGGTGATCGCTGAATTCCAGGTCAAGTCCGACGTGCTGTTCGACGAAGTGCGCGCCGGCGGCCGCATTCCGCTGATCATCGGTCGCGGCCTGACGGCCAAGGCGCGTGAAGCGCTGGGCCTGCCCCCGTCGACGCTGTTCCGCCTGCCGCACCAGCCGGCCGACAGCGGCAAGGGCTTCTCGCTCGCACAGAAGATGGTTGGCCGCGCGTGCGGCTTGCCGGAAGGCCAGGGCATCCGCCCGGGCACGTACTGCGAACCGAAGATGACCTCGGTCGGCTCGCAGGACACCACGGGCCCGATGACCCGCGACGAACTGAAGGACCTGGCGTGCCTTGGCTTCTCGGCCGATCTCGTCATGCAGTCGTTCTGCCACACCGCCGCGTATCCGAAGCCGGTGGACGTGAAGACGCACCAGACGCTGCCGAACTTCATCAGCACGCGCGGCGGTATCGCGCTGCGTCCGGGCGACGGCGTGATCCACTCGTGGCTGAACCGCATGCTGCTGCCCGACACCGTCGGCACCGGCGGCGACTCGCACACGCGCTTCCCGATCGGCATCAGCTTCCCGGCAGGCTCGGGCCTGGTCGCCTTCGCGGCCGCCACCGGCACGATGCCGCTGGATATGCCTGAATCGGTGCTGGTCCGCTTCAAGGGCAAGATGCAGCCGGGCGTCACGCTGCGTGACCTCGTCAACGCGATTCCGCTGTACGCGATCAAGCAGGGCATGCTGACGGTCGCCAAGCAAGGCAAGAAGAACATCTTCTCGGGCCGCATCCTCGAAATCGAAGGCCTGCCCGACCTGAAGGTCGAGCAAGCGTTCGAGCTGTCGGATGCATCTGCCGAGCGTTCGGCCGCCGGTTGCACGGTGCACCTGAACAAGGAACCGATCATCGAATACCTGAACAGCAACGTCACGCTGCTCAAGTGGATGATCGCGCAGGGCTACCAGGACCCGCGCAGCCTGCAGCGCCGTATCGCGGCGATGGAGCAGTGGCTGGCCGCCCCGCAACTGCTGCAACCGGATGCCGACGCCGAGTACGCCGCCGTCATCGAGATCGACCTGGCCGACATCCATGAGCCGATCGTGGCCTGCCCGAACGACCCGGACGACGTGAAGACGCTGTCCGACGTGGCCGGCGCCAAGATCGATGAAGTGTTCATCGGTTCGTGCATGACCAACATCGGCCACTTCCGTGCCGCATCGAAACTGCTGGAAGGCAAGCGCGACATCCCGGTCAAACTGTGGGTTGCGCCGCCGACCAAGATGGACCAGAAGCAACTGACCGAAGAAGGCCACTACGGCGTGTTCGGCACGGCTGGTGCGCGTACCGAAATGCCGGGCTGCTCGCTGTGCATGGGCAACCAGGCACAGGTGCGCGAAGGCGCGACGGTCATGTCGACCTCGACCCGCAACTTCCCGAACCGTCTGGGCAAGAACACGAACGTGTACCTCGGCTCGGCGGAACTGGCGGCAATCTGCTCGCGCCTGGGCAAGATCCCGACCAAGGATGAGTACATGGCCGACATGGGCGTGCTCAATGCCAACGGCGACAAGATCTACAAGTACATGAACTTCGACCAGATCGAAGACTTCAAGGAAGTGGCCGACACTGTGCAGATGTAAGCACGCGATGGGCTGCGGCGGGTTTGTTTTCCCGCCGCAGTGACCGATCAAAAAGCGCCGCAGGTGGACACTTGCGGCGCTTTTTTTGTTGGAGAGGGCGCAGCCGGATCTCGGGTGCACGGAGCGAAGCCAAACCGGGCGCGCTTGGATCGGCGGTGCGCAGGCTGAACGGACAGGTGATAGGCCAAGGGAGCAGGCTCCCTCAGCCGCGCGTTGTCAGTGGATGATGATCGACACCGTGGAATACGCCGGCACCGTGATCGTCTCGCTGTACGTGCCCGCCTTCGTGCCGCGCGCGACGGGGAACTGGCCGAAGCTTTGCAGCGTGGCCGGTACGGACGTCGGCATGTTGCGCTGGCCGCTGTAGCTGGGGCCGTTCAGCGCCGGGACCGAGAAGCCGCTGTCCGAGCGTGCGGGATACGCGAAGCCCGACGGGCTGCCCGGCACCGGCAGCAGTGCGACCGCCGTACCCCAGCGACCCAGCGCGTCGCCCAGGCCTGCGCCGCCGCCAGCCTGGATGGCGCTGTTGAGCACCGCAGTGGAATCCGTCGACGAGAAGTTCTGCAGCAGGTTCGTGTAGTACGCAATACCGTACTGGCGCAGCAGGAAGCCGCCCAGGCTGCCCGAAATCGGATACCCCGGGCACGACGACGACAGCGACGGATCGAACGCCGTCAGCGAGCAGTCGTACGCGCTTTGCAGCCAGGCCGGGAAGCGGCTGTCGCGCACGTTGTTGAAGCTCGGGTCGATCTGGCTGGAGAGCGCGTCTTCCATCGTCATTGCCGTCATCTCTTCCAGCCACGTGCCATACATGTACTGCGAGCCATGCAGCACGCCGCGCTGGTAGAAGTTGGCCATGTGCGTGAATTCATGGCCGAGCGTCGAGATGACGGTGTTCAGCCCGTCGGTGCCGCCCAGGTAGATGGTTTCCGAATCCACATAGAGCGACAGCGACTGGTTCGACAGCGGCTGCGAGCTGGTGGTGAAGTTGTTGCGCGCCCAAAAATAGCCGACGCGGCCATAGGGTTGGCTATCGGGTTGGATGTTCAGCACCACGATATCGAGCGCCTGGTTCGGATCGATCAGGCTGGCGGAGCTGGAGTAGCTGCCCCACGGCTGGCCCACCAGCGAGGTAGCCAGCGTATAGACCGACTGCGCGCCCGAAGCAAACTTGGTGACGAGCGTGTTGATGATGCCGTCGGTGATCTTGCTCGTGCCGTATTCGGTGTTTTCCACCCACAGGTTGACGATGCGGCCGTCGGTGGCCGTGGCTTGCTGGCGCAGCGTGGCGGTGCGCACGGTGGCGGTGCCGTCCGGCTGCTGGTGATTCCACGTACGCTGCGTGCCGACGCTTGCCACCGACTGCGGGCGCAGCACCGTATTGTTGGAGGCGCCTTGCGTCTTGAGCGGGCCGGCTCCCGTGGCATATCCGTCCAGCGCATGGATGTTGAAATCGGAAAGCTGGCGGTCGAACGCGGCGTTGGCGTCATTGCCGGCCACGTCGGCGGCGGTCTTGGGGACCGGCGTGCCCGTGGCGTTCAGCAGCCCCAGGCCCGAGAGCGAGATGGAAGGCATCGGCTGTGCCGCCGCACTCTGGTTGGTGTAGATGAGTGTCACGCTCTGGCCCGTGAGCCCCGCGATCGACACCGGAACCGTGCCGGCCGATGCGCCCGTATTGGTGGCTTGCCACACGCCGACGCCGGAGCCGGCGTAGGTATTGCCCAGTGCGCCGCAGTTCGACCCGCTGCAGGCCGCTGCCACGGTGATACTGGCGGACGAGCTTTGCGTGGCCGCGGGGGTGGCCCCCGAACTGCCGCCGCCTCCGCCCCCGCCACATGCGGCCAGGGTGCTTGCTGCTGCCACCATCATCGCGATGGTCCATTGCTTCGTGCCGCGCACGTTGTTGCTGCTGCGTTCCATCCACTTCTCTCCAAATCCCCAAATCCCGAATGCCTGCGCGAGGGCAGCTCCTGACTGTCCTCAGGCGCGACATGCGGACGGATTTTCAAGGTGAAGTGGCGGATTCGATCCGTGGAAATGACGGCCTCACAGGCGCCAATTCCCCCCGATGTGGGGGTGCGCAAAGTTTGCGTTGTCGAAAAGGTTGAAAAAGTCGTAGTCCTGGGATGTAGAAGCAGAAAACGGAGGAGGGCGCCTGGGGCCACTTTGGCGGCAGGGCTGTCCGCTAGAATGGGCTGCCCGCCCATTCACAGTGCCACACACGCGCTGAATACGTCACCCGCCGATGCTCGTTGCGCAGCTCAAATCGTTCTTCATGGTCGCCCGCCTGGGCAGCATCACGCTGGCCGCCAAGCAGCTTGGCCTGTCGCAGCCGACCGTGACTTCGCAGATCCGCGCCCTGGAGGAAGCCTACGGCGTAGAACTGTTCTACCGGGGCGGGCGCCGGCTGGCCTTGTCAGACGCGGGCGTGCGGCTGATGCCGCTGGTGGACCAACTCGTGCGCCAGGAAACCGAGATCGATTTCTTCCTGCGCAACTCCGGCGACATGGGGTCGGGCCACCTGCGCATCGGCGCGACGGCGCCGTATTACGTGCTCGACATCGTTGACCGCTTCTGCAAGAGCCATCCCGGCATCGACGTGAGCATCGAGGCCGGCAATTCGGTGCAGATGCTGGAAGCGCTCCAGGAGTACCGGGTGGACGTGGCGTCGTCGTCGCAGCGGGTGGACGACGCGCGCTTTCTGCGCATTGAACTGGCGCGCGATCCGCTGGTGCTGGTGGTGCATCGCAGTCACGCGCTGGCCGACCAGACAAGCGTGCCGGTGAGCGCGCTGTCGCAATGCCGGCTGCTGGTGCGCGAAGTGGGATCGACCACGCGCGCAATGACCGAAACGATGATGGCGCAGGCAGGCGTAACGCCCGCTTCCACGGTAGAGATCGGCAGCCGTGAATCCATCCGGGAGGCCATCACGCGCAACCTGGGTGTGAGTGTGATCGCCCGCCAGGAGGTGCCCAGCCACGCGGATCTACGTGTGCTGCCCTTTGCAGGTGGCGCGCCGGAACTGAGCGAATACCTGTACTGCCTGCAGGATCGGCGCGAGGCCCGGCTGATTGCCGCCTTCCTGAGCGAAGTCCGGCCGGTGTCGTCATAGGCCGAACCAAAATCCGGGAATGCGCGCATTGGCGTTTTTAGGGTAACTGCCACATGGGCTACATGTCGGCTGGCTACAGTAGCGTCCGTTTTTGCCACTGTCTGCGCCCCCGTGCCCCTACCTCAGCCTGTTACCAACCCGACCTCGAGTTCCGCCACGCCGTTCCTGTCCGTGCGGCAAGTCTCGCGCCGATTTGGCGCGTTCACGGCGCTCGACGGTGTGTCGCTGGATGTGGCGCAGGGCGAATTTGTCTGCCTGCTGGGCCCGTCGGGCTGCGGCAAGACGACCCTGCTGCGCATCATTGCCGGGCTGGAGGCACACGACGGCGGCCGGATCGTCGCCGGTGGCCGGGATATTTCCAACCTGCCCCCGCGCGAGCGTGACTACGGCATCGTCTTCCAGTCGTACGCGCTGTTTCCGAACCTGACGGTTGCGCAGAACGTTGGCTACGGGCTGGACACCGGCAACGGCAACCGTGTGCGCATGCAGGAGCGGGTCTCGGAGATGCTTGCGCTGGTCGGCTTGGGCGGCAGCGAGGCGAAGTACCCGTCGCAGTTGTCCGGCGGCCAGCAGCAGCGTGTGGCACTGGCCCGTGCGCTGGCGCCCGCGCCGTCCCTGTTGCTGCTGGATGAGCCGATGTCGGCGCTGGACGCCCAGGTGCGCGAACACCTGCGCATCGAGCTGCGCCGCCTGCAGCGCAAGCTGAACGTGACCACGCTGATGGTCACGCACGATCAGGATGAGGCCATGGCGATGGCCGATCGCATTGCAGTCATGTCCAACGGGCGCATCGAGCAGACGGGCTCGCCGGCGGAGATCTATGCGCGCCCGGCTACTGGGTTTGTCGCCGGATTTGTCGGCCAGGCCAACTGGCTGCCGCTGGAACGCGCCGAGGACGGCACCCCCACGCTCGCCGGCCAGCCACTGCTGCTCGATCCGGTTTTCGCAGATGGTGCATCGATGGAAGGCCGCCTGTTCTGCCGCCCCGAAGCCGTCACGCTGCACCCCGACGATGACGCCCCCAACCGCCATCTGGCCCGCGTGGTCGACCAGATCTACCTGGGCAGCCGCACGCGCGTGACGCTGTCGATCGATGGCCTGCCCGACGCACCCCTGGTGGCCGAAGTGGCATCGAGCGCACTGCAGGCCAGCCGCAATGCGCTGGCTGACAGCAAGCTGTGGATCGCGCTCGAACGCGATGGCCTGCGTGTGTATGCCTGAGCCTGCCATGTCGATGCTGCCCCCCGAGGCCAACGTGGTTGCGGCCACCCAATCCGTACCGGCCCGCGCTGCGGGCACGTCTTTCTGGCGTACCGATGCGCCGGTGCTGACCGGCATGAAGCTCGGCTGGCTGTTGTTGCTGACCATCGGTTTGCTGCTGCCCACCGCGATGATGTTGTTGCAGGCCACGGGCCTGGTTGCCAGCGCGCGCAGCACAGACGAGCACGGTCTGGCGCTGGTCGCCCACGTGGTGCAGGCGCCCAATTTTCTCGCCATGGTTGGCCGTACGCTGGCCGTGTCCGGCGCCGTGGCCGCCATTGTGGTGCCGCTGGCGTTTGCCCTGGCTTACGCAGTGCAGCGCACGCGCATGCCGTTGCGCGGCGCGCTGCGCACGCTGGCGATGCTGCCGCTGTTTGCGCCCTCGCTGCTGCCGGGCATTGCGCTGGTCTACCTGTTCGGCAACCAGGGCCTGTTCAAGGCATGGATGAGCGGCAACAACATCTACGGCTTCTGGGGCATCGTGCTGGGCGAGGTGTTCTACACCTTCCCGTATGCGTTGATGCTGCTGCTGGCAACGCTCACGCTGGCAGACGGCCGCCTGTATGACGCCGCACGTGCCATGGGTGCAAGCCCGTGGCGCACGTTCCGCACGGTCACCCTGCCGGGCGCGCGCTACGGGCTGTTCGGCGCCTTTGCGCTGGTCTTCACGCTGGTCGCGACCGACTTTGGCGTGCCGACCGTGGTGGGCGGCAGCTACCAGGTGCTGGCCGTGGAAGCCTACAAGGCGGTGGTGGGCCAACAGCAGTTTGCGCGCGGCGCGGTGATCGGCTTGATGTTGCTGCTGCCAGCGCTGCTGACCTTTGCGGTAGAGCGCTTGGTACAGCGCCGCCAGCACGCCGCGCTGGCCAGCCGCGCACAGCCCTATCACCCGCAGCCGGATCGCGTGCGTGACGCGCTTTTCCTGCTCCTCAGCATGCTGGTGGTCGGCGCGATTCTGCTGATGCTTGCCACGGCCGTTGGCGCATCGCTGGTGAAGCTCTGGCCGTACAACCTTGAGCTGTCGCTGCGCAACTACGACTTCGACAACATGGACGGCGGGGGCTGGCTGGCCTATCGCAACAGCCTGAAGCTGGCCGCGCTGACCACCGTGTTTGGCACCGCGCTGATCTTCACCGGCGCCTGGCTGGTCGAAAAGACGCGCGCGGCAGGATGGTTGCAATCTGGACTGAACTCGGCCATCCGCTTCGCGGTGCTGCTGCCGATGGCGGTGCCGGGCCTGGTGCTGGGCCTGGGCTACGTGTTCTTCTTCAACCATCCGGCCAATCCGCTCAACGGCCTGTATGGCGGCATGGCGCTGATGGTGCTCTGCACGATCATGCACTGCGCCACGGCCGCGCACCTCACGTCTGTGGCGTCGCTGGGGCAGCTCGATCCGGTGTTCGAGGCGGTGTCGGCCTCGCTCAAGGTGTCGGCGCTGCGCACGTACTGGCGTGTGACGCTGCCCATGTGCGTACCGGCCGTGCTGTCATGCGCGCGCTATCTCTTCGTATCGGCCATGACCACCGTGTCGGCCGTGATCTTCCTCTACAGCCCCGACACCGTGCTCGCTTCCGTGGCCGTACTGAACATGGACGACGCAGGCGACATCGGACCCGCTGCGGCCATGTCCACATTGATTCTCGTCACGTCGATCGTCGTATCGCTGCTGCTGGAGCTGGCCACGCGCGGCATCGTGCGCCGTACGCAGGCGTGGCGCACGGCGGCGCATTGAATTCGTAGCACGTAACAGCAAAAAGCAGAAAGGAAGCATGAACATGGGTGACTCCTCCCCAATCACGGCGCGCCAGGCAGGCGCAGACCGCCTCAACCCCGGCGGCATGCCGTTGCGCCTGGAAGCCGCCGTGCTGGACTGGGCCGGCACCGTGGTCGACTTTGGATCGTTCGCGCCCACGCAGATCTTCGTGGAAGCGTTTGCCGAGTTTGGCGTAGCCATCACGCTGGACGAAGCACGCGGCCCCATGGGCCTGGGCAAGTGGGATCACATCCGCACGCTGTGCAACGACGGTGCGATTGCCGCGCGCTTCTCGCTTGCACACGGCCGCATGCCCACCGATGACGATGTCACTGCCATCTATAACCGCTTCATGCCGCTGCAGATCGAAAAGGTGGGCGCGCATTCCGCAATGATTCCGGGCGCGCTGGACACCATCGCCGCGCTGCGCGAAGCGGGTTTGAAGATCGGCACGTGCTCCGGCTACCCGCGCGTGGTGATGGACCGCGTGGTCGATCTGGCAGCCCAGGCTGGCTATACGCCCGACTGCGTGGTTGCCTGTGATGAAGTGCCGCGCGCGCGTCCGTGGCCTGCACAGGCACTGCGCTGCGTGGTTGATCTTGCGATTGGCGATGTGGCGGCCTGCGTGAAGGTGGACGACACCGTGCCCGGAATCGAAGAGGGGCGCCGCGCCGGCATGTGGACCGTTGCGCTGCTGATGTCGGGCAACGCGCTGGGCCTGCCGTACGAGCAATACATCGCGCTGCCTGCGGATGAGCGTGCGCGCCATCGCGTGGCCATCTCGGCCGGTTTTGCTGCCTGCCGCCCGCACTACGAGATCGACACGATTGCCGATCTGCCTGAAGTCGTGGCCGACATCAACCGCCGCCTGGCGCGCGGTGAACGCCCGCAGTGCATCTGAGTTTGTTGTCCTGTTTTGTTGTCTTTTCCCCTGCATCACACCATACCGAGGAAACCATGACCGCACGTCTTTCCCTGCTGGCCGCCGCAATCACGTCGGCGACGATGGCGTTTGCCACGTCGGCGTTCGCCAAGACCACGCTGACCGTATACACGGCGCTGGAAGCTGATCAAGTGAAGGCGTACCAGGAGGCTTTCGAGAAGGCCAACCCTGACATCGAAATCAAGTGGGTGCGTGACTCCACCGGTGTTGTTACCGCCAAGCTGCTGGCCGAGAAGAACAACCCGCGCGCCGACGTGGTGTGGGGCTTGGCCGCATCGAGCCTGGCCATCCTGGACAAGGAAGGCATGCTGACGCCGTACGCGCCGGCGGATCTCTCGAAGATCGGTGCGACGTATCGCGACAAGGCGAACCCGCCGGCATGGGTGGGCATGGATGCCTGGGGCGCCGCCATTTGCTTCAACACGGTCGAAGCGCAAAAGCAGAACCTGCCGAAACCAACGTCGTGGGCAGATCTGACCAAGCCCGTGTACGCCGGCAAGATCGTCATGCCGAACCCGGCTTCGTCAGGCACGGGTTACCTGGACGTGAGCGCATGGCTGCAAATGCTGGGTGAGCAGAAGGGCTGGGCCTATATGGACGCCTTGCACCAGAACATCGGCCAGTACACGCACTCGGGCTCCAAGCCTTGCAAGATGGCCGCTTCGGGTGAATTCCCGATCGGCATTGCGTTTGAATACCGCGCCGTGAAGTCGAAGAAGGAAGGCGCACCGATCGACATCGTGCTGCCGTCGGAAGGCCTGGGCTGGGACGTGGAAGCCACCGGCATCATGAAGGGCACCAAGAACCTGGATGCCGCCAAGAAGTTGGCCGACTTCTCCGCCAGCCCGGCGGCGATGGCGCTGTACGAGAAGAACTTTGCCGTGGTTGCCACGCCGGGCTTCTCCAAGCCCGATCCGCTGCTGCCGGCCGACTACGAGAAGCGTCTGATCAAGAACGACTTTACGTGGGCCAGTGCCAACCGCGATCGTATCCTCGCAGAGTGGACGAAGCGCTACGACGGCAAGTCGGAGAAGAAGTAAGTGATTGAAGCTCCCGCAACTCAAGGGGGCCTGGATGCCAGCACCGACGTCGCCATCGTCGGGGCTGGCATCTTGGGCTTGGCGCATGCGGCCGCTGCCGTCAAGCGCGGCCTGCGCGTGACTGTGTTCGAGCGCAGCGATATTGCCGTTGGCGCGTCCATTCGCAATTTCGGGCAGATGCTGGTGACCGGCCAGCCGCCCGGCATCATGCTGGACCTCGCGCGCGAAAGCCGCGAACTGTATCTCGACTGGGCGGACAAGGCCGGTATTTTTGCCCGCGCAAACGGTGCGCTGCTGTTCGCCCGCAATGCTGCAGAAGAGGCCGTGCTCGACGAGTTCATGGCTGTGCGCGCACAGGCCTTTGGCTACAACGTGAAGTTGCTGCGCAGCGCAGATCTGGCCAACCTCTACGATGGCCGCTTCATGCGCCACCGCGCCGCGCTGCAGGGCTTCGACGACTTGCAGCTTTATTCGCGCGAAGCGGTTCCCGCGCTGGCGTCATGGCTTGCCACGCAAGGCGTGCGCTTCCATTTCGGTACGCTGGTGCGCCATGTGGAAAGCGGCAGGCTGGAGACAACCGCCGGCGTGTGCAACGCGCAGCGTGTGATCGTCTGCAGCGGCCACGATTACCAGACGCTGTGTGCTGACCAGCTCCGCGCGCTGCAACCGCAGGTTTGCCGCCTGCAGATGCTGCGTGTCACGCCCGAAGACGGCTTCCGCCTGGAACACGCCGTGCTGACCGGCCTGTCATGCACGCACTACGGCGCATTTGCTGACTTGCCGACCGCCCGGGCACTGGCCATGCAGATCGAGCATCAGCGCCCCGAGCTGGCGCGTCATGGCATTCACCTGCTGGTGAGCCCGACGCCGTATGGCGACTGGATCGTCGGCGATTCCCACGACTATGGCCAGGATGCGCGCCCGTTCAACGCCGAGTCGGTCGACAACATCATGCTCGACCTTGCGCGTGACACCTTCGGCAGCAAGCTGCGCGTGGTGGAGCGCTGGCAAGGCGTGTACGGCGCCAAGTGCCATGTACCCGGCAGCGGCGCGTTCTCGATCACTCGCGTCGATGAGCGCACCACGGTCGCGCTGATGCATAGCGGCATTGGCATGAGCGTCGGTCCGGCGCTGGCGCATCGGCATATCGATGCGCTGGTCGACGGCATCGAGCTGCCGCATTGGACACCACCGGCAAGCCTGCCCGCAGCGGCAGTTGCCTGACGCGACTGCGTTCTGTACACAAACGCCCGCACGGTTTGCGCCACGCGGGCGTTTGTGTTCTCAGGCAGCGAAGAGTTCGACGATGGGCCAGCCGCGCGATTCGGCCACCGCGCGCAAGGTGGTGTCGGGGCTTACGGCCACGGGGTGCGAAACGGCTTCGAGCAGCGGCAGGTCGTTGCGTGAATCGCTGTAGAACACCGTGCGTGAGAAGTCCGTCATGCGCTGGCCCCGCTGTGCGAGCCATTCCGTTACGCGCACGATCTTGCCCGCGCCAAAGGTGGCCGTGCCGAGCAGGTTGCCCGTGAACGCGCCATCGCTTTGGCCGTTGATGGTCTGGCCCTCCACCGCCAGCAGATGCGGCACGTTGAACGCCGCAGCAATCGGCTCGGTCAGGTAGCGGTGCGTGGCGGTGACGATGCAGCACAGATCGCCGGCGCGCAGGTGTGTATCGACCAGCTGTCGAGCACGCGGCAGCATGGCTGGCGTGATGACTTCGCGCAGGAATGTGGCGCGCCACGCGTCCAGGCGCGTGCGCGGATGCTGGGCCAGCAGGCCGAGCGAGAAGCGCGCGTGTCGCGCAAAGTCGAGCGTGCCGTCGCGGTATTCCCGCATCCAGCGTTCGTTGGCGTGTTCGAAGACGCTTCGATCCACCGCGCCCTGGGCGACCAGGAAGCGGCCCCATTCGTATTCGCTGTCAATGGGCAGCAGGGTGTGGTCCAGGTCGAACAGGGCAAGCGATTGCATACAGCAAGCGGGCGGTGGTGGCTGAAAAACCGCGAGGTTACGGCCCTAGCGCGTCGTGCTTGTGTCCATCGCCATAACTTTGGCGATGAACGCATTGGCATTTTTCTTTGGTGCCTGGGTAAGCAGCGGTTCCAGGCAGTCAAGGAACGCGCGCACCAGCCGTGCGTCCTTGCGCTCCTTCAGGAAGTACAGGTATTCGTGGATGACCGGCGCGTTGTCGGCAAACGGCAGCACGCGCACGTCGGGCCGGCGCGGTGCTTCACGCGCAGGAACGATGCTGCAGCCCAGCCCCAGGCTGATCGCCTCGTAAATGGCTTCGCGGCTGCCGATGATGCTCATGCTGGCGGGCTCGATGCCGGCCGCGGCGAACGCATCTTCGGTGACGCGGCGGGTGACGGAGCCCGGTTCGCGCATCAGCAGCTGGCAGCCGGCGACGTCATCCAGCGTGATGCTCGGGCGCCGCGCCAGCGCGTGGTCCAGCGGCGCCACCAGCACCATCGTGTCTTCGGCCAGCGTGATGCGATGCAGGCGTTCGTCATCCACAGCGTGAGACGAAACCGCCAGATCGATACGCACCTCCGACAGTGCCTCGAGCATCTGCTGCGAGTTGCCGAATTCGATGGTGATCTCGATGGTCGGATGGCGCGCGCGAAACGCCGCCACACCGGGCAGGATGTAGTACGGGCCCGTGGCGCCCACGCGCAGGTTGCCGGTACGCAGATCGCCGGCATTGCGCAGGAGAAAATCGACGTCGCCCTCCTGCTGCGCGAGGCGCTCGACGATGGGCATGAGACTCACGCCCAGGTCGGAGAGGTCCAGCCGGCTGCCGCGGCGGTGGAACAGCTCGACGCCGTACATCTCTTCCAGTTGGCGGATGCGCCCGGTCACGGTGGGCTGCGACAGGCGCAGGCGCTTGGCGGCCGACGTGACGCTGCCCTGGCGCGCCACCTCGAAGAATGACATCAATAGATCGCCCAGCATGGTTGTGTTTCCCTGATATGTCTTTTCTGATCGTCAGGCGCCCAGTCTAGGCAGCGTTTGTGACGCTACATACTGTGAAACCTTACGTTCCGCCACGGCAGCACGCGTGGGCGCCGCTCATTGCCGCGCGAGTGTCAACGTGATGTGCTGAATGGAAAATGGGGAGGGGGTTGCGAGGAGGGCGCCGGGCGCACATCGTGCTACCGTGTGAACCTGTGCGCGTAAGGGAGGAGACACCATGCCGGTGCTGAAGGTCGATGTCGTCACGGCAGAAGAACGGCTGTACGAAGGCAACGCCAAGTTTGTGGTCATCCCCGGCACCGAGGGTGAACTGGGCATCCTGCCCGGCCATGAACGTCTGCTTACGCGCATGCGCCCGGGCACCGTGCGCGTCACGCAGGAAGATGACGAAGAGGTGATCCTCTTTGTGGCCGGCGGCTTTGTCGACGTGCAACCCGAGCAGGTGATCGTACTGGCAGACACGGCTGTGCGCGCTCATGACCTTGACGAGGCCAAGGCACAGCAGGCGCGCAAGGAGGCAGAAGAGCACATGCAGAACAGCAACAGCAAATTCGACTATGCACGTGCGCAGGCGGAACTGGCCGAAGCCGTCGCGCAACTGGCCGCCATCGAACGTTTGCGCAAGCGCCGGCGCTGAGCCGTACCTGCCACGACAAGCCTGCTGCCCTCACACACGGCGGTGGGAATGTGTCGCCCTACCGAGCGTGGGCTAAAGAACGGCGCTGGCTCTCCGTTTTAGAACAGAACTATCGAATTCCCGCTGAACGTCCTAGAGAGACGTGATCGGTTCTGCCGCCCCTGCTGATGTCGCCCCTTGTTGTGATTGCCCGTGCGCTTGCGCTTGTTCGCCGGAAACACCCGAGTGCCCAGCCTTCATTTGCATTGCCACTGTGCTTGCCGCGCACGCCACGCGACCCGAAACGATGCGCGCAAATGTTTGCGGTGGCCGGTACGTTGCTTTCCAACGCCGCGCTGGCACAACCAGACATCTCCGATCTGACGGCGTTGCCCATCGAGCAACTCATGCAGGTGCAGGTCGTTACCGGCGCATCCAAGTACGCGCAAGCCTCCAATGAGGCGCCCGCCAACGTCTCGGTCATCACCGCGGCGGACATCAAAGCCTATGGCTGGCGCACGCTGGCCGACATCCTGGGCAGTCTCCCGGGGCTCTACACCAATTACGATCGCAGCTACACCACGCTGGGTGCACGCGGCTTTTTGCGCGCGGGCGATTACGACACGCGCTTCCTGTTGCTGATCGACGGCCATCGCACCAACGATCCGATCTTCGACCAGGCGGCCGTCGGCACCGAAGCCATCCTCAACGTCGACCTCATCGAGCGGGTGGAATACGTGCCCGGCGCGGGTTCGGCGGTGTACGGGTCGAACGCGCTGTTTGGTGTGATCAACATCATCACCAAGCGCGGCCGCGACATTGACGGTGTGCAGGTCAGCGGATCGACGGGCAGCGCCAATGCACGCGATGCCCGCGTGACGTGGGGAAAACGGGCGGAGAACGGCGCCGAATGGCTGCTTTCGGCCAGCGTGAACGACGCCCCCGGCCGCGACCTCTACTTTCCGGAGTTCAACCAGCCCGGCGTGAGCGACGGCGTGGCCCGCGGCATGGATTTCGACCGCGCCAAGCGCCTGTTTGCCAAGGGCAGTTTTGGGGAGTTCGGGCTGACCTTCGGCTACGTCGATCGCACCAAGGGCGTGCCGACGGCGCCGTACGACCAGAGCTTCAACGACCCGCGCTCCCGCAGTATCGATACACGGCAGATATTCAACGGCACCTGGCAGCACGCACTGGACGACACGACCGACGTGTCGGCGCGGCTGTTCTGGGGGCGCTATGTCTCGCAGGGCGACTACGCATACAGCCCGCCCCCGGCCGGCATCAACCGCGATGTGTTCGACACCGCCTGGTACGGCACCGAACTCAAGCTCGTGACGCACCGCATCGAACGCCACACGCTGGTCATCGGCACGGAGCTGCAACGCGACTACCGTGATGTGATGCGTAATTTCGATACGGTGCCGTACGCCAGCTATCTTGACGACCATCGGAACAACAACCGCGTGGGCGCGTACGTGCAGGATCAATTCATGCTCCATCCGGATTGGGTGCTGGATACGGGCCTGCGCTACGACCACACGAGCTTCGCGCCGGGCATCTTCAGCCCGCGCGTGGGCCTGATCTGGCATGCCGCCCCCACGACCACCGTCAAGGCGATCTACGGCATGGCCTATCGTGCGCCGAACGATTACGAACTGAACTATCAGACCAGTGCGCCCGGCGGGCAGCAGCTCACCCATGGGCTGTCGGCCGAGCGCATACGTACGTATGAAACGGTCGTCGAGCAACAGGTGGGCATGGGCGGCAAGGCGACGCTGTCGGTGTTCCATATTTTTTTTTACAATATGATCATCAAGTGTGAAGACGAGAAGTGGGTTGTTTTGTTGTTCAGCGTGGGGGGGCGCGGGCCCCCCCCCGGCGCAGAACTCGGCTACGAGCAGAACTGGCCGGGCGGCACGCGCCTGCGCACGAGCTACAGCTTCCAGCGTTCCGAAGATATCGATACCGGCCAGACGCTGAGCAACTCGCCGCGTCATATGCTCAAGATCAACGCCACCGCACCCGTGTGGCGCGACGACTGGCGTGCAGGGCTCGAGGCGCAGTACATCAGCAATCGGCTGACGACAACAGGCCAGGTGGGCGGTTACTGGATCGCCAATCTGACCTTGCTGGCGGCCCGGTTGGCACCCAATCTGGAGATGTCGGCCAGCGTCTACAACCTGTTCGACCGGCGTTATGCCGATCCGGCCGGGCCGGAGCAACCGCAGTCGTCCATCGAGCAGGATGGCCGTGCGTTGCGCCTGAAATTCACCTACACCTTCCGATGAGCACCCCGCACGGCAGCGTCCGACGCGCTCGATGGCTACGCCCGTGCAGGTTGTGTGCGGTGGCGGTGGCCGTGCTGGCAGGTGTGGCATGCATGGGGACGACGCAGGCGCAGATGCAGGCCAGCGAGGTGCAGGTCAAGGCGGCGTTCATCTACAACTTTGCGCTGTTCACCAACTGGCCGGCCGACGTGATGCAGGCCGACGCCCCGATGGTGGTGTGCGTGACCGCACAGCACCCGTTGCAGGCCGCCTTGGAAAAACTGACAGGAAAACCCGTGCGCGGACACCGCCTGGAAATCCGAAAGATCAATGACGGCACCGTTGCCGGCTGCCATGTCCTGGTGTTTGACGCGCGTGCCTCGAACGGTGTGCGCGTCGATCCGGCCACACCCGTGCTGACGGTGTCCGACAGCCCAAAGAGCCAGCGCGCGGCCGGCAACCCCGAACCGATGATCGCGTTGGCGCTGCATGAGGATCGCGTGGTCTTCGACATCGATGCAGTGGCCGCGCGGCAGGCCCATCTGCAGCTCAGCTCACAATTGCTGCGCCTGGCGAGGACCGTGCAATGAACGAGTCCAACTTGACCCCGCGGCCCCGCCTGGGCCACTCCATGGTGCGCGCCAACATGGCCGGTGCTGGCGCGGCGCTGACCATCGCCGGCTTCCTGCTCATCGTGTTCCAGTTCATCGCGCTGCACGCGGCGCTGGTGCGCGACGTGCACGTGCAGGCACGCATCGTCGGCGCCAACAGCGTGGCCGCGCTGCTCTTCAATGACCGTCGCGCGGCGGAAGAAACCCTGGCCGCACTGGAGGCGTCGCCGTCACTGCGTGCAGCCGGCATTTTCAGCGCACTGCGCAAACCGTTGGCGCTGTATCAACACGGCGATGCCGCACCGGTGCGCGCGCCCGATGCCGCCATGCTGCGCGAGTTGGATGTGTCCACGCTGACCACGCTGGACGTGGTGGAGCCGGTGGAATCGGAGCGCCGCGTGATCGGCTATGTGGTGGTGCGCTCTAGCCTGACCGAGCTGTACATGCAACTGCTCGGCTATGCCGTGCTGACGGTGTCGGTGGGCATCGGTGCGATGGGCCTCGCGTATCTGGTGATTGCCCGCATGCGCCGCGCGGTGCTGCAGGCGGAGGCGCACCTGGACTACCTCGCCCACATCGATTCGGTCACGGAATTGCCGAACCGGCACGCCTTCAACGAGCGCCTGCAGATGTCGCTCAAGCGCGCAGGCGAGGCGGGCGCGGTGGGGCTGCTCCTGCTGGACCTGGACAACTTCAAGGTCGTCAACGACACGCTGGGCCACAACAACGGCGACCGCCTGCTGCGCCAGGTTGCACGGCGGCTGAACGACGTGATCGACCAGGCCAACCTGCGTGCCGTGCTGTGCCGCATCGGTGGTGATGAATTTGCGGTGATCGCAGAGCTATCGGGCCGTGCGCAGATTGCCGAAACGGAAGCTGCAACGCTGGCCGACGGATTGGCCAAGCGCATTCTTGCCGCGCTGGCGGCCCCGTTTGCACTCGACCTGCATCAGATCTACGTGACGGCCAGCGTGGGCGTGAGCCTCTATCCGCATGACGCACGCGACGTGCAGGTGCTCACGCGCAACGCCGACACGGCGATGTACCACGCCAAGAACCACGGCAAGAATGCTGCCGCCAGCTTTACGTCGGAGATGGACCAACAGGCGCGCCGCCGCCTGCGTGTGGAGGCCGACCTGCGCCGCGCGCTGGACCGCGAAGAACTGCTGCTGGCCTACCAGCCGCAGGTGCGTCTGCGCACCGAAGACGCACACGATGCGGTGATCTCCAAAGCAAACGTCTACGGCGTGGAAGCACTCGTGCGCTGGCGCCATCCGGAGATCGGCCTGATCGGCCCCGGCGAGTTCATCGCCGTGGCGGAGGAGACCGGCCTGATCGTGCCGCTCGGCCTGTGGGTACTGCGCACCGCGTGCGAACAGGCCGTGCGCTGGATGCGCGAAGACGGCGTCACGCTGCAGGTGGCCGTCAACCTGTCGGCGCGGCAAACGCGTGACCCGGCACTCGTGGAAAACGTCATGGACGTGCTGCGCGAAACCGGCATGCCACCGCATCAGCTTGAACTCGAAATTACCGAGAGCGTGCTGATGGAAGACATCGAAGACAACATCGCGCTGCTCGAATCCCTGCACGCGGCCGGCATCAGCCTGTCGATCGACGATTTCGGCACCGGGTATTCGTCGCTCGCGTATCTGCAGCGTTTCCCGATCCAGAAGCTCAAGATCGACCGCAGCTTCGTGCAGCGCATGCCCGGCGACGGCGAAGCCATTGCTGGCGCGGTGATCGCCATGGCGCATAGCCTGCGCATGCAGGTGGTGGCGGAAGGCGTGGAAGACCCCGAGCAACTGGCGTTGCTGCGCGACGCTGGCTGCGACCTTGGGCAGGGCTACCTGTTCTCGCGCCCGCAGCAAGCCGACGCGTTGATGGCGTGGCTCAACCGGCTGGACAACGCAGCAGACAGTGACGCCGCTGAGTATCCCGAAGAGGAGGCAGTGCCGAGCGGGTCGTTGCCGTCTTCGTTGGCGGGGTAAGCGCCATGCAGACGTTCAGGCAGCCGCCCGGCGCGCCGCGCGTGCCGCCCGCGTAGCCCCGGCTGTCAGCACCACCACCGCCGCCAGGATGATGCCGGTCGCCCCCAGCGTTTGCGGCGCGACCACTTCATCGGCCAGCCATGCGCCCATCAGCAGGGCGATGGGCGGGTTCACATACACATAGCTTGTCGCCATGACGGTGGATACGCGTTCCACCAGCGCCATGTAGGCCGTGAAGGCAATGGCCGAGCCGAACACCACAAGGTAGGCCCATGCAAGCGCGGAATGCATGCCGATGTGCTGGGGCCACGCTTCGCCCGTGACCAGGCTGAGCAGCACGAGCGCCACGCCGCCAAAGGCCATTTCCAGCACGAACGCCGTCATGCCCTTGGGCATGTCGACGCGCTTGGAGAGCTGCGAGCCGAACGACCACGAAGCAATGGCGGCCGTCAGCGCCAGCACACCGACCGTGCTGGCCTGGAACTCCGCACCCCGAAACAGCACCGCAATGCCGATGCTGCCCAGCGCAATCGCGCCGATCTCATACGCACGAAGGCGGCCGCCCGCCAGCAGCGTCCACAGCGTGGAAAACAGCGGCATGGACGCGATCATCACCGTGGTGGCACCCGAAGAGATGGTCTGCTCGGCCACCGCCGTCATGCCCATGCCGCCCACCAGCATGAATGCACCGATCAGCGCGCAGTTGCGGACCTGGCGCAAGGTCGGCCGGTCTTGCGGCTTTCCGCGCTGGCGCAGGATGACCACCGGAGCGAGCAGCAATGCAGCGGCCAGAAAGCGCGAGCCCATCATCAGGAAGGGCGGCAGATCGATCAGCGCAAAGCGGATGGCGAGATACGTTGTGCCCCACACCACGTAGGTGATGAGCAGGCACAGGGCGATGAAGGGGGACATGACGGAACCTCTGCGAGGAAGTCCCGATGCTACTCAAGGCGGGCTTATGCGCAAAACGAGTTTTGTTATCGCTCGTTGTGAGCGGCGTTAGCAAGCAAGTGAGCCAAGGCGTATGCGGGGTTTGAGACCCCAATCAACGGATTCCAAACCTCGCGCTCGGCGTTATGAACGCGGCCTGCCGAGTTTGGAACCCGATGCACGGCGTTCAGAACCTCAATGTCGGCGTTCGGAACTACCAGAGATCGAGGTCCGAACGCCAACGGTGCAGTTCGGAACCTCAGATGCGGAGTGTTGGAACCCGAAGTGTCGAGTTCAATACGCCAAGCCTGACGTTCCGAACATCGTAGGCCAGTCAGATCACCCGGAACCCGTGCGTTCCATCGCGCCGCAACTGCTCGACCAGCCCGAACTCCCAATCGAGATACGCCTGCATTGCTGCGCGCGGTGCGCTCGTGCCTTCGTACGGGCGGCGGTAGCGGTCGATGCGGTCTGAGGCCAGATGGGTCTCGCCGGTTTCAACGGGCAGGCCGGCGGCCACCCATGCCGCGGTGCCACCGTCGAGCACCCACACCTCGGCCTGCGTCAGCTTGGCCAGGTCGGTGGCGGCAAAACGGGCGAGCTGGCTGGAGCCGCACGTCAGCACGTAGCGGCGTGCCGCCGGGATGCGCGTGAGCGCGGCGGGCAAGTCCGAACGCACGGCAAACCACGCGCCCGGAATATGCCGCGCAACGTAATTGGCGCTGCGCGTCACGTCAATGACGGCCGTGTCGCCAGCTTCCAGCCAGCCGGCCAGAGCGCGGGCGTCGACGGTGCGCACAACGGGAGGCTGGGGGGCGGGTGTCTGCCACGTGCCGGTGACGCTGCGCTCGCTGGCGTCGACCGGATCGACGACATAGACCTCCCAGCCCATTTGGGCGAGCCATGAAGCGGACATGTCGGCGCGCACGCCGTCGTCATCGGCCAGGACGATGCGTGCACCGCGTACGGCGGCAGTGTGGTCGGTCTCCTGCACGAGCTGGCCGCCGGGCGCGCTGGCAAAGCCGGGCAGGTGGCCGGCGGCGTATTCCTCGGGCGTGCGTACGTCGAGCTTGTAGAGCGTGCGATCCGGCACCTCGAGTTTGGCAACGTCAACCAGCGCTATGCGCGGTACGTTGGCGCGTTCGGCCACGGCGCGCGCATCGGCTTGTGCCTGTGCGCGCGTGCCTGCGGAGACGTCTTGCGGATGCCGGCGGCTTGCACCGTGGTCGAGCACCTGATCGGCCAACAGCCAGCCGATGGTGCCATTGCGCAGTGCCGCCACCGGGTTGGGAATGCCCGCATTCACGAGCGATTGCGTCCCGATGATGCTGCGCGTGCGCCCCGCGCAATTGACGATGACCTGCGTGCTCGGGTCCGGCGCGAGTTCACGGATGCGCAATACCAGTTCCGCACCCGGCACACTCGTCGCGGTGGGGATGCTCATGGTTTGGAACTCTTCATAACGGCGCGAATCGACGATGACCACGTCGCGCTTGGCATCGAGCAGCGCCTTGACCTCCTGCGCGCTGAACGACGGTGTGTGGCGATGCGCCTCCACGTATTCGCCAAAGGCCTTGCTGGGCACATTCACGTCCTGGAACACTTCGCCGCCGGCCGCGCGCCAGCCATCCAGGCCACCTTCAAGCAGGTACACGCGCGTATAGCCGAGTTCGGCCAGCTTGGCGGCCGCCAGCGGTGCGAGGTCCACGCCCGCGTGAACGCCATACAGCACGATCAGCGTATCGCGGCGCGGAATGCGCGACCAGGCTTCCAGCTCCAGCCGAGAGAGCGGCAGGTTGGCTGCCCACAGCGGATGCGCCTGCGCGTACGGGTCTTCTTCGCGTACGTCGACCAGCGCGATCTCCTTGCGGGCCAGCAGGGCCGCGCGCACGTCGGCATACGCGAGCGTGGGGACGTGGGTTTCGGCCAGCGGTGCAGCCACCGGCGATTCGATGAAGTCGATAGGGCTGCTCATGATGCGGGCGTGTCCTTGGAGCGATCCCAGAGATTGGGCAGGTGAGTATTCGAATAACCGGAAACGAAGGGCTTGCGCTCGCCGTCTTCCGTATAGACGGAGCGGTGGATGCCGCCGATGTTGCCGCCGTACACGTGGATGCTGATCGACGTGCGATCGTCAAAGGCGTTGTGCACGCGGTGGATGTCGCCCACGCGCGGCGAGACGCGTTCGACAGCGCCGGGTTCCAGGCGGATGGCGGCGCCGTCGGGTTGGGGTTTGCCTTGCGCATCGAGCTTGAACGGCTGCGAATATTCCGCACCGCGCAGCATGCCGATCAGGCCCCAGGTGGTGTGGTCGTGAATGGGCGTACGCTGGCCGGGGCCCCAGACAAAGCTGACGATGGAAAAGCGCTCGCCGGAATCGGCATGCAGCAGGAACTGCTGGAAGTGCTCGGGGTGCGGCTGCGCGTATTCGGCAGGCAGCCAGTCGTCGCGGGCGACGAGCGCACCGAGCAGGGCGCCGGCGCGGGAAAGGATCTCGGCTTCGTTCGGCTGCTGATCGAGCAGGCGCGACAGCGCGGTCACGAAATCACGCAGCGGTGCAATGGACTGCGATTGCGCGGGTGTCGCAGCGGAAACAGTAGCGAGGGCAGGCGTGCTCATCGGCAGATTCCTGATGTGGGACGTTGGCTCATCTTGCTGGACTTGGTTGACGGCGTCTACTTAAACCCCAAGTGCGGTGCGGCCAGCAGCCAGCAGGATGGAGTCGTTCTGCGGCGTGTGGATGCGGCTGCACAGCACGTCGCGGTAGTGCCGCTCCAGCGGGTTGTGGCGCGACAGCCCATGGTTGCCGGATAACTGCAGCGCAAGTTCCACCGCGCGGATGGCGTTGGTGGTGACGGTGTACTTGAGGAGCCCGCTGTCAACGATGGGCAGCGGCGAGCCCGCGTCCGCTGCCTCGGCTGCGTGATCGAGCAGCACGCGGTTGGTGCGCAGCGCGGCGGCAATCTCGCCCACCGCTTCCTGCATGCGCGGCAGCGTTGCCAGCGGGCCGCCCAGGTTGCCAGGCGCGCGCGTGTTCAGGAACCGGGTGAGCCAGTCACACGCGGCCTGCGCAACGGCGTCGTACAGGCTGCCGAGCAGCACGGTCATCCACGCTTGCTGGTCGAGTTGCGCGCTGGTGTCGGCTTGTGCGGCACCGTGCGTCACCCATTCCGCAGCGGCGCGAATGTCGACAGCGTGGTCCAGCGGAATCTCCGCGTCTTCCAGGACAACGTCGTGGCTGCCCGAGGCACGCAGGCCGAGGTGATTCCAGGTCTCTTCGATGCGGATACCGGGTGTTTCCAGCGACGGACGCGGCACGAGAAAGATGCCCACGCGTGGCTCCGCCTCGTCGGTGCGGCCCCATACGGCCAGCCAGCGCAGGGCAGGGCTGCCGGTGCTGTAGAGCTTGCGGCCCCGGATGCGCCAGGTGTTGCCGACACGCTTTGCCACCGTGGCCGGCAAGCCACCGCGTGCGGGCGTGCCCAGATCGGGCTCCACGC
Source organism: Ralstonia psammae (assembly GCF_958405935.1). Taxonomy (NCBI): domain Bacteria; kingdom Pseudomonadati; phylum Pseudomonadota; class Betaproteobacteria; order Burkholderiales; family Burkholderiaceae; genus Ralstonia; species Ralstonia psammae. The sequence continues at coordinate 47,907 of NZ_CATZBU010000008.1, forward strand.
GCAGCGCGTTGATGAGCGCGCCTTCATTCAACGCAGTGGCGAACACCTGTTGCCGAATATGCGCGGGCCAGCGCGTATCGGCACGTGCGATGGCGCGGTGCTGCAGGTACGTCATCGTCAGCACGAGCGCGGTGGCCGCATCGGCATGCGCGATGGACGCAATGATCTGCCGCGCGGTTATCAGGCTGGCACCGCCACCACCATGCGTTTGCGGAATGACTTGTGCGATCAAGCCCGAGGCGTGCAGCAACGCAAAGTTATCGTGCGGGAAGCTGCCATGGAGGTCGTGCTCTGCGGCGGACGCAGCCAACTGCGGAGCAATGGAGGCCAGCACTTCGGCAAGCCGGTCGGGCGGCGTGGGCAGACGATGCAAGGGAGCAGACGACATGACGATGCAATGTGCGAAGCAGGTGACATTGCCGCACAGCCTATCCGTGTTGCCACGCGCCGCGAACGATCTATGCCGAATATGCAGCGTTGAAATTATTCGTTAGTGCCGCGCCGGCGGTGACGTAACTTGATTCGCATGCATGGCAGGGTGCAACGCCTCGCCAGCCTTCTAACGATATGCGGAACGGAGCCAACATGAGCGTCGATTTCATCGGCATGATTCAGAGCCAGAAGCAGTCGGAAATCCATCCGGCCGATCCCAACGGGCCGGTGGTTGACCGCGAGTACGTGCGTGCCTTTGCACAGGCGCATGAGGCGGCCGGTTTTGATCGCATCCTGGTGCCGCATCATTCAACGGGGCCGTCGGCCACGCTCACGATCTCGTACGCAGCGGCGCTAACCGAACGCATTCACTTCATGCTCGCGCACCGGCCGGGCTTTACCAACCCGACGTTGGCCGCGCGCCAGATTGCCACGCTGGACCAGTTCACAGGGGGGCGCTTGGGTGTGCATTTCATCTCGGGCGGTTCTGACAGCGAGCAACGACGCGATGGTGATTATCTCGACCACGACCAGCGCTATGCGCGCACGGATGAATACCTGGGCATCCTGCGCCGCATCTGGACGGAATCGAAACCGTTCGACCACGAGGGCGCGTTCTATCGCTTTGAGCAAGGCTTCTCTGAAGTGAAGCCCGCGCAGAAGCCGCATGTGCCGATCTACTTCGGCGGTGCATCGGACGTGGCCGTCGAGGTGGCCGGCAAGCATGCCGACGTTTATGCGCTGTGGGGCGAATCGCTTGACCAGGTGCGCGATCTGACCACGCGTGTGCGGGCGGAAGCCGCCAAGCATGGGCGCAGCATCCGGTTCTCGGTGTCGTTCCGGCCGATCCTGGCGGACACGGAAGATGCTGCCTGGGCACGTGCAGAGCGCATCCTCGAACGAACCCGCGCGCTACGCGTGCAGCAGGGCTACAGCCGGGGCGGCCCGCAACAGAGCGAGGGCGCACGCCGCCTGCTAGCGGCAGCAGAGCAAGGTGAGCGCGTCGACAAACGTTTGTGGACCGCCATTGCCAAAGAGACCGGCGGACGCTCGAACTCCACCGCGCTGGTCGGCACGCCGGAGCAGGTGGCCGATGCCCTGCTCGACTATTACGACCTGGGCGTCACCACCTTCCTGATCCGCGGCTTCGACCCGCTGGAAGATGTGGTGGATTACGGTCGCACGCTCATCCCGCGCGTGCGCGAGCTGGTTGCGCAGCGTGATGCGCAACGCAAGGCTGCGTGAGGCTCGGGCATGAGCGCAGTCCTTTCCATCGAACGCGCGGCATCGTCCACGCTCAAGCTGAACAGCACACCACAGCAGAAGTTCTGGTTTGATCCGCCTGCAGCGCGGCCCACGCTCGAGGCCGAACGGCGCCATCGGCAAGAGCGCCTTGCGGGCGCCTTCCGCCTGTTTGCGCGGCATGGTTTCGACCTCGGGCTGGCGGGCCATATCACCGCGCGCGATCCGGAGTTGACGGACCACTTCTGGGTCAACCCGCTGGGGGTGCATTTCTCGCGCATCAAGGTGTCGGACTTGCTGCTCGTGAACGCGCGTGGCGAGACCGTTATCGGCAACCGGCCGCTCAACAAGGCGGCGTTTGCGATTCATGCGGCGATTCACGAAGCGCATCCGCATATCGTGGCTGCCGCGCATACCCATTCGACATACGGCAAGGCGTGGTCGACGCTGGGCCGGTCGCTTGATCCGCTCACGCAGGATGCGTGCTCGTTCTATGGAGACCACGCGCTGTTCGACGACTTCACAGGCATGGTGGTCGACGCGAGCGAGGGCGAGCGCATAGCGCAGGCACTCACCAAGCCGGACGGCGGCACGCACAAAGGCGTGATCCTGAAGAACCACGGCATCCTCTCGGCCGGGCCGACGGTGGAAGCGGCGGCATGGTGGTACATCGCGCTGGACAACGTTGCCCACACGCAGTTGCTGGCCGAAGCCGCCGGCACGCCGCGGCCCATTGACGCTGCCACCGCACGCCACACGAACAGTCAGGTGGGCGGACAAGAGGGCGCGCTGCATGCGTTCGAGAGCCTTTACGCCGGCCTGGTCGCTGCCGAGCCGGACGTGCTGGATTAAGCCCGCGCCTGACAAAACATATCGAACGCATCATCACGGGGAGCATTCAATGAGCCAAGAGACAGCGGGCATCTCGCGCCGCAAGGTATTGCATGCGGCGGCGGCCACGGCGCTGGCCGCGCCGGCATTGATTCTGGGCCGCAGGGCCTACTCGCAACCGCGCAAATTGACGTTTGCGTGGAACCAGAACTCGTTTTGCCTGACACCCATCGTGGTGGCGCAGGAACGCGGCTTCTTCGAAAAGAATGGTTTGCACGTCGACCTGATCAACTACAGCGGGTCAACCGATCAACTGCTCGAATCCATCGCCACCGGCAAGGCCGATGCGGCGGTGGGCATGATCCACCGCTGGCTCAAGCCGCTGGAGGCCGGCTTTGACGTGAAGATCATCGGCAGCTCGCACGGCGGTTGCGTACGGCTTGTCGGCTCCAAGGCAGCAGGCGTCACCAACCTGGCAGCGCTCAAGGGAAAGACCGTGGGCGTGAGTGATCTGGCCGCGCCCGGCAAACACTTCTTCACCATCTTGCTGGCCAAGAACGGCATTGACCCGGACAAGGACATTACCTGGCGCCAATACCCGGCCGACCTGCTGGGCGTGGCGGTAGACAAGGGCGAGATCCAGGCGATTGCCGACGGCGACCCGAACCTCTACCTGCTGGAGAAGCGCACGAATGGCGCTTACGTTGAACTCGCCACGAACCTCTCTGGTGAATACGCGCGCAAGGTCTGCTGCGTGATCGGTGCACGCGGCGAGCTGGTACGCAATGACCGCCCGACGGCATCGGCACTGGCGCGCTCCATCGTGCAGGCCACGGAGTTCGTCAACGAGAACCCCAATGAAGCCGCCAAGGTGTTCGCCAAGTATTCGCCCAAGGTGGCGCTGGAAGACTTGCGCAAGCTCTACGCCACGCTCACCTACACGCATCACCCAACGGGCGTCGACCTGCGCGACGAGATCGCCTTCTACGCCGAAGACTTCCGCCGCATCGGCGTCATCAAGAAGACGACCGACCCGCAACGTCTGGCACAGCACGTGTACGTGAACGTGCTGGCCTGATGCACACCGCGTGAGCACATGAGGAACACATTGACATGAGCACCCTCCCGCAAACACTGGAGGCGCCCGCCGCGCTGTCCAATCCATTTGCCGATGCCGTCGCCCGCGGAAGCGTCTGGCGCACCGGCACAGTGGCCGCTTTGGCCTGGGTAGCCTTCGGGCTGCTGACGTGGCGCTGGCCCAACCACGTGGTGGGCTTCAGCGATTGGGCATTCACGGCGGAACTGGGTGGTGCCGCGTTGCTCGTCGGCATGGCGCTGTTCGTGCTGGCTTTGGCCGCGCCCTATGTCACACCGCTGCGTGCCGCGCAGGAGGCGCTGCAGCCCGCGGGCCCATGGCTCATCGCGGTGCCCGCCGTGCTGGCGCTGTGGGAAGTGCTGACGGCTAAATCCGGCGCGTTGCCCACACCGTTCTTTGCGCCGCCGCAGGCATTGATCGAGGTCTACTCGGAAGACTGGCCGCGTCTGGGCGACAGTGTGCTCAACACGCTCAAGCTGCTCGGCATCGGCTATTTCCTGGGCGCGTTGACGGGCTTTCTGGTGGGCGTTTCGATCGGCTGGTCGCGTGCGGTCGGGTACTGGGTGCATCCGGTGCTGCGCATTCTTGGGCCACTGCCGGCCACGGCGCTGTTGCCGATCACGTTCTACTTCTTCCCGTCGAGCTATTCGGCGGCGGCCTTCCTGATTGCCCTGGCAGCCGGCTTTCCGGTGGCGGTGCTCACATGGTCCGGCGTGGCAGGCGTCAGCAAGAGCTATTACGACGTCGCTCGCACGCTGGGTGCATCCAACGCGTTCCTGGTGCTGCGTGTTGCGATTCCGGCGGCCTTGCCGCAGGTGTTCGTTGGGCTGTTCATGGGCCTGGGTGCCTCGTTCACCGTGCTGGTGACTGCCGAGATGATGGGCGTGAAATCTGGCCTCGGTTGGTACCTGACCTGGGCCCAAGGCTGGGCATCGTACGTGAACATGTATGCCGCCCTGATCGTCATGGCGTTGCTGTTCTCCAGCATCATCACGCTGCTGTTCAAGGTGCGTGACCGCGCCCTGGTCTGGCAGAAGGGGACGCTGAAATGGTAGCCGTGCTCGAACGCGAGGCGCCGCCGCCTGCGGCCGCCAGCGGGGCCCGCATCGACGTGCAGGGTGTCAGCCACTGGTTTGGCAGCCGGGCCAATCCGCTGCAAGTGCTCGACAGCGTGAACCTGACCGTACAGCCCGGCGAGTTTGTGGCGCTGCTCGGGCCGAGTGGTTGCGGCAAGTCCACGTTGCTGCGCCTGATCGCGGGGCTGGAGGCGCCAACGCGCGGCCGTATCCTGCAGGACGACGCATCCATCAACGCGCCGGACCCGTCGCGTGTGGTCGTCTTCCAAGACCCAACGCTTTACCCGTGGCGGCGCGTGTGGGACAACGTTGCCCTGGGTCTGCAAGCGCGTGGCGTGCTCAACGCAGAGCGCGATCGCGTGGACGATGCGCTGGAACGCGTGGGGCTGGGCGGCTTCCATCGCGCGTTTCCGCATGAGCTGTCGGGCGGCATGGCGCAGCGTGTGGCGCTGGCGCGTGCGCTGGTCAACGATCCGCAATTGCTGGTGCTGGACGAGCCGTTGGGCAAACTGGATTCACTCACGCGGCTGGCCATGCAGAGTGAGCTGGTGACGCTCTGGCAGCGCGCGCGTTTCTCGACCGTGCTGGTGACGCACGATGTGGAGGAGGCGCTGTTCCTGGCCCAGCGTGTGGTCATCTTCAGCCCGCGCCCGGCCCGCATCGCGGCAGAGCTGACGGTGGATCTGCCTTACCCACGCCATCGTGGCGATCCGCGCCTGAGCGCGTTGCGGCACGAAGCGCTGGGTCATCTCGGCCTGGGCGAGACCTGGTAGATGGCGGCACCATCATGAGTGGACCGGAAGCGACGGTCTGGCTCAACGCGTTGCTCCGCTTTCTGCAATGGGCGCAGCACGGCGTGCTGGTGCTGTTGCACACGCTCGGGCTGACAGGCGAGGCGCACGGGCAACCGGCATGGCCATGGGACGTACGCATCGCCGGGGAGACCCTGCTGATCGATCTGGGGCAAGCGCGGCAGCTTGGCGTGACGTTCATCGCCGTCGCGCTGGCGTTGCTGGCCGTCGTGATTGCCGTGCTGGTGCGCCGCTGGCGTGCGGTGTCGTTGGGCGTCGCCGCGGGCTTTCTGGTGGTGGCGCCGTGGCCGTCGGTGGTTGTGCTGGCGCCGGCCATGCCGACGAGTTTCCATGTGAGTCCAACGGCGTTTTCGGTGGTGTCCATCACGCACGGCACGCGCGTCTACAACACTGCCTGTGCAAGCTGCCACGGTGCAGATGGCCGGGGCGAAGGCCCGTTGACCGCCACGCTCACGCGCTGGCCGCCCACGGTCGTCGGCCCGTTGCTTGGCCGTCGTGCAGATGGCGAACTGTTCTGGCACATCGCCCACGGGATGCAGGACGTGCAAGGCGTGACCACCATGCCCGCGTTCGCCGATCGATTGAGCGACACCGATATCTGGGCCGTACTCGATTACATGAAGGTGCTGGCTGCGAGTGGCGGCGTGCGTGCCGGCGGCTGGCCCTTGCCGGTGGCACTGCCGGCGTTGTCGGTGCGCTGCGGCGATGCCCCGCCCCAATCATTGGTCGCGTGGCGCAACGGGCAGCGCGTGCGCGTGGTTGCCGTGGATGCCGCATCGGGAAACGGCATCCCGCTTGAAGATCCGCGCTTCCAGACGTTGCTCATCACGCCGGACGGCACGTTGCCACCGCCCACGCGCGCTTTCCAGGCGCGCTGCGTGGCAGCAAGCGCCGACGCGTGGGACGTTTTCGCCGCCATTGCAGGCGCCGGGCCGCAAGCGTTCTCCGGCACGCAGTTGCTGGCCGATCGCAACGGCTGGTTGCGCGCGCGCGGCGAACCCGGCACGACGTGGTCCGACGCCGATTTCCTCTGCACATCCGCCGCGCGCGAGACAACCCCAACCCACGCAAGCGGCCTCGATTCGCTGATCGCCCGCATGGACGCCGAACCGGTGCGCTATGTGAAAGGCGGCTTCATTCATTGACCCTCGACCTCATCGCTCCACCACCATGCCGCAACATCGACGCCGTTTCCTGCAATCCACTTTGGCGCTGGCTGCCGCGCCTGCGTTGTCTTTCGCGCAACCCCGCATCGTGCTCAAGGCCGGCGACCAGAAGGGTGGGCTGCGCGCGCTGCTCGAAGCCGCCGATGCGCTCAAGGGCGTGCCGTACGACATCCAGTGGACCGAGTTTCCTGCCGCTGCGCCGCTGGCCGAAGCGCTCAACGCGGGTGCGGTCGACTTGGGCCCCATTGGCGATGCGCCTGCCATCTTTGCGTTGGCGGCGGGCACGCGTATCAAGCTGATCGGCGCGAACCGATCCGACCCGTACGGCACGGCGGTGCTGGTGCGGCCCGATTCTCCGTTGAAGACAGCGGCGGACCTGAAAGGCAAATCGATCGGCACCAACCGCGGGTCGATCGGGCACTTCGTGGCGCTCAAGGCGTTGGAATCTGCCGGGCTTGGTCCGGATGACGCCAACTTCCGCTTCCTGCCGCCCGCCGATGCCAAGCTCGCGCTGGTCAATGGTTCGATCGATGCGTGGTCAACGTGGGAGCCCTATACGGCGATGGCCGAAACTGCCAGGCATGCGCGCGTGCTGGTCAGCGGGCGAGGGTTGTGGTCGGGCCTGAGCTATCTGGCCGCAACCGACGCTGCCCTGGCGGCCAAGCGCGATGCACTGCGCGATTTCTTGCAGCGCGTCGTCCGTGCACAGGTGTGGTCATACCAGCATGTCGACAGCTATTCGGCCACGCTGGCCCGCATCATCGGTATTGCGCCGGAGGCCGCGCGGTTGCAGTTTGCGCGGCGCCAGACGGTGTGGCGCGCCATCGATCCGCAGATCGTCGCGGAGCAGCAGCGCACGGCCGATTTCTACGTGAAAGTCGGTCTGCTCAAGCAGCGGCTGGAGGTGGCCTCCACCTTTGATACGGGGTTTGCATTGGCGGCCTAGCGGGCATTGCCCGAATGCGATTCCGCACTGGGCCGCGAGCCGCCCTGCGGGCCAGCAGTGCCGGGCGCTCCTGCGACGCTCTTGGGCAGGTTGGCGACGGGCGTGTTGGCGTCTGGGGCGTTGTTGCCGCCCTTGCCGAAGCGAGCCGCCAAGCGGTCCTGCACTTCGGTCAGTTGGGCCTGCTCTTGCGCTTTCTGCGTGCGTTCCGTCTCCGCCTGTTGGGCGGCGGCGGCTTGTTGGGCCGGCGTTGGTGGTGGCAGCTTGCCGTGGGTGGGATGCGAAAGCACCACCCCAGCCAAGCCGATGACCACTGCGGCGGGCCACATGGGGGGGCGGCGAATGTTCCGGCGTGTTTGCGGCATGGCGGTCTCCTGGTCGGGTCACCAGGGGCCAGCAAGCGAGGTGCCGCGTGAGCTTAGCGCCCCTCGGCAAGCGAGTTGTGCAGCACCGTCTTCAACACGTTGAACACCGGGTTGTCGTTGTCCTTGCGATAGGCCATCCAGAGTTCGACCGGCTTGGCCGGCGTGGTGCGCACCGGGCGATAGACCACGCCCTCGAAGTGCAACATGGCCGCTGCCGCTGGGATGAGCGCCACGCCAATGCCCGCACGGACCAATGCCAGCATCGAATGGATCTGGCTGACATATTCGACGATGTCGGGCAGCACCTCCGCGCGCTCGAAGAGGCTGCTCACCATCTGGTGGAAATAGCGCGCTTCGTATGGCGAATACATCAGCAGCGGCTGGCCCTCGCAATCGCGCAGGCTGGGGCGTTGCGGCCAACTGTCGGCCACGGCTTCCGGCAGGGCGATCACGAGCGCTTCCTGCGAGCACGGCACGGCAATCAGCTCGCCGTGCTCCACCGGCGGGCGCAGCAAGCCGACGTCGATCTCGCGCGCGTCGAGCGCCGAGAGTTGCGCACCGCTCACCATCTCCTTCAGCGTCAATCGCACGCCGGGTGACGCGGCCCGCACGGCGCTCACCAGCGAAGGCAGCTTCCCGTAGCCGACCGAGGCTGTAAACCCGATCGCCAACTGCCCTGCAGCGCCCGTCGCCACACGGCGGGCCGTGGCCGCCGCCTCATCCGCCAACCGCAGGATGCGTGACGCATCGGGCAGAAAACTGCGTCCCGCCGCCGTCAGCTTGACCGAGCGGCTGTTGCGCTCCAGCAGCTCCGTCCCGACCTGATGTTCGAGCAAGCGCACCTGGCGCGACAGCGGCGGCTGCGTCATGTGCAGACGTTCCGCCGCCCGCCCAAAGTGCAGTTCTTCGGCCACGGCAACAAAGCAGCGGAGTTGGCTGAGTTCAAACATCGATTCAAAACCTGTATGGATTGAGTCAGTGCTTATCTTGAATCGGAAAGATCGCCGATGCAAGAATCGGCTCGCCCTTGGGGCGGATCGACAACACCCCGAGGCCAACAACAATCATCAGGAGGCAGGCATGTCGATGGAAAGCACGGAAGTGGGGCGCCGCAGATTTCTCAGGAGCGCGGCGGGGGCGGGTCTTGCAGCGGCCAGCGGTTTGGCCGGCGCGCAGAAGGTCGAAGGGTTCAAGCCGAACGCGCGCTACCCAGACGTGGCGGTGGAAGTGCTTGACCCGAGCTTCCTGAAATATCGCCTCTACAGCAGCTCGGTCGAGCAGCTTGCAACCGGCATGCGCTGGGCGGAGGGGCCGGTGTATTTTCCGGCCGGGCGCTACCTGCTGGTGAGCGACATTCCCAACAACCGCATCATGAAATACGACGAGACGAACGGCGCGTTCAGCGTGTTCCGCGAGCCGTCGAACTACGCCAACGGCAATACGCGCGACCGGCAAGGGCGTCTCGTCACGTGCGAGCACTCCGTCACGCGCCGCATCACGCGCACGGAATTCAACGGCAGCATCACCGTGCTGGCCGATCAATACCAGGGCAAGCGCCTGAACGCGCCCAACGACATCGTGGTCAAGTCCGACGACAGCATCTGGTTTACCGACCCGACGTTCGGCATCAACGGCAACTGGGAGGGCTTCAAGGCGCAGCCGGAACAGGCCACCACCAACGTCTACCGGATCGATCCGAACGGCAGCATCCGCGCGATCATCACCGACCTCGTGAACCCGAACGGCTTGGCGTTCTCGCCCGACGAGAAGAAGCTCTACGTGGTTGAGTGGAAGGGCACACCGTCACGCAGCATCTGGAGCTACGACATCGCGGCCGACGGCACGGCGTCCAACAAGACCAAGCTGATCGACGCCAACGGCGCGGGCGCGCTGGATGGTTTTCGCGTCGACAAGGACGGCAACCTGTGGTGCGGCTGGGGGGCGGACGGGCGCCTGGGCGTCAGTTCAGTCGACTACGACGGCGTGAAGGTCTTCAACGCGCACGGCAAGCCGATCGGCTTCATTCACCTGCCGGAACGCTGCCCTAATCTGACCTTCGGCGGGCCGAAGAACAATCGCCTGTACATGGCGAGTTCGCACTCCCTGTACGCGCTCTACGTCGAGGCCGAAGGCGCGGTATGACGCGGCGTTGATCCAACGCGGCCGCGCCGTCACGTGCGGCCGCAGCATCCGGATCGTTGGACTAGGGAAGACCCTGTATCAATACAAGTTCTGTATTAATCGAGTCAGCAGTTGGCTTGGACTTGAATCGATCCCGATGCAAGAATGCGTCCATCAACAACACGTATTCAGCACGAGCGAGACATGACCCGATACAGCCCCAAAGAATTCGCCCAACAGATCGGCTCCGGTCTGCTGTCCTTCCCGGTCACGCACTTCAAGGCGTCGGACCTGTCGTTCGACGAGGCAGCGTATCGCGCCAACCTGAACTGGCTCTTCAGCCACGATGCCGCCGGCCTGTTTGCCGCAGGCGGCACGGGTGAGTTCTTCTCGCTCACCGCTGCTGAAACCGACCGCGTGGTGCGCGCCGCCGTGGCGGAAACCGCCGGCAAGATTCCGGTGATCGCGCCGGCCGGCCGCGGCACTGCCGAATCGATCGAATACTGCAAGGCCGCTGAAGCTGCCGGCGCTGACGGCATCCTGCTGCTGCCGCCGTACCTGACTGAAGCGTCTGCCGACGGCGTGGCCGCGCACGTGGAACAGGTCTGCAAATCGACCAAGCTGGGCGTGATCGTCTACAACCGCGCCAACCAGATCCTCGACGAGAACCACCTGGAACGCCTGGCCGACCGCTGCCCGAACCTGGTCGGTTTCAAGGACGGTGTGGGCGACCTGGAACTGATGACCCGCATCTACGCCCGCCTGGGCGACCGCTTCACCTACGTTGGTGGCCTGCCGACCGCCGAGACCTTTGCGCTGCCGTACCTGACGATGGGCGTGTCGACGTATTCGTCGGCCATCTTCAACTTCGTGCCCAAGTTCGCGCTAGAGTTCTACGCCGCCGTGCGCGCGTTCGACAATGCCAAGGTCTACAAAATGCTGAACGAGTTCGTGTTGCCGTACATCCAGCTGCGCAATCGCAAGCGCGGCTATGCGGTGTCGATCGTCAAGGCCGGTATGAAGGTCATCGGCCGCGATGCAGGTCCGGTACGCGCCCCGTTGACCGACCTGACCGACGCCGAGATCGCAGAACTGTCGGCGTTGGTGTCGCGCATTGCCGAAGTGGAAAAGCTGGCGGCCTGAGCGCAACCGAAAACACAAGGAATCCAAATGCAATTGAGCGGCGAACTGTTGTTGGGTGCCGCCCGCGTAGCGGGTGGTGCCGGCAAGGTTCGCGCCATGAACCCCGCCGCCGGGGAATGGCTCGAACCGGAATTCACCCTGGCCTCCAAGGCCGATGCCGCACGTGCCGCTGAACTGGCCGCCGCGGCGTTTGACGTTTACCGCGAGACCGCGCCGGAAACCCGCGCAGCCTTCCTGGAAGCCATCGCCAGCCAAATCGAGGCGCTGGGTGATGCGCTGATCGAACGCGCGATGGCCGAATCGGCATTGCCGCGTCCGCGCCTGGAAGGGGAGCGTGGCCGCACGTGCGGTCAGCTTCGTCTGTTTGCAAGCGTGGTGCGTGCCGGCGATGCCGTGGGCGCGCGCCTCGATTCGGCACTGCCGGAGCGCAAGCCGCTGCCACGCTCCGACCTGCGCATGCGCCGCATTGCGCTGGGTCCCGTGGCCGTGTTTGGCGCGAGCAACTTCCCGCTGGCGTTCTCGGTGGCGGGTGGTGATACCGCGTCGGCGCTGGCTGCGGGTTGCCCGGTTGTCGTAAAGGCGCATCCGGCGCACCCGGGTACGTCCGAGCTGGTGGGCCGCGCCATTCAAGCCGCGGTTGCGCAGTGCGCGCTGCCGGAGGGCGTGTTCTCGCTCATCCTGGCGGACAACGACGTGGCCGGCGCACTGGTGGCCGATCCGCGCATCCAGGCGGTTGGCTTTACCGGCTCGCGCGCCGGCGGTCAGGCGCTGCTGCGTATTGCGCAGGCGCGTCCGCAGCCGATTCCGGTGTATGGCGAACTGAGCGCCATCAACCCTGTCTTCCTGCTGCCCGATGCACTGGCCAAGCGCGCTGCCGCGCTGGGTCAGCAGTACGTGGCATCGCTCACGATGGGCGCGGGCCAGTTCTGTACGAACCCGGGCCTGCTGCTCGCCATCGACGGGCCGGAGCTCGATGCCTTTGAAGCTGCAGCCGCTGCTGCCATGGGCGGCGTGGCCGCGCAACCGATGCTCACGGCCGGCATCCACACCGCCTACGCGCGCGGCGTCGACAAGCTGGCTGCCGAGGCCAACGTGCGCTGCGTCGCGCGTGGGCAAGACAGCGACCAGCCCAACCGCGGGCAAGCCGGTTTCTACATCACCGATGCCAAGAGCTTCCAGGCGCAACCGACGCTGCACGACGAGATCTTCGGCGCGACAGGCCTCGTTGTGCGCTGCCGCGATGCAGAAGAGCTGCGCACACTGGCCGAATCGCTGGAAGGCCAGTTGACCGCCACGCTGCATCTGGACGCTGGCGACATCGCGATCGCGCGTTCGCTGCTGCCGATTCTCGAACGCAAGGCGGGCCGCATTCTGGCCAACGGCTGGCCGACCGGCGTTGAAGTGTGCCAGGCCATGGTGCACGGCGGTCCCTGGCCGGCAACAACGGATGCCCGTACGACTTCGGTCGGCACGGCAGCCATCGAGCGCTTCCTGCGCCCGGTGTGCTACCAGGATCTGCCGGCCGAACTGCTGCCCGAGGCGCTCCAAGACGCCAACCCGCTCAAGCTGCGCCGTCTGGTGGATGGCAGCTGGGCCTGAAGTCGCAACACTCAATTAGCAAAACAACATGCCGGGCCGAACAGGACCCGGCAACCTGAACCGACCGGCACGACGGGTGCCGGCTTAAGGAGGAGACGATGGACATCAAAGCCCCCGCGGTGGGAGCCCAAGCCGTGCCGCGCACTGAGCGCATGAGCCGCGTGCGTTTCGTGATCCTCGCGATGCTGTTTATCGTGACGACCATCAACTACGCCGATCGCGCGACCATCTCCATTGCCGGCTCGGCCATGCAGAAGGAACTCGGCATCGATGCCGTGTCGCTGGGCTATATTTTTTCGGCATTCGGCTGGGCCTATGTGATTGCGCAGATTCCGGGCGGCTGGCTGCTTGACCGCTTCGGTTCCAAGCGCGTGTACACGTTCAGCATTCTGCTGTGGTCGCTGTTCACGCTGGCCCAGGGTGCGATCGGCTTCTTTACCGGCGCCGCCGCCATCGTCATGGTGTTCTGCCTGCGCTTTCTGGTCGGGGCCGCAGAGGCTCCGTCCTTCCCGGCGAACAGCCGTATCGTGGCAGCGTGGTTTCCGGCCAACGAGCGCGGCACTGCAGCGGCCATCTTCAACTCGGCGCAGTATGCCGCCACGGTGGTGTTTGCCCCGCTGATGGCCTGGCTGGTGCACGCGTTCGGCTGGCATCACGTGTTTATCGTGATGGGCGTGATCGGCATCGTCATGGCGGTCGTTTGGAAAGCGTTCGTGCACGAACCGAAGGACCACCCAGGCGTCAACCGCGCAGAAATCGAGTACATCGAAGCCGGCGGCGGCCTGGTCAACATGGACCGTTCTGGCGTTGCAAAGACCGAGGGGCCGAAACTCGGCTACGTCAAGCAGCTCCTGCAGAACCGCATGCTGATGGGTGTGTACATTGCGCAGTACTGCATCAATGCGCTCACGTACTTCTTCATCACGTGGTTCCCGGTGTACCTGGTGCAGGCGCGCGGCATGTCGATCCTGAAGGCGGGCTTCGTCGCGTCGATTCCGGCGGTGTGCGGCTTCCTGGGCGGCATTCTGGGCGGGATCATCTCTGACGCGCTGCTTCGCCGTGGGGCCTCCCTTTCGGTGGCGCGCAAGGTGCCCATCGTGGTGGGCATGCTGCTCTCCATGACCATGGTGATCTGCAACTACGTCGACGCGCAGTCCGTCGTGGTGGCGGTGATGGCGCTGTCGTTCTTCGGCAAGGGGCTCGGTGCGCTGGGCTGGGCAGTGAACTCGGATACGGCGCCCAAGCAGATCGCCGGGTTGTCGGGCGCCCTGATGAACACCTTCGGCAACCTGTCGAGCATCACGACCCCCATCGCCATCGGTTACATCGTCAACACCACGGGTTCGTTCAACGGTGCGCTGGTGTACGTCGGTATCCATGCCGCGGTTGCCATCGTCTGCTACCTGTTCATGGTGGGCGAGATCAAGCGTGTGGAACTCAAGCCGCTGTAAGCCACGGGAGCCTTGGAAGTGACGTTGCAATCGATCGAATCCGGCGCACGCACCCACACACCGCGTGTGACGGAGATGCAGGTGATCCCCGTCGCGGGCCGCGACAGCATGCTGCTGAACCTGTGCGGTGCGCATGCTCCGTTCTTTACGCGCAACCTCGTCATCCTGAAGGACAACGCCGGGCGCACTGGCGTGGGTGAGGTGCCGGGCGGGGAGGGCATCCGTCAGGCGCTGGAGCGCGTGATTCCGCTGGTGATCGGTCAATCGGTCGGTCGTACCAACGGCGTGCTGAACAGCATTCGCCGTGCTCTTGCGGGTGGCGGCAATGCGGCGCATCAGGCGACGGTGCACCAGGTGACTTCTGCTTCGGAAGCTGCCGTGCTGCGCCAGCCGCACGAGATCAACCTGCGCATGGACAACGTCATCACGGCAGTGGAAGCGGCGCTGCTCGATCTGCTCGGTCAGTTTCTGGAGGTGCCGGTGGCCGAGCTGCTCGGCGCCGGCCAGCAGCGCGATAGCGCCCCAATGCTCGCCTATCTGTTCTACGTGGGCGATCGTCGCAAAACCGATCTACCGTACCTGGACGGCGCCCGCGGCGCCGACGACTGGCTGCGCCTGCGCCACGAAGCCGCCATGACGCCCGCCGCTATCGCTCGTTTGGCCGAAGCCGCTACCGAGCGATACGGCTTTGCCGATTTCAAGCTCAAGGGCGGCGTGATGCCCGGCGCCGAAGAGATGGAAGCAATTGCCGCCATCAAGGCGCGTTTTCCGGAAAGCCGCGTAACGCTGGACCCGAATGGCGCATGGTCGCTCAACGAGGCGATTGCGCTGTGCAAGGGCCAAGGACATCTGCTGGCCTATGCCGAAGACCCGTGCGGCCCCGAAGCCGGCTACTCGGGCCGTGAGGTGATGGCTGAGTTCAAGCACGCGACCGGTATTCCGACCGCCACGAACATGATCGCCACCGATTGGCGCCAGATGGGACACGCCGTCCAACTGCACGCGGTGGATATTCCGCTGGCCGATCCCCATTTCTGGACCATGCAAGGCTCCGTGCGTGTCGCGCAGCTGTGCGACGAGTGGGGCTTGACGTGGGGCTCGCACTCCAACAACCACTTCGACGTGTCGCTGGCGATGTTCACGCACGTGGCTGCTGCCGCGCCGGGCAACATCACGGCAATCGATACGCACTGGATCTGGCAGGAAGCCGAGGAGCGCCTGACGCGCGAACCGCTGCGCATCCGGGGCGGCCATGTGGCCGTGCCCGAGCGTCCGGGCCTCGGTATCGAAATCGACATGGACCGCGTCATGGCGGCTCATGCGCTGCACAAGACCCTGGGCCCCGGCGCGCGCGACGACGCCACGGCCATGCAATACCTCGTGCCGGGCTGGACGTATGACCCGAAACGTCCGAGCCTGGGGCGTTGAAACGAAACCCGTTTGAATCAATCACGGAGTCTGTGATGTCTGAACCGACGCTGGCCCCTGAAGCCGGCAACGCAACTGAAAAGGCGCTGACGATCCGCGTGCACGACGGTGACAACGTCGCCATCGTCGTCAACGCACGGGGCTTGCCCGCCGGCACGGCACTGTCCGATGGCACCGTGCTCGTCGAAGGCGTGCCGCAAGGCCACAAGGTAGCGCTGGCCGACCTGGCTGAGGGCGACGCCATCATCCGCTATAACGAGGTGATCGGTTATGCCGTGAAGCCGCTGCCGCGCGGTAGCTGGGTCAACGAGCACGCCGTGAAGCTGCCGTCCGCGCCCGCGCTGGATGAGCTGCCGCTCGCCACGCGCCCCGATCCCAATCTCGCCAAGCTCGAGGGCTATACCTTCGAGGGCTATCGCAACGCAGACGGCACGGTCGGCACGAAGAACGTGCTCGGTATCATGACCAGCGTGCAGTGCGTGGCGGGCGTGACCGACTACGTCGTCGGCCGCATCAAGCGTGAATTGCTGCCGCGTTATCCAAACGTTGATGATGTCGTCGCACTCAATCACGTCTATGGATGCGGTGTCGCCATCAACGCGCCCGCGGCCATCGTGCCCATCCGCACCCTGCAAAACCTTGCGCTCAACCCGAACTTCGGCGGCGAGATCATGGTTATCGGCCTGGGCTGCGAAAAGCTCGTGCCCGAACGCCTCGTGCCCGAGAAGCTCGCCCCGGGTGGCCGCATTCCTATCGAAGTTGCCGGCACGGCGGATTCGCCGGTGCTGCGTCTGCAAGACGAGGCCTTTGACGGCTTCATCGGCATGACCGACGCCATCATGGAGATGGCTGAGCGCCGCCTTGAGCACCTGAACAAGCGCCAGCGTGAAACCTGCCCGGCATCGGACCTCGTGGTCGGGGTGCAGTGCGGCGGCAGCGATGCCTTTTCGGGCGTGACGGCCAACCCGGCCGTCGGCTTTGCGGCGGACCTGATCGTGCGTGCCGGCGGCACGGTGATGTTCTCGGAAGTGACCGAGGTGCGCGACGCCATCCATCTGCTCACCCCGCGCGCCATCGACGAAGACGTCGGCCGTGCGCTGCTGCGCGAGATGGCCTGGTACGACAACTACCTCAGCGGCGGCCAGACTGACCGCAGCGCCAACCCGTCGCCCGGCAACAAGAAGGGTGGCCTGTCCAACGTGGTGGAAAAGGCGCTGGGTTCGATCGTGAAGTCGGGCAGCACGCCCATCGTCGACGTGCTTGGCCCCGGTGAGAAAGTGCGTCGCAAGGGCCTGATCTTTGCCGCGACACCCGCGAGCGATTTCGTGTGCGGCACGTTGCAGCTGGCCTCCGGCATGAACCTGCAGGTGTTCACCACCGGCCGCGGCACGCCGTATGGCCTGGCCATGGCGCCGGTCATCAAGGTGTCGACGCGCAAGGCGCTGTCCGAGCGCTGGCATGACCTGATCGATCTCGACGCCGGCCGCATCGCTACGGGCGAAGCGAGCATTGCCGACATTGGCTGGGAGCTGTTCCACCTGATTCTTGACGTGGCGAGCGGCCGCAAGCAAGTTTGCGCCGACAAGCTGGGCCTGCATAATGCGCTGGCTCTGTTTAACCCCGCCCCGGTGACCTGATATGACCACTGACGTACACATTCAAACCGACCCGCTCGCGGGCGTGACCACGCATTGCCACCGCCTGCTGCTGACCGGCGCAGGTGGCAACCTCGGCAAGGTGCTGCGCGAGCGTCTGCCCAAATACGCCGATTTTTTGCGTTTGTCTGATATATCAAATCTGGGCGAAGCGCGCGCCGGTGAGGAGATCGCGCCGTGTGACCTGGCTGATGCGCAAGCCGTCGATGCGCTCGTCGCCGGCACGGATGCGATCGTGCATCTGGGCGGTGTGTCGGTCGAGCGGCCGTTTGAAGAGATTCTGCCGGCCAATATCGCGGGCACCTACAACCTGTACGAAGCCGCGCGTCGCCATGGCGTGCGCCGCATCGTGTTCGCCAGCTCGAACCACACCATCGGTTTCTACAAGCAGGGCGAGGTCATCGATAGCACCGCGCCCACCAAGCCCGATGGCTACTACGGGCTGAGCAAGGTGTTTGGCGAACAGCTCGCCAGTTTCTATTTCGATCGCTATGGCATCGAGACGGTCGCCATCCGCATCGGCTCTTCGTTTGCCGAAGCGAAGGACCGCCGCATGCTCGTCACCTGGCTCGGCTACGACGACCTCGAGCAGCTCATCCGCCGCGCCCTGTTTGTGCCAAGCGTGGGCTTTACCGTGGTCTACGGCATGTCGAACAACCGCGATCGCTGGTGGGACAACCGCCATGCAGCGCACCTCGGCTACACGCCCACGCAGACGAGTGAAATCTTCCGCGCGCAGGTCGAAGCACAGCCGCCGCTGCCCGCCGATGATCCGGCTGCGCAGTACCAGGGTGGGGCGTTTGTCAAAGCCGGCCCGTTCGGAGACTGACGCAATGCAGGTGAACGTAGAGCCGACTGTCGAGCGGATTGGCAACATGCAATGCGGTGTCGGCGAAAGCCCCATCTGGCACGCCGGTGAGCAGGCGCTGTACTGGACGGACATTCCGGGCCGCAAGCTGTGGCGCTGGAATTTCTTCACCGGCCAGGTCAACAACTGGGCGCTGCCCGAGATGGCCGGCTGTATTGCCATGACCTCCGACGGTTGGGCCATGGCCATGGAGACGGGCATCTTTCTCGCGCCGCAGCCTGGTGCCGGCGCTGAGCTTGCGCCGCTGCAGCGCCTTGCCACGGTGGCGCACCCGCGCCCTGACATGCGCTTCAACGACGGCCGTTGCGACCGCCAGGGCCGCCTGTGGGCCGGCACGATGGTCCTGGACACCTCTCTGGGTTTGCCCATCGGCACGCTGTATCGTTTTGATGCGCAGGCCGCTCGCGCCGGGCGCGTAGACGCCGTCATTGACGATCTGATCGTACCGAACGGCCTCGCCTTTAGCCCCGATGGCAAGACGATGTATCTTTCGGATTCGCACGCCAGCCGCCAAACCATCTGGGCTTTCGACTACGACGTCGACAGCGGCACGCCGCACAACCGCCGTGTCTTCGTCGACATGACCGCGTACCCCGGGCGTCCCGATGGTGCCGCGGTGGATGCCGACGGCTGCTACTGGATCTGCGGCAACGATGCGGGGCGCGTGCACCGCTTCACGCCGGACGGTCGTCTCGATCGCAGCATCGCCATTCCCACGTCCAAACCGGCCATGTGTGCATTCGGCGGGCCCGGGCTGGACACCCTGTTCGTGACGTCGATCCTGATCGGCGACGACCCGCTCTCGGGCGCCACGTTTGCAGTGCGCCCGGGCGTGACCGGATTACCGGAACCTGTCTTGCACCTCTGAAACCGCAGTACGCCCCGCACACAAGAACAACCGGGAGCTCTTAGGAGACAACACATGAAACCCATCAAAGGCTTGCGCTGGTGGATCATCGGCCTCGTACTCAGCGGCCTGATCATGAACTACCTGGCGCGCAACGCGCTGGCCGTGGCGGCACCTGAAGTCAACAAGGTGCTGAACATCAGCACGCAGCAGTACGGCTACATTGTCGCGGCATTCCAGGCGGCCTACATGGTGATGCAGCCGGTGGCGGGCTACGTGCTCGACGTGCTGGGCACCAAGCTGGGTTTTGCGCTGTTTGCGGCAGCGTGGTCGGTGGTCTGCCTGCTGCATAGCACGGCGGGCAGCTGGCTGTCGCTGGCGGCGTTCCGCGCCATGCTCGGGATGACGGAAGCGGCGGGTTTCCCCTCGGCGCTGCGGGCCACGGCGGAGTGGTTCCCGGCCAAGGAGCGGTCGATTGCAACCGGCTGGTTCAACATCGGCTCGTCCGTCGGGGCGGTGGTGGCACCTCCACTGGTGGTCTGGTGCATTTTGCACGGCAACTGGCGCTTTGCCTTTGCCGTGATCGGCGGGATCGGGCTGGTGTGGAGCGTGCTGTGGTTCCTGCTGTATCGCGTGCCGGCCAAGCACCATCGCCTGTCGGAAGAAGAGCGCAACTACATCCGAGCAGGCCAGGAAACGCCGGACGACAACGCGAACACGCCAAAGCCCTCATGGGGCAAGATCGTCAGCGGCCGCCGGTTCTGGGGCATCGCGATCCCGCGCTTTCTGTCGGAACCTGCGTGGCAGACGTTCAATTATTGGATTCCGCTCTATATGGCCACCGAGCGCCATATGAACCTGAAGGAGATCGCACTGTTCGCGTGGCTGCCGTTCCTGGCAGCGGATGTGGGCTGCGTGCTGGGCGGCTACCTGGCGCCGTGGTTCCAGAAGCGGTTTTCGGTGTCGCTCGTGACGTCGCGCAAGCTGGTGATGGTGACGGGCTGCCTGTGCATGATCGGCCCGGCCTGCATTGGATTGGCGACGAGCCCGTACACGGCGATTGCGCTGTTCTGCGTGGGCGGCTTCGCACACCAGACGCTTTCTGGCGCGCTGTACACGCTCACGTCTGACATGTTCGGCAAACATGAAGTGGGCACCGCCGTGGGGCTGGCAGGCATGTCGGGCTACCTGGGTGGCATGCTGTTCTCCCTGGCGGTGGGCACCCTGGCAACCACCATCGGCTACAACCCGTTGTTTGTGGCCCTGGCCGTGTTCGACATTGTGGCGGCCATCCTCGTGTGGACGATGCTCAACGACACGCAGGCGCGCCCCGTACCGATGCAGTCCGGCGGAACGGCGCCTAGCACGGCGGCCTGATTTCCGCTTCCGCAAACGCGCTCGATCATGTGGCCTGTTGTGCAATCTTCGGGTTGAGCCTGGTCGGGCTGAGCGGGTCGGAGTCGACCCACTCGCCGTTGCGTCAGCGGCCAGCGGCTTCTTCAACATCGATCCCGCCGGAGCCGGCCAGGATACGGGCGGCTTCGGCCTCCCGATCGGGTGTCACGCGCACGGCCAGCAGGACGCCGGCATGGCGTGTGCGCAAGGTGGCATCGGGCGGATGCGCGGGGGCGGGCTCGTCGCGTGTGGCGAGCATCGCCCCCGCCAGCGAGCCGATATAGGCACCCACACCGGCCGCCACCACCGAGAACAGCACGGCCGCGTGCAGCGCCACCAGCACCACCACATCAGCGACGGCGCCGATTGCAGCACCAAGCGCCATCCCCTTGCCCGCGCCCGCACGCGCACGGGCGGCGCCTTCGGCGTGTTCAAACGTGTCGAAACGGGCAGCGACGATGAGCGACGATGAGCGACATGGGGCCTCCTGCATGGGGCCTCCTGAGAAACGCATTTCCCATTGCGCAAGCAAGTCGGGGGTCCGCGCCAGAAGTCGACCCAAAGTTACCTAGATCAGGTAATTGGCTGGGCAATCACGCGTCGCCATACTTGCCCCCCAAGGCCCGATCGAGGCCATGTCATTTCCAGACAGACGATAACGAAAACGTGGCAGCCCAGATTGCCGGGCAGCCAGCCGATGCCGCCCGGCAATCTGGCGGTTCTTTGGTATCGAAACGGGAGGGTGTGTCATGTTCAACGGCTTTGCTGCGGTGCCGGGCGCGATCGTGCCTTATGCATACGACTGGCTGCTGGTGGGGCTGTCGTATCTCATCTCGGTGGCGGGAGCGTATGTGGGCTTGCGATGGTCAAGACGCGTGCGCAACAAGAACGGCACCATCGACATGGACCGGCTCCTCTGCGCCAGCGTGGCGCTCGGCGGCGGGGCGGTCTGGTCCATGCACTTCATCGGCATGGCCGCCTACCGGACACCGGTACGGATCGAGTTCGATCTCTTCATGACTATGGTGTCGCTGCTGGTGGTGATGGTGTTTGCCGCCGGCGGGCTGGTCATTGCATCGCGCACCACGGGCAGCCGCCCGCGAAACATTGCCGAGGGTGGCGTGCTGACCGGCCTGGGCGTGGCGGTGATGCACTACACCGGCATGGCCGCCGTGCACACCAACAGCAGCTTCGATTGGGACGTCTCCATCATGGGCGTCTCGGCGTTGATTGCGGTGGTGGTGTCGATGGTCGCGCTGTGGCTGGCGACAACCGTCAAGACACGCGGTCAGCAGTTCGGCGCGGCGCTCATCATGGGCGTGGCCGTCTGCGGCATGCACTACACGGGCATGACGGCCGGCACGATGATCTGCACGGGGCAGAGCTACTCCCCATCGCTGTTTGCCATTGAAGGCGGCAACATCGGCTATGCGGTGTTTGCGCTGGCCGGCACCATCCTGATGATCATCCTGCTGATCGAGGCCTCGCGCAGTGCAAGCAGCGCACAGGCCACTGCATCGGGCACGCTACGCTAAAACCTGTTGCCTGAACGCCCGGCCGCGTGCTTTTCGGTCGGGCGTTTCTCATGGCGTTGGCGCGCCCCGCTACAATCGCGGCCTGGCATTTGTTGATGGCGTTTGAAATGGTGCTTGGCTGGTTTGGCATTTCCACCGTGTGGCTGCTGCCCCTGGTGTGGCGGTATGTAACGCGCGCGCTGGCGGGGGAGCGGGGCTTCCTCAAAGGCCGGGGCACCGTGCGGCTCTGGCTGGTGACGCTCGTCGCGCTGAGCGCCAGCGCTGCGCTTGAGGCTCTGACCTCCGGCGCCGATCCGCAGGACAAGGCCGGCGGTGCCGCCGGGCGTGCAGTGTCGTCGCTGTTCTCGCACATGCTGGGCTGGACGGGCGCGTTCCTTCTGATGCTCGGCGTGCTGATCTGGGTCGCGCCAATGGTGTTCGGGCGATCGTGGGGGCAGGTGTTCAACCGCCGCCGCGCCGCGGATGCCGAGGCGTCTTCCGAGCCAGACACCCGCCAGGATGAACCCGTTGACGATGGCTTGAAGCCGACCGCGCTAGGACTCGGCGGGGCAGGTGAGACACGCTGGAGCGGCAACACCGGCCCCGCGCAGCCGGCGGTGCGGCACCGCGGCATCGAGGCTGTTTCTGCCCGCCGTCAGCCCGCTTGGCAGCCGCCCCCTCGTACTCGCCCCTCGCCGCCGCAACCGGGCGAGATCTGGCCGCTACTCGATGCAAAGAAGGGCGCGTCGGCAGAGGCGCCCGCAAGCGCGAAGACGGCACCGCCTGTAGCAGCGCCCACTCCGCCGCAGACGCCCCCGGCACGCCCAAAACCGCGCGCCACCATCGTCAGCAGCCCGTTCCATCAGCCGCAATTGGGTCTGCAGACGCAGGCTCCCGCAGCGCCTGCGATGCAGGCCACGCCCGCAAGCGAGCCGGTTGCCCTGCCCGAGCCGCCGGTGCCGCAGCCAGTGGAAGCGCACGGCCCCATTGAGGCGCAAGCCCCCGCTGCAGAAACTCCAACCGTTGACCTGGACGCCGTACGCCAGGAGGCGGAGGCGCTCCTGGCCGAACTGCGCGGGTTGATGGCGCCTGCCGTAACGACGGCGCCCGAGCCGGAGGTTGCCGAGCCGATCGTTGACGTCGCTCCGGTTGTCCCGGCGCAGCCTGACGCGGAAGTGCTGCCTATTACGCCTTTCATCGAGCCGACCGCCCAGCCGGAAGTCGCACCTGCATTGCCAACGCCCAAGCCACGCATCGTCTTGCCCGCCGTGGTGGGGGAGGTGGTGTCACGCGCCGCGCCGGCCGTCGCCGCCGTACCCGTGCCCGCGCCCGCGCCGGCTCCTGCCGCACCGCGCGTCGTCGACTACCGCCTGCCGGGCGCCGCATTGCTGACCGCCGCATTTGCGAGCGCTGAAGCGGTCTCCACCGAACACCTGGAGGAAACCAGCAACCTGATCGCCCAGCGTCTGGCGGAGTTCAAGGTCCCCGTGACGGTGGTTGGCGCCTCGGCCGGCCCGGTCATCACGCGTTTCGAGGTCGATCCGGCGATTGGCGTGCGCGGCGCGCAGGTCGTGGGGCTGATGAAGGACCTGGCGCGTGCGCTGGGCGTGACGTCCATCCGGGTGGTCGAGACCATCCCCGGCAAGACGTGCATGGGGCTGGAGTTGCCCAACGCCAAGCGCGAAATGATCCGCCTGTCGGAAGTCGTGAACGCGGCGGATTTCCAGTCGCACGCGTCGCACCTCGTGCTGGCCATGGGCAAGGACATCACCGGCAACCCGGTGGTGACGGATCTCGCACGCGCGCCGCACCTGCTCGTGGCCGGCACGACCGGGTCGGGCAAGTCGGTGGCCGTCAACGCGATGATCCTGTCGATGCTGTACAAAGCCACGCCCGACGATGTGCGCATGATCATGATCGACCCGAAGATGCTGGAACTCTCGGTGTACGAGGGCATTCCGCATCTGCTTGCACCGGTCGTGACGGACATGAAGCAGGCTGCGCATGCGCTCAACTGGTGCGTGGGCGAGATGGAAAAGCGTTACCGGCTGATGTCGGCGCTGGGTGTGCGCAACCTTGCCGGCTACAACCAGAAGATCCGCGCGGCGGAACAGGTCGGCCGCAAGGTGCCGAACCCGTTCTCGCTCACGCCCGATGCGCCCGAGCCGCTCTCGACGCTGCCGATGATCGTGGTCATCATCGACGAGCTGGCCGACCTGATGATGGTGGCCGGTAAGAAGATTGAAGAACTGATCGCGCGCCTCGCGCAGAAGGCCCGTGCCGCAGGCATCCACTTGATTCTGGCCACGCAGCGGCCGTCGGTGGACGTCATCACCGGCCTCATCAAGGCCAACATTCCCACGCGCGTGGCATTCCAGGTGTCATCCAAGATCGATTCGCGCACGATTCTCGATCAGATGGGCGCCGAGTCATTGCTTGGCCAGGGCGACATGCTCTTCTTGCCGCCAGGCACCGGCTATCCGCAGCGCGTGCACGGAGCGTTCGTCGCCGACGAGGAAGTGCACCGCGTGGTCGAGCACTGGAAGCAGTTCGGTGAGCCCGAGTACGACGAGGCCATCCTAGCCGGTGATCCAGGTGAAGCTGCTGCGAGCGGCGACTTGTTTGGCGCAGAGAGTGCCGATGCGGAAGCCGATCCGCTCTACGACGAAGCGGCAGCGTTTGTGCTCAACACGCGTCGCGCGTCGATCTCTTCCGTGCAGCGGCAACTGCGTATCGGCTACAACCGTGCGGCTCGGTTGATTGAGCAGATGGAAGCCGCCGGGCTGGTGTCGCCGATGGGGCGGAATGGGCAGCGGGAGGTGCTGGCGCCTGGTGGTGGGGAGTGACGGGCCTTGTCTGCCGCTGGTGACGACTACGGCGCGACATAGTCGAGGCACAACTGACCGGGGCGACAATCGCGCACTTGGCCGGACGTGCCGTCAGCGTGCTGATGTTGTACGCCACGCCGCCCTGTGTGAAGGCGCCTCGCAATGCGTCTTTCTCTGCGCCGGAAAACCATGGGTGCAAAAACGCTTCGAGACCCCAGGGGCGCGCATCAACTGCCGATAGGCGCTCAACTCTCGGCCGTGACCGTCAACGATTGCACCCACTGCCCAAGCTGCGCCTCGCCTTCCTCATCCAAGTGCCCCGACAGCACGCCATACCATTCGACGACGGCCTCGATCGGCAGGTTCGCCTTGAGGATGGGCAAACTGTTTTCCAGGAAGCTGCCGAAAAACGGAATGCCGCGCATGTACAGGAAATGCGAATCCGTAATGCGGACATGCGCGTAGACATCGCGCAGCCACGCCAGGTAGGGCAAAGCTTCGGCCATATGCCCGCTCTGCGTGAGCGGCGAGATGAATTGCGTGCGGGCCGTGACGCTGGACATTTCGCGCGTCTGCTCGTTGACCTCGTCGAACTTCATCAACCACGCTTCGCCGCGCTTCAATTCGCCGCACATGACGGAGGTGGTCGCCAGTTGCAGAGCATTGTGCGCGCTGGGCTCCTGTTCGAAGAGCGCCAGCCAGTGAGGGAATGCCTCGGGATAGCGGCGCATGTCCGAATAGGCAAGCGCGCATAGGCGGTTGGCGTCGGCATGGCGATCCGCGTAGGGGGCCGCTGCGGCGATGGCTGCTTCGTGCCGGCCTTGTTGGTAGGCCTCCAGGGCAGGGGCGAGTTCGGGGGCGATGTCGGCGGAGGTTTTGTCGTCTTTCGGTGGTTGGGGTGGGTTGGCGGCTCCGTCGTTGGAGTTTCGCCCAAATAGTTTTTTAAGTAGGCCCATGGTGTTTGTTCCTGGCGCTGGAGCGTCTAGTTATTGGCCTTATTCAACCCGCAGAATCAAGACTGAAGGCTAGATTGGTCGATATCCCACTGCCAGATCGTTGCGCCATAGCTGCTCCCCTCAAACGAGGGCATGATTTCGCCCGGTTTGAAATACCGGCGGCTATTGGCCTTTGCCGGCGTCAACCACCAACCGGCTTGCGGACAAGGCTCGCCAGCTTCACACCGCAGACGGCTGAGAGGGTAGCCATCCAGGCCCAGCGATGTGTCGAAATCACTGGTAACGCGACCCTCCTCGCGAAGTTTCCGGCCATAGGCGACAAGGTCTTTTGGATAGACCATATCGTCTATCTTGGAATCGTCGATACCTAATAGGAAACAGGTTGCTGCTGCCTCAAACGCCCAATAACCATAGTAGAACGACTCGTCTTCCTGGATTTTCTTGTGGGCGTCATACCAGCGCGCGCCGTCTTGATAGCGGTACCACTTCTTCAGATAGAACTGAATGTGTGGGACAGCCGCTTCCCGACGCTCTTGGAAGTAGGCCTCAACCAAGGTTGAATAAGGTTCATCAAATAGGACTTCTTCTATGTCTTCGTCGGGGTCGTTGACATAGTCGAGAATCAGTTGCTCATACAGAGCGTCACCATGGCGATTGCTCGCCATGGCTGCGATGATGCGTTTGATCGATCGTCCATCACGGATCAAGATGGCGACACTGAGAAACTGCAATGCCCTCTCGTACTCGACCATATTGTCAAAATCGACTGCGCAAATCGTTAGATCGGTATCTCCACGGTCCTTGAACTTTTCCTTCAGGAAAAGGCGATACGGGACATTGAGTTCGTTCCACCGAACAAATTCATCGACGATAGGCGCGAACTGATCAGCCAAGGCATCAAGGTCTTTGCCTGCCGTGTAGTCCAGCATCCAGAGATAGAACATCTCCTTGAAGACAGCACCCTGTGCATCGACAAGATAGTAAGGGTCGAGGTCTCCTCGTCGTACGCTCTTGACGCACACATCAATGCCTTCCAGAAGGCGAGTGCGGACGTTGCGATAGAGGGTGCTGTATAGGAAATTCTGACGACGTTTGGAGTGCAGATCGTCCCGCTCAGGAAGGAAAGAGGGCGTGCTGTTTTTTGCCATGGGGGGTATGCCGAAAATTATTTGCTGCGCTGGGTTCCTGTTCGAACAGCGCAAGCCAGTAAGGAAAGGCTTCGGGATAGCGGCGCATATCCGAATAGGCAAGCGCGCATAGGCGATTGGCGTCGGCGTGGCGATCGGCATACGGCGCAGCGGCTGCGATGGCAGCTTCGTGCTGGCCTTGCTGGTAGGCCTCCAGAGCGAGGGCGAGTTCGGGGGCGATGTCGGGCGAGGTGTCGTCTTTCGGCGGTGGGGGCGGGTTGGCGACGCGGTCGTTGGCGCTTCTGCCGAATAGTTTTTTCAGTAGGCCCATGGGGTTTTGTCGTTGTCTATCAGCTTGGATATGCGCTTTGTAGAGTGAAGAGCCGGCCTAGACGTCTGCATGCTGCTGGCACACGAACTTGGCGTTGAGCATGTCTGCAATCTGGCCGAATGCCGAAGTGAGCGCGTTCACGTGCTGTGCCTCAATGGCGAAGGGCAGTTCGTATCGGGCGATGCGTCCGCGATGCTCCGATGGACGATCGCTGCGTGAAGCTCGGAATTCAAATGTGATGTCATACCCGCCGCCTCCACGGGCCGGATAAATAATCGTGCATATCACCTTCCCGACAGCGCGATGCCGAAAGCGGAAGCTGTCGTTTCCGCATCTGAAGCCGACCCACGCCTTGTCGTGTGAGCGGAATACCACGAGCACATCGTCCGGCGGCAACCGTGTCAGACCGTCCGCCAATTCGCTTGAGGAAACCATCGAGGTGCCGGCGTCGCCATTCTCTTGTTCCACGACCTCGTGTTGGGCGACCATTTTCAGCAGTAGGCCATAGACGAGCCGTGTTGCAGCTTGGCGACCGTTTTCTTCCCCGTACACGATGAGCTGCCGAAAACGGGCTCGCGCGCCTGTTTTCTCGGGCATCGGGACGTTGGCGCTCTCTACAGCGGTCCCAGGCGGCTCTTTCCCGGGGTTGGCGTTGCTTCGACGGTCAAGCACGGTGTTCAACCAGATGAGAAGAGCCGTTTGCGGCACCAGCACGACGATCATCACTGCAATCAGGACACCGAGCCCTGCCAGAAAGCCGTGCTTTGATGCGACATGCGATGCGGCCTGCGCTCCGGCGCAGAGGGGCAGGGCCAGATAGAGAAGCCAGAACATCGATTAGCTGCTCAGTTCCCTATGTGTTACAGCTTCGGATCGGATTGATCGCTATCCCATTGCCAGATGGTCGAACCGTAATCCGATGCAATCTCCGGCATCGGGGTCCCTTGCGAGAAGAACCGGCGAGAGCCTGATTTGGCTGGCGTTATCCAGTAGCCGTCTTTTGGGCACCCTTGTCCTGCTTCACAACGCAGGTGCAACGCACTTGCGGGCATGGCCTGGGCAGCAGGTTGCGATACGAAGTACCAGGTTGTGTCTACCGCCTCGGTCACAGGTGAGCCGGTTGTCATTGCCTCATACTCCGCAGCCATCTCATCATCGTATCCAGAAAATGGATTATTTAGCTCCAGCCCTCTTATCCGATACGCAGGCTGCATGGGTTGTCCCTCAATACAGAACGCAAGACTGAAATCGCTAGCTCCGTCCTGATGCCACTGCTTGGGAACCCATACTCCAGTCTGAGGGCATGGTGCTCCTGGGCGCACGCTGTTCGCAATGTCGATCACATAGTGCGGAAAGACGGTCGGCGCCGACATGAGCCCATATTCTTCCGCAAGCTGGATACCTTTCGCCCTATCACCCACGTGGCTGTCGTCTCGATCAAGATAGACTTGGTTTGCACCGATTGAAGTGCGATTTAACCAATGGCCACCCTTGGTTTGGTTGTTGCGCAGTGCCTCGCTTCCGATACCACAGGCATGGCCCAGTCGAGCAAACGCATTGTTCCATTGCTTGCGCTGCTCATCGGTCATCCAGCCCAGAGGTTGTTCAACGAGGCCGCGATAATCCGTGTCAGGGGCGCTCAAGAAATCGATCATCGGCAGATAGTCGCCGCCGTTCTTGATGAAACCAATACCGCGTCGAATATTCTGGGCATGCGTCAGGTAACGTGAAACCCAGTAGTCCAAGCGAGCGGCGCCATGCACCCCATGCCCAGTAATGAATGTGTTGTAGATATTCGCGAACTCTTCACACAGACGGCCGCACAATTCGTAGTGTGAAATCGACGTGATTTGATAGAGAAACCATGCATCCTGGTCGAGGTTGCGCTCTACATCGTAGGGTTTTAGGCTTGCTGCATTCATTGAATGTCGTCGGGTAGTGAAACGATGATGCCCTTAGCTTCCTCGAGATTCCAATCTGCGAACCCCCAACCAGTCTCAAAAGGGCCCTTCACGCGAGGATCGCTAGCCTTGTCGCGGAGGGGTTTGGGGTCAGTTTTCCTCCCGGTCACATCTTCCCACTCGACACGGGTATCGAACTCTCCTGGCCTACGCCCGGGTACAGGTTGTCCCGTTTCATGATTGATACGTGGTCTAGTCGGCAGGAATTTGTCTTCTGCTGGGGAGAATACGATTTGGTCGGCACCGCCCTCCAAGTGATAAGGAGTGCCGTCAAGCTTCTGCGACGCGGCAGGTCCTCTCAAAACAGTGAGAGTTTCGCCGGCAGGCACTTCATATACGACGTACTGACCATTCTGGTTCCAATCAGGTTTCACCGCTAGCTTCTCTCTCCAGTCAGCGCGGTTTTTAAGGCTTTTGAATGTTTTCTCGTCGACCCAAAACATACCGCCGGCGGCGTTTGTCGGGTCAACAATCCGATAGAGCTTAGTCGGCCCCTTGATCGCGTCGACGCGGATTTTTCCGTGCTCGAATGTTTTAACCAGCCCTTCGTTAATCTCTGGGAGCTTGTTCTCGATAGTGCGCTTTCCCAGAACCGCGTTCAGGGCTTTTGCTGTTTCCTCAGCCTGCTCTTTTGTCGGCGCCGGATGAGGAAAGTCGTTTCCCAACCGCACCCACTTGGGCGGATGCTTGTTCATCAACTGAGCCGCGCCTTGTTCACTCATGGGGGCAATCCAGCCCTTGTTGTGCGTCCGCGTGTAAGCAATCCACGCATGGTCATCCAACCGCTTTGCCGTCACATTCAGGATCGTGCGAATCGGCGCCGTGTACTGCTCAAGTTTCGACGCCATGTCCTGCTTGTTCTTGCGCAGGAAGTCCAGAAAGTCATTCAGTTTCTCGCGCGTCGATGCAGGCACGATCAGCTTCAAGCGGCCAAGAAGCGTTTCGATCTTGTCGGCTGCTTCCAGAAACTGCGTACGAAGCCTCGAGCCATTGACCTTTTCCGCCAGCTCCGTGATTTTCTTTGAGCAGAATTTGAAGATGTCGGGCACGCCTTCTTTGGTCGCCCACTTGACGACCTTCGAGTTGCTGAGGAACTCCGCGATCTTCGGCAATGCAGCGTCGAGGGCGAGGTTCGTTGCCCGCCCGAGCTTGGTCGCGTCGAGCAGGTCCTCCGCACGTCGAAGGTATTTCCGGATGTACACGAAGGCGATTTTGACAACGCCCTTGACCACAGAACCGATCTCGGGGAAGAAACCGATGATGGTCAGCGCGATGAAGAACAGGATGAGCTTGTTGCTGGGGTCTTTTCTATACGCGCGGATATTGGCGCAAAGGTCACGGATATCGCAGATCGTGTCGACGATGGGGATCAACGAGATCACCATGTCGGCCGCAATCTGGCCGGCGGAGCGGTCTTCCTGAAAATCGCCCTGAATAGCTTCCCAGAGCCACAATCCGACGCCTTTGTCTTCGGGCTTCGCTTGGCCGTGAACGATGCCCCAGGCCTCTTCGGTCTGCTGCTGCGTGCTCATACAGTGGTATTCGTTTGGTCTTGTTGCAGTTTCGCTTCCTCTTCTTTGATCAGAGGCTCGGTTGCTGCAAGCAGGTCATCAAGGGTTGGGCGAGGGACGTCCTTCGCAGTTGGATTGTTCTTGTAAGTCAGAGTGGCTTCTCCCCAAGGAACAGCCTCTTCCCGTTGCTCTGCGGCCCCGTTCAGCCTGCCTTTACGCTTGGTGCCGTCGGTGAACTCCAACTCGTATTCAATGTTCTTCATCGGTAGGCCCTCATAGCCGAGCAGGCTCATCTCGATCCAGTTGGGCGCATTGGCAGAGATCGGCAACGCCGGCAACGCCGCCGCCTGCCCCCCAGGCCCCACCAGCGGATGCCCAGCCCCCTTCACCGACAGCAGCCCCGACGTCTCAAACGTCACGGCATTCCCTTCCAGCCGGATCAACGAATCCCCACCATGCAGCACGATGTTCTGCTGCGCGAGGATCTCGACCGAATCGGCCGATGAGGTGACGGTAACGGCCTTGTCAGCCAGCACGGCCAGCGCATCGGTATGCGATTGAATAGAGACCGGCCCGCCTTCGGCAATCGCGCGGATGCCGTTGCGCTGGGCGAACAGGCTCACGCCCTTTGCTGCCGCCGCGGCGATGACATTGCCCGCGGCCAGGTGCCAGTCGGCTTGAGCGGTGCCATGCAAATGGCGACCCGCGTAGACGGTGGTCGTGGCTTGGGAGGCGAGCGCGATGCTCGAGGGCGATTCGGTCACCAGCAGCGGCTGGCCGAATTTGTCGACCGGTTGCTGTGAATCCTGGCCGTTGACGTTGCCAGGGTATTTGCCGTCCTGCGCGGGGTCGAGCGCCTTGTCGATCGGCTCGAAGGCTTCGTTGGCGGCCAGCGGCAGGGCTTGCTGGCTGGAGGCTGCGTCCGACAGGCGCTGTGCGGTTTTCTGCGCGGCGGTGAGTTGCCCGCGCGCTTCATGGGCGTCGAGCAGCGTGCCGACGGCTTGCGCGCGCGCGGTGGTCGAGAGCAGCAAGCCTGCGCCCGCGCGCACCACGGCCCAGGCATCGGTCCGTAGTTCGGCGCCGGTGCCGCGCCAGGTGCCGCGGTCTCCGCCCGTGGCGCCGTGCGAGGTGACATAGCCGAGGTTCAGTTGGCTGTTGGCGGTGGAGCTGGCCAGGCGCGTGCGCAACTGGCCGGGGTGATCATCAACGACCCATTGGTTGTAGCCGTCGCCGCCAAGGCCCTGCGAGTGCCAGCCGGAGAGTGCCTGCCCGAGCGGCGCATCGGCGGGGGCCCAGGGCAGGGCGTCCTGCGTGTTGTGCAGCTGCATGGCGATCATCGGGCGGTCGATGTCGCCGTCGATGAAGGTAAGCAGCACTTGCGTGCCGGCACGCGGCAGGTGATTGCCACCCCAGTTCGGGCCCGCGCTGGCGCTGGCCACGCGCACCCAGGCGGTGACTTGCGTGCGGTCGCTGCTGGAGGGGTCGGAAAAGGCATTGACCTCCGGCGCGCGCAGCCATGGGAAGCGCACGCGTACGCGATGGTCGCGGTCGGTGGTGAGTGGCGCGCCGTCGTCGGCGATGACCACTGCGGCTTGGCCCTCGGGCGCGGTCGGGCGGCGCCGATAGGCCGGCACGATGGGCGCCTCGGCCGGCACGGCGACGAACCGATTGCGGTAGCTGCCCGATTCGATCTCGGTGGTGGAGAGCAGCCTTGCGATGTCGGCGCCGAGGTTGTTGGCGGCTTCGTGTTCCACCTGCAGCGTGACGAACTCGCTGTGCGTGCTGTCGAAATGCTGCGTGAGCGTGAAACGCTGCCCAGCGCCCAACTGGCGCACGCTGCCTTGGCCCTCGTAGCGCAGGTACGCGCCTTCGTGTGCCTGCATGCGCAATTGCGCAGCCCGGCTGGCCTCTTGCGTATTCGTATATTGATACGAGCCTGAGGCTTCAAAGCGTTCCAGCGTGGGCAGTTCGCCGCCGGGGTCGTGCGCGCTGGCTTGCGCGCTGGTGGCGGCCAGCGCCTTGTAGTCCCACGACGCGAGGGTCACGGCGTTGGTGCCTACGCTGTGCGCGTGCGAGAAGCGCTCGATCGCGTCGTCGCTTTCGGTGGCGTCAACGCGATGGAAGCGGATTTCCGGCTGCGGGCAGGCAGGCCGTTGCGCATCGTTGTCGAAGATGACAACGGTGTGGCGTGACTGGGCGCCGCCTTGCTGTTGCGTGTCGTCGCTTTGCTCGTGTTCGATACGGAACGACAGGCCTTCCTCGGCCAGCAGGCGCATCACGAAGGCGTAGTCGGTTTCGCGGTATTGGCAGCAGATCGAGCGTTTGGCACACGGCTGCGTGGCGGCGATCTTGTAATGCGCGGTAGGATATTCGCTGAAGACCTCTTCGATGATCTCTAGCGCGGTCTTGTCCTGGTAGACGAAGCAATCGCTGCGGGTGCGCAGGCGGTCAAGCCACGGCACGACGCGCAGGCGGTAGCGCGCGAGGCCGCCGTCGCCGCCAAGCGATGCGCAGTCGGCCACATAACCGTGCCACGCGCGGCGCTTGCCGTCGGCTTGCACCAGGCGCAGCGTCACTTCCTGCGCGGCCAGCTTGGCCGTATCCAGGTGTGCCGATGGGCTCAGGCAGTCGATATGCAGGACGAACGAGGCCGACACCGCCTCGGTGGCGGTAAAGCGCTCCACGACGAGGTTGTCGGAAGCGAGCGCCGTCTCCAGCGTGATCTGGCGGGTCTGCTGCCCGAGCAGCGCGCCCAGGACGGCTTGTGGCACGGCGGCCGGCAGGTTGGACAAAGGCTTCATCGGAACAGCGTCGCGCTGGGGTTCGTGTTGCGGTTCAGCAGGAGGATGGGCACGCGGCCCATCGTGGCCATCACGGGAGCGAAATCGTCAAGTGCGAGAAGCGCGGCCCGAGCTTGATGACCTGGGAGTAGCCTTCCAGCGTTTCGTTGGTCTTGGTGCTCAGCGTGTGCGACAGCCCAAGGAAGCCCAGCAGCCCAATCAGCGCAAACACGGCGCCAAAAATCCACAGCGGCGTCTCGCGCTTGAGCATGTGCGCGACCTTGTCGGGCAGCGGCCAGTGCGGTGCGAATGCGGCGCGCTTGCCCTTGATGGCGGAAATCTCGTCGCCCAGGCGTGCTGTCAGGTAAGCCAGCTTTTCCGGCCCTTCCAGGATGTATTTGCCACGGAAGCCCAGCAGCAGGCACATGTGGAAGACCTCCAGCGCCTGCAGGCGCGGCGCACCGCGTGCCCGCAACTCTTCGAGCTTGACGAAGAAGGTCTCGCCGGCGAGCTGTTCGCCAAACAGTACGAGCTGCAGCGGGCGGCGTTCCCAGGCCGGGCGGATCGCAAAGTTGGACGACAGGATGGTTTCGTCCACGGCCGCGCAGAACGCATATTTCGAGTCGAACACGTCTTCGGCCGACACGTTCAGCCGCTTGGCGCCGCGGTCGAAATCGTCGAGGAAGGCACGTACGCGTGACAGGAAATCTTCTGCGCTGGTCGGCTGCTGGGCATTGCGCAACTGGAACAGCATGAAGAAGCCGTCATACAGCAAGTCGAGCAGCGTGCGCGCGTGCGTGCTGGATTCACGTGCATCCGCCGCTGCGGTTGCCGGTGCCGAACCGCCAAACAGTGAAGGGGTGGAGGTAGCGCTCATGAAGTCACCGCGATCAGTTCAAGTTTGAGTTCCCGAATACCGGCCGGGGCGTAGATGGTGAGGGTCTGCGCCTGCAGCATGCGTTCGTACAGCATGCCGCGCGCTTCTACGGCGAAGTAGCAGGCGCCCGGGCGCACCGGAATGGCGGGCGGCACCTGCGGCGTGTAGGTAAGCGGCACGCCGGGCATGGACGACAGCACAAGCTTTTCCACGTCGTCGGGTGCCCCGACCTTGAAGCGCGCCGGAATGGCTTCTACCAGCTCGGCGGCGGGCATGTCTGCCGACACCGACAGATAGAAGCTGGTCTGGTCGTCGATCTTGCCGGAGTCGATGCGGCCGAGGTGGAACGACGGGCGGGTCTCTTCCAGTGCAATCGCAAAGTAGCGCGTGGAGATGACGGTATCGAGCAGCTCGCGCACGATAGTGTCGAGCTTGGCAAACACCGGGCCCGGATTGTCGTGGTCGTAAGCGGGAAGGTCGGCCAGCGTGTAACTCTTGGTGAACGTCATGAGTGCGCCGGCCAGGCGCAGCATTTCCTGGAACAGGCGCTCCGGGTGCAGGTCGGGGTGGTGATACAGGTGCGACAGCGCCGCAAACGCCGCATTGGCCGTATGCAGCAGCCAGAACGACGCAATGTCGCCGGAGCGGAATTCGATGATGTTCTTGGTTGGCTCGCGGTGGAAACCATACAGCGCGTTGACCTTGGCCTGCAGCGCGTCGAGTAGGCGGCGCAGGCGCTGATACAGCACGGCCGAGGCGTTGATCGCCATGCTGGGCGCGACAAAGTTCTCGTCCAGTTCAAAGCCGCCGGTGCCGGTGCGCCGCACGCGCACCACGGGCAGTGAGATGAACTGCTCGCGCGGTTCCGTCTCGGCAATCAGCTTGACGGACTTCTTCAAATACGTGATGGCAGCGGGCTCGGCCTCTGTATACAGGTCGGCCGTTTCCTCCTCCGTGCCGACAAAGCGCGATACCGAGGCGCCTTCGATCTGCTCTCGGTAGTTGCCGCCGTTGTCTTGCAGCGGATACAGCGCGATATGGAAGGTCAGCTCCGACACGCCGGCGGGAATGGCGTCAAGCACCAGCGGTGGCGGAAGCGCATCGGCCTGCGGAGCGAAGTACAGCTCGCCGTCCGGAAAGAACAGCGACAGCTCGATTACGCGCAGCACGCCGCTGGCCAGCGCATCGGTATCGAAGCGCGCATGGCGGATGCCCCATCCGTACGGCTGGATGACCTGTGCGGTCGCATGCAGGCGCGACTCGTGATACGCATCCTGACGCTGGAAATGCTGCGGACGCAGGAACAGCCCTTCGCCCCAGAGAATCTTTGCGGAGTAACTCACGTTGGCCCTTGTTGTTCAGCTACCGCAGACCGCGGGGGAGAGCAGGTTGAGATCAGTCAGCGGCGTGGCGCCGGCCGGGGTGGTCAGCGTGCCCG
The DNA here is from genome assembly GCF_958405935.1 of Ralstonia psammae. Classification (NCBI taxonomy): domain Bacteria; kingdom Pseudomonadati; phylum Pseudomonadota; class Betaproteobacteria; order Burkholderiales; family Burkholderiaceae; genus Ralstonia; species Ralstonia psammae. Next base: position 83,700 of record NZ_CATZBU010000008.1, read on the forward strand.
ACGTCACGGTCATGGCGCACGCGTGCAGCCCGATCACGATGCCCGACTTCTCGTTCTTCTCGGTGTTGAAGGCGAACTTCCAGCGCTGCGATGCGGGGCTGCGGAACAGCGCCACGACGCCCAGCGTTGTCGCCTCGCGCGAGACCTTCTCGGTGAAGTCGTAGCGCTGGCCCGGGATCAGCGTCATCTCGCGCACGTTGACGAGATCGGCGCCCAGCGTTTGCTTTTCACGCGCCGGGTCGATGAAGGTGTCATACGGCGCCTGCAGGAAGCTGGTCGGGTCCTTCAATGAGTACAGGCGCACCACGACCGCAACTGGACGGCGGTCGTTGGCGGCGTTCAGGTTGTTGCCGGCCGTCATCTTGAGCGGCACTTCGCGCGGTGGCTTCTGCGCATCCGGCAGGTTGGACGATTTGAGCCCCATCGCTTCCAGCGCGCCGTTGGCCGCGCCGGCCAGCACGCTCGCACCGGTTGAGCAGGCGGCCAGAACGGCCACGCTGGCGCTCAGCAGCATCAGCTTGAGCGCCCCAGCGAGACGGTGCTTCAGAGAGTGCTTCAGAAGGCGGCCGCAGCCCGGCTGCCTCGCCGCTTGCCCCCAAGCAGCATCGAATTTCATCATCTTCATGCCTGATTTCTGAATTACTTAATTCTCTTTGTTTGACTGGTTCTGCGCCCGCTCAGCTAAAGAAAGCTAGCGAATTGTTTCGATTTCTTAATAAAGTAAATCGCAAGAATATTTCGGTTTCTTAATAATTGAAGATCGTTGCCGGATGCGGTTCTAAGGTACTGAATACAAAGGATGTTTCGGTTCCTTAATAATCCGTTTTTGGTTGTCAACGGCAACGAGCGGAGTGTACTATTTCGCGCCAGTCGAGACCAACATTTAACTCGCCAATTCTGGCGAATTTGATTGGGTATCGACACACCGCTTTGAAACTTTGAAGAGTCTCGCCGTGGCCAAATCCTCGTCTATTTCCGTTCTCCGTTCCTTCATCGTGCTGGCGGGTGCCGCCGCTCTCTTTGCGGGTTGCTCGACCACTAACCCCGGACCTCAAACCGACGAGGCCTTCGGCCAGAGCATGTCGGAGGCGGAAACTGCGGCCAAGGGCGGCCAGCAGGACAAGGCGATTGATCTGTACCAGCAGATCGCCAAGCAGAACCCGACCCGTGACGAGCCGTGGGTGCGCATCGCGCAGCTCCAGTTCGGCGCAGAGAAGTACCCGCAGGCCATCCTGGCTGCGGAAGAAGCCCTGCAGCGTGACAACGCCGATCGTCAGGCCAAGAGCATCCTGGCAGTGAGTGGCCTGCGCGTGGCGCGCCGTTCGCTGCAAGAGCTGCGTGCCGACAGCGCGCTGGCCGGCGACGTCAAGACCGATGCGCAAGTGCTTGCCAAGATGCTGCGCGACACGCTGGGCGAACAGGTCCTGTTCCCGGGCGAGCAGCCGACCGCCAAGCAGCCCGTACGCCGTCCGGCCCGCGTTGTCCGCCGCGCTGCGCCCGCTGCTGAGCACGGCACCACTGCTGCGCCTGCCGCTGCAACCGGTGCTGCCAGCGGCAGCGCAGACCCGTTCGGCGCACTGCGTTAAGCACAGCGCTGGTTCGCATTCCTGGAGGAACGTGATGGCCAAGAAAGAAAGCGTACAAAAGCGTCTGCAGAAGGTGCGTCCGCCGCGTGTACAACTGACGTATGACGTCGAAATCGGCGACGCAATCGAGACGAAGGAGCTGCCATTCGTGGTGGGCGTGGTGGCTGATCTGTCGGGCCAATCCGAAGTGCAGCAACCCAAGCTGCGTGATCGCAAGTTCGTCAACATCGATCGCGACAACTTCGACGAAGTGATGAAGGGCGTGGAGCCGCGTGCGGCGTTCCAGGTGCCGAACACGCTGACGGAAGAGGGCGGCCGCTTTGGCGTCGACCTGAAGTTCCGCTCGCTCGAAGATTTCAGCCCCGAAGCCGTTGTCGAGCAGGTTGAACCGCTGCGCAAGCTGCTGGAAGCCCGTTCCAAGCTGGCTGACCTGCGCAACAAGATGGCCGGTAACGACAAGCTGGAAGATCTGCTGTCGGAAGTGTTGAAGAACACCGAAAACGCGAAGAAGCTGGGCGCCAAGCAAAACGGGGGCGAGGATGCTTGAGAACCAATCCGCTGCGCAAGGCGCCTCGGTTGCGGAAGAGGTCAGCCTGCTCGACAGCATCGTCGAGCAAAGTCGCGTCGCCAAGTCGGATTCCGAGCGTGAGCGTGCGAAAGACATCATCGGCGAGCTGGCCAGCCAGGTGCTGAGCGGCACCGTGGTGGTGTCGGACAACCTGTCGGCCACGCTCGATGCACGTGTGGCCGAGCTGGACCGCTTGATCTCGCAGCAGCTGAGCGCGGTCATGCACGCACCGGAATTCCAGAAGCTGGAATCCACCTGGCGCGGCCTGCACTATCTGGTCAAGGAAACGAGCACCGGCCAGACGATCAAGATCAAGGCACTCAACGCCACCAAGCGCGATCTGACAAAGGACTTCAAGACCGCCATCGAGTTTGATCAGAGCGCGCTGTTCAAGAAGGTCTACGAAGAAGAATTCGGCACCTTCGGCGGCGCACCGTTTGGCGCACTGATCGGCGACTACGAAGTCACGCGTCAGCCGGAAGACATGTACTTCATCGAGCAGATGGCGCACGTGGCTGCGGCTTCGCATGCGCCGTTCATCGCGTCGTCGTCGCCGGAGCTGCTGGGCCTGGAGTCGTTCGCCGACCTGGGCAAGCCGCGTGACCTGGCCAAGGTGTTCGACACGGTTGAGTACGCCAAGTGGAAGTCGTTCCGCGACTCTGAAGATTCGCGCTATGTGGGTCTGACCTTGCCGCGTTTCCTGGGCCGCCTGCCGTACAACCCGAAGGACGGCACCGTGGTCGAGAGCTTCAATTTTGTTGAAGACGTGGACGGCACGGATCACAGCAAATACCTGTGGTGCAACGCCGCCTGGGCGTTCGGCGCGCGCCTGACGGCCGCGTTTGACGACTTCGGCTGGTGTGCTGCCATCCGCGGTGTGGAAGGTGGCGGCCTGGTCGAAGATTTGCCGACGCACACCTTCAAGACCGACGACGGCGAAATCGCACTCAAGTGCCCGACCGAGATCGCCATCACCGACCGCCGCGAGAAGGAACTGAGCGACCTCGGCTTCATCCCGCTCGTGCATTGCAAGAACACGGACTACGCCGCGTTCTTCGCTGCACAGTCGGCGCAGAAGGCCAAGAAGTACGACTCTGACAGCGCCAACGCCAATGCGGTCTTGTCTGCGCAGCTGCAGTACATCTTCTCGGTATCGCGCGTGGCGCATTACCTGAAGGCGATGATGCGCGACAAGATCGGCAGCTTTGCCTCGGCCAAGAACGTTGAGACGTTCCTGAACCGCTGGATTTCGCAGTATGTGCTGCTGGACGACAACGCCACGCAAGAACAGAAGGCGCAGTTCCCGCTGCGCGAGGCGTCGATCCAGGTGGCGGAAGTGCCGGGCAAGCCGGGCACGTACCGCTCGGTGGCGTTCCTGCGGCCGCACTTCCAGTTGGATGAGCTGTCGATCTCGCTGCGCCTGGTGGCGGATCTGCCCAAGTCGGCCAACTCGTAATTCCTGACCGGACTCTCCCCGGGGGGGAATGTTCGGGCATAACCACCCGTTACGCTCGTTACCCGTTGCAGTACCAACAACCAATCTATTGAAGAGGGTCTCTGTATGAAGGATATCTACGTCAAGTTCGACAGCCCGGCAATCAAGGGGGAGTCGCAAGACAAGGATCACAAGGACTGGATCGAAATCAACAGCTGGTCGCAGGCAATCACGCAACCGCGTTCGGCCACGGCTTCGACCGCCGGCGGCCACACGGCTGAGCGTTGCGAGCACCGCGACATGGTGTTCACGAAGGACCTGGACGTGGTCAGCCCGCTGCTGTACCAGCACGCTTCGGGCGGCACGACCTTCGGTGAAGTGACCATCGAGTTCTTCCGCGCAGATGGCGAAGGCAACCGCGTGAAGTACCTCGAAGTCAAGCTGAAGAACGCCATCCTGAGCGAAGTCGATTCGCAAGTGGTCGCCCAGGGCATTCCGACCGACACGTTCAGCCTGCGCTACGCCGCCGTGCAGTGGAAGTACACGCAGCAAAAGAGCGCCGGCGGCCAAGGCGGCAACTCGCAAGGCGCCTGGAGCCTCACCAAGAACGACAAGACCTACTCGGTTTAACGTTTGGTGTTCTCCTGATGACAAGAGCCGCAGCCGCCGTGCTGCGGCATCTTGTTTTCTAGCAGCATATGAAAGGCTTCGAACCCAGCCTGCTCGACAAGCTCTTCGACGATGAGCCGCACGCGCCCATGCCAACAGCATTGCGCCAGCTCTCGCTTGAAGAACTCAAGAGCACCGTGGCACGCGATATTGAATCCTTGCTCAACACGCGCATCGTGTTGGAAGAGGAGGATCTGCACGGCTTGCCGGAATGCAAGCGGTCGTTGCTCACGTATGGCCTGAACGATTTTTCCGGCCTGAGCCTGGCCAGTTTCTACGACCGCAACTACATCTGCCAGTCGCTGACCAAGGCAATCGAGCGGCACGAGCCGCGTCTGCAGCATGTGAATGTGTCGCTGGAAATCAATGAACGCGCGACCAATGCCTTGTGCTTTGGGATCAGCGCGGTGCTGCTGGTGGGGCCCGCTCGCGAGCCCGTGAGTTTTGACGCCATGCTGCAACCGTCGACGCTGCGGTATTCCGTTTCGCGCGGACGCGGCTGAGGTTTGCACGCACCTGCACAACGCACCACCCGCAACACGCTGAAGCACCCGCAGGACTGCCACCGGACCGCCACGAAGAATGGAAGAGCTGCTGCCCTATTACGAACGAGAACTGGCCTTCCTGCGCCGGTACTCGCGCGACTTCGCCGAGCGGTATCCGAAGATCGCCGGCCGCCTCGCCATGTCGGGCGACGGCTGCGACGATCCGCATGTCGAGCGGATGATCGAATCGTTTGCCTTCCTGACCGCACGCGTCAGCAAGAAGCTCGACGACGACTATCCTGAATTTACCGAGGCGCTGCTGGAGGTGCTGTATCCGCACTACCTGCGGCCCTTTCCATCGTGCTCGGTCGCGCATTTCGATGCGCGCGGCGTGGCGGCACAACTGAGCGCGCCTGTCACGATCGCGCGCGGCACCTTCCTGACCACACGCGTGGTGCGCAAGGTTGAATGCCGATTCCGCACCGCGTACGACGTCACGTTCGCGCCGGTGCGTGTGGCCGCGGCGACGTTCGAGCGCGCGGTGTCCGCGCCGGCCGCCGTGCAACTGCCCAAGGGCGCGACCGGCGCCATTGCGATCACGCTGGAATACGTGGGCGAGCGCGGCGGCTTTGAGTCGCTGCCGATGGACAAACTGCGCGTCTACATGGACGGCGAGCCGTCCTTTGTTGCCGCGCTCGGTGATGCGCTGTTCCTGCATACCGCGGCCGGCTACGTAGAAGCCGAACGCGCAGGCGTCTGGAAGCGCCTGATGTCCGTTCCCTTGCACGAAGTCGGCTTTGCTGAAGACGAGGCCCTGATCGATTGCCCGGCACGCTCGCATCCAGCCTATCGCCTGCTGACCGAGCACTTCAGCTTTGCCGAGAAATTCAACTTCTTCGACATCGACCTCGCTGCATTGCGACGCGGCATGACGCCGGGCGTGCCGGTGCGCCGTCTGACGCTGCACCTGGTGCTGAAAGACGTGCGCAGCGATTCGCACGCTGCGCGCCTGCTCGAGAACCTGCAGGCAGAGCACCTGCGCCTGCACTGCACGCCCGTGGTCAATCTGTTCCAGCAGAAGGCTGACCCGATCCGCGTTGAACATACGGCCAGCGCCTATCCGGTGGTGGCCGATAGCCGGCGCGCCCACGGCTTTGACATCTACTCCATCGACAACGTGCAGTTGGTGCGTGAAACCGCGGCGCACGAAAAGGTCACGGAGTTCCGTCCGTTCTACTCCTTGCATCACGGTGAAGAGCCCGGCCGCGCGGGCCATTACTGGCTGGCACGCCGCAACGAACTGATCGCGCAGCGAAGCCCCGGGTTCGAAACCGAAATCTCCATCGTCGATACGCAGTTCGACCCGGCCAGCCCGCAGACCGACACGCTGAGCCTCACCGTCACCTGCACAAACCGTGATCTGCCGTCGACGCTGGCGTTTGGTCAGCCCGATGGCGACCTGTCGATGGAGGGCAGCTCCATAGCCCGCAACATCACCTTCCTGCGCAAGCCGACGCCTTCGATGCGGTTTGGCGGCGGGCGCGCGGCGCAGTGGCGGCTGATTTCGATGTTGGCACTCAACCATCTGTCGCTGGTGCAGAACGGTTTGCCGACGCTGAAGGAAATGCTGCGCCTGCATGATTTGCCGCGCAACGCGATCTCTGCGCGGCAGATCGAAGGCATCGTCGCCCTGGACTACCAACCAGCTACGCAGTGGCTGGCAGGTAAGCCGTTCGCCACCTTCGTGCGCGGCCTGGAAGTACGCCTCACGTTGGATGAAGACGCCTTTGTGGGCACCGGCATGCACCGGTTCATCCGTGTGCTGGACCACTTCTTCGGCCTGTACGTCCACATGAACAGCTTTGTGCAGTTGATTGCGGTCTCGCGCCGCAGTGGCAAGGAATTGGTCAAATGCGCACCCCGCAGCGGCGAATCGATCCTGGTGTGATCCGTCGGCTGCTCAAGCAGCCGCACCGGTACCAGTTTTTCCAGGCCGTGCGCCTGTTGGAGCAGTTGTTCGCGCGCGAAGGCGGCATGGCGCCCGAGCAGGCACTGGCCACGCGTCTGAGCTTTCGCAACACGCTTTCGCTCGCGTTTCCGCCCAGCGAACTGCAGAACATCGAGGCAGACGGCATTACCGCCGAGATGCTCGAAACCGATGCCGCGTTCATCGCAGCGCTGGAAGAGGGAGCACTCGATTCGCTGTCGATCACGCCCACGTTCTTCGGCATGCTGGGCGGCCAGGGCGCCTTGCCGCTGCGTTACACCGAGATCGTGGCAGAGCGCGAAAGCCTGTGGCGCGACCGCGCCGCGCGTGCGTTCTTCGACATCTTCTCGAACCGGGCAACGGCGCTGTTCTATCTGGCGTGGAAGAAATACCGCCTGCCGTTCCAGTACGAAGTCGACAGCAGCAAGCATTACCTGCCGCTGCTGCTGTCGCTGGCGGGCGCGGCAGACAAGACGCTGCGCCGCGATCTTTCCACCACGCCGGGCCCGATCCTGGACGAAGCACTGGCCGGTTATGCCACGGCGATCCGGCATCGGCCGGTGTCTGCAGCGTATCTGCAGCGCGTGCTGTCGGATTATTTCCAGGCGCCGATGCGGGTGGAGCAGTTCGTCGGCGGGTGGTATCGCGTGCCGGCGTCGCAATACACGCGGCTCGGTAGCACCAACAACGTGCTGGGCGCCACGGCGTTGGCCGGCGCGCGGGTGTGGCAGCGGGACCTGCGGGTGCGCCTGTGGGTCGGCCCGCTCAAGCGCGAGCAGTACCGCAATTTTCTGCCCGGTGCGTCCGGCGCGCTGGCCCTGCGCAAGATGCTGACCATCCTGTGCGGCACCACGCTGGAGTTCGAGATCAAGCTGATCCTGCGCCAGCAGGACGTGACCGGCAGCACGCTGGACAACAGCAACGACGGCCGCCTGGGCTGGGACACCTTCCTGTGCTCCCGCCCCGCGCAGCAAGACCGCAGCGATGCGCAATACACACTCGCGCCGCTGCATTGAGACCGACACATTCATCGATTCTTTCGGAGCGCTGCCGCCATGGCCATCCCACTCAAAACCCTGATCGCCAAGCTGAACGCGACAAGCCGGCAAGCCGCCGAGCGGGCCGCGTCGCTGTGCATGGCGCGCGGCAACTACGAGGTCGATCTCGAACACCTGTTCCTGGCGCTGCTGGAAAACCGCCGCAGCGACTTTGCCGTGGCCGCCCGTGCCAGCGGCATCGACCTGGCCGCGCTGCAACGGGACCTGGAAGCCGAGATCGGGCGCTTCCAGACCGGCAACACGCGCACGCCGGCGTTTTCGCCGTATCTGCCCAAGCTGTTCGAGCATGGCTGGCTGATTGCCTCGCTCGATTCGCAAATCACCCGCATCCGTTCGGGCCATCTGCTGCTGGCGCTGCTGACGGAGCCAAGCCTGTCTGCGCTCGCGCAACGTGGCTCACGCCTCTTCGGCCAGATTGACGCAGACCGCCTGAAGCATGCCTTCGATCGACTGACCACCGGTTCGGACGAACAAGAGCAAGCCGTGGACATTGCCGACGACGGCGCAGGCGCCATACAAGGCGAGGGCGGCAAGCCCGCAGCTGCGCTGACCGCCACACCCGCGCTGGATCAGTTCACCGTGGACCTGACGCAATCCGCTCGCGATGGCCGCATCGACCCCGTGATCGGCCGCGATGCCGAGATCCGCCAGGTGATCGATATCCTGATGCGTCGTCGCCAGAACAACCCCATCCTCACCGGGGAAGCCGGCGTAGGTAAGACCGCTGTGGTGGAAGGCCTGGCCCTGCGCGTGGCCGCCAACGATGTGCCTCCGCCGCTGCAAGGCGTGACGCTGCGCACGCTCGACATGGGTCTCTTGCAGGCCGGCGCCAGCGTGAAGGGCGAATTCGAGAATCGCCTGAAGAACGTGATCGACGAGGTGAAGAAGAGCCCGAAGCCGATCATCCTGTTCATTGACGAAGCGCACACCATCATCGGTGCAGGCGGGCAGGCTGGGCAGAACGATGCGGCCAACCTACTCAAGCCTGCGCTCGCACGCGGTGAGTTGCGCACGATCGCGGCCACCACATGGAGCGAATACAAGAAGTACTTCGAGAAAGATGCCGCACTGGCGCGCCGCTTCCAGGTCGTGAAGGTGGAAGAACCCAGCGAGCCGCTGGCTGCATCCATGCTGCGCGGCATGGCTGGGCTGATGGAGCGCCACTTTGGCGTGCGCGTGCTGGACGAGGCGATTACCGAGGCCGTGCGTCTGTCGCATCGCTACATCAGCGGCCGCCAACTGCCGGACAAGGCTGTCAGCGTGCTGGACACGGCCTGCGCCAAGGTGGCGTTGGGCCAGAGCGCCACGCCCGGTGCCATTGAAGATGACCAGAAAACGCTGGAACGACTGCAAGGCGAGATCAACGCGCTGGAACGCGAGCAAAGCGCCGGCGCCGAGCACGATGCACGCCTGAAGGCGTTGAACGAGCAGCGTACGGAACTGGAGCAGCGCGTCGCGCAGAACACCGAACGCCTGGCGCAGGAGCGCGCGCTGGTTGCACGCATTCAGGCGCTGCGCGAAGCGCGCGAGAGCGATACCGGGCAAGCAGGCGAGGAAGATGCTCTGCCCGTGGCCGCCAACAGCGACGTTGTGTCGATGCCCAAGCGCAAGCGCGCTGCCGACAAAGCGGACGAACAGGACGAACTGGCCAAGCTGCTCGCCGAGTTGCGCGCGCTGCAAGGCGAGTCGCCCATGGTGCCGTTGCAGGTGGATGGCCATGTCGTGTCGGAAATCGTCTCGGCCTGGACGGGCATCCCATTGGGCCGCATGGTCAAGGACGAGCTGCGCACGGTGCTGAACCTCAAGCCGCTGCTGGCTGCCCGCGTGATCGGGCAGGACCACGCGCTGGATGCGATTGCCCAGCGTGTGCGCACCGCCACCGCCAACCTGGAAGACCCGAACAAGCCGCGCGGCGTGTTTCTGTTTGCCGGCCCGTCGGGCGTCGGTAAAACGGAAACGGCGCTGGCGCTGGCCGACATTCTCTATGGCGGCGAACGCAAGCTCATCACCATCAACATGAGCGAGTACCAGGAAGCGCACAGCGTGTCGGGCCTCAAGGGCTCGCCGCCGGGTTATGTCGGCTACGGCGAGGGCGGCGTGCTGACCGAAGCCGTGCGTCGCAACCCGTACAGCGTCGTGCTGCTCGATGAAGTGGAGAAGGCCCACCCTGATGTGCTGGAGATGTTCTTCCAGGTATTCGACAAGGGCGAGATGGACGACGCGGAAGGCCGCCCGATCGACTTCCGCAACACCATCATCATCCTCACGTCGAATGTCGGTTCGCAGGCCATCATGCAGGCCTGCCTGAACAAGCCGGTTGAAGAGCTGCCCGACACCGACGCGCTGGCAGAGCAGCTGCGCCCCACGCTCTACAAGGCGTTCAAGCCCGCCTTCCTGGGGCGCATGAAGGTGGTGCCGTACTACCCGATTTCCGACGACGTGCTGGCCGAGATCATCACGCTCAAGCTGGGCCGCATCCGCGATCGCGTGGCCATCAATCACAAGGCCTCGTTCCAGTGGGACAACGCACTGGTTGAGTCGGTGCTCGCACGCTGCACTGAAGTGGATGCCGGCGCCCGCGCGGTCGACCACATCCTCAACGGCACGCTGCTGCCGCAGATTGCCGAATCGGTGCTGACGCGCATGGCAGAAGGCGGCAGTGTCGAGAAGATCAAAGTGGGCGTCGGCAAGAACGGCGAGTTCAAGTATCGCATCAACTAAGTCGCTTCGCTGGAGCACATCATGGTCTCTCCGACCGATTTGGCAAACCTGCTACGTGCATCGTTCTCCCAGGCCGATCGGCTGCTGCGCCTGGAAACGCCGCTCGGGCCGAACACATTGCTGCCCGAGCAGGTCGATGCTGCCGAGCACATCGATGCAGGTGGGTTCCGGCTGGAACTGACGGCGTTGTCCGACAACGCTGACATCGATTCGACCAAACTGCTTGGCCAGCCCGTGCGGCTTGATTTGCTGACGCAGCAGAGCCGCAGCGCGCTGCGGCCGTTCCATGGCCATGTGACGCGTTTCGAGCAGGTTGGCGCCAATGGCGGCCTGGTGCGCTATCGGCTGGTGATCGAACCGTGGCTCGCGTTCCTTCGCCATCGGCAAGACAGCTTCCTGTTCCAGGACATGTCGGTCATCGAGGTGATCGACAGCCTGTTTGGGGACTATCAGGGCCAAGGCCGTCTCGTGCCCGCTTGGCGCTGGGCGTTGCGCGACAGCTCGGTCTACACACGCCGCAGCGTCATCACGCAATACGACGAGAGCGACTTCGATTTCGCCACGCGCCTGCTGGCCGAAGAGGGGCTGTTCTATTTCTTCGAGCACGAAGCCAAGGACGGCGATGCGCTGGGCGTGCATCGCATGGTCATTGCCGATGCCAACGACGTGTTCGTTGACAACGCCCAGGCGAACATCCGTTTTTGCCGCGCCGACGCCACCGCCACCGAAGACGTGATCGACCGCTGGCAAGGCGCACGCCGCTGGCAGACCAACGCCGTATCGATCGCCAGTTGGGACTATCGCTCCAACGCCAAGCGCGCGGCCCAGCTCGGCGGCCAGCAGCAAGGCAACGACGGCCCGCAACTGACGCTGCAAGATACCGACTACCCCGGTCAGTACTGGTTTGAAGACAACAACCAGGCGCAGCGCGTTGCGCGGCTGATGATGGAAGCGCTGGAGTTGCGCGACAAGCAGTTCGATGGTGAAGGCTCTGCCCGCACGTTGTCGACCGGCACCCGCTTCCAGTTGCTCGATCATTTCGATCACGACGATGGCGAGCAGCGCTTTGCCGTGTTGGCCGTGAGGCACCAGGCGCGCAACAACTTCAACGACCGCTTCGGCCAGGTGCTGACGGAAACACTGGGTGCACTGCGCGGCGGCGATGTGCTGGCCGCTGGCAGCAACCGCGGCACGGGCGACGATGCACCGTTCTATCGCAACCACTTCACCGTAGTGCGCGACAACGTGCCCGTGCGCCCGCAGCAGAGCGACGCACAGGGTCGTGCACTGCATCCGCGCCCGACCGTCAACGGCAGCCAGACCGCGTTGGTGGTGGGCTCGGAAGGGCCCGTGCATACCGATCGTGATCATCGGATCAAGGTGCAATTCCACTGGCAGCGCGGTGCGCGCTCGGCCAGCCGTCAATCGCATCCGGCCGGCGACGACAACGCGCGTGGCAACGCGGCCCTTGGCGCCTGGGTGCGGGTGACGGCGCCCGTGGCCGGCCCGAACTGGGGCGGCGTGGCGCTGCCGCGCGTGGGCCAGGAGGTGCTAATCGAATTCCTGCAAGGTGACATCGATCGGCCCGTCGTGGTGGGCGCCGCCTACAACGGCAGCGGCCAGACCGACGCGCAATACAACCAGAACCAGGCCGGCGCAGCGGGCGCCACCGGCAACGCCCCCGCCTGGTTTGCCGGCGACAGCAAGAGCCAGGGCGCCTACGCCCACAACGCGGTGCTGTCCGGCATCAAGACGCAGGCGCTGCCCGGTAGCCAATCGGGCTCGTCGGGCTACAACCAGCTTGTCTTTGATGACTCTGAAGGGCAGGGCCGCACGCAGCTCAGCACCACGCAGGCCGCCACCGGCCTCGTGCTCGGCCATCACAAGGAACAGATCGACAGCGCCCGCCAGGCAGACCTGGGTCACGGCGCAGCGCTCGCCACCGACGACAGCGGCAGCGTGCGTGCCGGCGCGGGCCTGCTGCTTACCGCGCACAGTGCCGGCACCAGCGCCCCGCTACAAGACAGCGAACCCGCCGCCAGCCAGATCGAAGCCGCGAGCGACCTCGCCGAATCGCTTGCCGACGCGGCACAGAAGCAGAAAGCCGGCCTGGCCGACGAACCCGCCGCCAAAGAACTCCCCGCGCTCAAGCAACTGCGCCACACCACCGAAGTGCTGCGCCATGCCGAGAGCGCCGGTGAGGGTGCCGAAGCCGTTGCCTACAGCGAGCCGCACCTGCAGGTGTCCGCGCCCAAGGGCATCATCGGCACGACGCCGGTGGACGCCGTGCTGGTTGCGGGCACGCAGGCCACGCTGATCGCCAAGCAGGACACCAATGTCGCCGCAGGCGGCAATCTCTCCGTCGCGGTGGCCGAAGGGTTGAGCCTGTACGCGCACGGCAAATCGCTAGGGCAGGCGGGGGATGCAACACCGGGCATCGCCATGCATGCCGCTAGCGGCAAGGTCGGGCTTTCGAGCCTCAAGGGCGAGAGTCATCTCGTGGCGGAGAAGGCTGTGACGGTTGCCTCCACGCAGGGCAACGTGACGGCGGAGGCGAAGCAGCATGTGCTCGTCAATGCGGCCGGTGCGCAGATCAAGGTGACGAACGGCACGATTGAGCTGCACGCGCCGGGGATGGTGACGTTTAAAGGGGCGGGGCATCGGTTTGTGGGGCCGGGAGGGGCGGGGGTGGATAACAGTCTGGCGCAGGGCAAATTGAAGGGGTGCAGTGTCCAGGAAGATAGCGCTGCCACTAGCGGCGCGGGCTCGGTGTCGCGTTGAACGGCTTGCGCAATGACATGGCGAATCGCATGTTGGCTGGTCTTGCAGACGTGATGTTGAACCGCACCGCAGCGGAGAAAGCGGTCCCGGCTCCCGATTACCTAGCTCGGTGCAGGGAATTGGCGGCCGGATATCGCATGCTGCAACAACAGGCTTCTCGCGAACGTCCATTGCGTGCGTATTTGCTGCTTGATGCGTGGGATAACAATCCACTTGCAGCCGAATTGTCCGAGCAGTGGCCCGAGACTATCAGTGGAAGGGAGGCCGTTCCCGATAGCTTCTACACAGGCCGAGAGGACGAGGCACCTTGCCTTGTGCCGTTCCCCGACGACTTGTTACTCGATGCCGATTCCGACAACCTGGCGCAGGTGCGTGCGCGAGAAGCGTTGGCCCGTTGGCTGGAGGAGGCTAGCAAGGAGGCCGGTCAACGATTGGCGCGGCAATACTTCTGCGCTGTCGTGTTCAGCCCTGAGCCGGCTGCGCGGGTTGCCCAGCACCTTGCTCAGCTCGGGTTGCAATACGTACCGGGAAGTCACGCGGCACGACTGTTTCGCTATCAGGACCCTCGTGTAATGCAACGAGTCTGGCCGACGCTGGCGGCAGGGCAGCAGAACATGTGGCTGGGACAAGCGCAGGCGTGGTGGTCGTTGACGCAGCCATGGGGACCCATTGCAGATTTGTCTGCAACAGAAGACTGCGCCGCTCCTGCACCGATCTGGTTCAAAGCGCAGAGACACGTTCTGTCGGATGTGCAAACACTGGTGCCGCCGCTTAACCGGCTGATGGACGCCAACCAATGGCAGACGGCCCATTCGTCGCCGATTGGGAATCGCATATGGGCAAGGTTGGCACAGCGAGGGGTCTCTGTTCAAAAACAGCCGGACGCGGCGAGCATGACCCGGTTGTTGAATAAGGGACAGGAACTGGGGTTGGTGGACTCCAATCTGCAGGACTTCATCTGGTGCAGCTGGCGACCGATTCTGCAAAGCTCACAGGACGGCGCCGCTGTTTTACCGATTGATTGGGACAGCCCACGGTGGCGCGACGTGCTTGCCCGTGTTTTGCAAGCGTTGCGTAACGACTCCGAAGCGGGGTTTGCTGGCCTGTTTGAAGACTACGAGCAATTCGCATGAGGACGCATTTCCATGGCTGCTGAAAAAGTCTGTGCAACGCCTTGCAGCAACTGTAATCGCAAGGGGCTGCCTATCTTGTTTACGCGATATGCAGTTGCGTATAGCGCTCAGAAAGCAAATATGGCGTTGCTCAAGCAGCTGAGCCCGACTGGACAACTACAGGGCAAACCTGGTGGTGTTGCTATCGGGACGGCGGTCTATAACGTACGCCTGCTTCGTGCAGGCTATTTGTACGTTCACGTTGACCGAGGCCCTCTCATCTGTACCGACGACGAATGGAAGGGCTATGTGGTGCACCCACAAGGGTATCTGACTGAGTTCGATGTGTTCGTGCCCGGAAAAACGGCACCGAAGATCGCTTGTGCGCGTGATTCCAGACAATCGAACAACAGCATGGTGTGGATCCGGGATGCGAAGCGAGTCAAGAAGCTCTGGTACCTGTTCAGTCCAGACCCAATCGACTATGAGCACTTCAAAAACGTGATTTCCGCTAATCCTGCCACGTACATGAAATCGTTCGATGTGGCAGGCTGGGCAAATGGCAACACGAGTCAGCCGGACACGATGCAACCGGGACTGCTTAACGGGCAGGTGGCGGAGTTTGCCGCGTTGGCGAACCCTAGGTTAAGAGATGCATTGGATCCTTTGCTATATGGCTTGATGGGGAGTACGCCGCAGGAACGTGGCTGGGGCGATTACCAAGAGGAGGTTTCCACTCCGATGATGACGCCTGATGGTTTTGCCTCAGGTTTCGATGAAACCACCACGGTAATGCGAACTGGCCCGACCTACGAAAAGGCCCATGCAGTCCGCCTGAAGCAAATGGCTGCGTTCCTGCAACAGAACCAAGGTGCGGTGATCGCGTGTGAAGATGCAATGGGCATTGCCCAGGAGTTAGGACATTTGCAAGGGGAGGCACAGACCGTCTACACGGCCTGGCAGGCGAGAAGCGCCCCGGGGTTCGATGCCAGTGTCAGTAATGAGTGGGTCTACCAAACTGCCATCGGTGCGCAAGGATTGCGTGACCTGGTAAAGAAGGGAGCAATCAAAAAGGCTAGCGAGCACATCGATAGCTGGAACAAGATGCGACGCCCTGCCCCGATTGCGTATCGAGATGCCGAGACGCGTGCCAGGGAAGAAGCTCGTCGCGACGCTGCGATTGCCCGCAATCAGCAGGCTGAGCGAGACCGGGCAGCCACAACCGGCGATGCAGAGTTCAAGGAGTTGTTTGATTCGACTTCTGCGGCAGCGATCATTGCGACGCAAGGTAATGAGTACGGCAGCGTGCAGGCGTTACGGGAGACCTTGGGGCGCGACCAAGTTGCCTGGCTTGATTCGGCGTCGCTTAAGCGAGCGATTGCGCTATATAGCCCAAAGGACGCGGCGGTCAATCAGCCGGGAGGCGGCGCAGCACTGAGTTTGGAGTTGGCGCACTGCATGAGCGGAACAGAATCCAACAAGGCGGGCAAGGCGTGGCTTGCGAAGATAGATCTATGGGATGACAACGTGCTGGGCAAGACGCTGTCTTTCAATAATGTGCCTTATCGCGAGCAGATGAAGGCGCTGACACAGGAATCACCTCCTCCTCAGGTTCTACCGAATGCCGAACCAACCACAAGTCTCGCTGACGCTGTCACGGACAAGTTGAAGCCATTTGCTGCCCGGGTTTCGCTGGGCGACAAGGCGCTGGGCTTCATGGAAGCTTTTCCGCGTATCAGCGAGAGCGCCGCGCTACGCAAGCTTGCCTGGCCATTGCATATCGCGTCGCTTATGAGTGTGAAGATGATGAAGACTGTTCAAGGTCTTCCAGTCCCGCAGGTGGAGGCTAAGCTGACCAGGTACCTTGTGTCGCTTGGTGTAACTACACTCGGCCGGACCGCAGCCCAGTACGCCGGGACGCTGTCTCAAGCAAACCGGGACCGATTGCGAAACGCCGAACGAGGCCTTTCGAATGCGGCAAACAGGGCTGATGCCTTTAAAGCGGCGCCGAATGCGCGAGCAGCTGCGCTGGCTGGTGTGTTGGATGTGAGTTTCGCGATCATCAAGGGCACACAGTTCCAGACGAAAATGGATGGCCGAACGGGGACGGAGTTAGTTGGCAATATCATGCAAGGTATCGGAAGCCTGGCGGATTGGAGGGCTAAGGCTTATGAGGAGACCGTATTCAAGGGAATTGAAGGTCGCAACCTGTTCTCAACGCCTGGCATGCAGGCGACTTTGGATGAGTTGCAGGCCCTTCAACTCAAGGGACTGAGACTGACGGCGTTCAAATTCCTACTGCCCGCTGCGCTCATCTCGGCATTTTTTGACGGGATTGATGCTTGGACGTCAGGGCAACGAGGAAGCTATGCAGTGATGGCGGCTCAGATCGCAAGCGTGGCTGGTACGGTTTTCACCGTTGTAAGCACTGGCGTTGCCGTTTTCGCAATAGGAAACGCCTCGTTGCTGGCTGTAGCCGCTGTCCTGGGTCTGATTGGGGCGGTACTTACTGTCGTGGCGGTCATTGCAGTTCTGATTCTCAAAGAGGATGACTGGATTACTTGGTTGCGCGACAATCCGCTGAGCTTGAAGCGTAAGGGAAAAAAGCCAATACACAACAATCTAGGCGACACGCTTCAGAAATTGGCGAACGCGCAGTCTGGAATTTAGGTGGGTAAAAATGTTTGTACGTGAAAACGCTTACGCGCGAAAAAAAAGTCGCTCGGCTGAGCAAGGTCGCAAGTACCTCAATGTCGATGGGCAACGCCAATGGCGTGTTGACGAGCCCAGCGACGCAGAGGGCGTAAGCCTCCCGGGCAGATGCATTTTTGCGCAAAACGATGCTTACCTGGAAATATGCAACCCAGGATGGGATCTGCAATGGCGGGCAGGTATTGGGAATTTTTTTGTCGTGATTCCTGCGTTGTTAATGATATGGTGGTGGTTTGGTTTCGCTATTTATCCATTGATATCAGATGGAGTAATTTTCTTCTTTGTGAAGACATCTTTAGGGGATGGGGACAAGGTTCTTCTATGGATGGGGTGGCTTCTGTTCTTCCCTTTGGCTATTGGGTGCGGTTTCTTGCTGTACCTGTGGTTCTTTGTCGGAGGAATGCGTTCAGCATTCTTCACGTTCGCGCGCGGTCGCATCCGATTTAATCGATTGAAAAGAAAAATATACGTACTACGACCAAAATATTGCGGTGGCAATGTGGTTATCGATTGGGAAAAGATCGTCGCGTTGCTGAAACCGGAGGGTGTTCGACGGGGGGATAAGGAGACTGTCCAGGCGATTGCGCTATATCGCCCGCCCTCTGATCCGGTTGGGAGTGATTCCGATGAGGACGCGATCTTTGTGGGCCCGACGCTGACGTTCAGGGATCTGCAGGCAGCTGGCATGTGGGAATACATTCGCCGCTACATGGAGGACGGCCCTACGGTCGACCAGATTCCGCCAAACGCTCCCTCGAACTACAAGCAGATTCCGCGCTATCTGCCGCAGGAATATACGACCTACTGCGGTAAGCCCAGTTGGCGTCAATACATCTTGGAGCAGAAGCCGGGCTTCATGGAGGCTTCTTGCCACATGATGAGTCAGCTGACATGTACATGGCCCCGATTCCCCAAGGAGTGGGGCAGCGACTCCGGCCTGGGCGAACCAGAAGACCGTCCTGTGCAAACGGGGGCCGTCATGACCGCAATGGTGTATCGCGCTCAGGGTCGGTTGTCTGCTGAAGACAATCTCGAGTTCTTGCGACGTTGGGGAACGCAGGAAGCCTTGAACGAGGCATTGTCCAAAGCCGTTTAGGCACCTACAGGAGGTTTGAGAGCGTCGTATCGGCTGAGCGGACGCTGCTAGTAACCTGATCAAGAACGAGAGCTTGAAAGAAGCCTAAGTCGAAACGGACACCACGCATCTCCTGAGGCGTATGCATGTTTGATTGCGAAGCGGCATTCCACGAACACGTAAGGAAGCAAGGAAGAAAGGGTGCGGTTGAATATCTCGCCGATATCAATCGTTACACCGTACTGCACGCCCCCACGGAGCGTCGCAAGGATGATGCTAAGCCCAGCTTGGAGTCGGCACGCACGCTATTCGACTACAACGAGCACTTCATCGAACTCTCCAACATGGGGGAGGAAGACCGCTCCCTGATGTTCATGCTGGCAATCGCTGTGCTCCTGCTTCTTTCGCTACCGATCATGGGGTTGGCATTGACGCTGCCAGGAGAACCGCCATTTACGCACGATTGGAATGTATCGGTCATCGTCGGCGGGGCGCTTTTGGGCTTTGTGCTGACATTCATTTATTTCCTTTGGCCCACCCAGTTTGGTCCCAACTACTTCACTTACCTGCGAGCCCGCTACCGCTTCAATCGCAAGACACGTAAGGTGTACGTACTGCGTCCCAAGCGCTACGGCGGCAATGTCATTCTCGATTGGGACCGCGTCAAAGCCCACGTGAGCTGGTGCGCCCCCCGCGAGATGACGCCCGACCAGATCGATGACAAGTTCGCGCGCCAACGCCGGCAGGAAACCGCCGGGGGCCAGTTTGGTATGCGAGGTTTGGTGCTGTACTGGCCGCCGTTGGATCCAGCCGACCCCGAGCGCAAAGGCGAAGAGGTTCTTTGGGTCGGCCCCAAGCTGGCCGGAGAAGGCCTCTGGCAGTACATCCGCACCTTCATGGAAGAAGGCATCGACAAGGTTCCGGTCCCCACCGAGTACGAATGGCTGCGCAAAGGCTTCCACACCCCGAGCCAGCATCTGGAGGAAACGGAACTGTCGGCTTCGCGCGTGCTGGACCGTATCGGCGGCCGCGGGGAAAATTCCGCGCAAACGCAGCTCACCTTCCTGATGACGTTTCTGTGGGCGCCGCTGCATTGCTTGGCCGAGCGTCTGTGCACCTGGCCGACGTTTCCGAAGGAATGGAACAGCGACTGCGGCCAGAGGCGCCGGGAGGATGGCATCGGGCCGGAGGAGCCATTGCGGTGGGTAGCGTCCTCGAAATGCCCGTAGTGCCGTCACGACAAGCCGCTCACGCACATCCGAAGCCTGCATTCGAGCTATCGACGGCCGAGTGCGAGCATCAAGTAGCGGCATTCCAATGTCAGAGGTCCAAAATTTCGACTTCCAATCGACACGTTCAACAGTCTAAGCATGGCGTGCGAGCTTCAATGCGGCAGCTTCCGTTGCCCGGAGACGGAATGCGGCCCTCGGAGGCTCGATGGGTCGGGTGTATCAGGGCGGCGTGCGGTACGGGAAGCGAAGACCGTGGAGTTCGGTGATCTGCGAGAGAAACTCGTCTGGCGCGCTTTATGTTGCGGTGGAGTCCGCCGAGCGGACTTTGTCGCACGGAAGTCGATGTTGCCCCCGCCTACAGGTGCTGACTGGGCCCCCGAGCACGCTCGCAGCCACATGAAGATTTAGAAACAATCCCCCCAACCGCCCCAAGCCTGCGTAGCATCTCCACCGTCCGCCCCGCGCGCGCGGACGTCACATTCACGCACGCTGATATGAACGCACTGTCCCGCCTTGCCGCAGCTTCTGCTCTGGCCGCGCTGCTTGTCACGTCCGCATTCGCCCAGGACGACACGCCGCTGCAGGTTTCGTACCGACAGGTGCTGACTGAATATTTCAAGGACGCGCCGACTGCGTCGAAGAAATACGACGGCCATCGCCTCGTCTTCAAGGGTCAGGTCTATCCGTTGTCCGACGACAGCCTGAACACGCTGGCTGTGACCGAAGACCTGAAGGTGGGGGCGCCGTTCCAGGACGATCAGCGTGACGCGCTCAAGGCGCTGTTTCCCGATCACAAGCTGGCGGCGTACAAGCCCAGCAAGGACATCACACTGGATTGCTTGAATCGCCAGTTCGTTGGCTTGACGCTGGCGCTGGCGGATTGCCGCCTCGCCAAGCCCTGACTTTCGTATCGCACCCCGGTTCTTCGCTTCAGATCATGGCCTCTCTTCCGTTTGACCAATTGCTCGCTCCGCTGCCCGGCGCTCAACCGTGTGGCGAAGACATGCTCTTCTCGGCTGAATTCGACAGCATTCAAGATGCGCGTCGCTTTGATGACCCGTCACTCGATCAAGGCGAGTGGATCACGGAGATCAAGGAGGCCGACTGGCGCGCCGTCATCGCCGAGAGCACCTCGTTGCTACAGAATCGCACGAAGGATTTGCGTCTGGCCGCATGGTTGGCCGAGGCGCTGTCGAAAGAGCGCGGTTTCGCGGGCCTGCGTGAGGGCTACGAACTGATCGCCGGCCTGTGCGAGCAGTTCTGGGAACACCTCTATCCGTTGCCCGAAGCCGATGACCCGGAAGCCCGCACGGGCAGCATGGCGTGGCTTGCGACGCGTTCGAGCCAGTTGATTCGAGAGGTGCCGCTGGTGGAAGCGGGCAAGGGCGGCTACAGCCTCGTCGATTGGGAAGTCGCGACCAGCCTGGTCGAAGCCATCCGCCGCGATCCGGAGCAGGCAGATGAGCTGTCGCGCGGAAAAATCACGCAGGAACAGTTTGAATCGGCACGGCGCGCAACGTCGCCGGCGTTCTACAAGACGCTGCACGACGACGTGGTGGGCTGTGGTGCGGCGCTGCTGCGGTTGGAATCCGTGCTAGATGCACGGGCAGGGGATCATGCACCCAGTTTCCGCGCTGCGCGCGAAGCGTTGCAGGCGGTGCGCGCATTGGTGGAGCGCTTCGGTGGTAAGCCGGAGCCCAAACCAACCTCGGTGGAAGCCAAGGGCGCCCAGCAACAGACGGTGCAGTCCGCCACAGGCTCCACGGTGGAAACGGTGGTTTCCGGCCCGATCCGCACGCGCGCCCAGGCGCTGAACCAGTTGCGCGATGTGGCGGAGTTTTTCCGGCAGACCGAGCCGCACAGCCCGGTTGCCTACCTCGCCGCACGTGCAGCGAAGTGGGGCGACATGCCGCTGCATGCCTGGCTGCGCACGGTGGTCAAGGATGATGCGACGCTGTCGCAAATCGAGGAACTGCTGGGATTGGGCGATCCGCCGTCGGAAAGCGCGAGCTGATCTTACGAACTGCCTGAACAACCGCCGCAGCCGCTGGACCCGCAGCTACTCGATCCGCAACTGCTAGAGCCGCTGCTGCCTGAACTGCAGTTGCTCGACGTGTCGCCTCCCGAGCCGCCCGAACTGGCGCCGGTTGGCGTTCCCATCATTGATCGGTATCCGACCCACGCTGTGTTGGCCAACACGCTGGTGCCGGCAAACGCGGTCATCCACAGTAGATCGTCCGTCGACAAGCCGGCACCAGAGGCCCGCTGGCCGCGCTGACGATGTACATCGAGTGCGGCGACGGCCGCAGCGGTCGGGCCGGCACGGCCGACGCCGATCAGCCGCGCTGTCACGCCCCAATACGCGATTCCGAACAAGGCCATCTCGACCAGCAGCCACATCACCGGACGCCCTCGGGACAGGCCGATGAAGACCTTCATCACGCCGAGCCAGAGCACCGGCAGCGCGATCGCCCATGCAGCCAGTGTCGTTCCTCGCATCGCGCCGCGCGGCCACATCCATCCTTCGTGGCGCAGCCGATCTGTCATGTCGCATGCTTCGTCGGCCAGCCGGTCTCGAAAGTTCGGCCATGGGGAGCGGTGCTGTGTTTGCCGCACCAGCCATGCCCATGCGTTCACGTGGCGCGCGGGCGTTTGCGCCTCATTCGCGACCACGTAGGTGTTGCGGTCCCGTTTTCTCTTTGCTGGATGGACGACCCGGATCGCACCTGCGTTGAGGAGTGTCAGCGCCGCAACCTGCGCCATGCGCCCGGCATCGCCGGTCATCAGCGCAGCCTCGGCGGGCGCCAACTGGCGCGGCACGCTGCCATCGGCGCCTCCCCAAGGGCGACGCCCGTACGCCAATCGATGCAGGCCCCGGATTAACAGACACGCCATCACGCACACGCCCAGATAGAACGCGAGAAAGCGCGGCCCCGGATAGTTCAGCGCATCAAAATCCGATGCGGCATGCGTCGTGATGGCGATGAGGCCAACTCCGATCGCGAGCCATACGGATGGCATGATCGAGCGAACGGCGGAGGGGCGCGGCGGCGTGACAGGGTTGGGCGGTTGCAGTGCGGGGCCAGCAGCTTCTGGCGCACTGTCTGCCTGTGCATGCTCCGGCACCGGCCAGACCTCGGCCGGCGGCTCCATGCCGAACGTGTGCCGATAGCTGTCGAGCGTTTGCGCGTAATGCCGCGCGTAAGCGTCGTCTTCGTCCGGCGCACCAATGCCCGGCGCATGGTGGAGCGGCGCGCGCAGTACCTCCGCGCAGAACACCGTCCAATACTCTTTTGAATATTGCAGATGGAGATGCCATGCGGCATCGATCGCCTCGGAAGGCGTAACGGCATGCCCGGCAAACACCGCCAGATACGCGAACCGCTTGTACTCTTCGATGACGGTCAGCGTATATAAACGCGACCATCCTTCGGCCTCTGCCAGGCGTTGGCTGTAAGGCACCGGCGCGTCAGGCGCATCGGGCGAGTACTGGCTCAGCCGAAGCAGGCAGGCCTTGCGATCCGCTTCGGTCGGGCAGCCTGATCCTCGCGCGTCACTTGCTCGCTCGAAACTCGATCCGCCGATTGCGCGACCGGCCTTCATCCGTGTTGTTGGCGGCAACAGGTTGATCCGGCCCCACGCCCATCGCGGTGAGCGTGCCTTGCTCGGCGCCCTTGGCGATCAGGTAGTTCTTGACCGTCTCTGCGCGCGCCTGGCTCAGGTTGAGGTTCATGGCGCGGCTGCCGGAGTTGTCGGTGTGGCCGACGATCTCGATCTTGCGGCCGTTCAGGCGCGGCAGCACGGCGGCCATTTCATCCAGGATCGTGCGGCCCTTGGGGGTGAGCGTGGCGCTGCCGGTTTCAAACTCGATGATGCGGTTGGCCAGCGTCTGGTCCAGCAGCCCTTGCTCGGACACTGCTGCCACGCGCAGCCCGTTCTTGATCGTGTAGCTCTGGCCCAGCGCCGTCGCCATGTCGCTGGTCAGCTGCTGGCGCTGCGCCTCGTTGCCGACGTCGCCATGCAGGGAAATCTGCGTGCCGTCGATGTTGAGCTGCCCCCGGTTGACCTGCTTGATCGCCGGCGACAGGATCTTCTGCACGTTGGTCGACCAGTTGGGCGGCGACACCACATTGCCGACTTCGATCTGATCGACCACGTTGGCGCTGCCATACAGCTCGCGCAGCTTGGCGAGCACGCTCGCCTTGGTGGCTTCGTCCGGAACCATGCCACCGGCCACGACCTGGCCCGGCACGGGCGCAGCGTCGCCAGCAGCGGCATAGGCGGGCAGGGCGCTGACCAGGCACGCCAGCATGGCGGCGTTCGCCACGAGCGTTGCAGGCCGGAAGCCGCGCTTGATTGCATCCAGACCCATGTTCATTCTCCGATGAAGACTTCGCGGAAGGTATCGACCGCCACGCGCAGCGAGAGCTGCGGTTGATCCAGGTAACTCACGAACTTGGCCAAGCCGTACTCTCCGCTGACGTGCTGGTCGACCCATTCCGGATCGTCGATGTTGATGTTCTGTTCGGCATATGCCAGCGGCGACATCACGCTGTGCAGCGTGCGTGAAGAGGCGCCGTTGAAACCGATGACCAGTCGCTCGGCTCCGTTGATCTCGCCCAGGAAGAGCGACAGCTCAAAGTCTGCGCGCTGCAGGAAGCGCGACACCAGCTCCAGCCAGAAACTCGCCACCAGGCTGCGATAGAGCGGGTCTGCGGGCAGCGGCAGGGTGAGCCCCTTCTCCAGTCGCGACGAGCCATTGGCCATCACGGGTTGCAGCAGCGTGCCGAGCGCCAGCAGTGTGCGGCGCAGGCGGATGTTGTGGCCTTCCGAGCGCAGCATCTGCTCAAGGCCCGCCACGGTCTGGAAGTCGAT
The DNA here is from genome assembly GCF_958405935.1 of Ralstonia psammae. Lineage (NCBI taxonomy): Bacteria > Pseudomonadati > Pseudomonadota > Betaproteobacteria > Burkholderiales > Burkholderiaceae > Ralstonia > Ralstonia psammae. The sequence continues at coordinate 107,996 of NZ_CATZBU010000008.1, forward strand.
GAAATCCGAAAAGCTTGCGTCGTGCGACTGCGTGCTGGTGCCGCCCGTGCCGGTCTCCACGCCGTGCTGACCTTCTGCGAGCAGGCGCAGGCCTTCCGTGGCGTCGGCGGCGGTCCCGAGCGAGATCATCTGCTGGCCGGCGCGTGTCCACAGGCGGGCCAGTGCAATCGGGCTGCGTGCGATGAAGTTGATCGGGCGATCGACCTCCATGGCCGCCGCCGTCAGGAACGGAAAGCGACGCGAGGACAGATCACTGCTGGCCATGAGCGTGCCCGCAATGGCGAGCTTGCTCTGCGAGCCGAGAAACGCAAACTGCACAGGCTTCCAACTGTCGTAGGTCGTCTTCCAATCCGGGGCTTCGGCCAGCAACTCCATGCCTTGCGCCAGCCAGCGGTCCAGCGTGTCGAGCAACTGGACGTTGTTGGCGCTTTTGACGAAATCGCCGCGCGACGGAAGCTTGCCGAAGTACGAAAGCTGCAACTGGGTCTGGCTCATTGCGCCGTCCCTCCTTGCTCTTCCGTGACGTTGTGACGTGCAGCCTGTGTTGACACTGCCGCTTGCGCCGCAGGCGGCGTGCCTGCGGGTGCTACCGGGGCAGGCGGCGTCAGGGTGTTCTGCGGTGCTGCTGCATCGGCAATCGACGTCGGCAGGCGCAGGCCGCGCAGGCCCTGGCCTTGCGGCGAATCCGATGCCGTCGTGCCGCCGGTCTGCGGGCTGCTGATGATGCGCAGGCTGATCGATACCGTCAGGTTGTCCTTCGTCCAGGACAGATCAAACGCGCCATCCGGACGGCGTTTGCGCTGAGCCGTGGCAATCAGGCGCTCCAGGCCAAAGCGGCCGGGCTCGTTGAGCAGTTCCACGGTGCGGCCGTCAAATGTGGTGGCGGTTACGCGCGCCCCCGGCGTGCCTTGCGGATTCGGCCAGACGAAGTTGGCCCATTGCGGCGGCGTGTTGCGATAGCGCAGTTGCTGTCCGTCGATCTCGATCGTGTACTCGGTGGCGCCTTGCGACGGCACCGGCAGGATCTGGAACACCGTCTGCGGCGCTGCGGCTGCCGCACCGCCTGCACCTCCGGCCGCGCCACCCGTGAGCGGCGCGATCCAGCGTGTGAAGCCTGTGGTGAACTCGGGCACGAACGCAATGCCCAGGTCGCCCCAGGTGCGAGAGGCGATCATGTCGCCGCGGCGCACCGACAGCGGACCGATCGTCGTGCTGGCGAACTTGGCAATGGCGCCATCGGGGCCGAACACCTGGCCGATCTCAGCCGCGCTGGCCTCGATCTTGGCGTTGGGCGCAAACGGGTACTTGTCTGCCAGCGTGGTGGCAAAGGGCTGATACACCTGTGCGTTCCACACCTTGTTGACTTCGGTCGTGGCCGGGCGGATTGCCACCGCATACGACTGCAGCAGCGGGCGCACCAGCAGCGGGCGCAGCGTGGCGCGCTCGCTGTCGGTCATGCCGGTCAGCATCTGCTCATCCACGTACTTGAGCGTGTCGGCCAGTTCCGAGCCGTTGCCGTCCAGTGTCTGCTGCATCAACTGGCGTGCACCTGGGCCGGGGTCTCCCTGGTTCTTGATCTGGTTGAAGCGCGTGCGCACCTTGGAGAGCGAATCCATATAGCCGCGCAGCAGCGATTTTTCGTCGCGCATGACAACCACGCGTGCCAGCCCCGAGAACTCCTTGCCCACCGGGCCCATCGGAATGGCGCCCGTGTCGGCATTGCCGCTCACGTCCAGGTTGACGTTCACCTGCGACGGCGTCTGGCGCGCGAAAAGCTGCTTGAACCAGCCCAGCACGCCGGTCTTGGCCTGCTTCAGGCCGGCGTTGAACATCGACGGGTTGTCCCACGACGTCTGTTCATACGCGGTGTCGAGCACCTTGCGGATGGGCGAGTTGGTCGGATCGCCCAGCAGGTTCATGCCGGTGACGGCCTGGTCGAAGCTGGTGAAATCCTGGATCGCCACGCCCTGCATGAAGCGTTGCCATTCGCGCGCGTATTCGGTCTTGTACATCGTGACCAGCGCCTTCTGGATCTGCTCGGGACTGCCTTCCAGCGTGAGGTCGTCGCGCGCGGCAACGTTCAACACCCAATCCTTGGTCTGCAGTTCCTTGTTGGCGGCTTCCTTGATGGCGGGCTGCACGTAGCCGAGCCACGCTTCCTTGGTGAAGGTGCCGGGCACGGCATAGCTGCCGGCCACCAGGCCAGCACCGGTATCGCCAACAATGCGTGCGACCGTCATCGGGGCGTAGCGCGTGGAGGCGCGCGCCTTGATCTCGGCATAGGCGCGTTCGCGTGCCGGCATGCCGCGCACCACGCGGCGCAGGTTCTCACGCGTCTGGTCGACCAGCGAGAGGTTGCCTTCCAGAAGCGGCCAGTTGTCGTCGTTCACGCGCGCGAGGAAGAACGACAGATTGCGCTCCGCCGAGCGGATCATCTGCTCGCGAGGCATGTTGCCCCGGTTGTCTTCCAGCCAGCTGCGCCAGAAGCGCGTGATCTGGTCAGTCAGGTGCGCGACTTCCACGTGGCGCTTGTCCGACAGCATGAGGTAGGTCTTGAGCGCGTTGTAGCCGTCTTCCACGTTGGTGGGGGAGGCGTCGGTGTAGCGCTTGGCACCGGTTGACGCCGTGGCCTGGTTGGGCGCCGCTGGCGCATTGGCGGCAGCACCCGAGGCACCGCCCACCGTGGCGGTGGCCGTCGTCACAGATGTGGTCATCACAGCGCCGGTTTCCGGCGGACGCACCATGGGTGCCAACTGATCCGGATGCGCGTTGACTTCGGCCAGGAAGGTTTCGATCGCCCCGCCTACCGGTTTGAGCATGACCTGGCGCAGGCCGTTGTAGTACTCGTCGAGGAGTTTGTGCTGCAGCGTGTCACCCTGGTACAGGCCCAGCGACAACGCGAGCGGATGGTCGTTGCGATACCGGTCGAGCTGTTCGATACGGTCTTGCAGGATGTCGAGTGCTTCCAGCCGGGCCTGCAGGTCCACCCGGTTCTGCTGCATCTTCACGATCTTGTCGAGATCGGCCTGCACGTTGGCTGTCAACGTGCGGTTGCCCATGTACGACCACGTCCAGCCGCCCAGCATCACGCCCAGCGCCAGCACCAGCGCAAAGAACGTGGCGATGCGCAGGCGCGTCTTCGCAGGGCTGGCAAACTGCCGCACTGTCTGCTTGTCGGCAAAGATCACCTTCGAGAACAGGTCGCGCAGGAAGAAGCCGTTCTTGGAGAACACTTCGCGCGTGCGTGCGGCCCCGTCGGTCGACAGGCCGAACCGGCGTGCAATGCGCTCGGCCGACACGCTGTTGGTGGCACCTTCCTGCAGCGCGCTGGTGAAGTAGAAGCCGCGGAATACTGGTTTGTACTGGAACGGGTTCTCATCGAACAGCGTCATCAGGAACGCGCGCAGCGTCGGCTTGATCGATGCAAATTCCAGCGGGAAACTCAGCAGCCCCGGCGAGAGTTTGTTGTTCCGGTGCAGCGCGATCTGCGCCACGCTGATCTCCTTCAGCCCGTCGCACAGCTCGTCAAAGCGCTGATCGAACACGGCGGCCACGTCCGGCTTCGAATCGGGCTCGAAGGGCAGGGTGGCGCCCCATACGCGGTCGCGCTCCTGTTTCTCGCTGTCGCCAAAGAACTCGGTAAAGCCGGTGATCAGGTCAGCCTTGGTGAACATCACGTACACCGGGGCAAATACTTCCAGGCGTTCGGTCAGTTCCTGCACGCGCTGGCGCAGGTTCTTGGCCAGGTTGATGGCAAATTCGGGGCGGTTTTGCGTGAGTTCCGACACGCTCACCGTCACGACAATGCCGTTGATGGGCGCCTTGGGGCGATAGCGCTTGAGCAGGTCCAGGAAGCCGAGCCACTCGCGACGGTCTTCTTCGTGCACCGAGTAACGGCCCGCCGTGTCGAGCAGGATGCCTTCGGTGGTGAAAAACCAGTCGCAGTTACGCGTGCCGCCGATGCCCTGGATGACAGCGCCGCCCTTGTCGGCAAATGGAAACTGCAGGCCGGAGTTGAGCACCGCCGTACTCTTGCCTGCCGCCGGGTTGCCGATCACGATGTACCAGGGCAGCTCGTACAGCGCCGCGCTGCCAGACATCTGCCCGAGCTTGGAGCGCTTGATGGTCTTGACGGCTTCGGCCAGGCGCACGCGCAGGGCTTCCACTTCTTCGCGCTTGTCTGGCGTGGCGGCCTTGTCGGCGGCGGCCTGTTCCAGCACGCCCTCAAGCTTGTTGCTGGCCTGACGTGCGCGCCAGCGCTTCCAGAGATACGTCAGCAGCCACAGCGCGAGCAGCGCGCCAAGCGCGATGCCAACCCAGACCAGGCCAACCTCAAAGGTCTGCGCCATCAGCAGCAGGAAGATGGTCAGCACGATCACGCCAAGAATCGATAGCGTGCGTGAGTTGGTCAGGAAGTTCAGGAAGCGTTGCATGTTGCCTTCGGCTCGGGAACAGACGGAATCGGAATCGGAATCGGGAACAACGTCAGGTCAGACTGGGCACCACCGCGATGGCGCCGCGCTGCTGGATGTCGTTGGCGGTAATGGCCAGCACCGGCTTGCCGGTCTGCCGGCTCAATTGGTGCGCCACCACCACCGACAGCAGCGGGCCTGCAGCGCCGACATAGCCGCAAGGTGTGCCAACCGGCAGCAGATCGGCGGCCAGGTCCAGCGTGGGGAAACGTTCGGAAAACACGCGTGCCACCTCGACCGTGCGCACAGGGTGCATGCCGGTGTCTGAGACGACGCCGGCAACGGTGATGGGGTCGACGGCCGAATCGGCCTCGGCGCTCTCCGCCTTCTCGGCAGGGGCGGCGTCTTGCTTGGCCTTGGCGGGCGCGGCGGCCAAGGTATCGAGCACGTGGCCCACCGCCTCTCCCAGCGCCTGCAGTTGCGGCTGGCCGCGATCAGGCGTCGGCGATTCAAGCCGGGCCACGCCCGCGCGCGTGATCGTGAAGGGCGCGTTGGCTGCGTGGTCGCCTGCCGGCGCGCATAGCAGCACACCGGCAGCGGCTTCGCCCGGCACGCGGCCATGTTGGCGATTGGCCTCGAACAATTGCTCGTGCTGAATCAACTGCTCAACGGCGCTCGGGCCCACCAGTGAATCCGCCACCACCACCATGCGCAGCACGCGCTCGTCTGCGGCGCGGTTCACGCCCTGCGTGGCGCGATCGAGCAGCAGGAGCGCATCGGCATCGCCCTTGGCGGTGATGGGTTCCAGCGTCAACCGGTCCGTCGGCCAGATCAAGGCGAGGCGCTGGCGCAACCAGCCGTCGGCGGCAGCCTGGTGCTGCGGCGTCCATTCGCGCGGGAGCAGGGTGGTGATGATCAGCCGCGCGGCTTCGGGCTCGGTAGCGTCGGGCTGATGCGCAACCGCGTGGGCAGTCAATTCTTCGGCGACCTGGCCGGCAAGCGCCAATGCACGCAGGCGTTCGTCGAGCCAGTCCACATCGGGATGGCGTTCGGCCAGTTCGGCGCGCAGGTCTTCGATGTCGACGCCTTCCACCCGGGCTGCAAAGATCGGCTGGCCGAAACCCTGCACATCGGTCAGGCCGGGTTGCGTGTTGGCCTGCACGGCTTCCACCACCGATGCGGCATCACCGCCGGCAGGCGAGCGCAGGGCGCTGGCAAGCAGCACGGCGCGCCATTGACGCGTGGCGTCTTGCGGGTCGGCGGCCTTCGCATCGTTGCCCGTTGCGGCCGGCGTGGCGGTGGCCAGTTCGCGGCCTGCGGCCACATTGGAGCGAATGCCATCGACCGCGCGCTTGATGACCCAATAGCCGACGATCATGCCCACCGGCAGCAACAGCAGGTAGGTCAGGATGTCGGCGGTGGTCGGCATGCGGTTGGCAGACTGCCACCACACGATGACGGCAATCCACACCACCACGAAGACCGCGAGCAGCGTCAGCCCGGACCGGAAGAGTCTTGCAACCATGTCGTACGCGTTCAGATACTGCCGGTATTGCCCTGGCTGGACAGGAGCGTGGCGCCGCAAGCGGTTTTGTCACCATGGCGCGCTGCCTGCTTGCCGTCGATGATGACGTTCGGGTCTCCGGTCACGATGACGGTCGTGCCGCCGTGGCCGCTCTGCGGGCAAGTCACCTTGTCGCCCACGCAGGCGATGCCCTTGCCACCAGTGCTTGTGTTGCCCGACGCCGTGATCACCACGCCGCCATGATCCGTCTTGTCACCCAGCAGGATGAAGGGCCGTGTCATTGCATGCTCTCCATGAGTCCTATCGTCATTGCCTGGGCGCCGGCTGCTTGCCGAGCACACCTTTGCGGCGCAGCTCCACGTGGCCCAGGTCCATCATCTTCCAGCGGCCGCCCCACACGAGGCCGACCGATTCCGCCGTCTGTCCGTACAGCTCGTAGCCGCGCATCGCCCACGGGTCTTTTTCACTGATGACCAGCTTGCCGTCGCGGAAGAACGCGTTGTCCGCCGCCAGGCCGTACTGGTGATAGCTCTGGAACGCCGTAGCCTGCGTGACATTGCTGCCCATCGCCGCCAGCTTCACTTGCCGCTCGGGGCTTCGGTAGCCCTCGAGCAGCGCCATCTCGTAACCGTGTTCGTCGCGCATGATCTTGTAGACGAGCAGCAAGCGTTGGCGGAAATCCGCATCGAGCAGGTTCCAGTCGCGGCTCGCATCGCGGATGGCCGGGCGGATCTGCTCGACTTCACGGGTGGTGAACACCTCGGGCGGCAAGGGCGGTGGCGGGATCAGCCGTTCGCCATTGAGCAGCGCCGAGATGTGCGGATCCGGCTCGCGCACCTGGTCGTCATCGAACTCGAACGACTGCTGCTCGCGCAGCGCCAGCGCCAGCATGGGCGGCACCGACAGCACACCGAGCGCACCGAGCAGCAACATCCGCCGCCGGACCACGAACTGCTTGAACGCCGATACCCCCGACGTTGCGTTGTCCACCGACTCGCGCAACGACCCTGCCGAGCGTGCCCCCACCACCGCAGCCCCTGTGCTCAGGCGGCGCCATTGCGCGCGCACCAGCGCGGCGCAGCGCTGCCGCACCGACGGCAGCAGCAGCACGGCAGCCACCACCACCATGGCAACGAAGTAGAGAACAAGAACGACAAAAACCATACCGATCTGCGGAGCGTGGGCGCCTACGTCAATTCATCCAGATTTATATCTGTATTTAGAACGCTAAATTATTAATAAACGGTAATAATCAAGTGCTCGCCACGCAGAAATATTAAGAAACGATAAAGAAAATACAGCAACCGACGCAATCATTTGTCTTTCAGCAAGGCCAGACTTAAAATCAGCAGCCACCACCGGAATCGGCGCTTGTTTGTAATCCATACGTTCGCCGCGCATTCTATTTCAATTCTGGACCCGTGATGAGTAATAACGGCGATTTGAAACAAGAAGGGCCCCCAACGCTCTTCAATTCTGAATCCGAGACCGATGAGGCCGGGCATACGCGCATTCTGGCGAGCCTGGAGGGCCGCGTCGCGGCCAGCGGCAAGGCACCGAAAAAGTCGGGGCAGCGCTATGGCGTTGCGGCGGCGGTTGTCGTGCTCGCCGCCGGTATCGGCGCGTGGATCATGCTGAACCCGAGCGGCGAAATTGCGCCCACCCAGGTGGCCGAACAACCTGCACCGGCAGCTGGTCAGCCCGCCGCAGCCACGCAGGCGGCGGCCGCGGAGCCCGCTCACACAGCCGCTGCGGGGCCAGTCGCCTCGGCAAGCGAGCCTGCGGCGGAAGTGCAGGCCGCCACCATCGTCAACGTCGCGCCGGGCGAAGACCACGCAAGCGAGAAGAGCGAGAAAAGCGAGAAGGCACCGGTCGCCAGCGTGCCTGCCAAGGAAGCGCATGACGAAGCGGCTGGCGCGCCTGCCCTGGCGGCAAAGTCTGCCAACACCACAGCCAATACCGACGAAGGCAAGACGGCAACCGCCAAGCTGGTGGCCAAATCGACCAATACGCCATTTAAGGCGCTGCAGCAGCCAACAAAGCCCAAGGTGCAATCAACTGCCAAATCCGCCAAGAACCGAAAAGGCACATTGGCGCCAGATGATCCTGACGCCGATCTGCTGGCCGCATTGCTTGCGCCGCAGAATGCGGCCAATAAGGCCGCCAATTCACCCACTTACAAAGGGCAATAGCCGCCCGACTGCCCGGTTGGTGGTTTTTACAATCGGGCAATTGAGCGGAGGCGGGTGCGGCGCTCCACATTGCGCTGCCTCGTAAATGCCCGCGCTGGTTTCACGAAATCGCCCCGTGATACGCCACGCGTTGCAGCATCGGACAGCGAATGGACGCCACGACCCTTCTTCAGAACCTCTTCGCACCCACACGCCGCCTGTATACGCTGGAAGGCGAGGGGCCGCTTGCGGACCTGGCGGTGGAAGCCTGGCTCGGTCGCGAGGCGCTGTCCGAGCTGTTTGAATGGCGCGTGGTGGCCGTCAGCGCCAACGCGCGCATCGCGCTCAAATCGTTGCTGGGCCAGCGCGTTACGCTGGTCACGACGCTGGCCGACGGAACGCAGACAAAGCGCACGGGCCTGATTCGCCTGGCCGAGAAGCTTGGCGCGGACGGCAGCCTCACGCGCTATCGCCTGACCGTGGTGCCCTGGTTCTGGCTGACCACGCAGCAGCGCCACAGCCAGGTGTTCCAGAATCGGCCGCTGTCGGACATCGTTGAACAGATGCTGTCGCCGTACGAGCCGTATGCCTCGTGGCGCTACGCGGCCGGTGCCGAAGCGCGCATGGCCGACTTCGGCACGCGCGCGCACATTGCCCAGTTTCGCGAAACCGACTACCACTTCGTCACGCGCCTGCTGGCCGAGGCGGGGCTCGGCTTCACCACGGTGGAAGACGACCAGGCGCACGGCGGCCACACGCTGGTGATCTTTGCCGACAGCACGCAACTGCAGGAAGACGCGGAATCGGCAGCGGCGGGCGGTATCCGCTTCCACCGCGCTCACAGCCTGGAAGAGCGCGACGCCATCCAGCAACTCGCTTGCCACACCCGCACGACGGTAGGTGGCGTGGCTGTGGCCGCGTGGGACCCGGAAGGTAAGCAGAGCGCCCGCGCCCACGCGCCCGCACGCTTTGCCACCAGCACGGGCAGCCCCGACGCGTATCTGTCGATCAGCCCGTCGCTTGCGCCCGATTCCGCCAATGCGCAGCGCATTGCCGAACAGGTCATGGAAAGCCTGGAGGCCCGTGCGCTGTTGTTCTCGGGGCGTGGCACGGTGCGCACGCTGCGCAGCGGTACACGCCTGCAAGTGGTGGATTGCCCGCACCTGCCGCAAGATGTGGAAGGCGCCTATCCGCTGTTGATGGATCTGGTTGAGCACTGTGGCATCAACAACCTGACCGTCGATACGCACAACGCGCTCAGCCAGCGTTTGGGCGGGCTCGACGCCGCGCTGGAATTCGATACGCCGCCCAGCGCGCCGGAGTCCGGCCCCGGTGTTTTCGGTTTCCAGGAAGCCGAAGGCCCCGTCGAGCGCAGCACGCCGACGCACGATCTGCTCAAGGCCGCACGTACGCATGGCTACGCTGGCCTGTTCCGCGCCGGCGACGCACGCCGCCCCTGGCGCCCGGCCGTGACTGAACCCGATTGCGGTCGCCTCTACGCTGCGCCCACCGCGCAAGGCGTGCACAGCGCCATCGTGGTCGGCCCGGACGGCCAGACGCAGGCCGGCGGAGAGGGCGAACACCACGCTACCCCCGCAGGTGAAATCCGCGTGCGCTTCCCCTGGCAACAAGGCGAGCGTGCGGATGACCGCAGCAGCCGTTGGGTGCGCGTCGCGCAGCGGCAGGCCGGTTCCGGCATGGGCTGGCAATGGCTGCCGCGTATCGGACAGGAGGTACTCGTCAAGTTCAGTGAAGACGACATCGACCAGCCCGTCGTGATCGGCTCGCTGTACAACGGCCAGGGGGAAGCGGGCATTGCGCCCACCCCGGGCGGGCAGGGCGCATCTGACCCAAGCGACAGCACGGCCCTCTACAAGCAAGGCAGTGACAGCGCCGCGAGCGCGCAAGGCAACGTGGCCGGCGGCCACAGCCCCGCCTGGCACGGCATGGGCACGGAAGCCGAAGGCCACCGCAATGCCGCCGCCCACACTGGCTTCAAGAGCGCGGAACATGGCGGCAGCGGCTACAACCACCTCGTCTTTGACGACAGCGACGGCCAGTTGCGCACGCAACTCGCCACCACGCAGCAATTCAGCCAACTCAACCTCGGCCATCTCGTCCATCAGCAGGACAACCGGCGCGGCAGCTTCCGCGGCCAAGGGTTCGAGCTGCGCACCGATGGCCATGCCGCCGTGCGCGGCCAGGCCGGCCTGCTGCTGACCACCTACCGTGACGCCAGCAACGGCAAGGCCGTGCCCACCGGCGACAACGCCGCCGGCATTGCGCTGATCAAGCAAGCCAGGGAATTGACGTCATCGCTGGGCCAAGGCGCAGTGACGCACCAGACAGCCGCGCTTGCCACCGCCAAGGACGATGATGCGCCGCTGGCCAAGCAAGCCAAGGCCGTCGCTGGCATGGTCGATGGCAAGGCGCTCGACGCCGCCAAGCAGGACGCCAGCGCTGGCAACACCGCCACGCAAGGCAAGGTGCCGCACCAGGGCGAAGCCATGGCGCACCTGGCCGGCCGCGCCGGCCTCGTCATGGTGGCCGGGCAAGACCTGCAGATCGCCAACGGCGAAAGCATCGCGCTGGGCAGCGGCCAGGACACCAACCTCGCCGTAGGCAAGCAGGCCCGACTGCACGCCGGTCAGGCCATCGGCGTGGCTGCGGGCTTGTCGAAGGCGGGCGACAGCAACATCGGCCTGCAGCTTACGGCGGGGCAAGACAACATCGACGTGCAGGCCCAGCACGATGTGCTCAAGCTGATGGCCAAGCAGGACCTGAAGCTCGTGTCGGCCAATATGAACGTGGATTTTGCGGCGGCCAAGCGGATTCGCATTGCCACGGCCGGCGGGGCGTCGATCACGCTCGAAGGTGGGAACATCACCGTGGAGTGTGCGGGGCCGATTACGTATAAGGCGGCGCAGCGGATGTTTCAGGGGCCGCAAGGCACCAGCTATAGCTTGCCAAACTTCCCGCAGTCTCCCTTCAACCTCAAGGGCGCGTTCCCGTTCTCCTGATTCTCTTGCTCTGCTTTCATGCTGATCAGCTACCCCATTCTGGAAACGCCGCAGACGAACGATACTGAGGAAACTGTGCTGGCTCGTATGCTGGCGCGTGCTACAAGCGCTGCCGGTCAGTACCCGGCCAATACGATCGGGCAATACAAGGTATGGCACGGTGGCTTGCACTTGGAGGCGACGAACGCTACGCCGATTCGTGCAATTGCGGATGGAATGATCGTCGCCTATCGGCAGGCGCAGGCAAGCGAGCAGTACCAAAATCAGCCGTATGACACCAGCTTTGTCTTGATCAAACATGAGACGGAGACTGGAGAGAACACACCCGTTGTCTTCTACTCACTTTATATGCACCTTGCGAGCCGTGATGCATTGACGGCCGATCAAATCTCCAGCCTTCCGCAGCTTTTTCAACAAGCCGCGGCGATGGGCACGGATGCCAAATCTCCACCCGTTTCTACCGCCGCGGAACGCAAGCAGGCCCGTGTGTATCGTAAAGATATTTTGGGCTATCCCGGGTTGCAGTACAGCCAAACAGAACGGCGAGTTCACTTTGAGGTGTTCACCACAGACGAACATCTTGGCCATTTCTGGAAAGACAGCACCGCCGCAACAAATCAAACGGCAAGTGCCGATTTCTATGGTGATGCGCATTTCATCATTCCAGCAGGCAAGAGTTTCACCGACAGACATCCACGTGCGAGCCAACCGCATCGCATTGTCTTCGATGCACACCATGATTTCCCGTTGGACGTCGGCCAAGCGGGTACCGTCTTGGATGAACTTTTTGTAACCGTTTGCTTGGATAGGGGGCGGCGCATCGCAACGACATACACCTTGCGAGACGGTGTATGTCAGCAAGTCGGTACTCCCGTTGAACAGGCCAACTATGAGTATGAGCTCTTTAGATTGGCTTCTACGTTATATCGAGATTGCCCAAGCGCCGGTTTCGAATTGCTGCGTTTTGGCCGAATTTTGTCCGGGGAAACAACGAACACGAACGAGAATTGGCAACTGGTGCGTTATAGCGACGATAATATTGGCTATATAGACCTTGCTGCAAACGATATTGTCAAGTTATCTGATGCCGATTTTCCGTATTGGCAAGGCTGGGAGAAATTCGAAGAAGGGCAACTCGCGAGCCCGTCGGATGCGTTTGTTGATGATCCGCACGCATTGGCGATGATCAACGATACGATTGGTTGGGGGCAGGAAAAGCTACGGCATCTGATTGTCAAACACCCCAGTGAATGGGATAGCTCGGATCTAGCCGCTCGCTACTCAAAGCTCCGGCAAAAAGGGGAGCCGCTTGAGGCGGAGGACAGTTGGCAGTTGTTTGAGGACCATGTTAAAAAATTAGCATTCTGGGATAAGGTTGATGGGCTGGATCGATCAGTGTGGCATTTTCACCCGATAGAGTTCATTTATCACGCGAGAAAATGTGGTTGGCTTAGCTTGTCTGAATTGGCATCGACTTTTCCCTGTTATATGTTCTATTCGTCATCTGGAAATCCTAGGACTGCGATTGCAACAAACAACGCAACGTATAAATTAACAGAGGCTGTGGCCAAGGATAGAATTAGGGATCATTCTGTTTCTTTAAATAAGTGCATTAGAAAGTACATTGGGAATAATAAGGGCCGAATTTCGCTGTTTTTGGCGCAAACGCTTCTCGAAACCGCTCAGTGGAGAAATCCTGGCGGAACAAAAAGGCTAATGCATGAGTGGGGGTTTGGCCAATATTCGAGTAGCAATCCCGCAACGCAGTACTACACTGCATTCTATGGGCGGGGTATTATGCAGTTGACTTGGGCTGGTAATTATAGGGCTTACGGAGAATTTAGGGCGCTTCCCAATCATAACGGAGCTTATGTTGAGCGATTGACGCCAAACGCACCGCGAATTACAGCGACGTCAACGCACTACACAGCTAATCCTAGTGATGGTGGACAGTTGATCCGGTGGGCACCTCGCTTTGATCCCGATTTTGTTGGGGAGGACAGTTATGCGGCGTGTGATTCTGGTGGGTTCTATTGGGTTTCAAAGAGTTTTTCAGAGGGTATGAGCATTAATCGGGTTTGTGATCGACCCTATTCCGCAGCTAATGTTGGCCTCATCAATAGACTTGTCAATGGGGGCGGGAATGGCTACTACGAGAGGCAAGCATATTCCGCTTATATTTTGCGCATGCTAACCGACGGCGTGGATACAGGCCCGACCCTGACGATTGCTCCGCCAGCGCCGAAGAGTGGTGTGACTGCGGACATGCGGAGGCCGGAATGAGAGCTGTAAAATTGTTGAGGGTGTTGGCGATCTTGGTTGCCATAATGGTCGTTAGTTATTCCTTTGCGGGGGACGTAGTTACGTTTCGTCCAGATCAGCACACCAAGGCTGCCTTGCATATTGACGGGAATCGGCTGTTGTACGATGTGAAAACAGCGGATGGTCGCGTCAGTGGTAGTATCGACACCCAAACAGATAAGCTTGTACATATCCAGATTGGTGATTACGAATTTAATGGCGGAAAGGGATTTTCATTTTGGTCAATTGATGAGGGTATGGGCGTTTATAAGATATATAGAGTTTTCACTCTGTCGAAGAAAACTGGTGATTTTGTTGAGCGCTTGCCAGATTGTGGAGATGGTTTTATAAATTTAAGAATTGATAGGGTAAGAAGGAGGCTTTTGAGTACCTATTTTGTCGATAACGAGGCAAAAACCTGCGTAACGCGATTGCTGCCGCAGTGAATTCTTTAATTGGGCTCTGTTGTGCTTCTCTCTCAACAAGACTTCACGCTCTCATGAAATTGCAATACAAACTCGCCATAGCCCTCCTGACCTCCGCCTGGATGACCACAGGCATCTGCGCCCAGCACACCTCCACCGAGCCGGCATCAGGCAATGCCGCGCAAAACGGAATCAAGCGGGCCGTGCACGCAAAGAAGCACGGCAAGCGTGCCAAGGTCGCCCGTGCACGCAAGAACACGCAAGTTACGCGTGACGGCGATGCAGAAGTACTCGCCCAGGTGCTGGGATCGGATAGCAAGAATCCGTTGTGGGGAAAGCCGCAGCAATAGGAGGGGTTTGTTGTCGGATGGGCCGCGCGGTGCAGCCTGAAGCGGGCCCCCAATCCCACCGGTCCACAAAGAAAACACAATGAAAACCCGGAGATGCTTCGGCGCAGCGGCCATCGCCTTAACGGCGTTTTGCGCATTGACGGCTTGCACCTCGAAGCCGGCCCCAACGGATGACGAGGTGGCGGCCAGCATCACTTCGTACAACCACACTCCCGACTACATCCATCAGTTCTATGTCGATGGCACTTGGGCGGGCAACTCGTTTGCCTACGGGGGCGGGGGAAGTTTTGTCTGTTGCGTCGTGTACCCCAAAAATTGGCGCCCTGGCCTAACGGCCACGGTGAAATGGACAACCTCCAGTTCTGACCCAAATGCGGAAAGTGATGCCGCGAAGCCGCATTGGCACGAGGCTGTAGTCCCCGTTGAGAGGTATGTAGGAGCCGGCACGTTGCACGTGCATTTCCTGCCGGGCGGCGAGGTTCGACTCATTGTTTCAAGCAAGGCGGCGGGGCATCCTGACTATCCGGGGCCGCCCTATCCGGTTAAGCCGGCCGACTTTCATTTCGAGCCAAGCCGGCGTGCGGCTCAGTTGAAAGAAGAGCGCGCCCGAGCGCAGGCGGCAGGGCGGGCGCGGTTGGAGGCTGAGATGCGTACCATCAAAGCGGTGCCGCCCGCCGCTCCGGCGGACTCATCTCCGAGCACACCGGGGGGCGATAGTTTGCCGCCTCCACCCGTACTTCCGAAGGAGGAGAAATGAGCGCGTTCCGCCCGGGCTGGTACGAGATTAGCTTCGATGCGAGCACGCGTCATACCTATCACGATCTCGCGGTCTGATGGATCGATATAGCTCCGCATTTCGAAGGTCTAGCGGAAGCATCAACAACGACACTCAGCGAGCAAGGTGCGGCAATTGACCGGTTATTTCGAGTGCAGGTTGAAAGAGAGAATAGGAGCCACCGAAGATGCCCGCAAGAGCTTTATCCACCTAGTGATTGCGGTACTTGTTTCAGTCGCTTTCGTGACATATCAAAAAACGAGTCATGCAGCGTCGATCGCGGATGCCATGCCGAATGCAACAGAAGCGCAGCGCGAGATGATTCGCCGTATGGAGAACACGGCAACTCCGAGCCTTAACGGTGTCCAGCTCTACACAGGGCGAGAACGAACCCCAACGATTACCAAAGGGCTGACGATCATCGGCTACAACTATACGCACACTGCCATTACAAATTTCTCCGTCGGCCGTGTCAGCGGGGGCAATATCGAAGTGTCCTCGCGTGCTTACAGTTACGGTGGAGGGGCTTGTTGCGCACCGATTCCACAGGGAGTGCCACTACCAATATCGGTCGATATCGGGTGGCAACGTGATGGCACCGGCGACCGTCCGTGGTGTAAGCAAGCCGTGTTGTTAACAGGCCCGATGCCTGAGAAAGCGAACTATTTTGAGGTGCACTTCTATCAAGACGGTACCGCGCAGGTTGCGATTACGGACCATCCATCACGACCTCGTGTTCGGATGGATCGATATAGTCCCGCATTTCGCAAGCCAAGCGGAAACATCAACAACGATACTCTGCACGCAAGGTGCAGCGATGAGTAATCGGAAGATGCCTTAAGCGTGCATACTGCTGGAGCAGTCGACTCAGAATCGTGGTGATGCAATCGCCAACCTTTGGGTGAAAGCGCAACGCAAGAAACTGATCAATAAATTCTTCGAGAACGTTCCCAAGTCATGCGTAACACGGCTGCATCCGGATTGGAGATGCTTCGCTACGCTTTGGCGGCGTATGCATTCGCTACGGCGTTTCCTGCGTTTGCAGACGGGCCATTGACGCTGCCTCGCAGCGAACAAGCCACTGGCGGCTATCTGAGCACAGCATTGCTGCTCAAGCCATGCCTGGATATTCGTGAATGGTCGCCCGAGCCGGACGACACTCTTCTGAAGCAGGTTGCGGATGCGCGAAAAGGGCTGCCACCGGAAACGTGTGATTCCCCCGCGCTGGTGGAGAAGTTGTTTAAAGCGAGATTTCTGCAGTACGCGTCGATTGCTGCGGTGGCTGATCCATGGAACCTCGGTGCAAAAGTCGCAGCGCAAAACGAAGTCATTGGCCGGTGTCATGACACGCAATGCCTGGACCGCGAGTTGGATGCAGTGATTGCCGCCTTGTCGCCTCTGTACCTGAATTCCCGTCCGGAATGGCCGAGTGGACCCGGTCTATGCACTTCGAAAATCGTCGAGGTGGCGGCGACCAAGGTGCGCGCATTACTGGGTGCCAAAGTTCAGAAAGACATGGTCGACGCGTGCGCCCCAGAGTCGTTGTCCATACAAACCTGCCAGGGGGCGCAGGGTAGGCTTGTCTTCGCGGGATGCACAATGAGCGGTAATCAGGTCAACGCTCCCGAATGGCTCTATCGCATCAGAAACGCCAAGCTTGAATCGCTACTCGACATCGATGATGGACCGTCCGGCGTGTTGAAAACTACGTGCAATGGCATGCCGGATCTCATGACGGCGGCACGGGTCAGCATGGGTGAGCATTACGTGACCTATTACCGCTACGACGGCGCGCGGTACCAATCTGTGTATGCCTATACCGCGATGGGCGTTGGCACAGACGACAACGGCAACGATTTGGCAATCGCACAGGGTGGGCAGGCCACAAGGGTGGTTTGCCGGTAGATCGAAACTCTGCGGCGCAGAGCGGTTACCCCCCCGACCGCTGCTTCTGCAATATCGCCAACTGCGTCGTCAGGTAATTACTGGTGTTCGTCATACTGGCCACCACCTTCGACAGCGCATTGAACTGCGCGTAATACAGCGCCTGCTTGGCATCGAGCTGCTTTTGCATCAGGTCGATCTGTTTGCCGAGCGAGGTGATCGAGCTGTTGATGGCGTCGGTGGCGTTCTGCACCATGCCGTTGCTGGACAACAGATTGCCCGACACGGTGTGCAGCTGCGCCGCGTAGCCGCGCTGCACGGTGACGGTGCCGCGGTCGCCCAACGCACCGCCGGTCACTTGCACCGTCAGGCCATCCGCTGCGGAGCCGCTGGCGCCGTACAGGTTCTGGCCCGAACCCGTGGCGGCAGCGCCGTTGATGGTGCCTTGCACATCGCGCCCGGCCGTGGCCGTGGGGCTACCGCCAAGCAGCGACGTTGCGCCATTGCCCGACACAGACACCGTCGACACCGAGCCGTATTGCTTGTCGGTCAACGTCAGCACGCCGTTGGCATCGGCGCCAATGGCGACTTCCACCTTGGCTTTCTGCAGGTCGGGCGATGCGTTGATCTGGCTCTGGATCTGCGCGGCCAGGCTCGACGCCGTGTAGCTGCCCGCCGGCACCTTGATGTTGGTGGTGATGCCGCTGAGCGTGACCGACAGGCTGTCGTTCACGCCGCTCTGGATAGTGGTGTTGGCAGCCGCTGAGCCCTTGAGCGCCCCCTGGGTAGCCAGTTGGGTGACGTTGATGGCATAGCTGCCGGCTTGCGTGGTCGTTGAAAACGACGAGACCTTCAGCAGCGCATCCGTTGCCGTGCCCGTACCGGCAAACAGGGCCGCCACCTGGCTGGGCGATTTCTTCAGGGCCGCGGTCAGTTTCGGGTCGTCGATCGACAGCGTGCCTTCCTTGTCCATCGTCACGCCGATGCTGCCCAGCGATTGGAACGCGCCGTTGCCGATGCCCTGGCCCAGCACGTCGGTCAGCTGGTTGATCATCGCCTTGGTGCTGACATCGCCGGCCAGCGCGCCGTTGTTGGCTGCGTTGGCGGTGTCGAACTTGGTCAGTGCGTTGAGCTGGATGCGCAGCGCGTTGTACGCCTTGACAAAGTTGAGCACCGACTGGCTGGCCTGGCCGGCGTCGCTGCCGACCGTGACTGTCGTGCTGCCCGTCTTGGACAGCGTGAACGAAGTGCCGTCCACCACGTCCGTCAGCGTGTTGGTGGCGCTTTGCACGCTGATGCCGTTGACGGTGGCAAGCGCGTTGCGGCCCGTGGCGACCTCGCTCATGTTCTGCGTGCCGGCCGGATCGTGGCTCAGCAGGGATTGCAGTGCAGGGTCCCCCGATACGGAAATTTTCATCTCCGAATTGGCGCCGCCCGCGGTGGACGTCAGCACCAGCCGGTAGGGCGAACTGCTGCCGTCGTTGACGATGCTGGCCGAGACGCCCAGGTTGGCGCTGTTGATGGCGTCGCGGATGCCTGCGAGCGTGTTGTTTGACGGATCGATGGTGACCGAGCCGCCGGCCTGGTTGCCGTTCTGCGTGAAGGTGGCGCCGGTGTATTTGCCGTCGGCAAAGCTGCCGCCGGAGACGCTACCGAATGAAAAGGTGAGGGTGGTGGGCGTGCCGCCGCCGATGGGCGTCTTGCTGGACGCCTGCCCGGTGGCTGACAGCACCTGCGCCTGTGCAAGCTGCGTCACGTTGACCTGATACGAGCCCGCCGGCGCCGTGTTGGACAGCGTAGCCGTGAGGATCGACGTGTCGTGCCCGCTGGCCTTGTTGCCGGTGAATGTGTCCGGGTTGTTCAGCGCCGCCATCGCCGTCTGGAAGGTTGCCAGCGCGCTTTTGAGCGACCCGACCGCCGACAGCTGCGTCTGAAAGGTCTTCTGCTGCGTCTGCCGCAGCGTCATGCCCTTGCTTTCCGCCTGCATCAGCTTCGTGACAAGGGTGTTGACGTCAATATTCGTACCGATGCCCGGAATCGAGATCGGCGGAACATAGTTGTTGCTCGTGGACGAGGTAGCCATGGTCGGGCGCGCGCAAACGCTTTCTTCACAATCTTCACAATGTGACGGCAGCGCAGCGCACTTCTTTAGGGCAAACCCTGCTCGGGCAGGCTTTTTTCCGGGTTTGCTCAGGAAAGCGAAAGAATTGCCGGTGCCACACGAAGCGGCGCACAGCGCGGACGGCCTCCACCGGGGGCGAAGACCGTCGCGCGCCACCCCTAAACCGTTTCGCCTTCCTTGCTCGGATCGACCAGCTTGCCGCGCGCCAGCACCGGCACCAACGCGGCCCCGGTATGGCTGGCCGGCACGCGCGTCAACGCCTCGGGCCCGCAAGCCGCGACGATCGTGCCGCCCTCATCGCCGCCTTCGGGGCCGAGATCGAGAACCCAGTCTGCCTCGGCAATCACGTCGAGGTCGTGCTCGATCACGATCACGCTGTGGCCGCCGTCCGCCAGGCGATGCAGCACGCGAATCAGCTTGGCCACGTCGGCCATGTGCAGGCCCACGGTCGGCTCGTCCAGCACGTACAGCGTGTGCGGCGCCTTCTGGCCGCGGCGCGTCACGTCATCGCGCACCTTCGACAATTCGGTGACGAGCTTGATGCGCTGCGCCTCGCCGCCGGACAGCGTGGGCGAGGGCTGGCCCAGCGTCAGGTAACCCAGGCCCACGTCCTTCATCAACTGGAGCGGGTGGGCGATGCTGTTCATTGCGCCGAAAAACTCGACCGCTTCGTCGATTTCCATGGTGAGCACATCGCCGATGTTCCTGCCGCGCCAGGTGACGGCGAGCGTTTCCGCATTGAAACGCTGGCCGTGGCAGACGTCGCAGCCGACCTTCACGTCGGGCAGGAAGCTCATGGCGATGGTGCGCACACCCTGGCCTTCACAGGCAGGGCACCGGCCGTCACCGGTGTTGAACGAGAAGCGCGAAGCGGTATAGCCGCGCGCGCGGGCTTCGAGCGTGTCGGCAAAAAGCTTGCGGATGGTGTCCCACACGCCGATATACGTGGCGGGGCATGAGCGCGGCGTCTTGCCGATCGGGGTCTGGTCGACTTCCAGCACGCGGTCGATGGCTTCCCAGCCGGTCACGCTGTCGCAGCCGTGCCAGTCGTGTTTGACGTCGAACTTGGCACGCACCTTGGCGTCAGGCACCTCCGCCTGCGCGGCCTTGCGTGCGCGGCGCGTTGCCGGCGAAGACAGCACCGAACGGCCGACTGCATCGAGCAGGTTTGTCATCAACACATCGCGCGCCAGCGTGGATTTGCCCGAGCCCGATACACCCGTAATCGCAACCAGACGCGACAGCGGCATCGTCGCCGTGACGTTACGCAGGTTGTGCAGCTTGGCGCCATGCACCGTCAGCCATTGCTCGGGCACAGCCCGTGCGCCAGCGCGCGGTGCGACCACCTCGCGGCGCGGCTGCAGCGGATGCTCGATTGGCTGCGACAGGAACCGGCCCGTAAGCGAATCCGGCTGCGCAGCCAGATCCTGCACACCGCCTTGCGCGACGAGCGTGCCGCCGCGCTTGCCGGCGCCAGGGCCGATGTCGATGATGTGGTCTGCTCGGCGGATGGTGTCTTCATCGTGCTCGACCACCACCAGCGTGTTGCCCTTGTCGCCCAGCTTGCGCAGCGCGTCGAGCAGGATCTGGTTGTCGCGCGGATGCAGGCCGATGGTCGGCTCATCCAGCACGTAGCAGACGCCTTGCAGGTTGCTGCCGAGTTGCGCAGCCAGGCGAATACGCTGCGCTTCACCGCCCGACAGGCTGGGCGCGGCGCGGTCCAGGCTCAGGTAGCCCAGGCCGACCTCTTCCAGGAACGACAGGCGGCTATGAATCTCGGCCACCACGTCGCGGGCGATGTCGGCGTCGCGCCCGGTCAGGTCCAGGCCTTCGACCCAGCGGCGGGTCTGGCTGACCGTCCACTGCGCGATGTCGACGATGGGTTTGGCGGCAAAGGTCACTGCGCGGGCCGTCGGGTTCAGGCGCGTGCCTTGGCAATCCGGGCAGGGCAGGTCGGTCATGCCGTCTGGGTCGACCTCCTCTGACGGCAGCGTCTGTTCGCGGCCTCGATCGTCACCGCCGAGCACAGTGTCATCAAACGCGGCACGCTGTTCGCGCGTGAGCGCCAGACCGGTACCGACGCAGCTCGGACACCAGCCGTGCTTGCTGTTGTACGAGAACATGCGCGGGTCCAGCTCGGGGTAGCTGGTGCCGCAGGTCGAGCACGCGCGCTTGGTCGAAAAGACCTTCACGTTGCCGACGTGTGCTGTGCCGCCGTTGCTCATGGCGTGTTGCAGTCCATCCAGGGGCGCGAGCACGTGCATGATGCCTTTGCCGTATTCCAGCGCCTGCTCCAGCAACGCACGCAGCGCGGCTTCGTTTTCCGGAGACACAACGGTGTCGCCCACGGGCAGTTCCAGCGTGTGCTCGCGGAAGCGGTCCAGGCGCGGCCATGGGTCGACGCTCAGGAATTCGCCGTCGACGCGCAGATGCGTATAGCCGCGCGCCTTGGCCCATTTGGCAAGGTCGGTATAGACGCCCTTGCGGTTCACGACCAGCGGCGCGAGCAGGCCGATATGCTGGCCGCGATGGTCGCGCATAAGCTGGGCAAAGATCGCCTCCGGGCTTTGCGCCGACACCGGCGTGCCGTCGTGGATGCAGTGCTGCACGCCCAGCTTCACATACAGCAGGCGCAGGAAGTGCCACACCTCGGATGTTGTCGCCACCGTGCTCTTGCGGCCGCCGCGCGACAAGCGCTGCTCGATGGCCACCGTAGGCGGAATGCCGTACACGGCATCGACTTCCGGCCGCCCAGCAGGCTGCACGATGGAACGCGCATACGCATTGAGCGACTCAAGATAGCGGCGCTGCCCCTCGTGGAAGAGGATGTCGAACGCCAGCGTCGACTTGCCCGAACCCGACACGCCCGTCACCACGTTGAACTTGCCGTGCGGAATGTCGACGCTCAGGCCCTTGAGGTTGTGCTCGTGCGCATGGACGATGCGCACCACGTTCTCGCCTTGAACTTCCACCAGCGCAGCGCGCTTGGCACGGCGCTCGGCCAATGCCGTTTGCAGCGGTACGCCCTCGCTGGCCTCTGGCTGGCCGATGTTGGCTTCGTATTGTTTGAGCGCCACGCCGGTATGCGATGCAGCGCAGCCCTTGACCTGCGCGGGCGTGCCGGCGCACACCAGCAGGCCGCCGGCGTCGCCGCCCTCGGGGCCGAGGTCGATGATCCAATCCGCTGCGCGCACCACGTCGAGGTTGTGCTCGATCACGATCAGCGAATGCCCGGCGTCGAGCAACTTGCCGAACGCTCGCATCAGCTTGGCGATGTCGTCAAAGTGCAGGCCCGTGGTCGGCTCGTCGAACATGAACAAGCGGCCGGCGTTGGCTGGCGCATCCTGCTTGACGCGCTTGCGAGCGGCCGCCTGGGCGGCCTGTGCCGCTTCGGCCAGGAAGCCCGCCAGCTTCAGGCGTTGCGCCTCGCCGCCGGAGAGCGTCGGCACCGGCTGGCCAAGCTTCACGTACTCCAGGCCCACGTCGACAATCGGTTGCAGCACGCGCAGCACGTCGGCGTCATCGGCGAACACGGTGGCGGCTTCGCTTACCGTCAGCTCCAGCACATCGGCCACGGACAGTGCGCGGCCGGCGCGGGGCAGCTTCACTTCCAGGATTTCAGCGCGATAGCGCATGCCGTCGCAATCGGGGCAGCGCAGGTAGATGTCGGAGAGGAACTGCATCTCGACGTGCTCGAAGCCCGAGCCGCCGCAGGTCGGGCAGCGGCCATCGCCAGAGTTGAAGCTGAACGTACCGGCCGTGTAGCCGCGCTGCAAAGCCATCGGGGCCTTGGCAAACAGCTTGCGGATTTCATCGAACGCGCCAACGTAGCTGGCCGGGTTCGAACGCGCGGTCTTGCCGATGGGGGATTGGTCGACGAACACCACGTCGCTGATCTGGTCTGCGCCGCGCAGGGCACGGAATGCACCGGGCGATTCCGTTGCCTTGCCAAAGTGGCGCGCCAGGGCCGGGTGGAGCACGTCCTGGATCAATGTCGATTTGCCCGAGCCGGACACGCCGGTCACGCATACCAGGCGCTGCAGCGGAATCTCGACCGTGACATCGCGCAGGTTGTGTTCAGCCGCGCCTTCGAGCACCAGGCGTGGCGTAGCGTCGTTGACAGGACGTGCTTGCCAGTCGGTCGCATCGGCCACGCGGCGCAGTCCAGAAAGATACACACCCGTGAGCGTATCGGCATGGCGGATCTGCGCCGGAGTGCCGTCGAAGACGATGTTGCCGCCACGCTCGCCGGGGCCGGGCCCCATGTCGATCAGGCGGTCGGCAGCCAGCATCACGGACGGGTCATGCTCGACCACCACCAGCGTGTTGCCCGCGTCGCGCAGGCGTTGCATGGCTTGGACAATGCGATCGAGATCGCGCGGGTGCAGGCCGATACTGGGTTCGTCCAGCACGAACAGTGTGTTGACCAGCGACGTGCCGAGTGCCGTCGTCAGGTTGATCCGCTGCACTTCGCCGCCGGACAGCGTGCGGCTCTGGCGGTCGAGCGTCAGATAGCCGATGCCGACGTCGCACAGATAGGCCAGGCGCGTGCGCACCTCGTCCAGCAGCAGCTTGAGCGCATCGTCGAGCAGCACCGAAGGCAGCGTCAGTTCATCGAAGAAACGGCGGATGCGCTCGATGGGCAGCAGCATCACGTCGTGCACGGTCAGGCCAGGCAGGGCTTCGAGTTGGGCACGGCTCCAGGTCACGCCGCGCGGCATGAAGCGGTGTTCGGGCGCGAGCACGGCATCGGCGTTTTCCTTGGTGCCCAGACGCCATTGCATCGACTCGGTTTTCAGTCGCGCGCCGCCGCAGGTTTCGCAGGTCGTGTAGCTGCGGTACTTGGAGAGCAGCACGCGGATGTGCATCTTGTACGCCTTCGACTCCAGGTAGTCGAAGAAGCGGCGTACGCCGTACCACTGCTTGTTCCAGCCGCCACGCTTGAAGGCCGGGTCCCCATTGATGACCCAGTTGCGCTGCGCTTCGGTCATCTCTGCCCACGGCGTGCCGCGCGGGATATCGGCAGCGGCGGCGTAGCGCATCAGATCGTCCTGGCACTCCTTCCAGGCTGGGGTCTGCATCGGTTTGATGGCGCCGTCGCGCAGGGTCTTGCGCTCGTCCGGAATCACCAGCCCCAGATCGACCCCAATCACACGGCCGAAGCCGCGGCACGCATCGCACGCGCCGTAAGCGGAATTGAACGAGAACAGCGCCGGTTGCGGGTCGGCATAGCGCAGATCGCTTTCCGGACAGTGCAGGCCCGTGGAAAAGCGCCAGATGATGGGCTCCGCCGCTTCATCGGCCGGCAACACGTACACGCTGACGCGCCCGCCGCCGCGCTTGAGCGACGACTCGATGGCCTCCAGCGCGCGGGCACGCTCGGTGCCCTGCAGGCGGAAGCGATCGGCCACCACATCGAGCAGCTTGCGCTTGCCCGTGGAAGACTCGACCACGCGTTCGGCCTGCACGCGCGTATAGCCGCTGACCGACAGCCACTGCGTGACTTCTTCCGGGCTCGTATTGGCCGGCAGCTCCACGGGAAACGTCACCACGAGGCGCGGATCGCCCTCGCTCGTGCGCGAGAGCAGCTCGTCGTAGATGGTTTCCGGCGTGTCGTGCCGCACCGGCAGCGCGGTGTCGCGGTCGAACAGCTGTGCGGCGCGCGCAAACAGCAGCTTCAGGTGATCGTTCAGTTCCGTCATCGTGCCGACCGTCGAGCGCGAACTGCGCACCGGGTTGGTCTGGTCGATCGCGATGGCCGGCGGCACGCCTTCAACGTGCTCGACCTGCGGCCGGTCCATGCGGTCCAGGAACTGGCGGGCGTAGGCGCTGAACGTCTCGACGTAGCGGCGCTGGCCTTCGGCGTAGAGCGTGTCGAAAACGAGGCTTGACTTGCCGGACCCCGACGGGCCGGTCACGACGGTCATTTCACCCGTACGCAGGTCCAGATCGAGGTTCTTGAGATTGTGCTGACGGGCTCCGCGCAAGCGAATGACACCGGAGGACATTGAGGGCGTTCCTTGGAGGGTGGGGGGACGCCGGCGCGGACGAACGATTTGCAGCCGCGCCGGCAATCAGAATTCGAGCCGTAAACTGTAGCGGATTATCAAGATCCGGTTCGCTTACGAAACGAGTCGCGGCCGCGAGCGTAACGCAGGGCTCCTGACAGCGTTTTGTCAGGAGGTTTCAGCGTACGGGTAGAAAGAGTGGGGTGATGCGTATATCACCCCGGCCGGAGCGCGGTCAGCCCGCCTCGCGCCCGTAAGAGGCCTGGTTGGCCGGCAGGTCAAAGCCCGTGGGGCCGGGCTTGCGCGGCACAAACCGGTGGTGCTCGACCACGCCGCCCTTGACGATCACGACGGTCTCTTCAGGGATCTCCGCCCAAGCACCAGGCAGGTCCACAAGGGGCTCGGACAGCACAAGGAAGGCGTCATCCCCTGCATCGTCAATCGCGGCGGTGTCAGGATAGAGCTGATGCAGGTGCTTGAAAGACGTGCTGTGGAAAAGGGAGCGCGATTCGCCCTCGCTGGAATAGCGTGCTGCCACGATCTGGATGCCGTCCGTCGCACAGACCGTCATGTTCAATGGGTATTCGACGCCGTGGCGGCGGCCGATGTCTTCGATCAGCCCGACCATCTGTTCCAGGGCGCCGCGCGGGTCGCGGTCCAGCCCGAACGAGAGCGCCAGGAAAAACATGATCTCGGAATCGGTCGAACCCTCGATCCAGCGAAACAGCTCGGGCGCCACTTCCATCATCAGCGCGCGGCGCAGGAGCGGATATTCACGGATCAGCCCGTTGTGCGCAAAAAGCCACCGGCCGTAGCGGAACGGATGGCAGTTGGTCTCCTGGGCGGGGGTGTCCGTTGCCGCGCGCACATGGGCAATGAACATCGACGAGCGGATGGCGCGGGCGGCTTCACGCAGGTTGGTGTCGTTCCATGCGGGGTGCAGGCAGCGGTATCGGAAGGGCACTTCAGAGTAGCGGCCATACCAGCCGATGCCGAAGCCGTCGCCGTTGGTGGTCGTCTCGCCGCCAAGGCGGGAGCGCAGACTCTGGTCGATCAACGAGTGCCGCGGCCGGAACAGTACGGTCTCCATCTGAATGGGATTGCCTGAATACGCCAGCCAGCGACACATGATGCATTTGCCTATAGGGATGCCTTGAGAGGTGAGTCTATGCAATGCGCTTGCGAATGCACAAGAGAATCCCGACCCTCATCCGGCCAGGGTCTGGGCGGTTTCGCGGCCTTGACGGTCACGTTCTTCATCGGTTTTATGGGCGGCGCCACGCACGACATGCAGCTCGCGAAGCCGCGTGGGCACAGCGCAGCCGGCATCTGCAAGGGTGGCGCGGACTTGGCCCGCGGAGCGTCCAGCGCATGCCCCAGAAGGGCTCGGTGCTGGCCCAGATGCATAGGTTCAGCACGGCAACACTGTCGTCAAAACGCATCACCATGGCCAGCGGTGCCGGGTGGGACAGCACCATCGGCTGGTTGGATGAGTGCGGAAACGTCGAGTGCGCTTCGGGTGCGTTCGAACCCACAATCGGCTAGACGACGGGCTCACACGTGGCACGCAGGTGAGCGCCCTCCGAAGCAGACGATCAGAGCGGCTGTGCTTCCGAGTACCTCTTCCCTCTTACTCATCGACCTCGCTACGCACCATCAGCACCGGCTTGTTGGTCTTGCGCACCACGCCTTCGGCCACGCTGCCCAGCACCAGATGCTTGAGCCCACGCCGGCCATGCGTGCCGAGCACGATCAGGTCCGTTGCGGTCTCGTTGGCTTCCGCGACAATCGTTGCGGAAATCTGCCCCGGCGCAATGGATCTTTCGAGCAGCTTGGTCGAATGCTTGATGCCCGCGGCGTCCAGCTTCTTTGATACCTCGGCCAGCGTATCGCGGCCGTAGTCGACCACCTGCTTGGCGTAGGCAATCGAATCAGTTCCGACCATGTCGAAGGTGATGTCGCTGCTATCGGCAACGAATAGGGCTTCGACTTCCGCGCCCGTTGCCTTGCTGACCACAATGGCTTGGTGCAGCGCGAGGTAGGAGGCGTGGCTGCCGTCGGTGGCAAGCAGGATTCGCTGATACATGGTGGTCTCCAAGGCGTTGCGCAGTAAGGCACCGCGTGTAATCAGCGTAGCCAGCGTGGCGCGGGGGCGGTTGATACGTGTCAAATGTCTTTCTAAGACACCTGCAGGACGGCAGCGCCGGCTAGCCGCCCGGCGCGGAGGTCTTCCAAGGCGATGTTGGCGTCTTGCAACCGATAGGGCGTGACACGAACCCGCAAGGGGATTTCCGCTGCGATGCGCATGAGCGCGAGTCCGTCCGCCCGCGTCAGGTTCGCGACGGATACAAGCTTGCGTTCTTCCCACAGCAACCGATACGCAAACGCGGGGATCTCGCTCATGTGAATGCCGCCGCAGACCACCGTGCCGCCCTTGACCACGGCCTGTAGCGCTTGGGGCACGAGCGCGCCAATGGGTGCGAAGATCAACGCGGCGTCGAGCGGTTCCGGTGCGGGGGTGTCGCTGGCGCCTGCCCATTTGGCGCCGGTGTCCAGCGCAAGTTGTTGAGCCGCCGTGTCGCGTGGCCGGGTGAAGGCAAAGATTTCGCGCTGCTCTGCCACGGCAATTTGTGTGATGAGGTGGGCCGCAGCGCCAAAGCCGTAAATGCCGATCCGGTGCGCATCGCCGGCCATGCGCAGCGTGCGGTAGCCGATCAGGCCGGCACAGAGCAGCGGCGCGGCGTGTGCATCGTCGTACCGTGCGGGAATCGGCAGGCAGTACCGCGCGTCGCAGACGACGTATTGCGCATACCCACCATCGCGCGTGTATCCGGTGAAGGCCGGGTGATCGCACAGGTTTTCGCGCCCTTGCAGGCAGTACGGGCAGACTCCGCATGTCCAGCCGAGCCACGGCACGCCCACGCGCTCGCCTGGGGAGGGCGTTGTTACGCCTTCGCCGCACGACTCGACGATGCCGACGATTTCATGACCGGGAATGAGGGCGGGTTTCGGGGCGGTCAGTTCGCCGTCCACGATATGGAGGTCGGTACGGCAGACACCACACACGGACACCGCGATCCGGACCTCACCCGGCCCAGGCGTTGGCGTAGGCACTTCACGCCAGACCAATGGCTTTCCGGCCCCTTCCATCACCATGGCCTGCATCGATTCGGACATCGCAGTCTCCGAGTGTGGCGTGTCCTGTCAGTATGGATGCGTGCTGCGGAACGACGTCCCTGCAGTCGACCATCGACTGCGCCAGATCAATCGGGAGGCGTTGCCGCGCGCAATACTGAATGGGTGCAATGCAACGGCCATCCGTATCCACTGAATGTCTTCACTGCTGTCCTTCTCGGTTGCCTTGGGCGTGGGGCTGGCGATCGGCCTCGAGCGCGAGCGTAGTCATGCCGACAGCGTGGAGCTGCCGGCGGGCATGCGAACGTTTGCGATTGGGGCGCTGGCCGGTGCCATTGCGGCAAGCGTGCCCATACCGTTTGCCGTGCCCGCGGTGTTGCTGACGGTCGCGGTTTTGGCGGCCCTGGGTTATCACCATTCCGCCAACCTTGACCCTGGCGTGACGACGGAACTCGCACTCGTTGCGACCACGCTGTTAGGCGCCTACGCCGTGAGCGAGCCCGAAATGACGGCGGCCCTCGGTACGGTGCTCCTTGTTCTGCTCTATGCCAAAGCGGGTTTGCATCGCTTTGCCCGCACGGTCATCACCCAGCGGGAACTCGCCGATCTGTTGATCCTTGCCGTAGCAGCATTGCTGATCTGGCCGGCGGTTCCCGACCGGCACATGGGGCTGCTGAACGCCTGGAACCCGCATACGCTGTGGCTGGTTGTGCTGCTTGTCATGCTCACCGGCAACACGGGCCATTTTGCGGCGCGATGGTTTGGAGCGCACCTCGGCTTGCCGCTGGCCGGCCTGTTCAGCGGCTTCGCATCGAGTGTGGCCACGATCACGGTCATGGCCGCGCACGTCCGAAAAGATCATCGCCTCGTTGGCGGTGCGGTTGCCGCGGCGCTGCTGTCCAACGTCGCTACGCTGGTGCAGATGGCGTTGCTGATTGCCGCTATCAACATCGACTTGCTGCGCTTGCTGGCCGGCCCGCTGGCAGTGGGCATGATGACGACCGTGGCATGGTCCGCTCTATGGATATGGCGTGACAGCGAGCCCCGTCAGGAGGCGCCCGAGAACTCGGGGTCGTCCATCAACTGGCGCGTCGCGATTGGTTTTGCCCTTTGGACGGCGGCCTTGCTGCTTGCTGCGGCCGCCGCTCGAACATGGTTTGGGACAGCCGCGGTGGTGGCTGTCACCGTGTTTGGTGCATTTGCCGATGTGCATGCCGCGACGGCCTCCATCGCAACGCAGGTTGCCGGCCACACGCTGCAGCCGTCTACAGCGGGCACGTTGGTGATGCTTGCGCTGACAGCCAACACGTTTTCAAAGGTCGTTGTGGCCATCAGCGGAGGCCGCGCTTTTGCCGGCAGGGTCATCACCGGTCTGCTGACCATGCTTCTGTTCAGCTGGGCGCTGTTGTGGTTTGTCGCCTAGTCAATCCCGGCCAATGCCCAGCACCCAATAGAGCGGGCACATGCGGATCAGGCCCGTCGCCAGAGGAATCAGCCCCAACCAGCCAACCCACGCGGGGACCTTGCCAAAAACCGCAAGCAAAATCATGGCGATGCCAATCAAGATGCGGACGGCGCGGTCCGCGGTTCCAACATTGGTCAACACGGCAATACTCCTAAAGGGTTGGGTCAAGAATTAGAGAATCAAATCGGACGGCGCATGCTGGTGTGATTTTCCAGCGTTGTCGCGGCCGAGAATGCCGGCCAGCAAGGTCCATTCGCCGCCTATCGCGCGGATGGCGTCGTCCAGACTGAGCATGCCCACCAGCCGTTGCTGACGATCGACCACTGCCAGACGGTGCAGGCCGTGGCTCAGCATCGAGCGCAAGGCTTCACTGATCACGGCGTCATCGTGGATGGTCAGAAGACCGCGCGTCATGACTTCCGATACGGCGGTCTGGGTGCAATCGTCGCAGCTGGCGATGCCGTGCACCACCATGTCCCGGTCTGTCACGATGCCCACCACCCGCGTCCCCCCCGGGGTGAATTCCGTGACAAGCAACGCCCGGGCACCTTCATCCCGCATCAACCGGGCGGCTTGCTGCAACGTTGCCGTTGCCTGGACGTGGACGATGCGGTGGGAACAAATCTCGTCGACCCTCATGCTGAACTCCGATGCGCGTACGTTTTCACTATAAGAACGGGCCGGTGTCAGAGGTTGATCCTGCACAAGGTGCCGTGACCTTCGACTGCACACCAGAAGGGCAGCGGATGGCTGACAAGTCTATCGAGCGTTGGGCTCGTCCCATTGAGGCAGATCAACTGGCATTGCGCACCGGTCCGGCTAGCCAAACGCTGATGTAAATCAAGGGGTGATCCGCCAAGTGGTCCAACATGGAATTCAGCCAGCCCGCTGGGGGCAGATAACGGATTCGTTGGAGGCACATCATGTACGACAGGATTCTGGTAGCGGTGGATGGCAGTCCTACGGCAAATCGCGCGCTGGATGAGGCAATCCAGCTTGCACAAAAGCTTGGTTCTGAGCTGGTCATCGCCCACGTGATCGACAACTCGTATCTGATGTACGACGTTGGCTATATCGATGTCGGCGCCTTTACCGAGGCACTGGTCAAACAAGGCAAACAAATCGTTGCCGACGCGCGTGCCAAGGCCGAAAAGGCAGGCGTGCACGTCCACAGCGTGGTGGTTGACGATCCCATCGGGACGTTCGATATCGGGACTGCCATTGAGCAGGCGGCCCACAACGTCGGTGCCCAAGCCGTGGTGCTGGGCACGCATGGGCGACGCGGCTTCCAGCGTTTGCTGCTGGGCAGTGTGGCCGAGAGCGTGATACGCCTGAGCACGCTGCCGGTGCTGCTGGTCCGCGCATTGCCGTCGGAAACACCGCACGCGGCTACGGAACCCCTGAGCAATGCCGTCATTGCCTAACCGGGTGACTCATCTTCTGACACGACATCGGGATCTGACCATGAGCTACGCCAGCGTGATGGTGCATCTGGACCGCAGCGAACGCGCCATGCACCGCCTCAACCTTGCGGCGCAGTACGCACAGGCGCACAACGCCAAACTTGTCGGCATCTATGCGAGCTTTGCGCCAAGCCTCAGCTGGTTCTACATGATGGAGAACGCTGCCCGCTATCTGGAGGAAGACCGCATCCGGCGGGACAGCATCCGGGATGCCGTGCACGCGCGCTTTCGCCAGGCGACGGAGGCGCTTTCCGTGGAAACGGAGTGGCGTGCAGTGGAAGGCGACCCTGTGGCGCTGGTGCTGCGTGAAGCACGGGAGGCCGATCTTCTGGTCGTCGGACAACGGAACCACGACGACGCGGATGAATTCATCGCCGTCGACTTTGTGGAAACACTGGTCTTGGAGTCGGGCCGCCCGGTGCTGGTTGTGCCGTATGCGGGCAACTTCACGGCGTTGCCACAGCGCGTGCTGGTGGCCTGGAACGGTGGGCGCGAATCGGCGCGCGCGCTGCACGATGCCATGCCAATGATGACCGGCGCGAATGTGCGCGTGCTGCAGATCACCAGCACCCGGCCAAGGCACTGGGCAGAAGAAACCACGGTGGGTCAGGTAGCACGTGCGCTGAACGCGCGCGGCATCCATACGACGGTGGAAGAGGCCGACTGCGCAGATTCCGACGCCGCCGTGGGTGAATTGCTGCTCTCTCGGGCGGCCGATTTCAATGCCGATCTGATCGTGATGGGCGCCTACGGGCACAGCCGCCTGCGCGAACTGGTGCTGGGCGGGGTGACACGCACGCTGCTGAAGACGATGACTGTGCCGGCGCTGATGTCGCACTAGGCCTCGACCGGGATGGAATCTTAGGAGATCCCCATGAAGAACGATATCCAGCTCAAGCACGATGTCGAAGAAGAATTGCAATGGGACCCGGCGGTGGATGCCAGTCGCTTTGCCGTGCAGGCCAAGGACGGCGTCATCACACTCTCCGGTGGCGTCGACACGTTTGCCGACAAGCACGCCGCTGAAGAGGCGATCCGGCGTGTTGCCGGCGTGACCGCGCTTGTCGTCCATGTGGATGTAAGGATGCCGCCGGATATGGAACGCCCGGATGACGAGATTGCACAGGCGATCAGCAGTGCGTTGCATTGGAATGCATCGGTGCCGCCGGATGCCGTCCGGATCACCGTCGAAGACGGGGCCGTGACCCTGCGCGGCGAAGTCGACCAGGACTTCCAGCGTCGCGCGGCGCTGGACACCGTGCGCAAGGTGCGCGGCGTGAAGTCTGTGGCCAATGCGCTGACATTGCGCCCCGCTGCGGGTCCAGCCGATCTGTGCGATCGCATTGCAAAGGCGCTGCAACGCCAAGCTGCGGTCGACGCCTCGCGCCTCAGTGTTTCCGTGGCGGAAGGGACGGTGACCTTGTACGGGCCGCTGCGCAACCTCAACGAGTGCCGTGCGGCCCGTGAGGCCGCATGGGACGCGCCGGGCGTGCGTGCCGTCGTCGATCAGATGTGGGTCGGCTCCTAGAGGCAATTGACCCGTTCCATTGCTTTTGAAATCCCTGGAGTACGAGATGGAAAAGAAGCTGATCGTGTACTACTCGCGCACCGGTACGGCACGTCAGGTGGCAGAGCAGATGGCTGCGCAGAGCGGATGGCAACTTGCCGAAGTGACGGACGAACATCCGCGCGCCGGCTTCCTGGGCGATGCGCGCTGCGTGATCGAAACGGTATTCCATGCGCGCGCCAAGTACCGCTATGAAGGTCCACCGCTTGATGAAGTCGAACACGTCATCGTGATCGCACCCATCTGGATGGGCCACCTGGCGTCGCCCATGCGGGACTTCCTGGCTGACCAATTGCCGGCGTCCAGGCAGTTGTCCGTGATTTGTGTCATGGCGGCCCGCGGGGCGTTCAGGGCTGTCGAAGAGATCATGCGCATCACTGCCACCATTCCGGCGCCGGTGCTAGCGCTGTTCCAGCGCGACGTGCTCAGCGGGTTGTCGCAGGAAGAGATGGCGGGCTTTATCGATCAGGTGAAGACCGCTGGCCGGTGGGAGCAATCCAGACAGCGGCCGGCCTGGCTCTCACCAACGGAGGCCTGAAGCCGGGCACGCAGTTTGACACTGAATCAACCGTAGGAGACTGGGCATGACCCGCTTTACCGAGGCGCAATGGGGCCGGCTGAGGAGTTTGCTCGACGAGCAGGAAGCGCGCGTGCAGCGCCAGTTGGCCGCGTTGGGAGCATCTGCTGAGCCGGTGCCGCGTGAAGCGCCGTTCGAAAACGCGGAGCTTGCTGATGAAGAGGCAGGGGACCAGACGAACGACGTCATGCTCGCCCGTTACCGAAGCGAGCTTGAGGAGCTGAGCGCTGCACGCGAGCGCATGCAGCAGCACAACTACGGTATCTGCGTCGATTGTGGCGAAGCGATTCCGTTTTTGCGCCTGCAAGCCCAGCCGACCGCCATGCGCTGTCTATCTTGTCAAACGGCGCATGAGCGCCGCTGGGCATAGCGAGGCGACGATCTCTAGCAGGACCTAGCAGGAGCGAGTGATGAAAAGCGATTTGGGTATCAAGCAGGACGTCAACGACGAACTGCTTTGGGAACCTGCGGTGGATGCCGCAGCGATTGGTGTGGAAGTGGAAAACGGCGTGGTGACACTGACCGGCCACGTGCACAGCTACATGGAGAAGCTCGCAGCCGAGCATGCAGCCGAACGTGTGGCTGGCGTGCGTGGTGTCGTGCAGAAAGTCGAAGTTCGCCTGCCGGGAGCACACACGGACGCAGATGTTGCTCAAGCGGCCCGTGACGCGCTTGAATGGCAGGTCAGCCTGCCGTCCAACCGCATCGAGGTGCTGGTCGAAAACGGCTGGGTGACGCTCTCGGGTGAGGTGGACTGGCCCTACCAGAGCGAACAGGCAGCGCATGCGGTGGGATCGCTGCGCGGTGTAGCGGGCCTGATCAATCGGCTGCAGATCAAAGCGCGCGTGGTGCCGGCCAATGTTGCCGAGCAGATCGGCGCGGCGCTCAAGCGGCATGCCGCGCGTGAAGCCGACCAC
Organism: Ralstonia psammae; assembly: GCF_958405935.1. Lineage (NCBI taxonomy): Bacteria > Pseudomonadati > Pseudomonadota > Betaproteobacteria > Burkholderiales > Burkholderiaceae > Ralstonia > Ralstonia psammae. The sequence continues at coordinate 142,113 of NZ_CATZBU010000008.1, forward strand.
ATCCGCGTCTCCGTTCAGGGCAGCACGGTGACGCTCAGCGGCCACATCGGTTCCGCATCGGAGCGGCGCGCGGCCAAGGGCGCGGCATGGTCCGCACCTGGCGTGACGGAAGTGATAGATCATCTCCAGATCGCGCCGTAACCGTCAGGTTGGACATCGGGCAGGAATGCAAACACGCCGCCCCACCAGAAAAAGCGGGGCGGCGTCATTCTTTTGTGGCGGGCAGGGCGATCAAAGCTCCGTGAGCGCCGCCATGTCAGTCAGCTCGATGTTCTTGCCGCTCACGATGATCCAGCCTTCGCGCTGGAACCTCGACAGCGCACGGCTGACGGTCTCCAGTTGCATGCCAAGGTAGCTGCCGATTTCCTCGCGGGTCATGCGCAGGGTGAAGCTCAAAGCGGAGTACCCGCGGTCCTGCATGCGCGTGGAGAGGTTCAGCAGGAAGGTGGCAACACGCGCTTCCGCGCTCAACCCGGCGAGCAGCAGCATGAGCCCCGACTCGCGCACGATCTCTTCGGCCATCAATTGATGAAGGCGATGCTGGAGTGGGCGGATGTCCTGGCACAGGTCTTCGATGCAATGGAAGGGCATGGAGCAGACGGTGCTGTCTTCCAGGGCAATCGCATCGCAGGTGTGGCGATCGGCGGCAATGCCGTCGAGCCCAAGCGTTTCACCCGCCAGTTGGAATCCGGTGACGTGATTTGCGCCGTTGGGGTGCGATACCACTGTCTTGAACGATCCGGACCGGATGGCATACAGCGCGTGGAAAGTATCCCCCGCCCGAAAGAGGGCTTCGCCCCTGGCGATCTTGCGCCACGTGTGCACCATGTGGTCCAGCTGTTCGCGTTGTGCGGATGGCACAGCGCTCGCGATGCAGGCCCAGTGCATCATGCAATTGGCGCACTGGCTGCTGGGGATGAGTGACGTTGTCTGGCGAGCCTGCGTTATGTCGCGGACGAGCCTGAGCTGCGGATGCGCAGCGGGATGGCGAGTTTCGAGGGGGGCAGGGGACTCGATGGTGCGCGGAATCATGGGGCGGCTCCGGAAGGCGTCTGTGGTCTCTTAGCCACACATCCTCGGTGAGGTGGTGGGTATCCGGTCACTGCCTTCCATCAAGGCCTGGTGTCCGTATGCACAGTATCGGAGGCGCGGCGTTTGCGCGAAATCAGGCTGCGCTGAGATGGTCGTCGGGATGCGCCATGCCGTTGTCAGGGTTCCCTGACAACGGCGGCAGGGTTTCCCGGGGGGCGTCTCCTTCACATGGCTAGTATCTCCAGCCTGAGGAATGGGCTATGTTGATTGCATCGCGGCCTTTTGATGGTGTTCGGTGGCGGAGCAAGAACCTCAATCCTCGAAGGCAACGCACAGGCGCCTGCTGCAGTTGCAATCCACCTCAGCCGAACTCGTGGTGGGGGTGCTGGCCGTTTTGCTGCTGGCCGCGTCGGTTGCTCGGCTGACGTTCGCCCTCCAGGCAGGGGATGCTGCGTTCATTTTGATAGCCTCGGCAAGTATTTCCACGGTTGTCGCACTGGTGTTCTATTGGCTGCGGCTGCGGAAGTTGCGAGCCGCCGTCGCGCGAGATCTTTCGTACCTCGCAAAGAGCGAAGCCCGGCTGGCCGGCATCATCCGGTCGTCCATGGAGGCCATCATTTCCGTCGATGACACGCAGCGCATCGTGCTGTTCAATCCCATGGCCGAAACACTGTTCGGTTGTTCGGCGCGTCATGCCATCGGCCGCCCCCTGTCAGACTTTATTCCCGCGCGGTTTCGCGGCGCGCACGAAGCGCATGTAAGGCGCTTCGGGGTGACGGGTGTATCGGAGCGCCAGATGGGTAAGCAGCGCCCGCTGTTTGCCCTGCATACCGATGGGCGGGAATTCCCAATCGAAGCGTCGATTTCACAGATCGAGGTGAACGGCGGCAAGCTCTTCACGGTGATGCTGCGCGACACCACGGAGCGTGTCCGCGCCGAAGCGGCACTGCGGCGCTCCCAGGAAGAACTGCAACATCTGTCGGACAGCATTCTGGCCGCGCGGGAAGAGGAGCGGCACCGCATCGCCCGTGAGCTGCACGACGACCTGGGCCAACGCCTGAGCGCGCTCAAGATGGACATTTCACTGCTGGCGGCGGATCTGCAGGCCGCACAGAGTGGCAAGGCGCTCATCGATCAGACCCAGGCCATGCAACACGTGATCGACGAGACGATTGTTGCCGTGCGGCAGATCTCAGCGGACCTGCGGCCACCATTGCTCGACGAGCTGGGGCTGGTGCCGTCCATCGAATGGATGGCCAAGAATTTTCGCCAACGCTTTGGCCTGGTCGTGAATGTGCAAGCACAAGAGCTGGCAATGAACGAGCGCGCCGCCATCTCGGTCTTTCGAATCGTGCAGGAGGCGCTCAACAATGTCGTGCGCCACGCCGATGCCACGCGCGTCGAGATCGAGTTCTCGCAGCAGGACGACGTGCTCGAGCTGTCTATTCAAGACAATGGACATGGCTGGAGTGGGGCGCCTCCGGCGGTGGGTGAACGCAAGCCGTTGGGGTTGCTTGGCATCCGCGAGCGGGCTCGGTTACTGGGCGGGCAGGCAACGATCACACACGCGCCAGGCGGCGGTTTTTGCTTGAGCGTCTGCTTTCCCGTCGTTCGCGAAGCCACCGAGGAGGCACGGACATGATTCGCGTGATGATCGCCGACGATCATGCCGTGATGCGCGATGGCGTGCGCCATATCCTGGAGCGCGCGGGAGATTTCGAAGTCGCATGCGAAGCCTCCGACGGTACGCAGGTCGTGCAACTGGTGCGTGAGCATCAACCGCAGGTGATCGTGCTCGACCTTTCGATGCCGGGACGCAGCGGGCTGGAGCTGCTCAGGCAGCTGCACGACGATCACCCCAGGGTGCGCGTGCTGGTGCTGACCATGCACGCGGAAGAACAGTACGTGGCGCGCGCCTTCCGTGCGGGCGCAGCCGGTTACCTGACGAAGGAAAGCGCCGCGACCGAACTGGTCACCGCGCTGCAGAAAGTGGCGAATGGCGGCACCTATGTCAGTCCGCCCATGGCGGAGAAGCTCGCGCACAGCCTGGGCGAGCCTAGCGAGGCGGCAGCCCACACGCGCCTGTCCGACCGTGAGATGGAGGTCTATCGCCGGCTGGTGCGTGGCGAGCCCTTGACCGAAATCGCCACCAGCCTGTGTGTGAGCGCCAAGACCATCAGCACCTACAAGATGCGGTTGATGGACAAGCTGCAACTCTCCAGCGAAGCGGCCCTTGTGCGCTACGCGATACGTCATCGCTTGTTTTCTGACGACGATACGCTGTAGCGCACTCCCCGCAAGACTCAACCCGGCCTTGCGACACATCAAAGGCCGCCGCCCCCGAATCGCTATCGTTGATGCACATGCATCGGCCGGTCGATATCACCCCGGGGCGCACCCCTGTCTGCCGTGCATGGCCAAGGGGGCCATGTGCAAGCCATTCTCAAACTCGCCTACAAGCTGCTGGTCAATGACAAGGCCAAGTTGAGCGGTCTGCTGGTCGGCATTACGTTTGCAGTGTTTCTGATGATCGAGATGACGTCGCTGTTTGCGGGCGTGCTGAACCGGTCTTCGTCTGCCGTGTACAACATCGGCGCACGCATGTGGGTCATGGACCCGGCTGTCAACACCGTGGCGAATTCGATCGGCATGCCGGATTACGTCCTTGACGCGGTACGCAGCATTCACGGTGTGAAGTTTGCCGTGCCGCTGTATTCAGGCGGCGCGCTTGTGCGCCTGCGCAGCGGCACCTATCAGCCCGTGACCGTCGTGGGCATCGACGACACCAGCCTGTTCGGGCGCCCGCGCATGCTCAGTGGCCGAATTCAGGATCTGTATGGCGAGAACGCCTTCATCGTCATTCAGGACGCCGAGTTCGGGAAACTGGAAAACCCGCATATCGGCACCGAGTTCGAGGTCAATGACCATCGAGGGGTGATCGTCGGCATTGGCAAGGTCGCCGCCAGCGGATTGTTTGGCGTGCCCACCCTGTACACAACGTACCGTCGCGCTGTGCAATACCTGCCCAGCACGCGCTACACCATGTCGTACATCCTGATCGAGCCCAAGACCGAGGCCGACATTGCAGCGATCGAACGTGCGGTAGACCGGCTCGGTTATCGCGCCCTGACCAAAGAAGAGTTCATCAGTCGCATCTCGCACTTCTATACGTACCAGACGGGGCTTGGCACCAACATCCTGCTGATGACGGTGATCAGCTTCGTGGTGGGGCTGTCGATATCGGGGCAGACGTTCTACACCTTCATCCTGGAAAACCTTGAGCGCTTTGGCGCACTCAAGGCCATCGGGGCCAAGGGGCGAGAGTTGGTGGCGATGATCGTCTTCCAGGCCACGTTCGTGGCGCTGGTGGGCTACGGGCTGGGGATCGGCCTGTGCGCCATGTCCATCGCACTGGTGCGCCTTCGCATTCCGGACTACGCAGCCATGATCACGTTCACCAACCTGATGCTGGCGCTGGCCATGGTGATTGTGATTGCCGGCATCTCGGGCTACATCGGGGTGCGCAAGGTGCTGCACATCGAGCCCTTCGACATCTTCCGGGGTTGATCGTGGCCAACGTAGCCATTGCCGCGCAGGCCCTCGATAAATGGTTTGGCGAGGGCGAGGCGCGTACGCGCGCGCTCATGGAGGTCAGTTTCGAGGCCTACTTCAACGAGATGCTGTTCATCGTCGGGCCTTCGGGCAGCGGCAAGACCACGCTGCTGAGCGTGATCTCCGGCATCCTGCGCCCGGATGGCGGCCGCGCGGTGGTGGACGGGGTCGACATCTGGAGCCTGGGCGCCGACGCACTGGCCGATTTCCGCCTGGGCAGGATCGGCTTCGTGTTTCAGGACTATCACCTGTTCCCGCGCCTCACCACGCTCGAGAACGTCGCCATCCCGCTGATCCTGCGGCACGTCGCGTGGGACACAGCGCTCGATCAGGCCATGCGCTACCTCGATGTGGTGGGGCTGAAGAACCGCGCCCAGTTGCCGCCGGTCAAGCTCAGCGGTGGGGAGCAGCAGCGTGTGGCCATTGCACGCGCCATCGTCACGCAGCCCGACATCCTGATCCTGGATGAACCCACCGCATCGCTGGATGGCGATACCGGCCGTTCCATCATGCAGTTTGTGAAGACGGAAATACTGAACGCGCACCGCTGCATCGTGATCGTGACGCACGACGCGCGCATCCTCGACATGGCCAGCCGCATCCTCGACATGGAGGATGGCAGGCTGAGCCGCATTGAACACGGAGAGATGCGATGAAGATCCGATGGTTGTTTGTGCTCTCTGTGATTGGCGCGCTGGCGGGGATTGGGGCGGCCCTCTACTACGCACGGCAGAGCCCGCCGCTGCCCCCCGTCTTTCAACCGGCGGCCAATCCGTACGCGACGGGCATCTATGCGAACGGCATCGTCGAAAGCGATCAGCCCAGCGGCGCCAACCTGAACCTGTATGCCGAGGTATCGGGCACGGTGGCGCGCATTGCCGTGCAAGAAGGGCAGGCGGTCAAGCGCGGCGATGTGCTGATCCAGATTGAGGATTCCGTGCAACGCGCCCTGACCGCGCAACAGCAGTCGCAAGCGGATGCCGTCGATGCGCAGCTGAATGCGCTGCTGGCCCAACCGCGCAAAGAAGCGCTGGAGGTCACCCGTGCACAGGTGAGCGCCGCAGATGCCGGCCTGCGCACCGTGCAGGATCAGTTGGACAAGCTGGAAACTGCTGCCAGGCTCAACCCCAAGGCGGTCAGTCGCGATGCAATGGACAACGCCGCCAACGCGGTACGCGTGGCACACGGCAATCTTGTTGTGGCCCAGCGCCAGTACGACCTGACCCGTGCCGGCGCCTGGAGCTACGACATTCGCACGCTGCAAAAACAGCGCGATGCCTTGCAGAAGGGCGCGGCTGCGGCAGCGGCGCTTCTCGAAAAATATGTCGTGCGAGCGCCGGTGGATGGCGTTGTCATGTCCGTCAACGCGGCAGCGGGAGGCTATGTATCGTCGCAGGGCACCTATGACGCCTATACGCGGGCCAATGTGCCACTGGCCACGATGAGCACCGGCCAGAGCCAACTGGCCGTGCGCGTGTATGTGGACGAAATTCTGGTGCACCGCCTTCCGCCCGGCACAGTGCAGGCACGCATGTTCGTGCGTGGCACCGATGTCAGCGTGCCGCTGGAATTCGTGCGCGTGCAGCCCTATGTGTCGCCCAAGGTGCAGTTGTCCGACCAGCGCTCCGAACGCGTGGATGTGCGCGTGCTTCCGTTGCTTTTCCGTTTCAAGCAACCTGACAAGCTTGCGGTCTATCCGGGGCAACTGGTCGACGTCTATCTGCAGGGGGCATCGTGAAAGCGGCGGCGCGGGCGATGGCCGCCGCGCTTGTGGTGTCGGGTTGTGCCGTCGGGCCGGATTTCCACGCACCGCCGGCACCTGGCGTCGATCGCTATCTTCGTGACGCAAACCCTGCACAAGCCACCCCCGCAGATGGCGTGGCGCAGCGCTTCACTGCCGCAACCGTGCCGGCAGACTGGTGGCACGCCTTCGGCAGTCCGACGCTTGATCAGGCCATGGAAGCAGCCATTGCCTCCAACCCGGGCTTGCAGCAGGCAGAAGCCAACCTGCGCGCCGCGCAAGACCTGTTGCGCGCTGGGGCCGGGGTGTTCTACCCACAGGTGGCTGGATCCGCCGATGTGTCCCGTCAGGCCGCGGTGCCCGCCAGACTCGGGCAGACCGGGGCGCCGAGCCTGTTTACGCTGTGGACATTGGGCGCATCCATCAGCTACGCGGTCGACATCTTTGGCGGCAATCGGCGGGCCGTGGAAGCACTGGCGGCGCAAGCAGAGGGACAAAGGTATGCGGTGGCCGCTGCTTACCTCACGCTGAGCGGCAACCTGGTGAACGCCGTGATCGCCCATGCCGCCTATCGGGCGCAGATCGACACCACGCGCAGCCTGATTGCCGTGGTGCGCGAGCAGGTGGAGATCGCACACGCGCAGGTTGAGGCGGGCGTCATGCCGCATGCCAGCGAGTTGAGTCTTGTCGGGCAATTGGCGGCGTTGGAGGCATCGCTGCCACCGCTGGAACAGAAGCGTGACCAGGCTGCCCATCTGCAGGCGGTGTTGAGCGGCCAATTCCCTTCCGAGGCGGATGCCGTAGACGTTGCGCTTAATGGGCTGCAATTGCCGGTGGACCTGCCCACGCTGGTGCCCTCTGAACTGGTGCGCCAGCGGCCCGACGTTCTGGCCGCACAGGCGCGCCTGCACCAGGCCAGCGCCGAGGTGGGTGTTGCAACGGCGGCGATGTTGCCCACCCTGATCCTCAGCGCAGACTACGCCCGGATGAGCGGCCGCAGCGCCGATCTGTTTGGTGCGAAAGCTGGCGCCTGGAGCGTGGGGGCAAACCTCGTCGCCCCGCTGTTTGAAGGCGGTACCCTGTATTTTCGCCGTTCCGCCTCCCGGCAGGCGTTGCAGGCTGCCGATGCCAACTATCGGCAGGTGGTGCTCGCCTCTTTTGAACAGGTGGCCGATGTACTGCGTGCGCTGGAACACGATGCAGCGCAGCTTGACGCACAGTTGCGCGCACAGGCGGCGGCAAGTACCGCACTGGACGAAATCAACGCCGACTACCGTGCCGGAGTTGCCGGCTATCTCCAGGTGTTGAGCGCCGATCTGCAGTACCAGCAAGCCGTGCTTGGCACGCTGCAGTTGCGTGCACAGTGCCTGCAAGACACGGTAGCGCTGTTCCTTGCGCTGGGCGGTGGCTGGCGTGGCGCCAGCATTGAACCCGCGGCGGCGCGCGCACAGCAATCGCCCGGTTGACGCTGACCGTTGCGTTGCGTCAAGCCCGGGCGCGCGTCCTGCGCTCTAATCGTTTGCACATCCATGCGTTTTGCTCGCAATTGACCATGCGCACCATGCCCGTGCCGTTCCCGTCTCTGTCTGCTGCTGACAAGATCCAGGTTGATGTCCTCGCGCCGCAGAGTCGCCGGCGGGGCGTTGTCGCGCCAACCAATACAGCGTGGGGCGCGGCTCGCCATGCGCTCGCCTGCGCGCAAGGAGACTAGCGATGCGCGGCAAGCCACGCTGGCAAGCACTGCCCAACGTTGTGTCCACACATTCGCCGGCTGACCATCTGTCGATGTGGTCGGCGCTTGCCTCGCAGGACGTGCTGGATCGGCTCCGGACTCAGGCACACGGCTTGACGCAGGAAGCCGCCGCACAGCGCCTGCGCGAACACGGGCTCAACCGCGTCGCCAACGGCCATCATGAGACTGTGCTGTTTGAGCTGGTGCGCCGCTCGGTCAATCCGCTGAATCTGCTACTCATCTCGCTGGCGGTCATCTCCGCGGTGTTGGGCGATGTGCGGGCGGCCGTGCTGATTGCCGTCATGGTGGTGCTGAGCGTTGTGCTGGGCTTTCTGCAGGAACATCGCTCGAACCGGGCGGCGGAGGCGCTGCGTCGCATGGTGCATACAACGGCAACCGTAAGGCGCATAGGTTCCGATGGCGCTGAAGCAAGCCAGGAAGTCCCCATCGAGCAACTGGTGCCGGGCGATATCGTCCAGCTTGCCGCGGGTGACATGGTGCCGGCGGATTTGCGGTTGCTCGGCGCGAAGGATGTGTTCGTCAACCAGTCCGCCCTGACTGGCGAGGCCATGCCGCAGGAAAAGCATGCAGAGCCTTCCGACAGCCGCCCCGCGGCTGATTTCGATCGGCCCAACCTGTGCTTCATGGGCAGCGCCGTGGTGAGTGGCTACGCCACGGGCGTGGTCTTGACCACCGGCCACCGGACGGCCTTTGGTCAGGTGGCCAACCTGATTGCCGCGCAACGCGTACAGACCAGCTTTGATCGTGGCATTACCCGCTTCACCTGGCTGATGCTCACGTTGATCCTGGTGATGGCACCCACCGTTCTTCTGATCAACGGCCTGACCAAGGGCAACTGGTTCGAGGCGCTGTTGTTTGCGGTGGCCGTGGCCGTTGGCCTGACGCCAGAGATGCTGCCGATGATTGTCACGGTCAATCTGGCCAAGGGCGCCATCGCCATGTCGCGCAAGAAGGTCATCGTCAAGCGGCTCAACGCCATCCAGAACTTCGGTGCGATGGACGTGCTGTGCACCGACAAGACCGGCACACTCACGCAAGACCGCATCATCCTCAAGCATCACCTGGACTTGCGGGGCGAAGAATCCGACCAGGTGCTGGAGTATGCGTTTCTGAACAGCTTCTATCAGTCGGGCCTGAAGAACCTGCTGGACGTGGCCGTGCTCAAGCATGTGGAGCTGGAGCAGCGCCTGGACGTGCATGCGCGTTTCCAGAAAATCGATGAGCTGCCGTTTGACTTCGAGCGTCGGCGCATGTCGGTGGTATTGGCGCGGGACGACGGCACGCACGTGCTGATCTGCAAGGGTGCCGTGGAAGAGGTGTTGGCCGTCAGCGCGCGTTACGTCAGCGGTGACGAGGCTGGCCCGCTCGAGGCCAGTCATCTCGAAGATACGCGGCGAATGGCTGAGAACCTGAACGCCGACGGCTTTCGCGCCGTGGCTGTCGCCTACAAGGAGATGCCGGCCGAGCAAAGCGCGTACGCGGTGGCGGACGAGTCCGGGTTGACGCTGCTGGGGTATATCGCCTTTCTCGACCCGCCACGTGAGACGGCCGCCGCCGCCATTGCGGCATTGAAGGCCGGTGGGGTTGCAGTCAAGATCCTGACGGGGGACAACGCCATTGTTGCGCGGAAGATTTGCCGCGAGGTCGGGCTGGCGGTGGAGCCGGTGGTGCTTGGCACCGAACTGGCTGCCATGTCGCCCGACCAGGTGGCCGACATCGCCGAACGTGCGTCGGTCTTCGCCAAGGTTTCGCCCGCGCAAAAGGCGGCCATTGTCGAGGCACTGCACCGCAAGGGCCATGTCGTCGGCTTCATGGGCGACGGCATCAACGATGGGCCCGCGCTCAAGGCCGCGGATGTCGGCATCTCGGTGGATAGCGCGGTCGATATTGCCAAAGAGTCCGCCGACATCATCCTGCTGGAGAAAAGCCTGGTGGTACTGGGCGAGGGTGTGACCGAAGGGCGCAAAGTGTTCGGCAACATCGTCAAGTACATCAAGATGGGCGCCAGTTCAAACTTCGGGAACATGTTCAGCGTGCTGGGCGCAAGCCTGTTTCTGCCCTTTCTGCCAATGGCTCCGGTGCAGGTGTTGCTCAACAACCTACTCTACGACTTCTCGCAAACCGCCATCCCGACCGACAACGTGGATGAGGACTACCTCGTCAAGCCACGGCGGTGGGAGATCGGCAGCATTCTAAAGTTCATGCTGTACATGGGCCCCGTCAGTTCGTTGTTTGACTTCGCGACCTATGCGTTGCTGCTGGGCGTCTTTCACGCGTGGGCTGATCCGGCGCTCTTCCAGTCGGGGTGGTTTGTTGAATCGCTCCTCACGCAGACACTCATCATCCATATCATCCGCACGGGCAAGGTGCCGTTCGTGCAAAGCCGGGCCAGTACCGCACTGGTGCTGACCAGTGCCGCCATTGCGTGCGTGGGCGTTGCCATGCCGTTGACACCGGTCGGGGCATTGTTCGGCTTCGTGCCGCTGCCAGCAGCGTACTGGCCCTGGCTGGTCGCGATCGTGTTGGCCTATGGGTTGTCCGCTTACGTGATGAAGGCCTGGTACGTGCGCAGGTACGGTCTGGATTGAACGCGGGCGTGGCGCGCCCGCAGAGGCGGTGTCAGCCAGCCCGGCGTTCGGATTGCGGGGCTGCGCCCAGCGCTGCACGCACCTCGGCATCCTCGACCTGAGGAAAATCGGCGTAATACATGCCGACCGCGCGGAAACCCTGCGGCGCATAGAGGCAGACCACGTCGTCGGCCAGCGGTCGAATATCGTCCAGGCTATCCGGTGCCGCCACAGGAACCGCGCAGATGAGGCGTTGCGGATGGCGCTGCCGTATGGCGTGGAGTGCCGCTTTCATGGACGCCCCCGTCGCCAGCCCATCGTCGACCACGATCACAACGCGCCCTGCTGGGTCATACGGGCCCCGGTTCGGGGTATAGAGCGTACGGCGCCGACGGATGACGTCCAGCTGCTCGGCGCTTTCCTGTTCAAGATAGGTCGTATCTGCACCAATGCGTCCCGCATAGGGTGCGATGTAGGTCCAGCCGCCTTCCTCGATGGACCCGACCGCCAGCTCGGGGTTGTACGGCGCGCAGAGCTTGCGAACCAGCACCACATCAAGCTGACCGTCGAGTGCGGTTGCAATGAGTGCGCCCATCGGAACCGCACCCCGTGGGATGGCCAACACCAAAGGGTGCGTGCCCTTGTACTGCTCCAGCGCGAGCGTCAGCATGCGCGCTGCATCCAATCGGTCTTTGAATCGCACGGCGCTACCTCGCGTGTTGGTGGGGTTGGGTTGTCGTGCCAAGATGGCGGACAAACCATGCTCGCGCCAGCTCGGCCACCTGTTCGAGCGCGCCTGCCTCTTCAAAAAGGTGCGTCGCGTGGGGCACCGTCTCCAGGGCTTTTTCACACTGCATCTGGCTCAGCGCTTGCCGGTTGAGATCGAGAACCTCCAAATCCACTGCACCGACGATCAGCAGGGTCGGACAGGCGAGTTTGCTCAACGCACGTTGGCCGGCAAGATCCGGTCGCCCGCCGCGGCTGACGACCGCTTCGATCGGGTAGGCATCGTCGGGCTCTGACGCTGCCTGGATCGCGGCCGCGGCTCCGGTGCTGGCGCCGAAATACCCGAGGCGCAGCCTGCGTTCCCGCGCGATGTTGCCTGCCGCGTGAGTCGCCGTGCGCAGACGCTGGGCCAGAAGGTCGATGTCGAACCGGCACGAGGCGTGTGACGCCTCTTCGGGGCTCAATAAATCGAACAGCAGCGTGCCCAGTCCCGCGGCGTAGAGTTGGTCGGCAACATACCGGTTGCGCGGGCTGAGCCGCGAACTGCCGCTGCCATGCGCAAAGATCACCAGGCCGGTCGCTGTGCCGGGGCAGCTCAGGGTGCCTTCCAGCACTGCGTCGTCCGTCACGATGTCCATGCTGAGAGAAAGCGGCTCGGGGTTCATGCAGAGGATTCCTGAAGTGGGGTGGCAGCCGGCTTACACACTCAGCGGCGGCTGGGCGCTACCGGTCGTTTCGCGCTCGCGCGCGTTATGAACGAGGCGGGCGATCAGGCTCCACTCGTTGGCCATTGCGCTCAGCACATCGTCCAGAGACAGCACACCGACCAGCGCGCCGTCGGACGTCACGCCAACACGCCGTACGCCGGAGGAGAGCATTTCCTGCAACGCGTCGCTCAGGCTTGCATCGAGCGGTACGTTGACGATGCCTCGGCTCATCACATCGGCCACACAGGTCTGGGACGGGTCAACGCCAACGGCGACCGCATCGAGCACCATGTCGCGATCCGTGACCATGCCGATGGCGCGGGGCCCAGACGGGGTGTTCTCCGTCACGACCAGCGCACCGACATGTTTCTGGCGCATCTGCTGTGCCGCTTCCTGAAGCGTGCACGAGAGCGGAATGTGGACGGCATTGTGTGAATAGACGTCCTGAACGCGCATGATGGGCTCCTTTGCGTGTCGATCAGGCGGCCTGTTCAGCCCTTGCCTTTGAAGGGCGCGCCGCTGCGTTCCCTTTTGCCTCGGAGTCTGGCAGGGTCATGCGGTTGAAGCTGTCAAAGAAGGCCCGCAGTGAATCGGAGGAGGCGGCGAACAGCTGCGAGGAAGTGGCTTGCCCTTCCGGGTGTTGCATCTGCTGGGTCCACTCCGTTATCCGGCGCAAATAGGCGGCCTGCAGCTTGTTCGTGAACTCCATCCACGTTTTCAGGGCGGTCGCACCGTGGGTCGATTGCATCTTCATGAAGAGACTCTGCGCGGTGGCCAGCGAGGTCCAGTCTTGCATGCCGCTCAGTTCATGTTCCATCTCGCGCACATCTTCCAATGCAGCCTCGGCGAGCTTGAGGCGGAAGTGGGCCAGGTCGATTTGCGCCTCGAGCATGTAGGAGGCGGTGCGGCTCATATCACGCATGACAGCGCACGCCAGGTTGCAGGCCATATCAGCAGGTTGTTGCATGTCGATCTCCGGTGGGGTCTTGGGCGGACAGGTGAACTGGCCCGAATGAGGAATCCATATGCAGCGTAGGCACTCTGCGATCGTGTGCGTTGATATGGCGCAAATGGGCGGGCGCGTGCGAAACACCATCGCCCCCGCGCTTGGTTTCAAGGTAGTTGATTGCCTGAGCCAGCGGGCGCGAAATCGCCGCGTTGTCGGCCAGTGATGTAAGACACCACCTGGGATAGCTCTGCAGGGATGACATGTGCCTGCTCTTCCACGTTGAGCGGCTGTTGTGTGGCGAGCTGGGCGTCCAGCACGTGGAGGTCCGCCTCCGATGCGTCGAACCCGCCGCGCATGCGCGTGCGGATGCGCATACGCAGCGTGTCGACGTCGGCAACGCAGTCCACAAGGGCCACACCCACCCCCAGCCGCCGTGCGAGCGAGAAGAACCGTCTGCGCTCGTGTTCGGCCAAAAACGTGGCATCGGCAATCATCGGAAAACCCGCCCGTACACCCAGCTTGCAGATCGCGGCCAGACGCCGATAGGTACGTTCGACCGCACGTGGCAGGTAGCGATCGTCTGCGGTGATGTGCGGGCCGCGTTGGCGTTCGGCATCGGAGCGCGCGCGAATCATGCCTTCTGCCTCCGCAAGCTGTGCGGCACGGGTGGATTTCCCGCTGCCGGAAAGGCCGTGCATGAGAAGAATGCAGCCGTCGTTTCGGCAGAGCAGGGCCCGAGACAGGTCGAGCATGCGGCGTGCCTCGCCGCGGGGCTTGGCCGCCAGATCGGGCGTTCGCTCCAACTGATGGGCGCGTTCGAGTAGCACCCGAGCACGCACAAGTGCACGCATCGATGCATAGAAGGGCAGGACTGCCAACCCGCCATAGTCGCCGCATCGTTCGAGATAGCGGTTGATCAGGCGGTATGCCAGCCCGTGCAGACCGGAGGCGAGCAAGTCCATGAACAGAAAGGCGATGTCGTACAGGGTGTCGATCCACCGGAGCGACGGCGAGAATTCAAGGCAATCGAACGGCGTCGGCTGGCCACCGATCAACACGATGTTGCCCAGGTGCAGATCGCCATGGCATTCGCGGATGTGGCGGCTGCGTCGGCGTGACGCGAATACCTCTTCGAGGCGGTCTGCGTGTTGATGAAGAAGCGATACCGTGGCCACTGCAATGTGCGGTTCAGTGCTTAAGGCAAGGACACCGGCTGCGCAATCTTCAAGCGTGCGCCGAATGCTGGACGGTGTCCCATCCTCTGCACTGGGGTTGGCGACAGGCGCGGTTGCGTGGAAGTCTGCGATCAAGTCGGCCAGCGCGTCGATCTCGCTGGGGCGGAGTCGCCCATCATGAGCCACTGTACTCAGCACGTCCTGCTGCGCAAACCGGCGCATGCAGACGGCGTACTCGCACGGCGTGCCTTGCCCATCGATGCGGATGGCGCCGGTGGCCGGATCCTGCGAAATGGGCACCACACCCAGGTATAACGCAGGGGCGAGGCGGCGGTTGAGGCGGCACTCCTCCTCGCAATCGGTGTGCCGCGCACGGAGAGTCGAAAAATCGACGAAGTCCAGCTTGACCGGCTTGCGCACCTTGTAAGCAAACTCTCCGGCCAGGAAGACCCATGACAGATGGGTTTCGATCATCTGCAGATCCGCAGCGGGGTGCGGATAGGCTGCCGCCTCAAGCAAGCGAGCGACCAAGTCTTCTGCGGGCTGCCTGCATGGAATGGTGGTGGCTTGCTCGTCCATACGCGGGTTTCACCTCCTGACACTGAAGATCAATATCGCGCGGCTGCTGCCATGCGGCCTGATGCAGATCAACGTCTGCGCAGGGCGGTTGCCTAGCATGGAGTCATCGTCCTCTTTGGTGATTCCCATGAAAGCACTCGTCTACGAAGGGCCCGGCCAGATCACGCTGGCCGACAAGCCGAAACCGGAATTGCAGGCGCCCAGCGACGCCGTGGTGCGCGTCACGTTGACGACCATCTGTGGCACCGATCTGCACATCATCAAGGGCGACGTTCCGACCTGCGAGCCGGGGCGCACGCTGGGCCACGAAGGTGTGGGCGTGGTGGAGTCTGTCGGTGCGGCAGTGACATCGCTCAAGCCGGGAGACCACGTGCTGATCTCGTGCATTTCGTCTTGCGGCAAGTGCGCGAATTGCCGGCGCGGCATGTACTCGCATTGCGAGACGGGAGGCTGGATCCTGGGCCATCGCATCGACGGCGTCCAGGCTGAGTACGTCCGGATTCCGCATGCGGAGACGAGCCTTTACAAATTACCGCCTGGCGTGGATGAAGAGGCGCTGGTCATGCTGTCGGACATCTTCCCGACGGGGTTCGAATGTGGCGTGCTGAACGGCCGCGTCCAGCCGGGCACTACCGTGGCGATTGTCGGCGCGGGGCCCATCGGGCTGGCCTCGTTGCTGACGGCGCAGTTCTACTCGCCAGCGCAGATCATCCTGATCGACACGAACGCCGCGCGGCTCGAAGTGGCCGGCCGGCTGGGTGCAACGGCCTGCATCGACGTCTCCACTGAAGACGCGGTTGCCGCCGTGAAGCGGCTGACGGATGGCCTGGGGGTCGATTGCGCGATCGAGGCGGTGGGCGTGCCCGCGACCTTCGAGCTATGCCAGCAACTGGTTGCGCCGGGTGGGGTGATCGCGAACATTGGCGTGCATGGCGTCAAGGCAGACTTGCATCTGGAAACGTTGTGGAGCCAGAACATCGCCATCACCACAAGGCTGGTGGATACGGTCAGCACACCGATGCTCCTGAAAACGGTGCGCGCCGGGAAGCTGCTGCCGGGGCAACTCATTACGCACCGGTTCAGGCTCGATGAAATCCTCACCGCCTACGACACCTTCCGCAACGCTGCGAAGACACAGGCGCTCAAGGTGATCATCTCCGCCTAGGCGGGTGGCACATGTCCGATGGACTTTCCGTTTTGTGAGGTGGATTCCATGAGCGAGGCGATGCTCCTGTCTTACGATCCCGTGCAACACCTGTTGCCACAGCCAACGTCCCACGCCGCGCCTGCAACCATTGCACTGGCTCCGCCGGTATTGAATGGCGGCAACACGTTGGCTGCAGCACTGACCAAGCGGAAAAGCGTGCGGGAGTTCGCGGCCACGCCGCTTTCCTTGCAGCAACTGAGCGAATTGCTATGGGCGGCAAACGGCATCAACCGGCCGGAAACAGGCGGGCGCACTGCGCCTTCAGCGCATGGCCTGAACGAGATCGACATCTACGTCGCACTGCCGGAAGGTGTCTACCAGTACGAGCCTCTCGCGCACCGCTTGCGGCTCAAGCACGCCGTAGACGCGCGCAACCTCACGGGGTACCAGGATTTTGTCGGCAAGGCACCGCTGGATCTGGTGTACGTGGTGAACCATGCTCGTGCAGACCAGATGCCCGAAGCGGTGCGCGAAACCTTTACCGGCGTAGCGGCGGGAGCGATGTCGCAGAACGTGTCGCTTTACTGTGCCTCGGCGGGGCTGGGGTGTGTGGTGCGTGGCTGGCTCAACCACCGTCTTCTGGCAGAAGCCTTATCGCTCAATGAAGACGAAATTCCCGTGCTGGCACAAACGGTTGGCCACCCCGCCGTTGATTGATGAGGTATGAAATGAGCCACGTCATTCGTCTTCTCCTACGCGGCCTTGTGGCCGCTTTGGCGTTGGCCACCAGTGCGCACGCTATTGCGGTCGGGCCGGATGCGGCGTCGACTCCGGAGGTCCGCTTCCAGAACGAGATTGCCTATGTGTCGGGCGGTGTTGGGAGCGACGAGCGCGAGACCATGCGCGCGATGGCCCGTCGTTTCAATGTGCGGCTGAACGTGGTGTCGGCCAGAACCGACGAGGCGCTATCGGATGTGGATGTTTCGGTTGCGGATGAGCGCGGCATGCTCCGCTTGCGCGTGCGCACAGAGGGGCCGCTGTTGTATATGCGCTTGCCTCGCGGGCGCTACCAGATCACGGCCGCGTATCGGGGTGCGATGCATACGCTGACCATTCACGCAGGCACGCAGGCGGTGGATGCGGTTGTGCGGTTGCGTACCGAACCCGGCCCAAGCGAGTGGCTGCTGTGCAAGCGCGGTTGCGCTCGCAGTGGAGCAAATCCAACGACGGCGCAATGAGGCCGTCATAACAGCACATCGCGTTGCGCTCGTCACCGGTGATATGGGCTCCGGCAGATACCGGTAGGCCGTCTCGGCCGCCCGGAAGAAGTGGCTGCCTTGGTGGCGTTTCTGTGCAGCGAGGGCGCCGCCTGTGTTGCCGGTGCCAACCTGGCCGTGAATGGCGGCTTGCACGTGCAATAGCGCGCGACCGACCACGACGCCTCAAGACTGTGATCGGTGTTTGCCATTGCCATTGGCTTCCACGAGCATCCGCTCCACGTGCGCGAACGCTTCTTGAAGCGCGACGTATGGGTCTTCGTTGGAGGTGTTGCTCGAAACATGCGTCTGGTGCGGTGCGAACACCTGGACGTGGACGTCGAACGGTTTGCCCTGGTGCTGGTGCTTGGCTCCGAGGGCGAGGCTGACGCGGCACCGTATGAGATCACCACGAATGTGCTTCAAGTGCCCTGCACGGTTGACAACCGCTTCTTCGATCGCCTTGGAATGCGCAATACCCTGAAAAGAAATATCGACTGGCAGGCTCATGGCTAGGCTCCGGTTTGGCTGGTTGCTGGTATCGAGGTCAACCCGTTCATTCTCGATCGCCCGATTCCGGGCATGTTGACTCACATCAAATGCACGACCATAACGGCGGTAGCGTGTCGGCCATGCGTTGAGGGCTTCGAGCAAACGCAATGTGCTTCGTGCACCAAAGCCATGCCGTTCGCGCATGCAGTGCACCGCCGCAGCATCGAACGAAGGCGTGACTTTGCAGGATCACGACACACTGTCGAACCGGCTTGCGCGAGATCAACCCGGCAAATGCGTGCAGCCGTATCGTGGGCAGAGATCAGAGGTGCTTTCATGATCAAGCTGCTCATCCTCATCAACGTGGCGGTGTTTGTTGCCGAACTCTTTGCGGGAAACGCGCTGCTGCGTACCTTTGCGCTCTGGCCGCTCGGTGTATCTGCCGACGGCGTGCGCGGTGCCTTCATGCCGTGGCAACCGCTGACATACGCTTTCCTGCACGCCAATGGAGCGCATCTGGCGCTCAACATGTTCGGCCTCTACATGTTCGGGCGCGACGTGGAACGCACCGTCGGGACGCCTCGGACGTGGCTGCTCTATCTATCCAGCATCCTGACTGCGGCGTTCGCGCAAATCGCTTTGACTGCCCTGAGCGTTCTGCCGGCGGGGCCGGTCATTGGCGCCTCCGGCGGCGTATTCGGGTTGCTTCTCGCTTACGCGGTACTGTTTCCCAATCGCACGATCGTGCCGTTGATCCCGCCCATCCCGATGCCTGCGTGGGTATTTGCGACGCTCTATGCGGTCGTCGAACTCACGCTGGGCGTGAGCGGAACCGAAAGCAATGTCGCGCACTTTGCCCATCTGGGCGGCATGGTCGGCAGCGGGCTGCTGCTGTGGCATTGGTTGCACGACACGCAACGCGAATCGTAGAACGGTGCGCAGTAGGTGACGCGCACTGTTCACCCCTTCGGGGCTTTGGCTGATGAACACCTGGGTCCTGTCGTTGTGCTGGGTGCTCCTGATGGTTGCGTGCCCGGGTGCCAACGCCGATATGCCGGCCGTTGAGCGACACGTGGTGGTGCTCGTCTACCACCGCTTTGCGTCAACGGTGGATAGCGCCATGACAGTGCGGATGCAGACATTCGAGGCGCATTTGCAGGCAATCGAGGCGGCCGGCTACCGCATCGTGCCGCTGGCGGACGTTCTCAGCTGGCACGAAGGCAAGCTCGATGCATTGCCCGCGAAGGCCGTTGCCATGACGGTGGATGACGGCCATCGGTCTGTATATGACACGTTGTGGCCTGCGCTGCGGGGCCGGAGCATTCCCGTGACGCTATTTGTGTACCCGTCTGCCATCTCTAATGCCCCATACGCGATGACCTGGCCTCAGTTGCGAGCGCTGGCCCGCACCGGCCAGTTTGACGTGCAGTCGCATACGTACTGGCATCCGAACTTCCGGGTGGAACGGGCGCGCCGAAGCGCCGATGGTTTCGCCGAGTTCGCGCGCGATCAGTTGCGGCGCGCAAAGGCGCGCATCGAAGCAGAGATCGGGGCGCCGGTGCATATACTGGCATGGCCGTTCGGGATCCACGATCCCGAGCTTGAGCGCATGGCACGAGAGGAAGGCTATACCGCCGCCCTCACGCTGGATGCGCAACCGCTGCGGCTGAGTCAACCCGCCATGGCCCTGCCGCGATACCTGATCACCGACGGTTGTGGCGCGCCGTGCATGACGAACATTCTCAAAGCAGGCGAGGGCCATCATGAGTAGCCGTCTGGGCCTCTGGTTTGCAGCGGTGTGGCTCGCTTGCGCAGGATTCGCCGGCGCTGCCGAGGTCAGGGTGATAGACGCACACACCCACCTTCCTGTGGAAGGCGCGATCACGTTTGTTCAGGGCGAGAGCGGGACAACCGATGCGGCCGGCCGGGTCGCCATTCCGGCGTCGGCAGTGGATGCACGCGCGACGGTCAGCGTGCGTGCCCCCGGCTATGCACGGGCAGAGCTGGTGCTTGAGACCCCGCGGCCCGCATTCGAGATATCACTCACGCAGATCAAGCCCCGGGCGGTCTATCTGTCGGTACAGGGCGTATCCAACCAATCCTTGCGCGATGCGGCCGTCGCGCTTCAAGGTGAGACGGCCATCAACGCGCTGGTGATCGACATGAAGGGCGATCGGGGGGATACGCCTTATCCGAGCGCGGCCCGTGTGGCCGTGGGTGCGGCACGCGAACAGGGCAACCGTGCGATCCGCCTCAAGAAGTTCGCCACCATGATTCGGCAACTCCGCTTGCGTGGGCTGTATCTGATTGCCCGCATTGTCGTGTTCAAGGACGACCGTTTGGCCGAGGCGCGCCCCGAATGGGCTGTCCGAGATCGCGATGGAGCGGTCTGGCGCGATCGCGAAAAGCAGCGATGGATCGACCCCGGTGTTGAAGCTGCGTGGGCGAACACGCTTGACGTGGCGGAAGAGGCTGCAAGACTCGGGTTCGACGAAATCCAGTTCGACTATCTGCGCTTTCCAGACGCCAACGGCTTGCAGTTTCATGAGGCCAACACACAGGCACACCGAGTTGCGGCCATCACCGGCTTTCTTGCGCGGGCGCGAGAGCGGTTGCGGGCGTACAACATTTACCTGGCAGCCGATATTTTCGGCTACGTTTGCTGGAATGCCGACGACACAGCGATCGGCCAGCAGATCAACACGCTGGGCGCTGTAGTCGACTACATCTCGCCCATGCTGTATCCCTCCGGTTTCACGTGGGGCTTGCCGGGCTGCAGAAAGCCCACCGAGAAGCCGGGCGAGATCGTCTCGCGTTCCCTGGCCGAAGCGAAGCGACGCACGGGCTTGCCGGGGGTGAGGTTCCGGCCGTGGCTGCAGGCGTTTCGGGACTATGCCTTTGATCATCGTGAGTTCAATGCCGAGATGATTCGCGCCCAAGTCGACGCAGCCGACGCGGAAAGTACCAACGGGTGGATGCTATGGAACGCGCGCAACCGCTACGATCCTGCCAATTTGCCGCGATAGTGATCGTCGCGTTACTGGCTACGGCGCTGTTGACCTGGGCGCAGATTGGGCGCGCCCAGCCCACCGCCAACGACGCCTGGCCACTGGGTACGCCTGTGCCCATGCACGAGCTGGAGGCCGTGATTGCCGCGCAGATTGCCGATGCCAATGTGGCGGGCGCCGTCGTCGCGATCGGTGACGCCAGTGGGGTGCGCGAACGTGTCGCGCTCGGTCAGCGATTTGTCGGAAACACCGCTGAGCCGATGACCGAGGACACGATCTTCGATCTGGCATCGCTCACCAAAGCGGTGGCCACTGCCACGGCGGTACTGCAACTGGCAGAGCGCGGACGTTTGGCGTTGGACGCGCCAGCCAGCCGTTACTGGCCTGCCTTCGCGGAGGGAGGAAAGGCGCGCATCACCGTCCGGCAGTTGCTCAATCACACGTCCGGCCTGCCGCCGGGCTTGGCGGCCCGATCGGAATTCCGGGGCCCCACCGCAGTGCTCCACGCTATCGGAACCATGCCGCCGGTTGCGGAGCCAGGGCGCCGTGTCATCTACAGCGATCTCAACTACGTCGCCTTGGGCGAGGTTGTCCAACGTGTCAGTGGGACCGGGCTTGACGCCTGGTGCGCGCAGAATATCTTTCGACCGCTTGGCATGCCCGACACCGCGTTCCGACCGGGCCACAAGTTGATCACCCGCATTGCCCCGACCATCATGCGCAACGGACGATGGCTTCGCGGAAGCGTGCATGATCCAACGGCCGCGGCGCTGGGTGGTGTCTCCGGCAACGCGGGCTTGTTCTCCACGGCCAATGACCTTGCGCGATTCGCCAGGATGCTCCTCAATGGGGGGCGCTTAGGGGATCGCCGTATCTTGCAGCCGGACAGTGTTGCCCTACTGTTGACGCCGGACAGTTCGACCGCAGTGGAGGCGACGCGCACGCTGGGATGGGAAGCCCAGGCGCCGTTGATCCCCAACCGCTATCGCGCACCCCGCGCGGGGCTCCTCCTGCACCTGGGCTATACCGGAACCGGCCTATGGATCGACTTGGTAACGCGCCGATTCGTAATTGTGCTCACGAGCCGCCTGTATCCGGACGAGCAGGGTAACGCCATGCCGCTGCGTGAAGCCGTGGTGAACCTGGTATCGAGCACGGCGCCGCCGGTCTCCGGCGATCAGATCGCAGCGCGCGCCCCGGCCATGGCCGAGGCTGTGATCAGCGCCGGGCAGCGCCTGCCGATGGCGATCGGTCCCGTACGATCCGGTATCGACGTATTGGAGGCCAGCGGCTTCGCATCGCTTGTCGGAAAGCGGGTCGGCTTGGTCACGAACCACAGTGGCTTCGATGCGCAGGGGCGGCGCACCATCGATGTCCTCAGCCAAGCGCCTGGTGTGCGGTTGAACGCCATCTTTGCACCCGAGCACGGCATCGGCACCGATCTCGACTCGCGCTTTGGTGACACGATCGACACACGTTCCAACGTGGTGGTCCATAGCCTCTATGGCAACAACAAGGGCATACCACGCAGCGCGCTGGCCGAGATCGACGTACTGGTGTTTGACCTCCAGGACGCGGGCGTGCGCTTCTTTACCTACCTTGCCACGCTGGGGGCGACGCTGGAAGCCGCCGCGACAGCCCATATCCCAGTGCTGGTGCTGGACCGGCCCAACCCCATGGGCGGCGATCTCGTTGGTGGGCCGGTATCAGATACGGCAGACCGCTCATTGACGAACTATGTGCCTCTGCCGCTTGTGCACGGCATGACGATCGGCGAGCTTGCCAGGTTGCTGAACGACCAACTGCACATCGGTGCAGCGTTGCAGGTCGTGGCCATGGAGCAGTACGACCGGGCCATGCGCTTTGCCAACACCGGGCTGGGTTGGGTGCCGCCATCGCCAAACCTGCGCGATTTCGCTGCCCTGGAACGATACCCGGATGTGGGGTTGATCGAGGGGGCAAGCATCAGTGTGGGCCGGGGCACGTCGACGCCGTTCGGCATCGTGGGGGCACCGTGGATGGACGGCGTTGCGGTGGCGCGAGAACTCAACGCTCTGGATACCGGCGCCACGTATACGCCCGTCCATTTCGTTCCTGCGGAGGGACCGTACCATGGCCGCTCGTGCTCGGGTGTGGCGATTCACTTGGTGTCAGCGCTGACGCGCCCGGGCCGCATCGGTCTAGCGCTAGCCCGGGTACTGTCGCAACGCTATCCGGAGCATTTCAAGCTGGAGGCGATCCGCACGTCTGTGGGGTCCGAGACGGTCTGGGCGATGCTGCGCGACGGCGTTTCTCTGGACGCGATCGAGCGTGCCTATGTCGCACAGGTCGATGCCTTTCTTTCGCAGCGCGCGGCATATCTGCTGTATTGACGATGGCGGCTGCGCGCTCAGATGGGGCCGACAAGGCAATGTCGGATGGCGTTACTCCGTCTGGTTGCCGCCGTTCGCATGGGTGTCACGTTTGCTGCCGCGACAGCCGTCAAGCGCCTTGCGTGCTCTCGAACGTCGCCTGCGGTTGCAGCTGTGCTCCAGCTTGGGTAGCCGACGCGGCTATTGGGTTGAAGGTGTTGACCAACGTCTGCCACAAGCGTCGAGAGATGCAATCACCAGTTGCACGGGTAAGCACTTCGTCATTGCCGGAATTGACCGGACGCAAGTCTCCAGATCGGCTTGCTGCGCGTTCCCGATGAGACGGTTTTCCTCAGGCAGTTAGCTGCCTGAGCCAGCGGTGTCTTGCGACGGCAGGGCGTTCGGTGTTGGCCCGTACGGCATCATCCGCGCACTAATCCAGATCCAGCTCGGGATGGTCCGACAGTACGTCGGCTCGCGAGCGGCACCCGCGCAACGGGTCGTCCGGTCCAATCCATGCCGCGCGCACACTCGCACAGACATCACGGAAGCGCGCGGTGGTGATGCCCATACGATTGGCTGCCGTGGCCCAGTGTGTAAAGACTTTCGAATGGACCGCCAGATACCTCTGGCGAACGTCCAGCTCTTGCGGAAACATGCCATCTGCCGTGGAAAAATCGGGGCACCTGAGATAGAAGTTGAACCAGAAGAGCACGGCATACGCACGTAGGATTTCGTCCACTGAGTCTGGGCACGTCGGATCGAAGTCGCTATGCGGGCACGGGCAGCCGGTCGCGCAAAAATATGTCGTACGCATGTTTGCGCGCTCCCGGTTATCCGACGTGCAGACGCTGCAGGTCGAGGGGATAAGCCCGCAGTCGATCGATGATGGGCGCGACTGTCACCGTCACGTCCAGCCCGCCGACGCCACGCAAGCGGAGCAGGGCCATCTTCAGGTAGGTCAGCGGCCGGGCATTGCAGACGTGGCCGGCCACGCGAATGCGCCCATGCTCGGCGCTGACATGCAGGTCATTCGCCAATGCGGGCGCGAACCAGTTGGCGGCCGTCTTTGCCAGGACGGAAAGTGCCGCATCAGGGAGCAGGCCGGAGCTGGTTTCCGGTAGAAAGGCACTCGCCAATGCGTCCTCGTTGATGTGCTGAATTGGCCGCGCTTTGGCAAGCTGATGATGGACGAATGCGGGAGCAATCATGGCGAGGTGGCGTGTCGATGTGTCTTGCCATCACTCTAGGAGATCGCTTGGAGGCCCATTTGATCGCGAGCAAAGCTTGAGCAGCTGCCAATGTGTTCGTGTCCTTGCTACACGTATCCAGTGTTGAACATCGCCGGCGATCAGGATGGCCGCATGCTTGGTGGTTTCCGTGTGGTGTACCTGGCCGAGATGATCAAGCGTCGCGTGCTCCAACGAAAGTCCGGTCTGCGACGCGATAACGGTCGCACCTGTCAGTGCAGCAAGATCGGCCAGTTGCTCCGCCGGCTGTCGCGCGGAACACATCAGCCGATGCTTTTCAGGTGAGCGACGACGGAGCACGCCAGTTTGGGTTGGATCAAAGGTTGCGCCATATCAACGCGCTCCGGCGCGCATGGGCCATTGTGGCGCTGAGGAGTCGTACGAATTTCTCAAGGAGTGGATCATGCTTCGGGCACACAGCTTCTTGCACGCTGCGGTGGTTGCAGGGGCTCTTGTGTGGACACACGCACCATTGGCGCAGGCACCCGCCCCAGAGCGTGCACGCCAGCTGAGCCCCTGTTTGATCTCCTAGCGCCAGTTTGAGTAACGTCCGTATCACGGAGCTTTCGTTGCGGATCGCTCTGCAGCAGCCACACTGCGCTTGACCGCGATGAAACTATCGGGACTCACCGATATGGAATCGATGCCGCATTCGACAAGGAAGGCAGCAAACTCTGGGTGGTCGCTCGGCGCCTGACCGCACAGACCGACATGGGAACCGGCCGCGTGCGCACTCGCAATGACGCTTTGGATCATCCACTTCACGGCGTCATCCTGTTCGTCGAAAAGCGCTGCAAGATCGGCCGAGTCACGGTCGACGCCCAGCGTCAGTTGCGTCAAATCGTTGCTGCCAATGGAAAAACCGTCGAACCGTTGCGCGAAAGCCTTCGCCAGGATCACGTTCGATGGGATCTCGCACATCACGTAAATCTGGAGACCCGCGTCACCGCGACGAATGCCGTTTTCCGCCATCACCTCAAGTACGCGGTCCGCTTCTTTTGTTGAACGGCAGAAGGGGATCATCACAACGACGTTCGTGAAGCCCATCTCATTGCGCAGGCGGCGAATGGCCCGACATTCGAGCGCGAAGCCTTCCCGGTAGCGGGGCGAGTAGTACCGCGATGCACCACGGAATCCGAGCATGGGGTTTTCTTCCTTAGGCTCGAATGCCGCTCCGCCAATCAGATGCGCGTACTCGTTGGTCTTGAAGTCGCTCATGCGGACGATGACGGGGTGCGGATACTGGACGGCTGCGATTCGTCCCAAGCCGCGTGCAAGACGATCGACGAAGTATTCCGTCCGGTCTTCGTAGCCAGTCGTCAGCGCTGCGATGGTCTGCTTGGCGTCTTCGTCCTTGAGCGTCTCGAAGTGGGCAAGCGCCATCGGGTGGATCTTGATATGGTTGCTCACGACGAATTCCATGCGGGCGAGCCCGACTCCGTCAGCGGGGATCCGCCACCAGCGAAACGCCGCCGCCGGATTGGCGAGGTTCAGCATCACCTTGGTGCGCGTCGAAGGGATGCCGCCAAAGTCGATCTCTTCGACCGCAAAGTCGGCAATGCCTTCGTAGACGAATCCTTCCCGGCCTTCTGCGCAAGACACGGTGACCTCCTGCTCGTCATGCAGCAGATGCGTCGCGTTGCCCGCCCCGACGATGGCCGGAAGCCCAAGCTCGCGGCTGACGATCGCTGCGTGCGACGTGCGGCCGCCCTGGTCAGTGATGATGGCAGCCGCCCGTCGCATGACGGGCACCCAATCCGGATCGGTCGTCTGGGTGACGAGGATGGCTCCGTCGATGAAACGCCCCATGTCGCGGGGGCTTTCGATGATGCAGACTTTTCCGGCTGCGATGGCTTCGCCGATGCTGACGCCGGACATGATCTTGCGGCCGGCCTTCTTAATGTGCCAGGTCTTTACCGCACTGGCCTCACGACGTGACTCGACCGTTTCCGGCCGGGCCTGCACGATGAATACTTCGTTAGTGAGCCCGTCCTTGGCCCATTCAATATCCATCGGTTGGCCATAGTGCTGTTCGATCACGCAGGCCCATCGCGACAACGTCAAAATCTCTGGGTCGCTCAGGACGAACGCCGCACGCTCGGCTTTCGATGTGGGAACGTTCTTCGTCGGCTGTTCGCTGTCGCTTGTGTAGATCATTTTGAGACCTTTCGCGCCAAGCTTTTTCCCGACGATCGGAGCGAGCGATGGCTCCGACAAGAGCGGCTTGAATACCTCATATTCGTCGGGTTCGACGTCTCCCTGAACCACGTTTTCGCCAAGACCCCAGGCCGCATTGATCAGGACGGATTTGTCGAAACCCGTCTCGGTATCGATGGAAAACATGACGCCGGCACCACCCAGGTCTGATCGCACCATGCGCTGGACACCCACCGACAGCGCGACCTTCAGATGGTCGATCCCCTTCGCCTGGCGGTAGCTGATCGCTCGGTCGGTGAAAAGCGATGCGTAGCAGCGCCGGCAAGCCTCAAGCAATGCGCGTTCGCCTCGGATATTGAGATACGTTTCCTGCTGGCCAGCGAAGCTTGCATCCGGCAGATCCTCAGCCGTCGCGCTGGATCGCACCGCAACATCCAGGTCGGTTTGTCCCGTTCGGCGGTTCAGTTCATCGTAAGCGAGGCGGATTGCCTGAGCCGTCTCTTCTGGCCACTCACCGCGAAGCATGGCCCGTCGGATGGTGAGCCCCGCTTCGGCCAGGGAAAGCTTGCCGTCATCAAGGTCAGTGAGCGCAGCGCAGATGACCGGCTGCAAATCATTTGCCTCGATAAAGCGCCTGTAGGCATCGACTGTGAGTGCAAAGCCCGGCGGAACGTTGACGCCCCGGCCTGCCAGGTTGGCAACCATCTCGCCGAGCGACGCATTTTTGCCGCCGACCCGTGG
Source organism: Ralstonia psammae (assembly GCF_958405935.1). Taxonomy (NCBI): domain Bacteria; kingdom Pseudomonadati; phylum Pseudomonadota; class Betaproteobacteria; order Burkholderiales; family Burkholderiaceae; genus Ralstonia; species Ralstonia psammae. The sequence goes on from NZ_CATZBU010000008.1 coordinate 169,356, forward strand.
AACGTCAGTCCGCCGGAGGTTTTCAAACCAGACAACGTATGCAGTGTCGTTGACCATGTGAGGCTCCCTTGCCGCGGGGTTCGAGCGGGCTTGGCCAGAATCTTTGTCAGACGAGCCTAGGCGCCATGTCCGGATGCGTCGAAGTCGGGAAACTCGGCGTCAAGCAGCTCATAGATCATCTGGGCCTTGCCGGTGAGCTTGATATCCATGCCGCGGATGAGATGCTCGTCGGAGCGAAGCCACTTGTACGCGAGCTGCACGTCCTCAATGCTGGGTTCGATTGCAAGAATCCGGGCCAGAACCTCCCCCTCGAACGGACCAATGACCTCTCTGATCTCTTGCGCAGTGGGGTGGACGCGGCTTTGGGATGCGGTCTTCATGACAGTGTTGTCTCCTGTGATGTCAAGCCGGTCCCCAACCTGAGACGACATGCAGCGAGGGTGACTCGGCCAGTTGAATACATACTGGCATGATGGATGGCACTGGTTTTGTGCCGTATCAAACGAGGGCCGATTACTCTGCGCCCAGAAGCATCGCCCGGATACGTGAGCCTTTTCATGCTGTCCGTCGTGGCCTCAGGAGGTGTGCAATGCCGGAAATCGTCACGCTCACGGTCAATCCCGCAATCGATATCGCCACGTCGGTGGAGCGCTTGACGGATACACACAAGATGCGCTGTGCCCCGGCCCGCATTGACCCGGGAGGAGGCGGCATCAACGTGGCCCGGGTGGTTCATCGCCTGGGCGGGGATTGCCTGGCCATCTACCTTGCCGGCGGCCCGGTGGCAGATCGACTGGGGCGCCTTCTGTCGGCAGAGGGCTTATCGTTCGTCGCTCTCGGGATCGAAGGCGAGACCCGCGAGAATTTTTCCGTGACGGAACTGTGCAGCCACCGCGAGTTCCGGTTCGTGATGCCAGGGCCGGCCGTCTCAGAAGCGGAATGGCAGCGCTGCCTCGGCTACATTGACGCGCTGCAGCCGGCGCCGCGCTACCTCGTGCTAAGCGGAAGCCTACCGCTCGGGGTTGCCGACGATTTCTATGCACGCGTCATTGAGATGGCCAAGGTGCGTGGCAGCCGCGTCGTACTGGATGCCTCCGGTCCGGCATTGCGTGCTGCGTTGCCGCATGCGCCATACCTGATCAAGCCCAGCCTGAACGAGCTTCGCCAACTGACAGGGCGCGCGTTGGAAACGGAAACTGATTGCATGCAGACCGCCCAGGAGATTGTCCGCAAAGGGCACGCACAGGTTGTCGCGCTCACCCTGGGCGCAGGCGGCGCCATGCTCGTCACGCAGGAAGATATTGTCCGCTCGGGTGCTGTCGCAACATCTTTCTGCAGCACCATTGGGGCGGGTGACAGCTTCGTGGGCGGGATGGTCTGGGCGCTGAACCGGAATGCGGGCGTGCAAGAGGCATTTCGATACGGCATGGCAGCCGCCGCAGCAGCATTAAGCCATGCCGGTACCGAACTTGGCAGCGCGGCCGAGATCAAGCAGTGCTACGGAGAGGTCTCATTGGCTTGAGGTATGCCTGCCTCGGCTTGATTGCCCGGGGGGCGTTATGGAACGCCCCCCCCGGGGGCGCTACCGACTCCATTTCACGTGCAGTTCGGTTTCTGCGTTGCCATAGTCAAATGTCAGGCGTCCGTGGAATGCATGGTGGATTGCGTGGCCGATGTCGCGCGCCAGATGAAACCCGGTCGTCAGGATGTCTGTGCCGCTGCTTGTGCACTCGACGGCCATGATGCGTTCCATTGGATGATCCGCGCGCAGATCTGCCTCGCGGTGGCGGGCGAGCGTCAGGATCTCTTCCCGATGGGCCGCCTCAAAGTCCCCTGTGAGGTGGATTCGGGCTGCTGGCATCTGGTCGGCGGCACGCTGGCATGCCGAGCAGATCAATGAAGCTGCTCCGGGCGGCGGACTGCGCCACAACCAGCGGCCCTTGAGGTAGACCGCACCGCAAACTGGGCAGCAGCTTGCAGCGGGTGCCTTGTCCGGTTGCCGATACCGGTGGTTGATCGGCTCAACGGAAAATGGACTCCAGCGTGCCGGCCGCACTCGTTCGGATTGAGAGCGTTGTTTCATGTTGACTCCTATGAGGGCGAGTTCCTCCAGCCTGCTGCAGACCAGAATCTGCAACGCAGACACAGCGGACAATTCTCAGAGTACGCGTCGCAGCGCTCCGCTATTTGGGCTGAATCAAGTCTGCGCGCCGCAACGCTCATCGGCCCGACTTGAATAGAGATGCGCTGCAATGCCGAGCGCAGTACGCTGCACGGCAAGCAGCTTTTCTGGTGACGCTCAAGCGGCGTGTGTCTTCCGTGGTGTCCCGATGTCTACGCCGAGTGGTTCGTCGCTTGCGATAGCGCAATCAACGTGCGGCGGCGCTGCCTAGACTGCAGATACCGCCGTTGCTTTTCCATGGAGCCCGCCGTCCATGTCCGCACCTCTCACGCCTTTTCTTGGTGTACGCGAAGTGGCAAGCCGCCTCGCGGGCAGCGCTGCCGACTATGACCGCCTGCTGGAGATGGCTCGCGACAAGCGCTACGTTCTCCTTGGCGAGGCGACGCACGGAACACGCGAGTTCTACCAGACACGCGCAGACATCACGCGGCAGTTGATCGCGCAAGGTGGCTTCGACGCCGTCGCTATCGAAGGAGATTGGCCGGATGTGTGGCGCATCAACCGCTATGTGCAGGGGGAGGGCACAGACACCGCTGCCGAGGCGCTAGGGGATTTCCATCGGTTTCCAGCGTGGATGTGGCGCAATCAAGAGACGCTCGATTTCATCACCTGGCTGCGTGGTCACAACACGGCCCTCGCCACCTCGGAACGCGTGGGTGTCTATGGGTTGGATCTTTACAGCCTGTACCGATCAGCCGAGGCTGTGATCGAATACCTGCAGAAGACCGACCCGGAGCAGGCAGCCGCGGCACGCATGCACTATGCGGCGCTGGACCATGTGCGAGAGCCCATGACTTACGGCTACGAAGCCGCTGCCGGTTTGAGATTGCCAGCGCAACGCGAGGTGATCGAGCAACTGCGCCGGCTTCGGGCGAGTGAGGCCAGGGTGATCGAGCAGGACGGCATCGCTGCCATCGACTCGCATTTCTTTGCTGAGCAAAACGCCACTGTCGTCGTCAACGCAGAAGCGTACTACCGCGAATCCTTCGGACACCGCGTCAATACCTGGAACCTGCGCGATGCCCACATGGCACAAACGCTGTTTGCTCTGGTTGCGTATCGGCAGCGCCGTGGTGGCGACGGGCGGATCGTGGTGTGGGCGCACAACTCGCATGTGGGGGATGCACGGGCAACGGAATCCGCCAGCCGGGGGGAGTGGAACCTTGGGCAACTCGTGCGGGAGAGGGTGGGGGATGCCGCATTGCTTGTCGGCTTTACCACTTATACGGGCCACGTGTGCGCGGCATCGGAGTGGGGCGGCGAGGCCGAGCGGAAATGGGTGCGGCCAGCGCGGCCCGACAGTTGGGAACATCTGTTCCATAGCACCGGGCTGGATCGCTTCTTCCTGCCGCTCGGCGATACGTCGGCAGATGTGTTTCACGAGCCACTGCTGGAACGGGCAATCGGTGTGCTGTACCTGCCGAAGACCGAGTACGCTTCGCACTACTTTGATGCCGCCATCGGCGCCCAGTTTGATGCGCTGGTCCATCTGGACGAAACCTCTGCCATCGAACCATTGAACACGGCGCTGCTGGTGTGAGCCGGTGTGCCCGCCGGATTGCGTCGTTGATGTGTGTTGCCGGCGAATGTGGCTAGTGCGGCTAGTGCGGCTGTTGTGCGGGCAACTGTTCCGTGGCGTTGGTGGTGGAGCCCGCTTCTGACTTTGGCGGCAGCATTGGGGTGACGTTGCCGGCCAGGATCATGTCCAGGTCGCCGCGGTCGACCACCTCTTTCTCCAACAACATGCGCGACAGCGCTTCCAGTTTGGAGCGCTGGCCCTCCAGTGTGGCGGTCACGCGCGCGCTGGCATCGGACAAGACTTTGCGTACTTCCGCATCGATCAACTGGGCGGTGTCTTCGCTATATTCCTTGCGCTCACGCTGCATCAAGCCTGCACCGGCAAGCAGAGGGTTGGGTGTCTGTTCGTATGTGGCCAAGCCGAGCTTTTCGCTCATGCCGAACTGGGTAATCATCTGGCGGGCCATGTCAGTTGCGCGTTGCAGATCGTTCTGCGCACCGGTGGATACGTCGTGATACATGATCTGCTCGGCAACGTAACCGCCCAGCAGTACGTCGAGCCGGTCCAGCAATTCGCTGCGCTTGAGAAGGTATCGGTCCTCCGTGGGCGTCTGTTGCGTGTAGCCCAGGGCGGCAATACCTCTTGGAATGATGGACACCTTGGAAACGCGGTCGGCCAAGGGCCGGTGCTCGGCCACGATGGCATGACCCGCTTCGTGGTAGGCGATCGTCTCCTTCTCCCGGGCGTTCATCACGCGGCTCTTCTTCTCCAGGCCGCCCACGATGCGGTCAAGCGCCTCGTCAAAGTCGACCGTCTCGACGGCGGATTTACCTTCGCGCGCGGCAAGAAGCGCCGCCTCATTCACAAGGTTGGCCAGGTCGGCACCGGCAAAGCCCGGCGTCCGGGCGGCGATCTTGCTCAGGTCGACGTCTGCCGCCAGCGTGACGTTCTTGGCGTGGACCCGGAGGATCTGCTCTCGACCCTTGAGGTCCGGACGATCGAGGGCGACATGGCGATCAAACCGGCCGGGACGAAGCAGGGCAGGGTCGAGTATTTCGGGCCGGTTCGTCGCGGCCATGATGATGACGCCCTTGTTGCTGTCAAATCCATCCATCTCGACCAGAAGTTGGTTCAGCGTCTGCTCGCGCTCTTCATTGCCGCCAACCAGATTAAACGCACGCGTCTTGCCCAGCGCATCGAGTTCATCGATAAAGATGATGCATGGCGCCATGGATTCGGCTTGACTGAACAAATCGCGCACGCGCGCGGCGCCAACCCCGACGAACATCTCAACAAACTCCGACCCGCTCATGCTGAAGAAAGGCACGCCTGCTTCGCCGGCAACTGCCTTGGCAAGCAGGGTCTTGCCCGTGCCGGGTGCCCCCACAAGCAACACGCCCTTGGGAATCCTGCCGCCCAGGAGCTGATACCGCATGGGCTCTTTCAGAAAACTCACGATTTCCGATAGCTCGTCCTTGGCCTCGTCGATGCCGGCAACGTCCGCAAAGGTCACGCCGGTTTCTTTCTGCATGTAGACCTTGGCCTTGCTCTTTCCAATTTCCATCAGCCCACCGGCTGCGGCCCCGCCCATGCGCCTGATCAAAAAATTCCAGACAGCGAAGAACAGCAGCGCAGGCACAATCCACGACAAGAGCGTGCCCAACCATTTGTTGTCCGGTCGGCCGACAAAGCGCACCTTGGCCGCTTCCAGCTCCTGCACAAGCGCCGGGTCATTCACGCGAAGCGTCTGGAAAGGATGGTCGCCCTTGCCCGCGCGGCGAATCGCATCGACCTGCTGCTTCGTCAGCAATGCCTCGACCCCTTCCGTGGAGAAGGTGCCCGTGATGTCCTGCTCACCAATGGCGACGTCTTTGATCTTGCCTGCATGCAGCAGGAGCTTGAAGTCGCTGTAGGGGAGGGTGTCGACCTGCTCGGACATGAATAGCGTTTGGAACGCCAACATGCTCAATGTGACGATGACGGCGTACCAAAGCGAGAACCTTTGTTGCTGCGGCTTCATGCTCTCTTTCACGTTCTCACCTTCGCGTGGTCGTGCGTCAACCGACATCCCGATCGAACCTTGATGTTCGTGCTTGCGCTGGTAAGGCGGTTGATGCGGATCAACCTGTCTGCAATTCGGGCTTGCCGTCCAGAAAGAAGACCTGCGTTGCGACTAGCGGCGTCGTACGTGCGATGGCGGAAACAACCGCCAGCAACCGGCCTGGTGACGGAAGAAGAGGATGGCAAGCGGGCGGGCGGATGTCGTGAGCTCGGCCCGCACGCAGCCACAATCAACGCCGGAGCAATGCAGGCGCGTGATTCGCAGATGCGGGGTGGCGCTCAAGCCAAACCACTTGGCAATCAGCTCGCGCAACGAGGTGTCGTATTGGGGCATGGTGTTCTCCAGCGTCATGCGGCCTGAGCCGGGGGCTGTGCCGTCCGCCGTTCGATAGAAAGTGCCAGCAGCATCAGCTTGAGTAGCGTGCGCGCGGCACGCCCGGGGCTTTTCAGGCACGCCTCCACCTGTGCGCTGCGGCATTCTCCAAACAGGCACCACGAACAGAAGTGCTCGCAGTTGTTGGTCAGCAACCGATAGTTGCGCTCCCCCAGGCGTGAAATGGCACGGCGGGCGACTTCTTCGCCGTCATAGAAGGGGCTGGCGTGGCGCTGGATGGTCACCGCAAAACCGCATGCGAAGCAGCCAATGGAGATGCTCTCCACCGGCCCGCGGCGCTGACGGCGCGAGAAGCCGGCGTAATGAATCACCTGCCCGCAACCGACATAGATGCCGTGGTGTTCGTACCCATCGCGTTCTGCTACAAGATGCGCGCCAACAGGAAGCGCCGTGTCGAAAGCGGCGAGGTCGCGCGGATCAATCCACTGGGCGATGGAGTCAATGTTCTGGTTCATGGCGCGCTCCGTTGTACTGGCCGGGCGTTGTCGTGTTCCGGGGCGACTCGACCGGATGCTGCGTTGCTTGTTGGCGTGTCACCAGTATTGACAGCGCACCCGCTAGCGTCATGCAGGCTGCGCTGAGAATGCTGTCGGAGCTGCGGGTCTCCATGTCAGGAAAGCCTGACACGCTGGCCGGGGCCTCGGAAGCGATGTGCTCGATACGAATCCCCTGACGCCCTGTGCCGCCACCGCTGTGCGCCGCCGTTGATCTGCCGCAAGGCGCGCTGGCACTGCCGTGCCACGATGAATCTGCTGGCCCAAGATCCCCCCGGGCCATTCATTAGGAGGCAGTCATGAGTCAACTCAAGCGTTATGACCCGTTCGCTATTGAGCCGGTAGGCGATATCTTCCAGGGGCTCCTGCGCTCGTTTCGCGGCAGCATGGATGCCGTGCTGCCGTTCAAGGTGGACGTCACGGAGTCCGACAAGGCCTACAACGTTGTCGCGGAAATCCCGGGTGCGAAGAAGGAAGACATCGACGTGACGGTCGATCGCGGCACAGTCATGATCTCGGCCAAGGTGGAGCGCAATTCCGAGGAGAAGGAGGGCGAGCGCATCATCCGCAGCGAGCGCTACAGCGGATCCATGCAGCGCGTGTTCACGCTGGATGCGGCGATCGACGAAAGCAAGGTCGACGCTACTTATGAGAACGGACTGCTGCGCGTGACGCTGCCCAAGAAGGACGCGTCACCACAGCAGCGCGTCACGATTCGCTGAGCGTCAGGGAGGTGTGGCATGCGGCTGCAATTTCTCGGCGCGACCGACACGGTGACCGGCTCGAAGTACGTGCTTGAGACCGGCGCGCGCCGTGTCATGGTCGACTGCGGGCTGTTTCAGGGATACAAGTCATTGCGTCTGCGGAACTGGGACAAGCTTGCCGTCAACCCGCACCACGTCGATGCTGTCGTGCTCACGCATGCCCATATCGACCACAGCGGCTACCTGCCGCTGCTCGTCCGCAATGGGTTTCGTGGCCCCGTCTATTGCACGAAAGGCACGGCGGAACTGTGCAATATCCTGCTGCCAGATAGCGCTCGGCTTGCGCAGGAGGACGCACAGTACGCGAATGCACAGGGGTTCTCGCGCCATCATCCCGCCTTGCCGCTCTACGATGAAAAGGACGCAGCCAGGGCATTGCGCCGCCTGCATCCCGTTGGCTATGGCGAGCGCTTTCCGGTGGCCGATGGCGTGGAAGCCGAGTTCCACCGTGCAGGGCACATCATCGGTGCGGCCACGGCGACATTGCTGGCCGAGGGGCGCCGGATCGTCTTTTCTGGCGACCTGGGGCGGCAAGTCGATCCCGTCATGCGGCCACCCGAGCCCATTGCCGAGGCCGATACCTTGCTGGTCGAATCCACATATGGCGACCGCGTGCATCCGGAGGGCGATCCGCTCGATGCACTCCAGCAGGTTGTGCAGCGAACGATTGGGCAGGGCGGCACGCTGCTGATCCCTGCCTTTGCGGTGGGGCGTACGCAAGAGCTTCTGTATTGCCTCTACCTGCTGATCCGCGAACATCGGATTCCCCACGTGCCGATCTACCTCGACAGCCCGATGGCCGAGCTGGCGACCGAGGTGTTTGCGCATCATGTTGACGACCTGCATATCGGAGTTGCCGACTGCCAGGCCGCCTGTGCGTTGGCCATTCCGGTTCAGAGCCCCGAACAGTCGATGCACCTGGGCAATGATCGCGCACCCAAGATCATCCTGGCAGCAAGCGGCATGGCAACGGGCGGGCGGGTGCTGCATCACCTCAAGAGCTTTGGCGGCGGCAAGCGCAACGCCATCCTGATGTCGGGCTTTCAGGCGGCCGGCACGCGGGGCGCCGCGCTGCTGGCCGGTCAACGGGCGTTGCGCGTGCACGGACATGAGGTTGCCATCCGGGCCTCGGTTGAGCAGATCCAGAATCTGTCCGCCCATGCGGATGCCAATGAACTGATGACCTGGTTGCGCGGCTTCACGCGGCCGCCACGGCAGACCTTCATCGTGCATGGCGAGCCGGCTGCCAGCGACGCCTTGCGCCAGCGCATCGAGCATGAACTGCAGTGGCCAATCCGCATGCCGGAGTATCGCCAGTCCTACGATCTGGAGGCCCCATGACCGCCCCGGCCGTTGGTCTGGATCCGCAGCGCGTGTTGATCGCCATGCCGGGCTGCGAGGCAGCCGCCATGCGACTTGCCATCCCGCTGAGCGCGGAGTTGGGGCATGCCGCCGTGAGCCACTTTCCGGACGGTGAATCCTACGTGCGGCTGTACACGCCTGTGCACGGCGCAGAAGTTGCCATTGTCTGCACACTCGATCATCCCGACGAGAAGCTGTTGCCGTTGCTTTGGCTGGCGATTGCCACACGCGAGGGCGGCGCGCGCCGTGTAGGCCTGATTGCGCCGTACCTCGCCTATATGCGACAGGACGTCATCTTCAAAGCGGGCGAGATTCGCGCTGCAGAACACTTTGCCGCCTTGCTGAATCCGGCCTTCGACTGGCTTGTCACGGTGGATCCGCATCTGCATCGCATTGCACAGTTGTCGAATGTCTACCGCATGCCAACGTTCGCGGTGGAAGCCGCGCCTGCCATTGCCGCATGGATCCAGACCCATGTACAGGCACCGTTCCTGATCGGGCCCGACGACGAAAGCAGGCAGTGGGTCGAACATGTGGCCGGCATATGCCAGGCCCCATGGGCCGCATTGACCAAGACACGGCACAGTGCGTGGCACGTGGAGGTCGCGCAATTGCCAAGCATTCCGCCACGGTGTGTGCCCGTGCTGATCGACGACATCGTCTCGACCGGGCGCACGATGCTTGCCGCTGCGGACTTGCTGCGGCGCGCAGGGCAACCGCGGCCGGTTTGCGTTGGGGTACACGCTGTATTTGCCGCCGACGCGTACAGCCAGCTTTGCGCGGCAAGTGCAGATGTCGTTACGTGCGACACCATCGCGCACCCCTCGAATCAGATCGCACTGACAGAGCCGCTGTCCGACGCCATTTCCCGCATGTTCGATTTACCCCTGCCTTCGAGCAAGCAGCTGCTTGTTTGATCGGGGCGCTCCCGTATCTGGAGGCCATCATGAAACAGATCAGGTTTCTGCCTGACGACCCGACATACTGCGCAGCGGGCCCGCACCTGCAATGCCGCGCGTCGATCGATGGCAGCTCCGCAAGCTACGTGATCACAGCGGAGGCGCTTGAGGACCATTTTGATGCGCGCTCGTGCCAGTCGGACGATCTGCTCAGCGCGTTCAAAATGCACCGTGGTCATATCGAAGAAGTCGCACGCATACTGTTCGAGCAGACAGATTCCAAGGAGATCACGCTGCACAGTGGGCACTTCCGTTTCGCCGGCTGACGCGCATGTCATGAGCGCCATCTCCATGCCCTCGGCTGACGTGCCCCTCGCGCCGCCGGAACACCTCAAGTTCAAAGCGCTTGGCATTGACACGTGGCAGGAGCACGTCATCTACATGCACCCCGAGAGCGCCATTTGCCGCGCAGAGGGCTTTGCCGCGCAGGCCCGTGTGGAAGTCCACATCGGGCAGCGGTCGCTGATAGCTACGCTGAACCTGGTGGGGTCGGAGCTGCTGGAAAAGCATGAGGTCAGCCTGTCAGCCAGCGCGGTGGATTCGTTGATGGCGCGTCCCGGGGACGAAGTGTGCGTCACGCATGCGCCGTCGCTTGAGTCACTGCGGGCCCTGCGCGCCAAGATCTATGGCGCGCATCTGGACGCAAAGCAATTGCAGGAGATCGTCGCGGACATCTCCCACGAGCGCTATGCCGATGTCCATATTGCAGCATTCCTGAGCGCCTGTGCAGCGGGCCGCATGACCACGAAGGAGACCATCGACCTCACACAAGCCATGGTCGACTCGGGCGAGCGCCTGCATTGGGATCGCGCGGTCGTGGCAGACAAGCACTGCGTAGGCGGTCTGCCCGGCAATCGCACCAGCCCCATCATCGTTGCCATCTGTGCGGCGGCGGGGCTGCTGTTGCCCAAAACCTCATCACGTGCCATCACGTCGCCAGCAGGCACCGCTGACATGATGGAAACGCTCACCCGCGTGAACCTGACCGCGGCGGAGCTGCGAAGCGTTGTGGGGCAGGTAGGGGCATCGCTCGCGTGGGGCGGGGCGTTGAGCCTCAGCCCGGCTGACGATGTGCTGATCCGCGTGGAAAGGGCACTTGATGTCGACAGCGATGCACAGCTTGTGGCGTCCATTCTGTCCAAGAAGATCGCGGCCGGGTCCACCCATGTGTTGATCGATGTGCCCGTCGGCCCCACGGCCAAGGTCCGCAATATCGGAGACCTCGAGCGCCTGGAAATGCTGCTCAAGCGCGTGGCACAAGCGTTTGGGGTACAGGTGCTGATGATCCGCACGGATGGCTCGCAACCCATCGGCCGCGGGATTGGCCCCGCTCTGGAAGCAAGAGACGTTCTGGCTGTACTTGAGCGGTCCCCAACGGCGCCGTTCGATTTGCGGGACCGGTCGTTATTGCTCGCAGGCGCATTGCTGGAGTTTTGCGGCGCAGCCGTTGCGGGAACGGGGCGCGACATGGCAACCGGCCTGCTGGATAGTGGGGCCGCATGGCGAAAGTTTGAAGCGATTTGCGAGGCGCAGGGTGGTTTACGCATCCCCGGAGAGGCCGTCTTCCGCCGCGACGTCGTTGCCGAGCAGCATGGCATCGTCACCAACATCGATAACCGCCACCTTGCCCGCATCGCAAAACTTGCGGGTGCACCGATGCGTCAAGTCGCTGGCGTGCAGATGCATGTGCGACTGCGGGATCAGGTGAGTGTGGGGCAACCGCTATTCACGATCCACGCGCAAGCCTCGGGCGAGCTGGAGTATTCCTCGGCATATGCGTTGGCGCATGCAGTGGTGGGTCTTTCTCCGACGGAAGCGGGCTGACATCACGCTGTCCAAACGGATACCCAACCCCAACGATGCGCACGCGAGCCAGACTTTCCCTTGTGGAGACGCAGACGCTGTCTCTGCGCCGCCTTATGCATGGCACATTGCGTTACAATTCAAGCATGCCACGTGCGACCGCAAGCATCTCGCTTCGGGCAATGCTGTTGTTGACCATCGTGTTGATGCAGCTGCTCAGCCCGCTTCTGCACGGCCATCTCGGAACTCCGAAACAATTTGGCCTGCACGTGCACACCGCACTTCCTGCCGCGGTTGATTCTCATTTCCAATCCACATCGTTTGGCCACCGCCCTCCCACCGAGGATTCTGCCGAGACCAGCCCTCATGACTGGGCCGTGAAGAGCCAGGAACCCTTCGAGGTGGATGTCGAGCCTGCCATTGGTCCGGCGGAACTCGCCGCATTTCTTTGGGCAGCGTCTGCCGCCGGGGTGTCCCCGCTGACATTTCTCCTGCTGGCGGCGCTTGCTTGCGCCTCGGTATCACGTCCTGCCCCTCGGCCGACGCCACTGCGAGCGCGCTGGCGCGATCGCATCAATCGGCCACCTCCGGCCCAAGCCCCTCCGCTGCTGTACTGATCCGTACCCGGTAGACGGCCGGCGGGCGCGTTGTGCCGCAACTTGTTGACTTGCAACAAGCCCCTCGTGTTGGCATTGGCGAAGATGAATCGGTCAGAAGCGCTGTCTTCTGCTTCATTGCGCTCGCCTGGCGCCACGCGGCGGTAGCGGCTTCGCTTTCCACCAGCCATCCACCGTAAGAGGTTGCCGTTCGCGTCGCATGGAAATGCTGAGCGACGGCGGACCTTCAGGTCGCTCGCGTACGCGAGGCAATCAGGGGCGGCGTCCATAGCGTTGCCTCCGTGAATTGGAGTCAGGCATGTCTTTCAAACGAATCGTCGCGGCCAGTGCGTGTATTGCGCTGACCGCGTTTCCGCTCGAGCAGGCCGCTGCCCAAGCAGTTGCGCAGGCAGTGCCGCTCTCGGCTGAACAGGCGCGCTCCCTCGGAGTGCGCTTCAGCCCGGTCGCCACCTCCTCGGGGTTGGAGGTCGGCACGCACGCGCGTGTCGTCTTCAAGCCCGATGCGCAATATGTGATGGCGGCCCCATATGCGGGCATGGTGTCCCGCGTGTTGGTGTCCGTGGGGCAAACCGTCCGCGCGGGGCAGCCGCTGGCGGGCTTTCTGAGCCCGCAACTCTTCGAAGCCAGTCGCGCGCTGACGGAGGCCAATTCGCAGGCGCATCTCGCGCAGCAATCGCTGGCCCGCGACAAGGCGCTGTACGACGACGGCATCATCGCTGCAAGCCGCTGGCAGACAACGCAGGCGCGGGCCGCTGAGGCGAACGCCATGGTCAAGGCGCGCCGGGCAGAGTTGGCCTCCGCAGGCATCGCATTCAGCGGCTCGGGCGGCGAGGCGCAGTTGGTGGCCAGCCGGGGTGGCGTGGTGTCCGAAGTCAACGCTGTTCCGGGCGCGCGAGTCGAAGCGGCGGCACCGCTTTTCAGGATCGTTGACCCGGCAGCGCTGGAGCTGGACTTGCTCGTCGGCCGCGATATACCGCTGCCGGCCACAGGTGACCGCGTCGAGGTCGCGCAGCGCGGCGTGGGCGGCACCGTCATTGGCGTTGCGCCTTCTGGTGATGGCACTGCGGGCGTGCGTGTGCGTGCATCGCTGGAGCGACGTGGGGACCTGCGTGCCGGGGAGAGCGTCAACGTCACGCTCAAGCTGCGCGGCGCGGCCAATGCAAACGCCGCCGGCCTGTTGCGGGTTCCGATGGCAGCGTTGGTCTACGTGCGAGGCACGCCAGGCGTATTCGTCGCCACAGACAAGGGCTTCCGCTTCCAGGATGTTGCCGTCGCCAGTACGGACGACGCCATCGCTGTCGTTCGCGCCAATCTACCAGCGGGTACACGCGTAGCGGTGACAGGTGTCGGTGCGCTCAAGGGCTTGCTGGCGGGAGAACAGTGATGCTGGCCCGCCTGATTGAGTTCTCTTTGCGTCAACGCGTGCTGGTGCTGATCGCGGCCGGTGTGTTGGCTGCGGCCGGCGCGTGGGCCTATCTGAACCTGCCGATCGATGCGTTTCCCGATATCTCGCCGACGCAGGTCAAGGTCGTGCTCAAGGTGCCGGGCATGACCCCTGAGGAGGTTGAGCAGCGGGTCTCGACGCCGATCGAGCAGGAACTGCTCGGCCTACCGCACAAGACGATCGTGCGCTCGGTATCCAAGTACGGCATCAGTGACGTGACCGTCGATTTTGAAGAGGGGGTGGATGTTTACTGGGCGCGCCAGCAAGTATCGGAGCGCCTGGCCGGCTTGGCGCGCGATCTGCCGTCAACCGCTGTGGGCGGCCTGGCGCCCATCACCACGCCGCTGGGCGAAATGTTCATGTTCACCGTGGAGGGCGATGGCTACTCCCTGGCCGAGCGGCGCCGTGTGCTGGACTGGGTGATCCGGCCGGCGCTGCGCACCGTGGCGGGCGTGGCCGATGTCAACGCCCTAGGCGGTGAGGTGCGCAGCTATGAGGTGACACCCGACCCGGCCCGGTTGCGCGCACGCGCCGTCACCCTTGAGCAATTGCGTCAGGCGCTGGACGCCAACAATCGCAACGACGGGGCAGGGCGACTGGATCGCGGGGACGAGCATTGGGTCGTGCGCGTAGAAGGTGGCATACGCGGGCTGGATGACTTGCGAGCGATTGTCGTGGTACCGGCGCAGGGCCTGTCTTCGGCCCCTGCGGTTACGGTTGGCGATGTTGCGACCGTGCGGCTGGGCGAGGCCACCCGCAACGGCGCTGTCAGCAAAGACGGCAACGGCGAAGCGGTTGAAGGACTGGTGCTGGGCCTGCGCGGCAGCGATGCCCGCAAGCTGGTCGAGGCGGTGCAGGAGCGGCTGGATGCGCTTGGCCCACAGTTGCCCAAAGGCATGTCGACCCACGTTTTCTACAACCGCGGCGAGCTGGTGACGCGTGCGGCCAATACCGTGGTTCGCGCCTTGATTGAAGCCAGCGTGCTGGTGGTCATCACCTTGTACCTGTTCCTGGGCGGGGTGCGGGCGGCGCTGGTAGTGGCGGCCACACTCCCGCTGTCGATGCTGGCGACCTTCCTCCTGATGCGCTACGTCGGCCTGACCGCCAACCTGATGAGCCTCGGCGGGCTCGCCATTGCGCTGGGCATGCTCGTGGACGCAGCTGTCGTCGTGGTCGAGAACATCGAGACGGCCATGGCGCGCGCGCAAGACCACAAGACAGATCCTGCGCTGCGCGGTGCGATCATCCGCCATGCGGTGACAACGGTAGCGGCACCGATGCTGTCGGGCGTTTCGATCATTGCCATCGTGTTCCTGCCGTTGTTGTCATTGCAAGGGCTGGAGGGCAAGCTCTTCGGGCCGGTGGCGCTCACCATCGTGCTGGCGCTGGCCTCGTCCGTGGTGATCGCGTTTACGGTGGTCCCGGCGCTGGCTTCTTTGCTCTTGCTTGCGCATGCAGATGAGCCGCCTTGGTTGATGCGCAAGGTAGCGAGCGGCTTTGCGCGAATCCAGGCATGGACGACAACGCATCGCCGCATGGTGTTCGGTCTGGCAGGGGTGGCGTTGGCGATGGCCGTGGTGTTGTATATGTCGGTCGGCAAGACGTTCATGCCGACGATGGACGAGGGCGACTTGATCGTGCAGTTGCAGAAGGCGCCGTCCGTTTCGCTAACCGCGTCGCTCGACATGGACCAACGTGTGCAGCAGGCGCTGCTCAAGGAGGTGCCGGAAATTCGCTCGATCGTCGCACGCTCGGGTTCGGATGATCTTGGCCTTGACCCGATGGGCCTGAACGAAACCGATACCTTCCTGGTGCTCAAGCCCAAGGATCAGTGGCGCGGCAGCAAGGAAGACATCGCGATTGCGATCCGGCGCGTGATGGAGCGCTTCCCCGGCGTGATCTACGGGTTCACGCAGCCCATTGAGATGCGTGTCTCGGAGATGCTGACCGGCACACGTGGCGACGTTGCCATCAAGCTTTTTGGCAGCGACCTTGCCGCCATCGATGCGGCGGCGCAAGCCATCGCTGCCAAGGTACGCACCATCCCAGGTGCGGCTGAGGTGATAGCGCCCAGCAATAGCGGTGTGCAATACCTGAAGGTGTCGCTGGACCGGGCTGCGGTCGGCCAGGCGGGGTTTTCCGGTGATGCCCTGCAGGCGCAACTGCGCGCGCTGATCGAGGGCGACCGAATTGGCGTGGTGCCTGAGGGCATCGTCCGCACGCCGCTGATCTTGCGTGGCAGCGCAGGCTTGCGGCAGGCACCTGAAAAGCTGACCAATCTATTGGTGACCGCGCCAGACGGCAAAGCGTGGCCGCTCACCTCTCTGGCTCGTATTGAGCGCGTAGATGGGCCCGTGCGCATCAACCACGAAGACGGCGCCCGCTTTGCCGTGATCCAGGCCAACGTTGACGGTCGAGACCTGGCGGGTTTTGTGCAGGAAGCGCAGGCAGCCGTTGGCGGGATTGGCTCATTGCCGAAAGGGTTGCGGGTGATGTGGGGCGGCCAGTTCGAGAACCAACAACGCGCCGCAGCGCGCCTTGCGCTGGTTGTGCCATTGGCCCTGGGCGCAATCTTTCTGCTGCTGATGTTGACGTTCCGCTCGGTGCGGCAGGCGGTGCTGGTGGTCGCCAACATTCCGTTCGCACTCGTGGGCGGCATTGCCGCGTTGCGGATATCCGGAGAGTACCTGTCGGTGCCAGCCTCCGTGGGCTTCATCGCGTTGCTCGGGATCGCGGTGCTCAACGGCGTGGTGCTGGTCTCGCACTTCAACACGCTGCTGGAATCGGGCTTGAGCATGGCGGAAACCGTACGCGCCGGCGTGCGAGACCGCCTGCGGCCGGTGCTGATGACGGCCTGCATCACCGCACTGGGGATGATTCCGCTACTGCTGGCCAGTGGGCCAGGGTCAGAAATTCAGCGGCCACTGGCGATCGTTGTGTCGGGCGGGTTGATCTCTTCGACCGCACTGACGCTGCTTCTTCTGCCCCTGCTGTTTGAACGCTTTGGGTTGCCTCGGCCGCGTGCGGCCGCCGGGCATGGAGATTCGCAATGAGGTTGGATCTGTTTCGCATCGCATTGGCTGGAGCTAGCGCGATGCTGCTTTGGAGTACCGCAGCGCAAGCGCAAATCTCGCCGAGTTATCTACCCACGGAGAATGCCGTGCGCGAGGCCGTTGCGCAGTCGCCCGACGTGCTGGCGGCAGAGGCCCGCCGCGATGGCGTACTGGCGCGTGCTGACGGTATTCGCGCCGGTACGGCGGAAACCGTGGTGCGGGCAATCGGGCAAGGGCGTCAGGTGCGCGATCCTTCCGAGCGCCATGCGGAAGGGCAGATCGCTGTGGAGCGGCCATTGCGGCTGTGGGGCAAAGCGCAAGCCGATGGGCTGCTTGCCGACGCGGCCGCCGAGGCCGGCCAGCTCGCCGTCAAGGATGCACGTCATGAGGCATCGCGCCAGATTCTGGCCCTCTGGTTTGGTGCCGTGCGCGCAGGACAAGCCCGACAGGCCGCGCAGGAGAACGCCAAAGCGGCCGCCGAGTTGGCGACGCTGACTGCCCGAAGGGTGCAACTGGGCGATGCCTCACGCCTGGACGCCGAACTGGCCGCAGCCGATCGCGCGCGCATGCAAGCTGCGCTGGCGACGGCCGTTGCCGCGGAACAGACAGCGCAGGCGGAGTTGCAAGCCCGGTTTCCGGGGCTGGGCCATCCCGCGTTTGAGGCCGATACTGCACTGCCCGCGTTGCCGCCAGAGCCACCAGACCGATTACGTAGCCAGTACATTCAAGACAGCCACGAATATCGGCTTGCCATGGCAGAAGAGGCCCAGGCACAGCACATGGCCAAGCGCGCAGATCTGGAGCGTCAGCCTGACCCGACTGTCGGTATGTTCGTCACGGTGGAGCGGGGTGGCGCGGAGCGCATCATGGGCGTGAGCGTTGCCATGCCGATCGGCTCGGCGCATCGGCGCTCAGCGGCCATGGCAGCCGCAGCTGACGCGGAAACGGCGGCTCGGCGCAGGTTGGGCTCTGAGCGTCGACTGGGCGCGGAATTCGATGTGCTTTACGGCAACTTGCAAGGAAAACGGACAAGCGCGCAAGCGCAGATGGAAGCGGCTACGCTGCAAAGGAGTGCAGCCGACCGGGCAACGCGCGCGTATCGCGCAGGCGAGTCGGGCTTGACTGAACTACTGGCAACCCGCCGCAGTCTGGCCGAGGCCCTGCTGGCCGAGCGGCTCGCCCGCGTCGACCTGCTGGAGGCTGACAGCCGCCTCCAGCTCGATCTGCATCGGATGTGGGACTTTGACGATTGACCTGCGGTAACTTCTTTCCTGATTCAACGCACTTTTGAGACCCCTATGCAATCCGACCTGAAATACTCCGTCGCCATGCGCTCGCTCCATTGGCTGGTAGTCCTGGCGGTGTTGATCGCCGTCGTGGCCATCGAAGTTCTCGACTTCTTCCCCAAAGGCAGCGCTGCGCGTGCTGCGCTATTCACAGTCCACCAAACGGCGGGGCTCTCCGTGCTCGCGCTGATGGTGTTGCGCCTGTTAGCCCGATTGGGCACACAGGCACCGCCCCCTGTTCCCGGCTCACCGTTGGTGCAGCTTGTCGCACGACTCACGCATGGCGTGCTCTATGCACTGATGGTTGGGATGCCCATTCTGGGCGTGTTGGCACTGGCCTGGGGAGGCAAGCCGATTCAACCGTTCGGGCTGAATTTCACGCTCGCGTTTGCGCAAGACAAGACGTTGTCGCACTTGGCGAAGGAAGTCCATGAGTCGGGGGCGACGCTCGTCTATATCGCGGTCGGGCTGCATGCCGCCGCGGCGCTCTGGCACGAGTTCATCCTGAAGGATCGGCTGCTGCGCCGCATGATCTAGCGCACATGAACACTGCGCCGACAAGGGACTCAACGATGCACTCCACGCGCTTGCTCGCCAACGTTGCATTGCTTGCCTTGTCGGCACTGACATTGGCGGCGGGGTTATGGGCCCGGTACCTCGGTGCCGATGCACTGGCGCGGCAGCTCTGGCTGATTGGCATCGTTCCGAACTGGCTAGCCTTGGCAGTCACGATTGTTCGGTCACTGATGCAACGGCAGGCCGGCGTGGATGTGCTGGCGGTGATGTCGATCAGCTTTGCGCTCTTCTCTGGGGAGGTGCTGGTCGCGGCTGTGATTGCGTTGATGCTCGCGAGCGGACGCGCGCTGGAAGACTTTGCCCAAGCGCGGGCGCAGCGCGAAATGACGGCGTTGCTCGGTCATGCGCCCAAGCGGGCCAATCGCTTCGAGGGCGGGCAGTGGTGCCAAGTCAGTCTGGAGAAGGTTCAAGCGGGTGATCGCTTGCTGGTGCGGCATGGCGAAGTCGTGCCGGTGGACGGAACGTTGTCCGAGCCTGCCGATCTCGATGAATCCACGTTGACAGGGGAGCCGCTGACCCGCCATCGCTCGGTGGCAGATGCAATTTGCAGCGGCGTGCTGAATGTGGGCGCGGCATTTGAAATGATCGCGAGTGCGTCTGCCGAAAAGAGCACGTTTGCTGGCATTGTCCGGTTGGTTGGTGCGGCGCAGGCCGAGCGCAGTCCTTCCGTAAGACTGGCCGACCGTTATGCATTTGCCTTTGGCGGCGTCGCCGTTTTCCTGGCCGGGGCAAGTTGGCTCCTGACGGGGGATTCGGCGCGTTGTCTGGCCGTGCTCGTCGTGGCCACGCCGTGCCCGCTGATCCTGGCAGTGCCTGTGGCCATCGTGTCAGGCCTGTCGCGTTGCGCCAAGCGAGGCGTACTCGTCAAAGGCGGGGGCGCGCTGGAGCGGCTGGCGCTGGCCGACACGCTGTTCTTCGACAAGACGGGGACGCTCACCAGCGGATACGCTCGACTTGTCGATATCGAATGCGCGCCGCAGTACGCATCCGACGTTGTGCTGGGCCTGGCCGGTTCACTCGCACAAGCGTCGAATCACGTCACGGCAGAATCCGTCGCCAAGGCCGCGCGCGAACAGGGTGCGACGCTGCGACTGCCGAGTGCGGTGGTCGAGAGCCCGGGGGCCGGCGTTCGCGGCCGCGTTGAGGGACACGTCGTGAGCATCGGCTCGCTGCCGTATGTCTTGGGTGCGTCGGATGTGCCTACCTGGGTGAAAGGGTTCATCAAGCGTGTGAGCTACGCCGGTGCGTCGGCTGTCTTTGTGGGCGTGGACGGTGAACTGGTAGGCGCATTGCAGTTGATTGACCGCATTCGCCTCGAGGCACCTCGCGCGCTGAGGCTGTTGCGCCGCGAGGGCATCACGCGGCAGGCGATGTTGACGGGCGATCGGGCAGACGTTGCCGAATCCGTCGGATCCATGCTGGGGGTGACAGAGGTCCATGCGGCCCTGTCGCCGGCGGCCAAGCTCGCGGTGATTCGGGGTGCCCGCACCGACGGCAAGGTGATCATGGTTGGCGATGGCGTCAACGACGCGCCGGCGCTCGCTGCTGCAGACATTGGCGTGGCAATGGGCGCGCGCGGCGCAGCAGCCTCTTCGGAAGCTGCAGACATTGTCTTGTTGGTGGATCGCCTGGATCGGCTCGTCGACGCAGTCCGGATTGCGCACCGCACACGCCGCATCGCGCTGCAGAGCGTGATGATCGGCATGTCGTTGTCGCTTGCAGCCATGGTTGTCGCTGCGCTGGGCCATCTGCCACCGTTGGCCGGCGCCCTGCTGCAGGAGGTCATTGATGTATTGGCGATCGCGAACGCGTTGCGGGCGCTGCGGCCAACAGAACATGAAGCGACCCGTTCACTGGTCTCTGCAGACGTCGAGCGCCTCAAGGCCGAACACGCGGAGCTGGAGCCCATCATGAGCCGAATCCGCGTCGTCGCAGACTCGCTGCCCCATATGCCGAGCGGTGCGGCAAAGGCCGCGTTGCTATCGCTCAACAAGTCCTTGGCAGACGTTTTGGTGCCGCATGAGCGCCGGGACGATACCCAACTCTATCCGGACGTAGCCCGCCTGCTTGGTGGAGATGACCCGATGGCGGCAATGAGCGCCATGCATCGCGAGATATTCCGCGTGACGAACCTGTTGGACCGGATCGTGGCGGACGTTGCCTCCGACGGGCCCGATGCCACTGTGACACAAGAGCTGCAACGCTTGCTGTATGGGCTGGATGCCATCCTGCGGCTGCATTGCGCGCAAGAGGACGAATTGTTCCATGTGCTCGGCGCAGAGGCTTGATCGTCATGACAAACCTGCTCGTATTGTTCGCGACCATCCTGTTGCTGAATGTGATGCCAGCCTTCGCACCGCCGACGTGGATGGTGATGTCGTGGATCGGCTTTTCACAGCCCGATGCCAACCCAGAGCTTCTTGCGGGCGTTGCCGCGTGCGCAGCAACCCTCGGCCGCGTGGTGCTGGCGCGGCTATCGTGCACGCTCGTACGCAACCGCTGGATGCGCGAGGAGGATCGTCAGAACATCGACGTGGTACGCGCCTGGCTGGAAGACCGCAAAGGTATGACCGTCGGGCTCATGCTCGCATACGCCTTCAGCCCGTTCCCATCCAACTACATCTTCATTGCCTACGGTTTGACTGGGATGCGGCTCTGGTTGATCGGACTTCCGTTCTTCGTTGGCCGCTGGATAAGCTATTTGACGTGGACGCACATTGCTCAGATTGGCGCCCGCTATCTGGACGAAGAGGCCGAGATCGACGGGGCATACATGGGTGTGTACTTTGTCGTGTCGCAGGTCGTGTTCCTGGCGCTCGTTTATGGGTTCGCCAAACTGGATTGGCGGTACCTCTTGCAAACCAGGCGTCTGCGCTGGCGACGACCGGAATCAACCGCGTCGGCCTCCAAAGACGCACGGACCAACGCAGAACGATGATCGGGTGCCTGGTCTGAGTATCACTGCATGTGGTGCGGTTACAAGCTCCCGCCCATACGCCCATTCGCCCATACACATTGGGCACAGGCGCAAGGCTCCATTCAAGATTGATGGACATCAACATCCAAGCCGGGGACTCGCCTAGAGTTTTTGTATTCGCGCATGGCTGACGTCCTATTGCGCCCCCCATCACGAGCATGATCCCATTCAGGAAAAGCGCGGCGTAGAAGAGACGTTCCGCCTGCCACGCGGTCGGCAATGGCCGTTTCGAGCGCGCTTGCCATTGCCCAATGCGCCGTCCCGAAATGTGCTTGCTCATCTAGCCGATCGGTGTGTTGTGGAAACGGTGTTCACAATTCAGGCCGTCAGCAAGGTCTACCCAATGGGGAGCGTGAGCGTGCGCGCCCTGGAATGCGTCGATCTGGAACTCGGCTCGGGTGAGATCGTTGTGCTGCTGGGGGCGTCTGGCAGCGGAAAATCCACGTTGCTCAACCTGATGGGCGGGCTGGATACACCAACGAGCGGTTCCATCGTATATCGGGACCACAACCTTTCCGACGCGGGGGAGCGAGGCCTTACGCGATTCCGACGCGAACATGTTGGATTCGTCTTTCAGTTCTATAACCTGATTCCCAGCCTGACTGCCCGGGAGAACGTCGCACTGGTGACGGACATCGCGGAGCACCCGCTGGATCCGCTCGAGGCCTTGAACAGGGTGGGGATCGGGCCATTGGCAGACAACTTTCCCTCCCAGATGTCGGGCGGTGAGCAGCAACGCGTTGCCATCGCCCGCGCGATTGCAAAGCGGCCAGATGTACTTCTGTGCGATGAGCCGACAGGTGCATTGGACTTTCGGACGGGGCAACTGGTGCTTGAGGTGCTCGAACAGGTGAACCGCGAGTTCGGCACCCTGATCGTCATCGTCACGCACAACGCCGTCATCGCTGAAATGGCGGACCGCGTCGTTCGCATGAGCAGCGGCACCCTTGTCGAGCACCGCCGCAACGCACAGCGTGCCCGCGTTGGGGATCTGGCATGGTGAACATGCTTGCCCGGCTACTCTGGCGAGACCTGTGGCAAATGCGTGCGCAGGTCGTGGCAGCCGTGCTGGTTGTCGGATGCGGCGTCGCCACGTTTGTTGCGATGCGCAGCACCTATCTGGCTTTGTTGAACGCCCAGCAGGACTACTACGCGTCGTACCGTTTTGCTGATCTCTTCGTCCATCTGAAGCGCGCGCCGCTACAGACGGCTTCGCGCATTGCCGCGCTACCCGGGGTGTCACGTGTGGACGCGCGCGTGGTGTCAGATGTCACGGTCGACATACCCGGCCTTGCCGAGCCGGCCACAGCCCGCCTTGTTTCGATCCCGGAACTCGGCTGGCCCGCGCTCAACCTGCTGCATCTTCAAAGCGGCCGATACATTTCGCCGGGCCGAGATGACGAAGTGCTGGTCAGCGGGGCGTTCGCAGAGGCCAATGGCCTGCGAGCCGGCCAATACTTCAGCGCCATCCTGAATGGCCGGTGGAAGCGCCTGCACATTGTCGGCCTTGCCATCTCGCCGGAGTATGTCTACGAGGCGGGCGCCGGCTCCATCTTCCCGGATAACCGTCATTACGGCGTGGTGTGGATGGGAACGAACGCGGTTTCGGCAGCGTTCCGCATGGATGGCGCTTTCAATGATCTCGTGTTGTCTCTCGATGGCAGCGTGCCCGCGCCGCAGCTCATCGCGCAGATCGATCGAGCGCTGTTGCCGTACGGCGGACTCGGAACAATCAGCCGGGAAAACCAGATATCGAATCGATTCATTACCGACGAGATCGCACAGAACCGCGTCACTGCCACCTACGTGCCAGCCATCTTCTTTCTCGTCGCGATGTTCCTGTTGCAGAACGTGCTGACCCGGCTCATTGATACACAACGCTCACAGATCGGCCTGATGAAAGCGTTTGGATACAGTGACCTTTCGGTAGGTTTGCATTACCTGCAACTCGGCTGCATCGTGGCTGCCGCTGGTACCGTTGTCGGTATTGGGGGCGGATTGGCGTTAGGGATGCATCTGACCGACCTCTACGCTCGATACTATCGGCTGGCTCACCTCGAATTTCGAGCCGATCTTGCGACGATGACCTGGGCGTTTCTCATTAGCCTCGGAACGGCAATTGGAGGTGCCGTCGCGAGCACCGTAAAGGCCATGAGACTGATGCCGGTCGAGGCGCTTCGCGCAGTCGTTCCGCCCGCGTTTGCAGTGGGCTGGATGGAACGGGCCGGTGTCTATCGGCAACTGAGCGTGGTGTGGCGAATGATTGTGCGCAATATCGCGCGCCAGCCCGTCAAGTCGCTCCTTGGCTCTTTAGCCATCGCATGCGCGAGCGCGATTCTTGTCGTCGGTGGGTTTTTCTTTGATTCGATCGATTTCCTGTTCGATACCCAATTTCAGCAAATCGAGCGCCAGGACGTGACGATCGCTTTTTCTCAGCCGTTATCGCACCGTGCCATCTACGCAATCGAGCGTCTGCCCGGCGTGCTAAAGGTCGAGGGCTTTCGCGATGTGCCGGTCAGGCTGTCGGCAGGGTATCGGTCTCGACGGGTCTCGCTGAGCGGAATTGCTCAGACGGCAGATCTGCACAGGCTGGTCGATGATGAGGGCAGACCGCTGCACATGCCTCCCGATGGCTTGGTGGTTTCGGCCAGGCTTGCTGCCGTTCTCGGCGTACATCCGGGCGAGCTGATCACGGTCGAGGTGCTTGAGGGCAAGCGTCAAACCAAACAGGTAACGTTGATGGGGCTGTCCGCAGACCTGGTGGGCGTCGCCGCCTACATGGACCAGACGGCGCTGGCGAAGCTGCTGGGGGAGAGTGGAAACTGGTCGGGAGCGAGGCTGTCCATCGATCAACATGCGGCGGCGCATCTGTATGCGACGCTGAAGCGACTTCCGGCGGTGAGTGCTGTGGCTGTCCGCCAGTCCGTCATCGCCAGCTTTCGCAAGATCATGGATGAAAGCGTCCGACTGTCCACGTCAATCAACTTCGCCTTTGCCTGTGTGATTGCGTTTGGTGTGGCGTTCAACGGTATGCGTATCGCCTATTCGGAACGTGTTCAGCAATTGGCGTCGCTGCGCGTGCTCGGGTTCACGCAGGGGGAAGTGGCCTGGATTCTGCTGGGAGAGCAGTTTGTGCTCACGGCCATTGCGCTGCCGGCCGGACTCCTGCTTGGCTACGGCGTGTGCGGGCTCCTGTCGGCTCGACTCGCGACTGACTTGTACCGCCTGCCGCTCGTGGTTCATGCAGCGACCTTCGCTTATGCATTCCTTGTAGCGGGTGGTGCGGTGGTCTGTTCGGGCCTGCTGGTGGCGGCCAAGATCAGACGGTTGGATATCGTCGCAGTGCTTAAGGCAAGAGAGTCATGAAGCGCTCTGCTCTGCGAAAGTCGCTCACCTTTGCCGTTGCCGCGCTTGCGCTGGCATTGGCGCTCTCGTACGCGCTCTGGCCAGCGCCCGCGGCGGTGGACACTGCGCGCGTCACCCGCGGGCCGCTTCAAGTCACGATTGACGAAGACGGCGAAATCCGCGCGCATGATCGTTACGTCATCACGGCGCCGATCACAGGCCGGCTGCTTCGCGTTGAGCTGCATGAAGGCGATCAGATTCGGGCAGGGCAGGTGATCGCCGTCTTGGTGCCGGTGCCGATGACCCCTGGGGAACGAACAGCGCAACAGGCGCGTGTTGACGCGGCTGCAGCGATTTTTCGTGAAGCCCAGGCGCGGGCCGCTCACGCCCGAGCGGACTACGAGCAAGCTCGGCGAAACCTGGACCGGGGGGAGGCGCTCCTGAGCAGCGGTGCCATGTCAAGGCAGGAGGTGGAACAGATGCGCACCATGTTTGCCTCAAGTAACAGCGACCTGGCTGCTGCGCGCGCAAGAGAAACATCGGCCGCAGCCGATGTTCGCGTCGCGATGGCAAATCTGAAGGCGTTGGAAGCCGGGCAACCTGTTGAAGTGCGTGCCCCGACCAACACAGTGCTGTTGCGCATCGAACAACAAAGTGAGCGCGTTGTGCTAGCAGGCGCAGCCCTCATGCTTCTGGCAGACCCTTCGCACTACGAACTCGTCGTCGACGTGCTATCCGCCGATGCCGTCAAGGTCAGCCCGGGCATGCGCGTATCGGTAGTGGAGTGGGGTGGTCCTTTGGCAATCAGCGCCACAGTACGGACGGTCGGTCCGGGGGCCTTTACCAAGGTGTCGGCGCTCGGGGTCGAAGAACAGCGCGTCCATATTGTCGCGGATCTTGTTGACCCGCCAGGAAGATTGAATGACGGGTATCGCGTACAAGGCCGCATCGTCATCTGGGACCGGCCCGACGTACTGAAGGTACCGATCGGTGCGCTATACCGCTGCGGCGACAACTGGTGCGCGTTTGTCGTTAAGAACGGAAAAGCCGCGCAGCGAACCATTCAGATCGGGCAACGCAATGCAGAAGAAGCACAGATACTCGACGGACTCCAGAACGACGACACTGTGGTCGTTTATCCGCCCACCACGCTGGGTGACGGCATGAACGTGCGCCCGATGAAATAGGCAATCTGAGCGCCTACTGCCGCAGGGGCAACCGAGTCCATGGCCCCTGCGGGGTGGCATCTGCCCCCGCAGTTGGTTTAGATACTGACGCGGCGTAGACGCAGCGCATTGGATACCACCGAAACCGAACTCAGGCTCATCGCAAGCGCCGCAATCATGGGGGACAGCAGCAAACCGGTCGTGCTGTACAGAACGCCTGCTGCGAGCGGCACGCCTAACGCGTTGTAGACAAACGCAAAGCCGAGGTTTTGCTTCATGTTGGCGATCGTTGCCTCAGACAGGTTGCGGGCGCGCGCGATGCCGCGCAAGTCTCCCTTGACGAGCGTAACTTGCGCGCTATTCATGGCGACATCCGTGCCTGTGCCCATGGCGATACCGACGTCGGCCTTCGCCAGCGCGGGCGCATCGTTGATACCGTCGCCGGCCATGGCCACTGTGCGGCCCTCGCTTTGAAGTTTCGTCACGAGCGCCAGTTTATCGGCGGGCCTGACTTCCCCGTGAAATTCTGCGATGCCCAGCGACTGAGCGACCGCCCTTGCCGTTACCGTGCCGTCGCCCGTGGCCATCACCACGCGAATGCCCTTGTCCTTGAACAGCGCCAATGCCTCTGCCGTTGTCGATTTGATCGGGTCGGAGACGGCCAGCAGACCGGCGAGCGCGTGATCTGCCGCGAGGTACATGACGCTCGCGCCTCGGGCTCGCAACTCGTCTGCGGCCTGGGCCAGCGGAGCCGTATCGATACGCTCTTGCTCCATCAAGACGGTGTTGCCAAGAGCCAGCTTTTTGCCGGCAACAGAACCGCGTACGCCAATGCCACTGCTGGATTCGAAGTTCTCAGCGTTCTGCAGAGACAGTCCGCGCTCTCTGGCGGCTTTCACAATGGCCGCCGCCAATGGGTGCTCACTGCCTTGATCCAGACTGGCTGCCAAGCGAAGCACTTCGGCATCGTCGAAACCGTTGGCGCCCAAGCAGCGATCAAAGGCAGGCTTGCCTTCCGTGAGCGTTCCTGTCTTGTCGACAACCAGGGTGTCAACCTTGCGCAGATTCTCGATGGCGGCCGCGTCGCGAAACAGGATGCCGTTCGATGCTCCCTTGCCGCTCGCCACCATGATCGACATCGGGGTCGCCAGGCCCAACGCACATGGGCACGCGATGATCAGCACAGCAACCGCGTTGATGAGCCCATACACCCAGCTTGGCTGCGGTCCAAAGAACCCCCATGTGAAGAAGGTGAGCACGGCAACGGTCACCACAGCGACAACGAAACCGCCCGCGACCTTGTCCGCCATGCGCTGCATGGGCGCCTTGGAGCGCTGAGCTTGGGCAACCATCTGAACGATCTGCGAGAGGACGGTTTGGGAACCCACCTTCTCGGATTCGATGATCAAGCTCCCAGCAGTGTTCATCGTCACGCCAATCACGTGGTCACCCACCCGCTTGGTCACGGGAATAGGCTCTCCGGTAATCATCGATTCATCCAGCGAACTTGAGCCTTCGATCACGATACCGTCGGTGGGCACTTTCTCGCCGGGTCGCACGCGTAGACGGTCCCCGACGTGCACGTGGCTCAGCGGTACATCGGCTTCAGTGCCGTCGGCATTGACGCGCCGGGCGGTCTTGGGGGCGAGGCCAAGCAGTGATTTGATCGCGGCAGACGTTTGCGACCGTGCCTTCAGTTCCAGCAGTTGGCCCACCAGCGTGAGGGAAATGATGACCGCCGCCGCTTCAAAATAGACACCAATCCGACCGTGCTCCGTGAACGTCTGAGGAAACACCCCTGGTGCGACGGTTGCGATCACGCTGTAGAGATAGGCGGCCCCGGTGCCCAGTCCGATGAGCGTCCACATGTTGGGGCTGCGATGCAGGAAGGACTGAGCGCAGCGCTGGAAGAATGGATAGCCCGCCCACAGCACCACGGGCGTCGACAGGACCAACTCGGTCCAGCTTTGCTGCCGGGCATCCATCCAGCCGTAGCGGTGCCCGAACATCGCCAGGATAAAAACCGCAATGGTCAGTGGCAGCGTCCACCAAAAACGCCGCAGGAAGTCTGCAAGCTCCGGGTTCTCCTCTTCATCCAACTCGGGAATGACCGGTTCCAGCGTCATGCCGCAAATCGGACAATTGCCTGGGTGGTCCTGCCGGATTTGCGGATGCATGGGACATGTGTAGACAGTCTCCGCTTGAGATTCGGCGGGGGCGGCTGCAACGTGGTCTTTGTCTCCGTGGCCGGCATGGCGATGTCCGGCGTGATCATCATGCAAGTGCGTGCGATCGTGCTCGGCTGCGTGGATGTGGTGGGGCTCTTCCATTGACATCGGCTCCTATCGGTTCGCCTGCCGCCGGATGCACTAGCTGGTGGCGACGTGCGTTTCTCGTGCGCAAGAAACGATAAACCCTCCCATGCAGGGAGGGTCAAAGGGAGTTGTTGTGCAAAAGCAGCGTTGAGCAATCAACCCGTATCTACTTCCTCATCATGCCGCCCATCCCAGACCCCATCCCAGACCCCATTCCGGGACCCATTCCCATGCCCTGACCATCCATCAGCATTTGCATCATCTCCTCCATCATGGCCGTGTGCCGCTCCGTCATCCCCCGACACAGAGCCATTTGATTGGCTTGGCCGTTTCTTCTCGTCGGCTTCATGCCACCCATCTGTCGTATGCCAGTCATCATGTCTTGCATGACCCTCATGCGCTCGTTCATCAGGGCTTGTCGTTCTTCTGGCGTATTGGCGCGTGCCATGCGTTCCCTGAGGGCGCGCAGATGGGCAATTTGCGCATCAAAGTCCGCATTGCTTTGCGGCACGGCCGTCGCTGCGGGCGGCGGCGCTTTCTTCTCGGTACGATCGTTATCGCGCTCTGCGTTGGTTGATGGGCCGGCGGCGAGCACAAGAGAACTCCAAGCGAGCAGGAGCGCGGTCGAGGCGGATGCGATGAGGGTACGTCGATTGTTTGCCATGATGAGCGGCCTTCGGTGTGATGTGCGGTAAATACCCGCACTGTCAATGTAGAGGACGGGTGCGATCGGCCATTGATGCATGTCAAGCGCTGCCGCTTGGTCTGGGGAGCGGGGCACTTGGGTTTCGGGGGCTCGCGCGACGCTTGGACAGCCCAACCCTGCGCTGCTCACGGAGTTTCTCAGCCGCCAGGGTCGGACCGAAATCGGTATAGCAGTTGCGAATCAGGCCGCGAATACGAGACTCCAGCCCTGTCTGCGACTGACGGTGGCCAAAGCGGAAGACCATTAAGCGTGTCATGGATTCGGCCTTGCGTTTATATCAATCCGAAATCCAACTCAATTCCTTTTCGCGTGACGCACAGGCGCAGCTTTTCCGCTTCACTTTCTTGACGGTGTCGACATCACCGTGTCTCATGAGGGAACTGTCGCTCTTGCATTGAGCCGCACGTGCAACACGGTGACCACGGAGTCCTTCTCACCAGGCGCCGATGCCTTGCTTATCGAGGCTTCGTCTCGGCGGCCGAAGACGGTGCGACTCGCGAGTGTTCGCCGCGTCTTGTTGATCCTCAGCCGGGTACGGGATGCGGTCGCGCGGTTGATCGGCGGCTGCGCAGCACGTTCCCCGCTCGACGAGCAACTTCACGCGGTTCGGCGATGTCGCCAACCATGACAGCCTGATGCTTGAGGACGCAACGGAATTCGCCGTTTGTGCTGAGGCACGGCGTCTACCCGCGCATTCGCTGCGTATACGTTGCTCAGGAACACTCCTGAGCCTGCACAGGCGGTGAGTGCACCGCCAATTTTGGGAGGCAACATCAATGAAGCTCACTTTGGATCCGCCGGGATTTGCCGGGGCGGTTGACGGCGTGCCGCTTTCTGTCCGGATTCGGGAGCGCTTGATGAGCGCTGGCCATCGCTTTCACGCCAACGACAATATCGCTGCCTACCTGCGCGATGGCGAGCTTGATCTGCTCCAGGCCGAAGTCGAAGAACGCCTGCAGTCAGTGCTGCGCGCCCTCGTTATCGATGTCGAGCAAGACCACAACAGCCGTGAAACCGCGCGCCGTGTGGCCAAGATGTTCGTCCGCGAAGTGTTTGCAGGGCGCTATGTTGCGGCACCAGAGGTGACAGCGTTTCCGAACGTAGAGCGGCTCAATGAACTGATGGTGGTGGGGCCGCTGCGGGTGCGCAGCGCCTGCTCGCATCATTTGTGTCCGGTCATGGGGCGCGCGTGGGTGGGCGTCATGCCGAGCAAAGATTCGCAGTTGATCGGGCTGTCCAAGTATGCACGCCTCATCGACTGGGTCATGAGCCGTCCGCAGATCCAGGAGGAGGCTATCAAGCAGATTGCCGATCTGCTGGAGAACCGGATGGCACCCGACGGCCTTGCAGTCGTGCTCGAGGCGGAGCACTACTGCATGCACTGGCGCGGCACGAAGGACGACAAGTCGCGCATGGTGAGCAGCGTGATGCGCGGAGTCTTTCTGACAGACCCGAGCCTACGGCGCGAATTTCTTGCACTGCTGCCTGGCCGCAACAGTGAATGAGTGTCCAACGATCCGAAGAAGCCCTATGAGCGATACCGACTAACGTGAACCGCGTCGAGCAAATCGGGGCGCATGGCAAGCGAGCGTGTGCGGATCGCCCACCATTCATCAAAGAAAGAACAGGCAACGGCGGGGCGGTCACCTCGATCGTCAGATGCGGATTGGCATCAATGCGTGCACGGCGATGCGGCAGGTAGACGACGCACAACGTGTCGCCAGGCTTAACGACAGGAGAGACGGCGACCATCTCGCCTTGCGACCTCGCCAGCGTCGCATCTGACAGGATGGGGCCGCGGCAACCTTCGGGGCTCAGTGTATGGAGGGTCTTTCCAACGCAAAGCCAGCTCAACTCAGTGAACCCCTCCGCTGCGTTATTGCGCGATCCGACAGTGCATCCGCCAACGGCTTCTCTTCGTATATGGGTTGCTTCCACGTTGCGAAGCGCCACGAACGAGGTCAACAATGAAACGGTATCAACTGGCAGGGTTGTCTGGTGTTTTGCTTTCCCTCGCAATCATTTCTGGCGGCTATGCATCCGTAGCCGCCGCCGCTATGGGCGACAGCGAAGCGACCACCATGGTGGGCGGCGCTGCGATGTACCCATCCAAGAACATCATTCAAAACGCCGTCAATTCGAAGGACCACACCACGCTTGTGGCCGCCGTGAAAGCAGGTGGCCTGGTCGATACGCTGTCCGGGCCCGGGCCATTCACCGTGTTCGCACCAACCAACGAAGCCTTTGCGGCGCTGCCCGCCGGTACGGTCGATAAGTTGCTGAAGCCGGAAAGCAAGCCGACCCTGGTCAAGGTGTTGACCTATCACGTGGTGCCCGGCCGGCTGACGGCACAAGACCTGATGAAAGCCGTTTCGGATGGGGGCGGCAAAGCGAGCCTCAAGACCGTCGAGGGTGATGCGCTAACGGTCATGCAGAAGGGCGACCACCTTACCGTCACAGACGACAAGGGTGGCGTCGCTGCCGTCACCATCGGCAACGTGTACCAATCCAACGGCGTCATTCACGTCGTCGACAAGGTATTGATGCCGTAATCGGCCGCATACGGCGCGGGGGCATGCGCCTCCGCGCAGGCTCAAACGGTGATGAGAGGAACGGCATGCCATCCAGACTTCGCTGCGTTCCGGACGTTCGTTGCGCGAATAGCGCGGTTGGTATACCTTTGCCGCATCCCGTTGCGGGCAACCGAGGCACGCGAAATCATATGCACGTTGTCGGAGCATCTTTGCTCGAGTCCGAGGACTCAATACCAGCGCGTCAGAACGATGGTCGGGAACATTTAGTTGAGCTCCTCAAGCAGACCGCGGAAGGCAGCCGCACATCCTTCGCGAAACTCTACGCGCTCACGTCGCCCAAACTCTATTCGCTCGCGTACGGCATTCTTCGCAACTCGGGTGAAGCGGAGGACGTGCTCCAGGAAATCTATGTCGCCATCTGGCAACGCGCCGATCAATTTGATCCTGGTCGAGGAACGGCCATGACGTGGCTGATTTCGTTGGCGAGGAACAAATCGATCGATCGACTTCGTCAGTCTCGCGAGATGACCGGACAAGACACCGACCGGGCGCACATCGTCGACGAGCAGGCAACGCCGCAGGAGGCGGCGGACATGAGTCAGGAACGTCGGCGTCTTGATGGTTGCATTCGAAATCTTGAGGCACGGCAGCGAGGTGTCATCGTCGAAGCGTTCTATACGGGCGCGAGCTACGCTGAACTTGCCGCGCGCCTGAGTGTTCCGATCGGTACGATGAAGAGCTGGGTGCGGCGCAGCCTGCTGCAGCTCAAAGCGTGTCTGGAGCAACATCCATGACCCCCGATCGCGATCTGGACTGCGCCGAATACGTTCTTGGACTGTTGGATAGCCAGGAGCGCAAGGCCCTTGAGCGTGCGCTGGACGAGGATGCGGCCCTGAGGGATTCCGTCAATGCCTGGGAGGTGCGCCTGTCTCCTTTGGGTGAAGACGTGGCTGCCTTGCAGCCGCCTGCGCGCGTTTGGAGGCGGATCCAGGCGGATCTGGGTCATGTTGAGCGCGCTGAAGCGCAGCCGCGCGAGTCGCAGATTCGGCGAATCTGGAACAGCATTCGGCTGTGGCGCGCCGTGGCGCTCGCAGCATCCTTTGCAATGATCGCGGTTGTCGCGCTGAATCTTTCCCTGTTGTCTCCCAACGGAATGCCCCCTGGCGCGAAGCCGGCCTACATGGCAGCGGCCATCACCGGCGAGAACGGCGTGCCGCATTGGACGATGACCATCGACACGACAAAACGTGAAATCGTCGTGGTGCCGGCTGTTGCATTGCAGGTGTCCGACACCGCCTCGACGGAGCTTTGGCTCATTCCCGAAAACAGCAAGCCGATATCGTTGGGCGTGTTCGCGTCCAATCGATCGACTTCGATTGCCCTGTCGAGGGAAAACGCAGCAAAACTCAATGCCCGTGCAGTGCTTGCCGTTTCAGTGGAGCCGAAAGGCGGCTCTCCAACAGGTCAGGCCACGGGCCCCGTCGTGGGCAAGGGCGAAATGCATGAAACATAGCGGCGGCCGATCTGCCCTGCAGGATGACGAGCAGATGCAGAGACGCTTCAAGCCCGGCGGCGATGGTTCAGCCGGTCGTCTATGAGCGGTTGTTTAAGTGAAGACCGGCGATTTCGTCGGTCTTTGCGTTATGGGGGGCGAAAAAAATACCTTCGCCCGACAAGCCGAAGGTATGACGCAAAGACCGCTCGCTTTCAACTGCAATCAAAGGCGGGACGACATGTACTGTTCCCGCACCGCCAGCCCGGCGTACGGCAGGTTGCTTGCAGTGACGATCGCCAGGTAGTCTGAGAATCGGTACTGCAAACGAGCCGTCTGCAGTGGTGATTGGCTCAGTACCTCTGGCGAGGCATCACCTGTTGTCGCAGTCGGCGTACCGAGCGCGTTGCGTAGCGTATGTGCCGCGCCGTTCCAGGCAGCGGTGGTGTCGTTGGCGTTCATGCCCCGGCGGTAGATGTCTACGCCGACGAGATGGCCGTGCGGACCGAAGCTGAGCCACAACTCGCTGACGGGCGGGCCGGCAAGGCCCAGCTTGCGGGCCTCGACGCCACGACAGCGGAGATAGTTGTAGCCGTGCGTGACAGCGTCACAGGCGACACCGTTTTCATGTGCCCAGCGAACGGCTTCGGCGGCGGTTGTGCCTTCCAGCACGAACCCGCCCGGAAGGGGGTGGGCAGGTGCCGGCTGGCTGGTGCGCAGGTGCGCCAGTCCGCTTGCGCGCAGAGCGCTGACTTGCTCTGCCGTGGTGCTGTCGACGGGGCAGGGTACGCCCAGCATTGCGAGTACAGGGCGGGCCGACTTCAAGTGCATTGCTCCGACAAGGCCGATCGCGACCGTGAGCGCTGCAACACTGGGCATGGCGTAGCGTTGCAGCCGGCGTCGCGGGTTCATTGGCAGTTCTGGGCGGTGTTAGGGCCCAGGTACTGAGGCATCGATGACACGATGGTGGACTTGAGCCCGGTGAGGACAGGCGCCACACGCGAGATGTAACCATCAGGAACGCCATCGGTCTTCATGACAGCGGCGGCATCGGTGATGAACTGATCGAATACGCACCCGGGAATGCCAACGTCCGAGTGTGCTGCCGCCATGTCGTCGCACATCACGGTCGAGCCATCCGCAGCGACTTGCCCGGGGTAGCTGAAGGGGCCGCCGAACAGCGCCTTGAACTGCAGGTTCAGGCAAGCCTTGAGACGCCCGACCGTATCGTGTCCGGGCCGGCCGATGTTGGCGAAATAAGGAGCTTCTTTGGGGTCCGCAAGCAGACCGGACACCGCATCGTCCACGACCTTTGAAATGGCGGCCGGTGCGCTCGCGTCTCCGCCGAGTCCGGCCCACATGTCGGCGTTCTGGGGAAACTGTGCCGTCGATGCGGTCGACATGGGCGTATCGTCGCCGCCGCCGCATGCGCTCAGCGTGGCGGTGGTCAACGTCAGAACCAATAGCAGTGCTCGCTTCATGGGCAAATCTCCTCGTGTCAGGTATGGAAGGTGCACTGCGCGGCCTGCCTCAATTGCTACACAGCGCTGTCGACACATACGTCACGCATGCAAGATTGGATGCAGGAATGATTGCGAACCTGCGAAACTGTCTTGTGGGCGATGGCTCATGCGTCGGCATGAGCTGCATCCATTCGCGTCGGCAGACCGTATATGCCAGAGCACCCTCAGACTTGATTTGCACTTCCATGGTGATCCTGTTCAATTGCCGCCATGCTGGCGTGCCCCAGACTGCCCTCCGTGCGCGCCTCAATGAGGGCGCGACGCCCTGTCACGACAAAGCATTGGAGCGAGCATGCCGATGACCCGCCTGACGCGTCGTGCATGGTTGGCCGCGGCGTTATCGAGCTTGGCTGGCTGCTCTGCCCTGGATGTTCTCAATGCTGTGTCCAAGTCCGACGCCAGTGTTTCTACGCTGGGCTTGGCGTACGGTGACAACCCACGCCAGAAGCTGGACGTTTATCGACCTGTCCGACCCATGGCAGGGCCCGCACGGGCGGTCGTGTTCTTCTACGGGGGCTCTTGGCGAGAGGGCGCTCGCACGGACTACGCTTTCGTGGGCGAGGCGCTGGCAGCGACTGGTGCGATTGCCATGGTCGTCGATTACCGGCTGTATCCGGAAGTCAGTTATCCGGGTTTCCTTGAGGACTGTGCTGCAGCTACGGCCTTCGCGCAGCACTGGCTCGCGCAGCAGGGCTATGCCGGTGCACGCCTGTTCGTTGCGGGCCATAGCGCGGGCGCTTATAACGCCGCCATGCTGGCGACGGACTCCCGTTGGCTGGGCGCGCACGGGCTAGGTACGGAGTCACTTTCGGGCTGGATCGGAATGGCAGGCCCGTATAACTTCCTGCCGATCCAGGCGGCCGACATACTGCCCGTGTTCAATCATCCGCACGAGACGCAAGACAGCCAGCCGCTGTTCCATGTCGATCAACGTTGGCAGCCCCCCGCGCTTTTGCTCACTGGAGAACGCGATGCATACGTCGACGTGCGGCGCAATACGCTCTCCCTTGCCGAGCGCTTGATGAAGTATCGACACCCTGTTGAGCTCAAGGTCTACCCGCGACTGGATCACAAGACGCTGGTGGCAGCGCTCGCTTCGCCTCTGAAATTTCTTGGGCCGGTGCTGTCCGACGTGGCCGACTTCTTGGCCAAGGCGTGATGGCGGAGCGCGGTCATCCGCCTTTGTGGGTGGCCCAGGGGAACCCGGGCCACTCGCGGCTTACACCGCGCGACGCACCATCAATTCCTTGATCTTGCCGATGGCCTTGGTCGGGTTCAGACCCTTCGGGCACACATCGACGCAATTCATGATGGTGTGGCAGC